>NZ_JBHZRV010000004.1:0-104838 GCF_043641955.1 Pseudoalteromonas atlantica
TTCGAACCCTCGATAGAGCTACAAACCCTATACTCCCTTAGCAGGGGAGCGCCTTCGGCCACTCGGCCACCTCTCCGTCTTGTGGGGCGTATAATAAAGATTTCAGAAAATATGTCAAACACTTTTCTTGTTAAAAGTGGCTGTTCGGTTAGAGAACACTCATTAGAACAAAAAACATACGCTTAAAGCTTGATGATTAAACACTTATGGTTTTCTTATATCGCTGTTAACACCCAAAATAGGTACCAACTCATCCGTTAAGTGTTCTAAGTATTGATCCTGATAGCCTAATTGTTGAAACTCAGCAATACATGCACGGTAGTAAATTTGCCTTTGTTCATCATCGGTGTGCCTATTTAACGCATCTTCAGGCTGCTGCTTTTTATCTTTCATACTAGATCCATGTAATCAACATACTTTAGGGTTAACTTAAAAAACCAAAACACATACTTTACGCTTTATAAGAAGCAAGAGTTTAGTCTATTTAAATTTATTTGCTTAGTTTAAATTAGGCTAGTTTAAAGCTTTTTAATTTTTTAAATAAAAATCAGTTAATTGAGATAAAAAAATAACTCATCATGCAGGGTTTAAATTTCTCATACAAAAACGCCGCTAAAGTAAGCGGCGTTTTATAGCTTATTTAAAAATAAACTTAGTCAGCTTGCGGGCGCATGTGCGGGAACAAGATAACGTCTTTGATTGTTGATGAGTCGGTAAACAACATAACTAAACGGTCGATACCAATGCCCTCACCTGCAGTTGGCGGTAGGCCATACTCTAGTGCGCGAATATAGTCTTCATCGTAATGCATTGCTTCATCATCACCAGCGTCTTTTTCTTCAACCTGACGCGTGAAACGCTCTGCTTGGTCTTGTGCATCGTTAAGCTCAGAGAAACCATTTGCAAGTTCGCGACCGCCAACAAAGAACTCAAAACGGTCAGTAACAAATGGGTTTTCATCGTTACGACGAGCAAGTGGCGATACTTCCCACGGGTAGCCAGTAATAAATGTAGGTTGGATAAGCATGTGCTCAGCCGTTTCTTCAAATATTTCACACAGGAATTTACCCGGGCCCCAAACACAGTTTTCAGGGATTTTAACGTGTACTTGCTTAGCGTACGCTTTTAATTCTTCAAAGTGGTTTTCTGGGTCGTTAAATACAGCCGCATCAAACTCAGGGTTATACTTTAAGATTGCATCTGCCATGCTTAAACGAGTAAACGGTTGACCAAAGTCGTACTCAACAGAGTCAATCACTTCACCGTTTTCGTCTTTAGTAGTATTAACCACAATTGGGCTGCCAAGTACGTTTGTTGCCACTGTACGTAACATGTCTTCCGTGATATTCATCAAGTCGATGTAATCAGCGTATGCTTGGTAGAACTCAATCATGGTGAATTCTGGGTTATGACGGGTTGATAACCCTTCGTTACGGAAGTTACGGTTAATTTCAAATACGCGGTCAAAACCACCTACCACCAAGCGCTTTAAGTAAAGCTCTGGTGCAATACGTAAGTACATGTCGATATCAAGGGCATTGTGGTGAGTCACAAATGGACGCGCCGTTGCGCCACCAGGAATAACCTGTAGCATCGGTGTTTCTACTTCCATAAAGTCACGGTCAGCTAAGAAACGACGAATACCTTCAACCACTTGTGAGCGAATACGGAACGTCTCACGCGTTGCTTCGTTGGTGATCAAATCAACATAACGTTGGCGGTACTTAGTTTCTTGATCTGATAAACCATGGAATTTTTCAGGAAGTGGACGTAATGACTTAGTAAGTAATTCATACTCTGTCATTTCTACGTATAAGTCGCCTTTACCTGATTTATTAAGTGCACCTTTAACACCAATGATGTCACCGATATCTAGTTGACCGTATTTTGCTTTTAAATCTTTTTGTACATCTTTTGATGCATACGCTTGCACACGGCCTTTCATATCTTGAATAGACATAAATGGACCACGCTTGGCAAGGATACGTCCAGCAATTGATACAACATGCTGAAGATCTATTAGCTCTTCTTTCGATTTATCACCAAACTCAGCCTGCAAATCTGCCGTGTAATGCTCACGACGGAATTGGTTTGGATGACCGTTGGCTGGGCAATTTTCGCGAATAGCGTCTAATTTGCCACGACGCTCAGCGATTAACTTATTTTCGTCTTGGATTTGATCAGTCATTTTTTAGCTCTTTTTTAGCTTGGTGGTTATAAACCAGATTTTAGGCTGGCTTCAATAAATTTATCTAAGTTACCGTCAAGTACCGATTGGGTATTACGGTTTTCAACGCCGGTGCGTAAATCTTTAATACGGGCATCATCAAGTACATATGAACGAATTTGACTACCCCAACCGATATCTGATTTGGCGTCTTCTTGGCTTTGTTTTTCCGCATTTTGTTGTTGCAGTTCAAGCTCAAATAATTTTGCTTTTAGCTGCTTCATCGCTTGCGCTTTGTTTTTATGCTGAGAACGTTCGTTTTGACACTGCACAACCGTATTTGTTGGCACGTGGGTAATACGTACTGCAGATTCGGTGGTATTTACGTGCTGACCACCCGCGCCTGATGCACGGTATACGTCAATTCGTAAATCAGACGGGTTAATATCAATTTCGATATTATCGTCTATCTCTGGGTATACGAATGCTGAAGCAAAAGATGTGTGACGGCGGCCACTTGAATCAAATGGGCTCTTACGTACCAAGCGATGAACACCTGTTTCAGTGCGCAACCAACCATAAGCGTATTCACCAACAAAGCGTACAGTGGCACCTTTAATACCAGCAACATCACCGTCAGTGGCTTCTACTAGCTCGACTTTAAAGCCTTTTGCTTCGCCCCAACGTAAATACATACGCAGCAGCATGTTACACCAGTCTTGTGCTTCGGTGCCGCCAGAGCCAGATTGTAAATCTAAGTAAGCATCGTTTGAATCATGAGCGCCTGAGAACATACGACGGAACTCTAAACCTTCGAGCTGCTCGTTTAAGTCATCCAGCTCGCTTTGCGCCTCGTTAAAAGTCTCTTCGTCTTCAGCTTCTATAGCAAGTTCAAGTAAACCTTCAACATCGTCAGCACCTGCAACAAGGTTGTCAATCGTTTCAACAACGGCCTCTAGTGCTGATTTTTCACGGCCAAGCGCTTGCGCGCGTTCGGGCTCATTCCATACCGCTGAGTCTTCAAGTTCGGCGTTAACTTCTTCTAGGCGCTCTTGTTTGTGAGCGTAGTCAAAGGTACCCCCGAAGCAGCTCGGTACGTTCGCGAATTTCCTTGATTTGATTAATCACAGGATTCACTTCAAACATCTACGTTACTCCAAAATGGCTGATTTATACGGCAATTTGCCCTATAAATTTCTTTAAATAATAAAAACGTCCGATTTTAACAAAAAACCGCGCGTTTTATTAGTATTTTATACACCCTAGAGCGATATTTTTTAAGGGCTCTTTTGCAGCTCACGAACAATTAATTGCAGCGTAAATTTCCCCCTAAATTCATTTATATCGAGCTGATAAGCAACATCAACAAAACGTACTTCAGTGTCAGGCCACGCTTTAACATCAACGCCAAACGCAATCGCATCTACCAAGCGGCCAGATTGATGTTTAAGCACCAGCTTTAAATGCTTTTCACCAACAATCCGCTGTTGAACAACTTCAAAGGTGTGTTCAAACACAGGCTCTGGAAACTGCTGCCCCCACGGCCCTGCTTGTTTAATTAACTGCGCAAAATCCATATTAAAACAATCAGCGGGTAGTTCACCATCAGTAAGAATAATGCACTGTTTATGCTCTTCGCTTAATTGCGCTGATACTGCGTGCTCAAATGCCTGTTTAAATTCACTAAAGTGCTGTTCATTGATGCTCAACCCAGCAGCCATTGCATGACCACCAAATTTGCTTATTAAGTGTGGGTGTAAAGTATTTAAACGCTCGAGTAAGTCGCGCATGTGCAGCCCCTCAATCGAGCGACAAGAGCCCTTGACCTCGCCATTATCGCCACCAGCGAATATCACGGTGGGCCTATGATACTTTTCTTTTAAACGCCCAGCTAAAATACCTATTACACCTTGATGCCAATCTTGCTGATATAAACAAATGGCATCTGGTACGGTATCGCTACTAAAAGCTAGGCGGTCGAGTACAGCTTGTGCTTCAGCTTGCATACCTTGCTCTATTTCACGGCGCTCGTGGTTTAGGCTATCGAGCTCTCCGGCGATGCGCCTTGCTTGATTTAAATCAGCTGATAACAAACACGCTATCCCTAAGCTCATATCATCTAAGCGCCCTGCTGCGTTCAAGCGTGGTGCTAATGAAAAGCCAAAGTCACTGGCACTTAAGCGTGCAGCATTGCGATTTGCAACTTCAATTAATGCGGTGATCCCTGGGCGCGTATTACCACTGCGGATACGTGCTAATCCCTGATGCACTAAAGTACGATTATTCGCATCCAGCGCAACTACATCGGCCACAGTGCCAAGCGCAACAATATCAAGTAACTCTGCTAAATTAGGCGGTGATGATTGTGCAAAGTGCCCTAAGTCCCGCAATGCACTTCTCAGTGCAATTAATAAATAAAACGCGACACCAACGCCGGCAATTGATTTAGATGGAAATTCACAGTCGTGGCGGTTTGGGTTAACAATGGCATCAGCATCGGGTAATTGCTCACCTTGTAAATGGTGGTCAGTTACCAGTACTTTAATGCCTGCCGCTTTAACAATCTCGATGCCAGCAATGCACGAAATGCCATTATCAACAGTGATCACTAAATCGGGTGCTATGGTGACTATTTGCACAGCAAGCGCAGGGCTTAAGCCGTACCCTAGGCTAAACCGATCAGGAATAAGATAATCTAAATGCGCAAAACCAAACATGGACAGCCCGTGCATTAATGTTGCGGTACTGGTGGCACCATCAGCATCAAAATCACCCACAATAAGAATTTTACTTTGTGTTTGTAGTGCCCAAATCAATAGCTCAGTGGCTTTATCGATATCTTTAAACAACCTAAAATCATGTAATGTGGCTGCGCTATTATTTAATTCATCAGCATGGCTTACTTGGCGAGTGGCGTAAATTTGCTTAATAACAGGGTGTAAATTACTAGGTAGGTGTGAATCATCAACAGTTTGTCGAGCTTGAATTATTTTTTTCATGCAGCAGGCGATACTTTTAAGCTAGGAGAGCTAACAAAAAAAGGCCTAAAACGGCCTTTTTAAAACGTTTTATTCAATTATGAAGACTTCTTCGCTTCAAGTGCAGCACTAAGCGCTGCCGCAGGTTGATAACCTGGGATCATGGTACCATCTTCTAAGATAATAGCTGGTGTGCCGCTGATACCAAAACTTTGACCTAACTGATAGTGCTCAGCGATTGGTGCTGCACAACCTTGTACTGCCATTGTTTCAGCACCGGCTTTTGCCTCAGTAAGTGCTGATTGCTGATCTTTAGCACACCAAACATTCATTAAATCAGCATAACCAGAACCTTGTAAGCCACCACGTGGGAACGCTAAATACTTAACAGTAATACCCGCTTCAAGCAAATCGTCCAGTTCACGGTGTAACTTACGACAGTAGCCACAGCTTATGTCAGTAAAAACAGTAATGCTGTGCTTTTCATTTTTTGCTTTGTACACAATCATTGATTCTTCGTAATCTGACAACCCTTCTTTGCGAACACCATTTAATGCTTGCTCGGTCAAATTACTGCGATTATTTAAGTCAATTAATGTACCTTGCATTAAAAATTGACCATCTGGGCTTGCGTAAAGCACACCTTTATCAGTGATTAATTCTTTTAAACCTGCCACAGGGCTTGGATTAATATGCTTTACAGTAACGCCTAGCTCTGCAAACTTAGTCACAATTGGGTCATTGGCATCAGGTACGGCTAATACACCATTTGCAAACGCACTTAAACTGGTGCCTAACATTGCACCGGCTAATACTAACTTTTTCATCATGTTCTCTTATATCCTGATAATTCGTCTTTACTATGACCGCTAATGCACTAAAAAATTTCACTAAGCACGCGGGTGATGCTGCTGATGTACCGATTTTAACCGTTCATTGGCAACATGGGTATAAATTTGTGTTGTCGATAAATCGCTATGCCCTAACATCATTTGTACAACCCTCAGGTCTGCACCATGATTAAGTAAATGCGTTGCAAAAGCATGACGCAGCGTATGGGGTGATAAAGGCGACTCAACCGATGCCAAAATAGCATAGTGTTTAATCCGATGCCAAAAAGTTTGTCGTGTCATACCCACTCCGCGTTTAGACGGAAATACAAAATCAGTGGCATGCTTGATCATTTGCCCGCGACCTACTTTTAAAAACTGCTCAAGCCAATGCATGGCTTCTTCGCCAAGTGGTACCAAACGCTCTTTGTTGCCTTTACCTTTTACAAACACAACAGACTGACGAAGATTTATTTGCTCCATCCGTAAGCCAACAAGCTCACTTACCCGAAGCCCTGTTGCATATAAGAGCTCTAACATCGCTTTGTCACGCAGCCCCATTGGTTCATCTACATTGGGTGCAGCTAGTAACGCTTCGACTTCATTTTCTGAAAGTGTTTTTGGTAACGATTGTCCGGCTTTGGGTTGCGCAATATTTACCATAGGTGATTCGGTTAAAAACTTTTCGCGCACTAAATACTGATAAAAGCGTTTTATTGCACTAATACTACGCGCTGTACTACGTGGCTTTAAACCTAAATCAACCCGATGCGCTAAGTAACTTTCAATGTCTAAAGCGGATACTGTGAGTAAATCTTGCCCTTCTAAAAATAAACAAAATTTATCTAAGTCACTACGATACGCAGATAACGTATTATCACTGACATGTTGTTCAAGGTAGAGATTGTCTAAAAACGATTCTAAATAATCGATATTAGTTAATACCTCATTATCAGAGTCATTAAGTGTTTCTAATGGCTTGTTTTTGTTTAACGATGTCACAGTTATTCCCATGTAATCAAGGTATCAATTAGTAATACCTTACGGTAAACTTGAGCCTATCATATCAAGCAAACACACAGTGATAAATACGATGCAAATTGGTTTATTTTATGGCTCTACAACTTGTTATACGGAAATTGCAGCAGAAAAAATCCGCGATATCATTGGGCAAGACATTGTCAGCCTGCACAACATCAAAGATGAGCCACTAAAAAATGCAGAGAATTACGACTTTATCATCTTTGGTATTTCAACATGGGACTTTGGTGAGTTACAAGAAGATTGGGAATCAATCTGGGATGACATTAAAGACGTTAATCTAACGGGAAAAACCATCGCCTTATTTGGTATGGGTGACCAACAAGGTTACGGCCAATGGTTTCAAGATGCCCTTGGTATGCTACATGATGAAATTAGCAGTCAAGAATTTACCCTGCTAGGTTTATGGCCAAATGATGCCAGCTATGAGTTTGAAGCATCAAAGGCACTCACCCCTGACAACAAAAACTTTGTTGGTCTCGCCCTTGATGAAGACAGTCAATACGAGCACAGCGACGAGCGAATTGCCAATTGGGTTGAGCAAATAATGACTGAATACAGCGAGACTTTGTAACAGTCAAAAGAAGTTCAAACTCTTAAAGTGCTGGGAGCTGAAAAAAGGGGGAGCCCCCCCCCTTAATTACGATATTCCCTAATGCGTAACAGCCTTATTAAACGGTGACGTTTACTACTGTAAACGCCATAAATAAATCGCCTTTAAGGCTAATTAGGCACATCGTTGGTTACTTTGAACACAACATCGCCTACCTTTAAATGATTATAACTCGGTTTTTCTACTTCGATTTTTCCTGCTTCTAATAAAGTTTTTAGTAACTTTATTTGCGCTGGGTTATCCGTATTCATGTATTTTTGTTGCCACTCACCGTCTCTTTCAAACCAAAGCTTAGCCTCTGTAAAGTGATTAGTTTCATCAATAAATACATACTCTAGCTTTTCGTCGTTATTCAAATCAATTGCAATAAAATAAAAAGAGTGGCTGTTCAAAGGTGCCCAGTTGCTAAAATGCACCGTATCGAAGATAGACTCGATTAAATCATCTGGAAACGCTTCTTGCTGCGGCCAAAATACACTGTGCGCAATAAACTCTGAGAGTGTTTCAAGCTCTTTAACAGTCTCAAAATCAGGGTTTACGTACATTCGCTCAATGATTGCTACTTGCTCTGGATGTGAGTTTTGTATTTGCGCTTTCAAATCTTGCATTGCAAGGTAACCTTGGCGCCCCAGATTTGATGCAAAGTAATTATAATCAAACTCTTTAAGTGTGACTTTACCATCATTTAAGCGCGCAATCTGGCTATCACTCGCGATACGTTGAAAATTTAAAATGGGGGAATTTACCAGCAGCATACTTACTAGCACAATGAGCCCCATGCCAATATTGACCTTGTTTTGAACCTCGAGCCACGCATCTCGTTTTTTAATAATACCTACTAAATAGCCAAACGAAAAACACGCCAGTAAAAAGCACATTAAAATGGCCCAGCATCTTGCAACACTTAAACCATATTGATCAACACGTAACCAAAGTCCATAGGCCGCTATTAAGCTATAAATAGGTAATAACCCAACGCCTATAATAATTAACCTGTGCAAAACAATACTATAAGGACGTTGCAAAGACGCCTGTTGATAGACTGTATTTACAAAAAAGAGTGTTAGCAATTGCAGCCATAAAACCAACGAAGTGCCATTACCTGTTTGCCATAATTTTTCAAGCCCAGCAAAGGGTAAAGTTGCTAAAAAGCCCAAAGAAACAATAGTTAAAACAGGCAGTAAAAACTTAATTATAACTTGCAGTAATGTGGCTATGTTTTGCTCTACATTTAACAAACTTCTAAATACAATACTCGCAAAAGCAAACGCTAAGGTAATTGTAGGGATCCAAAACCATTCTTTTCTTAATAGCGCCGTGAAAAACTCAATGTCCAGCGCATCAAATAAGGCAGCGCCTAAATTCAAAATACCCCAGAAAATTAATACAAATAACCAGCATTCGATGAATAAAAGAAAATTTTGCCATGACAGTTTAAACAACTGAGCATAATGAATCGCCTCTTTATCTATAAACTGCTGGATATACATTAAGGCTTTAAAGCTTGCGACCAAGGAGGTAATCACAAAAGTAGCGGTTAGCAAATCATTATCAACCAGCGCTAACGGGTAATGTTCAGACCCAATGTATCCTCCTAACAGTGACAACAATAAGCAAAAAGGCAGCAAGTAAATAAGTAACTTTTTAATATTGCCTTGTTCTACAGCGAGTAATGTCAGTAAAGGAAAACTGATTACAAATGTAGCCAAAGAGGTAAACCAAATCGGGTCTGAGGCGGGCCATGTTGCCCCTTCAAGGCTGCGATATAACAGTGTTAAAGCAGCCCCCTGTAACACAGCTAACAGTATCATGAATGATTTAGGTAATTGATTATCCATATCTATCTACTTAGAGTCATTTTTGTCAGTGTGCGCTATTTGTACCTATTCTTCAATAAAGCTTACATCTTTAAGTAAAAGTCTTTACAGAGGTTAACGAAATCATCACTGTATTGACCGCCTTCATTATGAATAATTAAGTGCTGAGGCTTGCAATCAACCTCTTGGTAGCCAAAGCACATTAAGCTACGCGTTGCAGGCTTAGTTTTTTTAGTTTGTACTAAACAATGATGTTGCAAATAAAGCCCTTGTGATAATGCCTCGGCTATAAACAACTTCGCCTCTTCGCAGGGCAATATCACATTAAAAAGCGCACTGGCATTTGCTAGGCGCTTAAATGCAGCAATTAACTGGGTAAAACTTAAACCATCTGTATGGCGTGCTGTGTTTCGCCCTGCATCATCCCCTTTTAAGCTATTATTAAAATAAGGCGGGTTACTAATTACCATATCAAATGGCGCATCGGCTTCAAATTCTTGGATACGTTGGTGATGCAGTGCAATATCGGGCCACGGGCTTTGTGCAATATTTTGCTTGGCTTGATGATAAGCGGCCTCATCAATTTCGACGGCTGTGATGACTAAGTCCACAGCTCGCTGTTTACACATCAAAGCCAATAACCCTGTGCCTGTGCCTATATCGAGCGCTCGTTGGCCGTTAGTTAATTTCGCCCAGGCACCCAATAAAATGCCATCGGTCGAGACCTTCATAGCGCACTGGTCATGCTCAACTTTAAATTGTTTAAACACAAACCCTGACATTTTTTCACCTTTTCATTCACCAACCGCTGTATAGCGCGTATAATTATCTGCATTGTCCTCTATTTTTGACACTCTATGCAATTTTCTGATTTTGATATCGATAACAAGTTACTAAACGCCGTCGCTAAAATGGGTTATGAAACCCCAACCAGCATTCAGCAACAAGCTATCCCTGAAGCGCTGCAAGGGCGTGATATTTTAGCATCTGCGCCAACGGGTACAGGTAAAACCGCAGCATTTTTAATTCCTGCAATTCAATACTTATTGGATTTCCCACGCCGCGAACCTGGCTTTGCGCGAGTGTTAATTATGACACCAACCCGCGAGCTTGCTTATCAAATTCATGAACAATGTGAGTTACTGGCCAAAGGCACTCACCTTAAAATTGGTGTAGTAACGGGCGGTATTAACTACGGTACGCATAAAGAGATTTTTGAAAAAAACAACGATATTCTTATCGCTACGCCTGGGCGTTTGATGGAATATTTAGAAACCGAAAACTTTCACGCTGAAAATGTTGAGATGCTTATTTTAGATGAAGCAGACCGCATGCTCGACATGGGCTTTCGTAAAGAAATGATGCGTATCTGTGAAGAAGCTAAAAACCGCCGTCAGTGCTTTTTATTCTCAGCAACACTTGAAGGCGACAGTGTTGAGAGATTTGCAGAACAAATATTAAATGACCCTGCACTCCTTGAGGCAGAATCATCGCGTAAAGAAAAAGCCAAAATCCACCAGTGGGTACATTTAGCTGATGACTATCACCACAAGCTAGAGCTATTGGTGAATACCTTAAATGCACCCGATGTCACCAAAGCTATTGTGTTTGTAAAAACCCGTGAACGTCTTGAAACCTTAATTGGTGAACTAACTAACAACGGTGTAAAAGCCGCGTGGTTGCGCGGTGAAATGCCACAAGACAAGCGCATGAAAGCCATGGAAAACTTTCACAGTGGACGCACTAAAATTTTGGTTGCTACCGATGTTGCTGCCCGTGGTATTGATGTTGCTGATATTAGCCACGTTATAAACTTTGACATGCCGCGCACTGCCGACGTATATGTTCATCGTATTGGTCGTACAGGCCGCGCAGGAAAAAAAGGCATCGCAATTTCACTCGTTGAAGCACATGATATTGCTGTTTTATCTAAAGTTGAACGTTACACTGAGCAAAAGCTAAAACGCCGTGTAATCAAAGGGATTGAGCCGCAGCATAAAGAAGCGAAAATGCCGATTAAAAAAGTGAAAGACCCAGCTAAAATTAAAGCGCGTAAAAAAGCGAAAACAAAAGTGAAGAAAAAGAAATAATAATTTAACCTGAACTCTGGTTAAGAGATGTACTAATATACTGATGTTAAATAATAATTTTTTTAAGTCTCCAGCCGGAGACTTTCAGGGGTAAAAAGGCGAATTTATGCGTCAATAGTTGGCCTATTGCAAGTAAATTCAACGCAGTTAGCGCTTAAAGTAGCCGCTGGAGATAAATTTATTATCCAGAGTTCAGGTTAATTTAGGGTCTGTTTACCTTTCAAGATTATTAAAAAGCCGAGGCTCATTAAAATGAGCCGAGGCTTTTTACTTTTTAACCTGAACTCTGGTTATTTAGCGTTATTGGCATACGCCTAAGTCTTTCCATACAGCCCATGCTGATGAATTATCCGCAGGGTTCGCACCTTGAGTCCACCACTTCGCACTATAACGACGACCATCAAATGCAACTTCTTGACCTTGGTTATAAACAGCTGATGCAGACCACACAGCCAGATCACTACAGCCTTCTGGCGGTGTCACGGCGTCACTCACAGTAATGGTTTTTGTTAAGCTATGGTTTAGTCCTTGCGCGTCACTTACCGTCAGCTCAACTTTGTAGCTACCAGAGGCTTGATATGTGTGCGCTGGGGTTTTGGTGTTTGCAGCATTGCCATCACCAAAGGTCCAATTATACGCAGTCACAGCAACATCATCAGTTGAAGCATTAGTAAAATTAACTGCCAAGCCATTTACACTAAAATCAAAATTCGCTTTAGGCGCTTGATTAACTGTACCGCCACCGGTTTTACAGTCACCTTGGCGAGACCATACATTTGCAAATACTGCTGGGCTTGCACCTGTTGACCACCAAGTCGCTTTGTACTTAGCTTGATTAAATTCAACTAAATCACCAATGCGGTATGCTTTGCTGGCATTCCATGCTGCAATACCATCACATTCACCGCCAACCACCGATGTTACTTTAACGGTTTGACTACGTTGATTTGTTTGACCTGCCGTATCAGTCACTTCTAGCGTAACTGAATAGTTACCATCAACAGCATAGGTATGAATGGGGTTTTCACTGGTGGCTGAGTTACCATCACCAAAGTTCCAATAGTAACTGCTTATCCCTTTATCATCAGTTGAAGCGTTAGAAAATGTAACTTGTTTATCATTTACCGCCGCACTAAAGCGTGCCACAGGTGCATTATCCACACCACTACCACCACCACACTCTGATTGAGCTAAATAGTCATAGGCATCTTTCGCCTTAACAATACCAAAACCATACGAAGTATCTCGCCCTGGCGCGCCTTTATCTTGCGCAGTGGCATTTAAAGCATCACGAATTTGTTGATTCGAACACTGTGGAAAGTGGCTCCACACCAATGCTGCAACACCTGATACATGAGGGGTTGCCATTGACGTACCACTAATACTTTTATATCCGCCATTGTTCCACGTTGAGTTAGTGCCTACTCCCGGCGCTGCTATTTCTACCTGCGCGTTGTATTGCGAGAAAGACGCTTTAGTACCATTACGATTAACAGCTGCAACCGACACAACGTCATCATACGATGCCGGGTAACTTAAAGAACTGTTAGCGTCGTTACCTGCAGCTGCTATGTGCAACATACCTTGGGCATAACTGCTAGCAAAAGCTTGGCGCTCTGCATTCGATGACTGAGGACCACCTAAACTCATGCTGGTTACAGTCGCGCCAGCACTTTGGCATTGACTAATTGCAGCAACAAGATCTGAGCCATATGCCCAACGACCTTGATCATTAAACACTTTAACAATATGCAACCCTAATTGACCCGAAGAGTTAACCCCAATCACACCTTGGCCATTGCCTCCTAGTGCTGCGATAGTACCGGCAACATGCGTACCATGGCCATTACCATCGTTATACCAGTTGCCTGTGTTGTTAGCGCCATAACCATCACTGCCTGTCACACCAGTGTTAGGTAAATCAGGATGATTTAACGTGTAACCAGTATCCATAATACAAACCTTCTGATTCCCTGTAAGGTTGTCAGAAAGCTGTGCTGCTTGCACCATGGTGATTCCATAAGGCGTCGATTCAGCCATTAAATAGCGCTTAGGATCCACTTCGATATTCACTACATCGGCACTTTGCTCCAAACGTGATTTTTGTTCAGCTGTTAATACCACGGCCATGGCATTAATGCCAGGTAATGCTTGAACAACCTCAACGCTCGCGTTCGTTGCAATGTTATTCATTAAACTGCGTTTCATGTCGTTCACTTGCGCTTGGCTGCGCGCAAATGTTGTGTGTACTGCTGTTGTTTTTTCTGACAAATGTACAATAAATCGTTCTGACTCAATTTGTTCAGCCATTGCCGCTGGTACTGTAGATAGCAAAACCGCACTCGCTAAAGCAGAGATTTTAAAGCTAGGTAGTTTAGACACGCTCATTTTTAAATTCCTTGGATGTTAAATTTAATGATGTGAATTAACATTTAATTCACAACCCTTTTATAGAAACACGCAAAGACAACGCTGTCAACAAAGCTTTCATGATGGAATACCTGTTATTTTTTATCTTGTATCAATTAACAAACCAGATAAAACAATGAGTTGAATTTAAACCGTTTAATTTTCAGTCAGTTAAATACCAAAATTAACATTAAAAATAGTGTAAATAAAAAGTTAAAACACTTGTATCGATAAAGAATTTCAAACCTACCTATGAAACGCGGAGCTTTTTACCCAGTAAAGTGTAAAAACTACGTACCTTAATTTTAGAATGCCAAGTAAAACCTTTAATTTCAGCAGCTTAAACTTGGCGTAGAACTTGTATTGAATGAGATAAGATTAACTAAATAAGTTGAGGGAACTATGAACCGCTTTAAATTAACAGTATCACTTATATCTTTTTGTTGTATTTTTTTACTCGCTTGTACCACGAAAGTAATGGCCGCACCTAGCAACATTATGATCAGCAGTGCAACCACGCAACCAACGCTACAACAACTTGCTGTTAATAAATTAAGCACCAACCCTAACTTGCATTTATCTCAGTTAAACGTCGTTATCACAAAAGATAAAATTGAATTAAACGGCTTTGCCCGTAATGGCTTTGAACGCGCCCTTGCACAAAAGTTTTTAGAAAACACCCAAGGCATTAAAATTATTGAAAATAAAATAAGAATAAAAGCCACACAATAATACATAACTTATTACGTACCCTCCCCTTCTGAGCGCCATTGGCGCTCTTTTTATATCTTTAATTCCATAAATGTCACCAGCTTTAAACTTATCCGCTTTCTTTATGGCAATAAACTCAATCACACTTCTTTCGCAGCTCTTCACGAGCCTTACACTCTGCCATCACTTGTTTCTTTTGGGCTTCACTTAAACTTCGCCAACCAAGTATTTCTTCTAACGTTCTAAAGCAACCTATGCAAGTATCATCAGCATCAAGGCAGCAGCGCCTGATACAAGGAGTACTTGGCTCATTTAGGAGTCTTTTAACCATATATATACTTCGTATCAAAAGAGGTTACTTTAACTGTAGATAGCTTTTATCAAGCTGCCAGTCAAAGTACTTTTTAATGCTGTGTAAATTAGTCTTACTTACTCGTAAAAGATACAAAAAACGCGTGTTATTTAACACGCGTTTTTATATTGCAATAACCTTGTTAGACTATTAATCATCATTGTGTTTATCGCTGATCATTGCATCAAGCTTTTCACCCCCTTTGATACCAAAGTCTAAAGTCCGAATTGGGAATGGAATACTTATATCAGCCTCTGCTAATGCTTGTTTTACAGCGACAATTGCTTTGTGCCTAACTGTCATAAAATCAGCCTCGCCAGGGTAGTTAATCCAAAACCAGACCAGTAAATTCACACTGCTATCACCGAATCCCGATGCATAAACAGCAGTTTCATCTTGTTTTATTACAAAGTCGAACTCGTTAATCTTTTTAACAATAACTTCAGCCGCGTGTTCTGGGTCATCACCGTATGAAATCCCCACAGGTACTTCAATACGCCTAATCCCCAACGTACTGTAATTACGTAAAACGTTGCGAAACAATATTTTATTAGGCACTAAATTTAATTGCCCATAAAAATTCTCAACTAAGGTATTACGCAAGTTAATTGCTTTTACCGTGCCAAACACATCATCCGTCTTGATTACATCCCCTGTTTTAAAAGGCTTACGTATTCCCATTGCAATACCTGCAATCAAGTTTTCGGTCATATCTTGAAATGCAAAACCAATCGCTAAACCAACAATACCGGCACCTGCAAGTAAAGAGGTGACTGTGCCTTTGAGCCCAACAAAATCCAGCGCAACAAACAAACCTACGCACAATATAATCATCTTAAAAATAGAGGCCATTAAATCTGCAATTTGATTTGAGTCCAATGAGCGACGTAATAAATTGCGCATCATAGACCCTAAAAAGCGGGCCAAAATAGAAAAGATAATAGCGATGATTACTGCGACTATAAAATTAGGAATATGACTGATTACAATATCAATCCAACCCCCAAGCTTCTCTTCGATGAGTTTCTCTGCTTCACTGATTGAAGGTATTTTTAGCATGCCTAAGTCCTGAAAGTTCTTTAATAATAATTAGGTAACTGCAAAATAAGCGCCAGAAATGAAAAAACCACGCAATTGCGTGGTTTTAAGTAAATAGAACAATAAAAGTTAACTTTGCTCTTCGCGTAAAAACACTGGCTCAAGCTCTTTTTGTGTTGCCTCTTCACTGAAGTAGTAACCATCAACGGTAAACTCTTTGAGCTGGCTTAATTGCGTTACTTTATTTTCGATAATATAGCGCGCCATTAAACCTCGCGCCTTTTTAGCGTAAAAGCTAATTATTTTGTACTGGCCATTTTTGCAATCTTTAAAGTGTGGCGTAATTATTTGCGCATTCAGTGTTTTTTTATCCACTGCTTTAAAGTATTCATTTGAAGCAAGGTTAACTAGGTATTGTGCATCTTGTGCTTTTAATACGTCGTTTAATTTATTTGCAATAACGCTGCCCCAAAATTCATACAAGTTCTTACCGCGAGTATTTTCAAGCTTAGTGCCCATTTCAAGTCGGTAAGCTTGCATTAAATCAAGCGGCTTTAATAAGCCATATAACCCCGATAAAATACGTAAGTGGTTTTGTGCGTAATCAAGCTCGCCGGCTGTTAAAGTACCTGCGTCTAACCCGCCGTAAACATCACCATTAAAAGCCAGTACTGCTTGTTTGGCGTTATCGGTAGTGAATGGTTGCGACCATTCGCTGAAGCGTGCTGCGTTAAGTCCTGAGAGCTTATCGCTAATTTTCATTAAGCTGCCAATTTGTGCAGGTGTTAATTCACGGCATACTTTCATAAGCTCCTCGCTGTGCTCGAGCAATTCAGGCTGAGTGAACTTATCGGTTGCCGGTGGCGTTTCGTAATCAAGATTTTTTGCAGGTGAAATAACAGTGATCATAGTTA
The DNA here is from genome assembly GCF_043641955.1 of Pseudoalteromonas atlantica. Lineage (GTDB taxonomy): Bacteria > Pseudomonadota > Gammaproteobacteria > Enterobacterales > Alteromonadaceae > Pseudoalteromonas > Pseudoalteromonas atlantica_A. The sequence continues at coordinate 16,961 of NZ_JBHZRV010000004.1, forward strand.
GCTATTGACTTGTAAATTATTTAATGTCAATTTCAACATTAAATGAAACGAAAAGCACGTTTTGTTTAAATAAATCCTCCCTTTAAAACTCATACGCCGCCGTTTTTTAATTGATAAGGACATAAGACCTATCAAGCATTGTCACACTGTTGCAGTATGAACAAAGTATATTAAGGGTGTAGATTTTCTTTTAACTTGCTTGGAATGAGGAAAGCAAATGACTTCAGCTCTACAAAGGCTAAAACAACATTCATCTATTGTAGCCGACACTGGCGATATTGAAGCGATCAAAAAGCATCAACCAGAAGATGCCACCACAAACCCATCGCTTTTATTAAAAGCGAGCGAGATTGAAGCTTATAAACCTTATTTAGATAAAGCGTGGAGCTATGCTAAAGAAACCGAGCAAGATGCCGCCAAACAACTTGAGTTAGCATGTGATTACTTTGCCGTACTACTTGGTAAAGAAATCAGTGAAATTGTACCTGGTTACATCTCTACCGAAGTTGATGCACGTTTATCATTTGATACCCAAGCAACTATCGATAAAGCCCATACTTTACTTAGCCTGTATGAAAAAGAAGGTGTGAGCAAAGATAAAATTTTAATTAAAGTCGCTTCAACATGGGAAGGTATTAAAGCCGCTGAGCAATTAGAGAAAGAAGGCACTAAATGTAACCTTACTTTATTGTTTAGCGATGCCCAAGCGAGAGCTTGTGCCGATGCAAACGTATTTTTAATCTCGCCGTTCGTGGGCCGTATTTTAGATTGGCACGTTGCTAATGGTATGGAAAAGCCAACTGATCCGCTACAAGATCCAGGTGTGCAGTCAGTACGTAGTATTTTTGAATTTTACAAACGCCATGATTATAAAACAGTAGTTATGGGCGCAAGCTTCCGTAACACAGGCGAAATTATTGCACTAACAGGTTGTGACAAGCTAACTATTAGCCCTAATCTTTTAGAAGATTTAGGCAACCTTGAAGGCGCACAAGAATACTTGCTTGAAAGTGATATTCCTAAAGAACCAAAACCTGATCCTCTAACAGAAACGCAATTCCGTTGGTTACATAACCAAGATGCCATGGCGACTGAAAAACTAGCTGAAGGTATTCGTTCATTTGCCGATGCTCAAGAGCAATTAGAAGCGCGTTTTAAAGCGATGTAACTATTTAAAGATAAGTAAATAAACACTTACTCTATAAAACGCCACCCTTGTGGCGTTTTTTATTTTTTCAATTAAAATCTATTAATATAGACATCACATTACTGTAACATTAATGTCACTTTTTTATTCTATTTTAGTTTGGCCTGTGGTATAGGTATTTCCGAGGTTCAAAATTCAATAGGAGAAGTTCATGGATAGCCTAGACGATATTTTAGAAATATTAGAAGGTCCTAGTACAACAAAAAAGACCTCTCAAAAAAATAAAAAGAGAAAATGGCGCGAAATCGAAGCTTTGAAAGATAAGCAACGTTTACGCAAAGAACTACAGGAGTTAGACTATTTTGCAGACAACATCGCAGTTGATGAGTTAGATTTTTAAACTTATCGCAAATAAGAAAAAGGCCCTTGCTTAACTGCAAGGGCCTTTATTAATTCTTACACTTGCCAGTTAATAGCGGTTTTACCTTGCTGCTCAAGTAGCTTATTCGTTTTAGAAAAGTGCTGACAACCAAAAAAGCCTCTGTGCGCTGAAAGCGGTGATGGGTGTGGGCCATTTAACACAAAATGTTTAGTAGCATCTATGCCTTTGCCCTTCTTTTGAGCATGCGCGCCCCACAAAATAAAAACCACGCCCGCAGTATGATCATTAATATAATTAATCACGTTATCGGTAAACTGCTCCCACCCAAGGTGCTTATGAGAGTGCGCTTGCCCTTGTTCAACTGTCAGTACGGTATTTAATAAAAATACGCCTTGCTCAGCCCAGCTTTGCAAGTGACCATGTTGCGGTACCGCAAACCCTGTAATATCGGTGGCGAGTTCTTTATAAATATTTTTCAGTGATGGCGGCAGTTTAGTTACTTCTGGCAGTACTGAAAAACACAACCCATGAGCTTGCCCTTCACCGTGGTATGGGTCTTGCCCTAAAATAACCACTTTAATATCGTCAAGCTCAGTTGCTTCAAAGGCACTAAAAACTCGCTGCTCTGGTGGATAAACTGCAACTCCTTCACTGCGCCTTTGGGCAACATAGGCAAGGGTGTCTTGCATATAAGGTTTGGCGCATTCGGTTTGTAAAAATGTTTGCCACTGACTCATTGTACATCCTTTAAAACAACTCTTGATTGATCTATTTTATCACAGAGTTCACCAAGTCCATCAAGCATGCGGGTAGTGAACCTGTGTAGTAAATCGGCATTAACTTTAATAAACTGATTGTGCTTCACCGCAGGAACTTCGGGCCATTGCTGCCAATCAATAACCGGCTGTTTGGTTTTTGATTTTTCCTCTGGAAGAATAATCACCTCAGGCTTAGCAACGATAACATTTTCAATACTTATAAGCGGGTAATCGGTGCGGCTATTGGCAAACACATTGCTGCCATGGCAAATCTCAATGAGTTGATTGATCCAGGTATTCTTGCTGACCGTCATCATCGGCTCAGGCCACAGCTGATAAAATACAGCAACACTGGCTTTACCCTGCTGCTTGGCTTTTATTGTATCAAGCTGTTGTTGAAATTGCTGTGCAGCAAGCTCGGCTGCCTGTTCACGACCTGTCAGTTTACCTAACCTTAGCAGTTCAGCAGCTACATTTTCGACTTGGTTTGCTTCACTGTAAAGAACATCAACGCCCATACGCTCTATCTGAGCTAGATCATCGGCTTTACTGCCTGTTTTCCATGCCAGTACCAAATCAGGTTTAAGCGCTAACAGTTTTTCAATTTGAACCCCTTGATGGCCCCCTAAACGAGGAATATCATTGGCCGCCTTTGGAAAGTCAGCATACTCAACCGTACCCACTATTTGCTCGCCAGCGCCAATTGTATAAAGGTTTTCAACGATATGCGGAGCAAGCGCTACAATTCTAAGTTGTTGCTTATTAGTGTTAGCCTGTAGATTAGCACTGCCCAAGGCTAAACAAACAAATAATGCGAGCCTTAGCACCCACATTAGTAATCAAACCCTATTTGCGCTTTTACACCCGCATCAAATGCGTGTTTCACATTACGTACTTCGCTTACTGTATCAGCAAGATCTGTTAATTTACGGTGTGCACCACGCCCTGTTACAATCACTGACTGCATCGGAGGACGATTGGCAATGACCTCTAGCGCTTCTTCTAAATCAATGTAGCCATAAGTGATCATGTAGGTAATTTCATCAAGTAATACAAGGTTGATTGATTCGTCATTTAACATACGCTTTGCTTCTTGCCATGTAGCTTGCGCAGCGGCGGTATCTGACTCTTTATTTTGTGTCTCCCAAGTAAACCCTGTGTTCATAATGGCAAATTCAACGCCCGCACCTTGTAGTAAGTTGCGCTCACCACAAGGCCATGTGCCTTTTATAAACTGGCATACAGCGGCTTTCATACCATGGCCGACACAGCGAGTTACAGTACCAAACCCAGAAGTAGATTTACCTTTGCCGTTGCCGGTAATCACCTGAAAAATGCCTTTTTCTGTTTGCGCCGCAGCAATGCGCTCGTCCACTTTGTCTTTTACTTTTTGTTGGCGCTGTTGGTGTTTGTCGTTATTTGTGTCGCTCATCTGCTTGCTCCTACCAGTTTTGGTAAATTTTAGTAATTTGTGGAATATCTAAGTGTTGTTTACACATCTGGGCCAAACGCGTTAGTTGCTGCTCACGATGTATGTTTATATCTATTTGTTGCTCAATACCACTGTTTGGTAACACCCAGTCGAGTATCAATTGGCTTGCTGCACTGCTATCAAACAGACCATGTAAGTAAGTGCCTGCTATGTTGTTATCATCTGATATAAAACCATCATGAGTCACATTTTGTGGGTGTGTGGTAAATTTTAACAAAGGCTGTTCAAGTGCTGGGCCGTGACTTTGGCCTGCGTGAATTTCATACCCTGTTACTTGGGCTTCACCGCCATTTAAGTGGATAACAGCCGATGCTTGCGTTAGTACTTTTTCAACACCTAATTGAGTCGAAAAATCACCCAGCGCCAACCCTTTACAATGTTGGGAGCTTGACTCAACCCCCGCCGTGTCGTAAATATCGGTGCCTAACATTTGTAAGCCGCCGCAAATACCCAGCACTTTACCGCCATAGCGAAGGTGGCGCTTAATTTGCTCCTCCCAGCCTTCATTTTTTAAAAAGGCTAAATCACTGATCACATTTTTACTGCCCGGGATAATAATTAGATCAACATTGGGAATAGCCTGTGTGTGACGCACGTAGTTTATATCTATTTGTGGGTTTAACCGCAGCGCATCAAAGTCGGTATGATTACTAATATGCGGCAACAATAACACCGCAATGCTGACTTTGGCTTGCGTTACTGTGTTATCAATAGCAACCGCGTCTTCTGCATCTAAGGCCAGATCATGCAGATAAGGTAATACGCCAAGTACAGGTTTGCCAGTATACTCTTCGAGCCAATCAAGGCCACCTTGAAGCAGTGCAATATCGCCACGAAAACGATTGATGACAAAGCCTTTTACTCGCGCTTGCTCTGACTCACTCAACAATGCCAAGGTGCCCACTAAGTGCGCAAATACCCCGCCTTTATCAATATCGGCAATAATAATGACTGGGCAATCCACCTCTTCAGCGTAACCCATATTGGCAATATCGCCGGCACGTAGGTTGATTTCTGCGGGGCTACCAGCGCCTTCCACAACCAATAGCTCAAATTCTTCACTTAATCTTTTTTGTGAGGTGAGCACAGCATCCATCGCGACTTTTTTATAATCATGGTATGCGCCCGCTTCCATGTTGCTAATCGCTTTGCCATGAATGATCACTTGGGCACCAGTATCACTATTAGGTTTGAGTAGTACTGGATTAAAATCGATTCTTGGGGCAACCTTTGCCGCGATTGCTTGTAACGCCTGAGCACGGCCTATTTCGCCGCCGTCTTCGGTTACTGCGCTATTAAGTGCCATGTTTTGTGGCTTAAACGGCGCAACACTTATTCCTTGCTCGGCAAACACTCGGCACAAAGCTGCAACCAATGTACTTTTACCGGCATCTGATGTGGTGCCTTGGATCATTATTGTTTTCATCATTAGTTACTTTTTAAAGTGAGCGGCAAGCCTGCCATTATAAATTCAACCCGAGCAACCTTTGCAGCCATTGCTTGATGTAACCAGCCTGACTCATCCACAAAGTCACGGCTTAATTGCCCAAGCGGCACAATGCCGTGCCCAACTTCGTTACTAACAAAAACAACCTGTCCAGGGAGCTCGCTCAGAACGCCAAGCAAGGCCTGTTTTTGCTGCGCCCAGCAGTTCTCATCATGGCATAAACAGTTACTAAGCCACAGTGTAAGGCAATCTACTAAAATACAGTTATCAGTTTTGCTATGGGCAAGTAAGGCGTCTGCAAGCGCTATTGGCTCTTCAAATAACTGCCAGTGTGCTGGGCGCTGCTGCTGGTGACGATGAATACGTGCTTGCATTTCATCATCATGGCCTTGGGCAGTAGCGATGTATACTACTGATTGTTGGCTGTTTGCTGCTAATTGCTCAGCAAAGCGACTTTTACCACTGCGGGCACCACCGAGTATTAAAGTATGTTTAGCTTTCATTGTGCGCTACTCGTCATTATACCAATGAGGATTATATAAATACTCACCTCACTAAGCTGCTGCGCTGCTCCTAAGCAATCACCAGTATAACCGCCTAGTTGGCGTTTAAACCAATGCATAACCATCATTCGTACGAATACTAAAGTCAGGGTTATTATTACTAATGCCTGCCACGTGACAAGCTGGAAAATCAACGTAGTGGCAAATAAAAATGCTGCCGTTAATAATAAAGTGACTAAGCTGGTTTTAGATAAGTGCATAGCCAATGGTTTTACTTTTGCGCAGGCATCTTCGCTGACATACTCCATGCTAAAAATGATACTGGTCGCAACGACACGGCTTAAGCATTGTCCTGCAATGATAGCAAATAACATCACACCGCTATCAACGCTTAATATCACTAAACCTTGATACTTCAGCATCAATATAATAATAAGTGCCGCCGCGCCATACGTACCTAAACGACTGTCTTTCATGATATTTAACTTTTGCGATACCTGCCAGCCACCACCAAAGCCATCCCATACATCAGCCCAGCCATCTTCATGAAACGCACCAGTCATAAGCAGGCTCAGCGCCATCACTAACAGCACACACATTGAAGCAGGTAATATAAATTGCAGACAATAAAACAGCAAAGCATGTGCTAAACCAAGCCCTAAGCCTACTAACGCAAAGTAACGACTGGCTTGATTTAAGTGCTGCGATGTTACCTCAAAGCGAAGCTTTACCGGGATGCGGGTTAAAAAGCTAATCGCTAATTGTAGCAATTGCCATTGCGTAATATTTGTTTGCGCTTGGGACATCACTTACACCACATCATCTACAGCGGCGTCGGCAAAACTTGCCATTTTATTATAAAAACCCAGTGCACTTTGTAGCAGGGGTAAGCTCAATGCAGCGCCGGTGCCCTCCCCTAAGCGCAAATCTAATTGTAGTAATGGCCTAACCTTTAAATGGGCTAGCATTTTGCTATGGCCTTGCTCATTTGAGCTATGGGCAAAAATTAAATAGGCTTTTACATTGGGGTTAATTGCTATCGCAACTAAAGCTGCAGCGTTACAAATAAAGCCATCAACCAGTACCGCCATTTGTTGCTCAGCAGCGCTAAGCATAGCGCCCACAATATGTACAATTTCAAAGCCACCAAGCGCTGCAAGCATGGAAATAGGATCATCTAGCTGAGTTTTGTGTAAGAGCAGTGCTTGCTCCACAACTTTTACTTTACGCGCAATCACCTCATCGCTTACGCCGGTACCTTTACCCACGCATTCGCTGGCAGGGAGTTTAAGCATCGCCGCCATAATAGCGGCTGCGCTAGTGGTATTACCTATGCCCATCTCACCAAAGGCTAAGGTGTTACAGCCACTCTTTTTCAGCTCTAATACAAGTTGCTTTGCATTACTAAACCCTTGCTGTACCTGCTCAATACTCATAGCCATGTGTTGATTTAGCGGCTCGGTGATATGCCCTAAACGGCAATCACGAATGCGCGCGTTGGGCACTTTAGTTAAAGTACCGCAATCAGCCACTTCTAGCTGCCAGCCTAACTGAGTGCAAAACACATTAATTGCCGCACCGCCCGCAGCAAAATTAGCAACCATTTGTGCAGTAACTTCACTAGGGGCAATAGACACACCTTGCGCTGCAACACCATGGTCGCCCGCAAACACGATTAATGTGGGCTGGTTTATCGCTGGTTGAAAATCTAAAAAAGCACTTTGTGTAGTTATACCTTGGCTAAAAATACTCACCAATTGCTGAGCCAGTGGCTCAAGTAAGCCCAGAGCCCCAAGCGGTTTTGTTTTGTGATTAATTTTATCACTTATAAGCGTTTCGAATTGCGTGTTGAGCGGTTTAATAGAATACATTATTGATACACCTTTTTACGAAAGCACAGTAAAGATAAAAAGAACACACTACCTATAGCCGAGGTGATCACCCCTATTGGCAGCTCTTGATTGCTCATCACAATACGCGAGAGCACATCTACCCAGACCATAAATGTACCACCAACGAGTGCTGTCATCGCAAGGCCTGTTAAAGTTCCTTGGGATACGAAAAAACGCACTATATGAGGTATCATCAGGCCCACAAAACCAATACCGCCGCAAAGCGCTACTAAGAGCGCGGTTATTAACGAACTTAACAGCAACATTAATAAGCGAAAGCGCTGCACAGGAATACCCAAGGTCGCCGCACTTTCATCGCCTAACAACATGGCGTTGAGTTGACGCCTAAAACTCATTAATAAAACCATACAACTGAGGATGACTAAAGCAGGCAACCAAAGTGCTTGCCACTGCGCCCTTGCAAAGCTGCCTAAGGTCCAAAATAAAATCGCGGTGATAGCTTGTGGATCGCTAAAATAAAGCAGTAAGCTGGTAAATGCGCTGAATAGAAACGACAGTGCAACCCCTGCTAATAGCATTGTTTCAACCTGAGCTGAGCCTCTACGCCCAGCAATAAAGACCAGTAAAAACATGGTCAACATGCTACCCACAAAGGCAGCTAGCGACATTGAAAAGCCAGCACTGATACCGGTGAAAGTAATAAAACACACCACCCCAAATGAAGCCCCAGATGAAATACCAAATAAATAAGGATCAGCTAAGGGGTTTCGGGTTACGGTTTGTAAAATCAGTCCTGCAATGGCTAATCCTGAGCCTGCTAAAAACGCCAGTAACGTACGTGGCAAACGTAGCTGCCAAATTATTCGCTCAATAAACGAGTCGCTCCCTTGACCAAGCCACTGACCAATTACGCTGTAATAAACATCAACAAACTTACTGGGGGCTGCACCAAAGCTCAATGCTGCAAAAATACTCAGTACACTTAATACAATGGTTAACGGTAATAACAGGTTATTTTTCAGATGCATTAAGCTCTCCTGATTGATAACCATAAAAATACGTTATATGCGGAATGAATTGCGCTTTACTTTGCGGGTGGCGAGATATTTGAGCGCACACGCCAAATACATCGCTGAGCATACTCTCTGTTATAACCTGCTCAGGAGTGCCTGATGCAACGATTTCACCGTGATTGATTACCAATAGCTCATCGCACATACTGGCCGCTAAATTTAAATCATGAAACGATGCCAACACAGTTACCCCGAGTGATTTAGCTAACTCCATTAATTGAATTTGATATTTAACATCCAAATGGCTTGTTGGTTCATCCATAATCAATAGCTGTGGCTTTTGCACTATGGCACGGGCAATTAAAGCTCGTTGCTTTTCACCACCAGAGAGCGAGTCAAACGTTTGGTTAGTGTGCTCAGTTAATCCTACTTGTTTTATCGCTTGTTGAATTAGCTGCTTATCACTTTGTGTAGTACCACTAAAAAGGCGTTTATGCGGGGTAAGCCCCAAGCTTACTACATCATACAAAGATAGATTAAATTGTGAGGGAGTTTCTTGTAAAACCACGGCAACTTGCTTGGCAAAATTATCCGCACTTAATTGCCAAATATCATGTGAGCCAAGGAGCACTTGACCGGTGCTTGGTTTGTTAAACCGATAAAGACAGCGCAATAAACTCGACTTACCCGCACCATTAGGCCCAAGCAAACCAATAAACTGGCCTTGCTCAATGCTGATGTTTATTTTTTTTAGAATAGGTGTATTAGCAACAGTCCATGATAAATCGTCGACTGTGAGAAGCGCTGTTGGTGTCTGCAATGTTTATCTCTGCTAGCACGCGCAAAACCCAACGCAATAAACACAAGCAAAGTGCTTGTGTAGAAGGTGAGTTTACCCGCTCAATGAATAAAATAAGTTATACGTATTTAGTATCTGACTTATCACGGTTGTGACTTACAGTTGCGGGAACAGTTGAGGACTTACACCTCATTCCTAAATACCTCTCTATTATGAGCGGGTGAGTTTATATTTCAATTAATATCTTTCTAGATGGCTAAAAACAGCTTAGAAAACAATTTTAGGCCAAGCTTCACCTTGTTCATCAATGAAAACATCAACACAAATAAGACCTGCATAAGAGATTGAAAACACATTTTGGCTAATAAGCGATTCACGAGGAAGCTGACATAAAATAGCTAACAGTTGTTTAATAACGCCAGCGTGGGTTATGACCAAGTGAGGCCCTGTGTTTTGTGTGCTGATCACCGCTAATAATTGTTGCCACCACGTTTCAACTCGGCTATAAAACGCGTTCATAGATTCGCCATTGGGGGGAGTGATATGCCAAGGGTTTTGCCAGAACTCTCCGATTGTCGGTGAGCTGCCTTGTTGCCAAAGGTCTTCATAACTTTGTCCGTCCCAATCACCAAAATCATACTCAGCAATTGCACTGTCTATATTGAATGGGAGTTGCCGAGTATCAGCAAACTGTTGAGCAAATTGCCTACAACGCTTTAGAGGAGAGCTTGTTACAGTCGTGATATCGCAAAGCCCTGCAACTGTATATTCTAACTCCTGAACACCTTTTTTACTCAACTTAAAGTCGCTGCGCCCAGCTAATACATTTTGCTGTTCAAGCTCACCGTGACGTAAAAAGTACACTTTAGTTGAAAATGGTTTCATGGACCCTGACTCTAAAAAGATACAAAAAAAGCGCCGGTTTTAAAAGAGGCGCTTTTTACTCTAGTCTATCGAGCTTATAAAATTTGGTTTTCTTTCCAAATTTGCTCTTTTGCCATGCGCTTTTTACGCTTGTCACATGGGTCGTCACAATCGCAGGCTTTGTCAATACCTACTGAGCCTAGGCCACCACAGCTGCTCGCCATAGATTTTTTCTGCATGATCATGCCAATGGCCATTGCTGCGACAATTAATATAAGTAAACCAAAAGTAAGAAGAAAAAGTGACATTGCTTAGCCCCTATTATTCAGCAATAAAAATGTGCTTGGCTAACGTAGCCAAGCTGAATGTATTATAAACCGCTTTGCGCTTGGCTACAAATAGGGTTTAAATGCTGGGCTCGAATAAGTCACTAAACCATCCTTCGATTTAGCAATAAGATAGACCGCTAAATCATTTTTTTCTGCATACGCTTGGGCTTTATCCATACCCATAATAGTCAATGCAGTAGCAAGGCCATCGGCTGTCATTGCTGATGGGTGCAATACAGTTACTGATACAAGATCATGGCGAGTTGGCATACCTGTAACGGGATCAATCAAATGACTGTAAGTCTCACCATCCATTTCATAAAATATTCGGTAATCACCCGATGTCGCCATGCCATTGTTACCTGGCGCTAAAATAAGGTGCACTTGGCGCGTACCAGGCTCAGCATCCGGCTGTTCAATCGCTATGCGCCAATTCTTTTCATTAGGCTTTTTACCAGAAATACGCAGCTCACCACCTATTTCAACCATATAATCTGTTAATCCGTGACTTTCTAGCAGCTCTGCTACTTTATCAATGCCATACCCTTTAGCTGTCGCAGAAAACGAAAGCTCTAAGCCATCAATCGTTTTTGCTAACCCCTGCTCAGTCAGTGTTAATTTATCTACACCTATTTTAGCTATCATGTTAGCTAATTCTTCGTCCGCTGGGCGTTTAGTTGGCTTTTTATCAGGACCAAACCCCCATAAATCAATTAATGGACCCATGGTGACATCTAACGTTTTTGTCGACTCACCTAAGCGAATAGACTCTGCGACAACCGCTCTAAAATCAGCGCTGATCGGCATGACTTGGCCTGCAGGTATGCGATTAAAGTTATTTATCTCTGAATCTTTAATATAGGTCGACATAGATTGATTCACGCCTTTTAGCAATTGTTCTACCTCAGGAAGTAAATTAAGCGAGTCCAACTTGTCTTGTTTTGCAAAAACCTTAATATTGTATGTTGTCCCCATGGTTCTACCTTCAAGGTAAAGCTCTTTAGGCTCATCACTTTGGCCACAACCTGATATGAATAGAGTGAGAAAAATAAACAAAAAGGCAACGAGTGCCTGCGGGTGAAATACTTTATTCATGGCAGCCTACTTAAAATTTGAAATAAAAAAAGCCTCGTAACAAACATTGCTACGAGGCTCATATTCTAACCAAAACTAACGTGTTTTGGTATCAGTGTTAGCCACCGAAATCATCTAGTAAGATATTTTCGTCTTCAACACCTAAGTCTTTCAACATAGTGATAACTGCGGCGTTCATCATTGGAGGACCACACATGTAGAACTCACAATCTTCCGGCGCTTCGTGATCTTTAAGATAGTTCTCAAATAACACGTTATGGATAAAGCCAGTGTAGCCTTCCCAGTTATCTTCAGGTTGTGGATCTGAAAGTGCTGTATGCCATACGAAGTTATCGTTTTCAGCTGCTAGGCCGTCAAAGTCTTCTACATAGAACATTTCACGCTTAGAACGTGCACCATACCAGAAGCTCATCTTACGCTTAGAGTTTAAGCGCTTAAGTTGGTCAAAGATATGTGAACGCATTGGCGCCATACCAGCACCACCACCTACGAATACCATTTCAGCGTCAGTGTCTTTTGCAAAGAACTCACCAAATGGACCTGAGATAGTTACTTTATCACCTTGTTTTAGTGACCAAATGTACGATGACATTTTACCACAAGGTAAGCTTAAATCTCTTGGCGGTGGAGCAGCAATACGCACGTTAAGCATAATGATGCCTTCTTCTTCCGGGTAGTTAGCCATTGAGTAAGCACGAATTGTTTCTTCGTCTACCTTTGACTCTAGGTTGAAGAAACCAAAATGATCCCAATCGCCACGGTACTCTTCTGGTACATCGAAATCAGCATATTTAACGTGATGCGCAGGGGCTTCAATTTGAATATAACCACCGGCACGGAACGGTACTGACTCACCATCTGGAATTTGTAGCACAAGTTCTTTAATGAAAGTTGCTTTGTTATCGTTAGAGATAACTTCACAATCCCATTTTTTAACACCGAAAATCGACTCTTCAAGTTCAATTTCCATGTCAGTCTTAACATTTACCTGACACGCTAAACGACAGCCTTCACGGGCTTCACCTTTAGAAATGTGATCAAGCTCTGTTGGTAAGATATCACCGCCACCTTCTTTGATGTGTACACGACACTGACCACAAGAGCCACCGCCACCACATGCAGATGAAACGAAAATACCTGACTCAGATAGCGCACCTAATAGCTTACTACCTGCAGATGTTTTAATGGCTTTATCTGGATCGCCATTTACGCCGATAATGATATCACCGCTTGCAACTAACTTAGATTTAGCACCAATGATGACTAAAACAAGTATTACAACGATAGCGATGAAAACACCAACGCCTAAGAAAATCTCATAACTCATGATTTATCCTCGCGACCTATTAAAGTGAAATACCAGAGAATGACATAAAGCCAAGACCCATCAAGCCAACTGTGATGAAGGTAATACCTAAACCACGTAGGCCATCAGGCACGTCTGAGTACTTCATTTTCTCACGAATACCAGCAAGTAATGTTATTGCTAGCGCCCAACCTACACCAGAACCGATACCATAAACCACAGACTCGCCGAAGTTATAGTTACGCTCTACCATGAAAGCTACCGCACCGAAGATTGCACAGTTAACTGTGATCAACGGTAAGAAGATACCTAACGCGTTATAAAGTGCAGGGAAGAACTTATCTAATGCCATTTCTAAGATTTGCACCAATGCTGCGATAACACCGATGAAAGTTAAGAAACGTAAAAAGCTAAGGTCTGCTTCAGGGTAGCCAAGCCACTCAAGTGAACCTGGTGCAAGAACCGCATGGTAAACCAAGTTGTTAACTGGTACTGAGATACCCAATACCACGATAACTGCCACACCTAGGCCGATAGATGTTGTTACTTTCTTTGATACTGCAAGGAAAGTACACATACCTAGGAAGAAGGCTAACGCTAAGTTTTCAATGAAAACCGCTTTTACGAATAAACTAATATAATGTTCCATTGTCTGCCCCTTACCCTTTCGCTTCTACTTGGTCTTTCTTATAAGTACGAAGTACCCAAATGAATAAACCAATAATGAAGAATGCGCTAGGTGGTAAAATCAATAGACCCATAGGTTGATACCAACCACCATCCTGTACAAGCGGGATGATGTCAGCGCCAAACAATGTACCTTTACCAAATAGCTCACGAATAAAGCCAACAGTCAGTAACACTACTGAATAACCAAGACCATTACCGATGCCATCAAGGAATGACATGATAGGTGGTGATTTCATTGCGTATGCTTCTGCACGACCCATTACTATACAATTAGTAATAATTAGACCAACGAATACCGACAACTCTTTTGCCGTAGCGTAAGAGAAGGCTTGTAATACTTGGTCAACCACGATTACTAACGATGCAATGATAGTCATTTGCACTATGATACGTACAGATGACGGGATCTGGTTACGGATCATAGAAATAAATAAGCTTGAGAACGCTGTTACCAATGTCAATGCGATTGACATGATTAATGCATTTTTTAAGCTAGACGTTACTGCAAGCGCAGAACAAACACCAAGTACTTGTAGTGCGATTGGGTTATTTGCGAATACCGGTCCAAATAGAACCGACTTCATTTCTTTAGTATCAGCCATTATTTCAACGCTCCTTCACGTACCTTCGCAAGGAAAGGACCAAAGCCGTTTTCGCCAGTCCAAAAATCAACTGCGTGATCAACACCATTTGACGTTAAAGTTGCACCTGATAAGCCATCAACTTGATGCTCATTTTTAGCGCCACTTTTCACAATATTGATTGGTAACTCTTTACCGCTCCACATTGCTGTCCATTGTGGGTTTTGAATTTCGCCACCCAAGCCTGGAGTCTCGTTGTGCTTATAAAAGTTAATATCTTTAACAGTTTCAGCATCGCTTTCAAGCGCTAAGAAACCATACATTACACCCCAAAGGCCGTAACCTTGGATTGGTAAAATGATAGCATCTGTAGAGCCGTCAGGCTTTTTAGAGATGTAAACTGGTGACTCAGTAGTCATACGCTGAATACCAGCGATATCTTTAATACCGTTAGCTTTGAGAGCAATACTGATTTTTTGGTCGAATTTACTTTTCTCAAAGTCAAAGCTATTTGGGTCTGTTGCAACAAACTCACCCGTGTTCATATCTACAACACGCGCTTCGATTTTAGCGTTAAACGTATCAGAGATATTTTCAACTGCGTCGATACCCGCTGCAGCCAAGATGTTCTTTTGAATATCTTGTGTTTTGTTAGCTTGCTGTAAAGGGCGAAGCTGAACTGAAGCAAACGATACGATGATTGCACACACTAAACAAAGTGCTACAACAACGGTTAGCGTTTTGCCGATTGATTCGTTATTACTAGACATTACGTGCCAACCTCCGCTTGATATTAGCTTGCACTACAAAGTGATCGAATAATGGAGCAAATAAGTTAGCAAACAAGATTGCTAGCATCATGCCTTCAGGGAAAGCAGGATTTACTACACGAATCATTACTACCATCACACCAATAAGTGCGCCATATGCGAATTTTGCTTTGTCTGTAAATGCCGCAGACACTGGGTCAGTCGCCATGAAGAACATACCAAAGGCAAAACCACCCAACACTAAGTGCCAATGCCAAGGCATTGCAAATACAGGGTTAGTGTCTGAACCAATTGCATTTAATAAGAATGCAGTTGCAACCATACCTAGGAATACACCTAGCACGATGCGCCATGAAGCAATTCGAACGTAGATTAAGAACAAGCCACCGATCATCACTGCAAGGGTAGATGTTTCACCTACTGAACCTTGGATGAAACCGTAAAACGCATTCAACCAAAGAGCCATGTTGCTGTAATCAAGTGAGCCAACAAACGCTTGGCCTAGCATAGTTGCACCAGAGAACGAGTCTACTGCTGTCCATACTGTGTCACCTGAAATTTGTGCAGGATATGCGAAGAATAAAAACGCACGACCAGCAAGCGCAGGGTTTAGGAAGTTACGGCCAGTACCACCAAAGATTTCTTTAGCGATTACAACACCGAACGTGATACCCAACGCCACTTGCCATAATGGAATAGTTGCAGGAAGAATAAGTGCAAACAATACAGAGGTTACGAAGAAACCTTCGTTTACTTCATGCTTACGCACTGAAGCAAACAACACTTCCCAGAAACCACCCACGGCAAATGTCACTGCGTATATAGGCAAGAAGAAACATGCCCCGTAGAACATTTTAGCGCCCCAGCCTGAGTTAGCAGTTAATTCACCACCAAATAACTGAAACAAACCAACTTGCCAAGAATTTGCTAGTTCAAAACCTTGTGCTAATGCACCGGCGGCCTGATGACCGATATTGAACATACCAAAAAACATCGCTGGGAATGTTGCCATCCACACTAAAATCATCATGCGTTTTAGGTCGATGTTATCGCGTACGTGTGTCGCGCCTTTATTTACGTAACCAGGGGTGTAAAAAATAGTTGCTGCTGCTTCATACAGGGCATACCACTTTTCATGTTTACCACCGGCTTCAAAATGCGGCTCGATATCTTCAAGAAATTTCTTTAAACCCATCTCTCTAGCCCTCTTTCTCGATTGTAGTCAAGCAATCGCGTAGGATTGAACCATACTCGTATTTACCTGGACAAACGAAGGTACATAACGCTAAATCTTCTTCATCAAGCTCTAGTGCACCTAATGTGATAGCACCATCCAAATCACGAGAAATTAGATCACGTAATAAAGGCGTTGGAAGAATATCTAACGGCATAACACGCTCATAGTTACCCATTGGCACCATGGCACGCTTTGAACCACCTGTAGACGTTGTCATTTTAAATAAACGACTTGGTGTAAGGTGAGACAAGAAAGTACGTGTTACAGAGAATTTATCACTACCTGGGCGAATCCAACCAAACAGTTCTTTTTCGCGACCTTCAAGTAAAACTGATACTTGAACATGATAACGACCTAAAAACGCTTGAGGACCAGCAGACGTAGAACCAGATAAAACAGAACCAGAGATAACACGGTTATCGCCGTCTTCTAATTCACCCGCTACTAAATCGTCCAGCGAAGCACCTAGTTGAGTTTTAACTAAACGTGGGTTCTTAACGCGAGGACCAGCTAGAGAAATAACACGGTCTGTACTAATTTCACCAGTAAGGAATAAGTGACCATACGCAATAACGTCTTGGTAACCGATATGCCAAACTTGTTTGCTAGCAGAAACAGCGTCTAAGTGATGGATATGTGTGCCAACAAGGCCAGCCGGATGTACGCCACCAAACTCATGTACTTCTACTTGAGGGATTGATGAACTAGGTACTTGGCTACCTGCTTGTTTACAAACAAATACTTTACCGTCAGTTAAACGAGATACCACAGCAAGACCCGCTTCAAATGCTTGCGCATTTTCGGCAATAATAACCGCAGGATCTGCAGCTAATGGGTTTGTGTCGATAGCCGTCACAAAAATAGAACTAGGATTTGCATCCACAGCCGCTACTTTGCTGAATGGGCGCACACGAAGTGCCGTCCATTGACCTGACTGAATAAGTACTTCTTTGGCTTTTTCACGGTCGATGCTCGAAAGCTCATCTGCCTTGAAAGAGTCAAAGGTGATTTGCTCACTGCCGTTTATTTCAATAACAACAGATTGCAGCACACGTTTTGCACCACGATTAATTTCTTTTACTGTACCAGCAGCTGGGGCAGTAAATAATACGCCTGGGTTCTTTTTATCTTCAAAAAGTACCTGGCCTTTTTTGACTTGGTCATCCACACGAACATGCATGGTTGGACGCATACCAATAAACTCTTCACCTAGCACAGCTACACGTTTGACGGCAGAGCCATCATGAATAACTTGCTGAGGTGCGCCCTCTATGGGTAAGTCCAGACCTTTTTTTATGTTGATCATACGCACTTGCACTACATTAACGGAAAGAAACTGAAAAATCGTACCAACCACGTCGCCATTTTGATTACCGAGCAAATTCAAGATATCAAAGAACTGCCTGTTTAGGATACAAAACAAGCAACGCAGTAAAACTCCTCACATATATTGCCCGAATTTTAACATCAATCAGGGTCACTATGCGAGTGGAAATATGAAATTTATACGACAGGAGCAGTAATTTAGCTCAATAGTCACATTTGAATAAAATTCAATATAGACCAAAGTGCAATTGCTCGCGAGTAAGGATAAGAATTAAACAGTAAATAGCTGTAAATAAACCTAACAATAAAATACAGGCATTAAAAAAGTCGCCGCAGCGACTTTTTTAATGAACGAACAAAATTAGTCAATCATGTTCGTAATGTTTGCAATAGACTCTACATCTTGATCGTAATCAACGCTGTCGATACCAAAGCCAAATAAGCGTAAAAATTCATTGTGGTAACCAACATAATCGGTTAACTCATCGATTGTTTCTGTGGTTACGCTATCCCACACGGCTTGAATACGCGCTTGAACATCATCTTCCAACTCTTTGTAGTTTTGGAATAAATGCCCGCCATCATCAAAGCGTGGTGAATCACCATAGAGATTCTCGGTAAATAAAGCATGAATCTGCTCTATCGTACCTTCATAGGTGCCATCTGCTTTCATCACTTTAAATAGTGCAGAAATGTAAAGTGGCATAATCGGAATTGCAGAGCTTGCTTGTGTAACAACCGCATTAAGTGAAGAGACATACGCTTCACCGTTTAATGCTTTGGTAGACTCTTTAATAGCCACAGTTGCACGGTCTAAGTCTTCTTTTGCTTTACCAATTGTTGCATGACCGTAAATTGGCCATGTTAGCTCTTTACCAATGTAAGTATAAGCACTGGTTTTAAAGTTATCAGCAAGTACGTCAGCTTCTTTAAGTGCATCAATCCACATTTCCCAATCTTCACCGCCCATCACTTTAATGGTGTTATCGATATCGTCTTGGCTTGCTGCTTCTACTGTTATTTCATCAATTTCACGCTTTGACGTATTAAGGTTTTTAGTCGTAACTGAATCGCCAATTGGCTTAAGTGTAGAAGAGAATGTTTCACCCGTATTTGGGTCGGTACGACGTGGAGATGCAAGGCTGTAGATGACTAAATCAACTTTACCTAAGTCAGCTTTAATTGTATCAATCGCTTTTTGTTTAATTTCGTTTGAGAACGCATCGCCATTAATATTTTTAGACCATAGGCCTGCTTCATCTGCGGCATTTTGAAATGCTGCCGTGTTATACCAACCTGCTGAACCTGTTTTACGCTCAGTGCCTTCTTTTTCAAAGAAAATACCTAGAGTTTTAGCACCGCCGCCAAACGCAGCCGTAATGCGTGAGGCAAGGCCATAGCCTGTAGACGCACCTATAACTAATACATTTTTAGGTGCATTTTTTAATGCTCCTTGTTGTTTTACATAGTTAATTTGTTCTTGTACATGCTCTGCACAGCCTGCTGGGTGGGCGTTTGTACAGATGAATCCGCGAATTTTAGGCTTAATGACCATTGATCATCCTATATCTATCTCAATAAAAATTAGCGCTAGTTTAAAGGCTAATCGTAAAAACACAGGTCTGATCAGTAATGTTAACTGTCAAACCTGACCATTAATCTAACTTAGAGCCACCTAAGCAACTCGGCGAGTCGGCAATCTGACCGCTTTGCTCACTGAATTCTTCGGGTGTAAATGTGTGAATTGCCAATGCATGAATATGATTTGCTAATTCGTCTTTTAAAATTTCATTTATTTGACGGTGGCGCTGTAACAAGCGTTTACCGCTAAATTCTTCACTAACAACAATCACTTTAAAGTGTGAATCTTCACCACGGCTGTGCATATGACTTTCGTTAACTACGTTGAGGTGCTTACAAGCTATTGCGTCTGCGATTTTGCTTTGTATTTGTTCTTGCATTGACATAAAAAGATCACTTTAAAACTGATTTGTTGCATTACTATAACAAGTTGCCAAGCGCCTTGGCTAACAAAATTACAGCTACCTGGTTTGCTTTATATATCTGAAGGTTAAACTTATACGGGGGTGAATTAATGTCGTTTTCTTAGCAATTGCATGTTGGTAATCGCGCTGACTATCACCATGCATAACTAAACAGCTGCCACTGTGTAATTTTATTTCGCTCACTTTATTACTCGTTTTATTTTTTATTTTTAGTGCACGCTCTGCGCCAAGAGAAATACATACAATGGTGGGTTGTGCGCCAAGTTCAATTTCATCATCACTGTGCCAGCCCATCGTGTCGTTGCCATCACGATAATAGTTTATCAATAAAGAGTTAAAAGGTTGCTGTAAATGATGCTCTAGTCGTTTTCGCATGGCCAGAAGCACATCAGGCCATGGCTCTACCACTAATTTACTCTGCGAATAGCCATATTCAATATTACTATCACTAATAAAACATTGTAGCCGTGGAATAGGCCCCGTTTTTCCATAAACAGTCGTTACTGGCTGTTGCCATGGTAGGTTTTGCTGCAAATAATAAAATAAATCGAGACTTTTTTGCCCACTGAGCGCACTTCTTTGGTAAGAAAAGCCATTTGGTAGCTGTTGGGGGTTGGCGTTTGGCCGTTGCATGTTAGAATTTACCTATCATTTGATTCTGATCACTTAACTATTATGACAACGCAAGCACAGCTCGGCGAAACAACCTTTACTCTTGAACGTTTTCCATTAGATCAAAAGAACCGTAGCCTTCAAGCTTGGGATTCAGCTGACGAATACCTTATTGACTATGTTACTGAACATTATCCTAGTTGTCGCTCATTACTGATTTTTAATGATAGCTTTGGCGCTTTATCGTGTTATTTTTCTAAACAAGGATTAACAGTTTGTTCAGTCAATGACTCTTACATTAGTCACCAAGCAGCGGCATACAATTTAGCTGAGAACAAAGTTTCGACTCATTCATTTAGTCAACTCGATAGCTTATCAGCATTGCCTGATGATATTGACTTAGTTATTTTAAAAGTACCGCGCACTCTTGGCTTTATGCAATACCAATTATCAGAGTTAAGTGAGGTACTTAACCCAGGAACGCCAGTCATCGCTGCGGGTAAAACTAAAGATATACATAATTCGACGATTAAAGCGTTTGAACATTATATTGGCGAAACGAAAACCAGCTTAGCAGTAAAAAAGTCTCGTTTAATAATCAGCAGTGCTCAGGGTGGATATAAAGCCGCAGACTTTCCCGTTAATTGGCCACTTGAAGGCACTGACTATACCATTAGTAATCATGCAAATGTGTTTTCTCGAGATTCTTTAGATATTGGTGCACGGTTCTTTTTTAACTATTTACCTCAAACTACTAAAACAAAAAAAATTATTGATCTAGGCTGTGGTAATGGTGTGGTTGGTTTAATGACCTTATCGCGTTGCCCCAATGCTGAAATGACATTTGTTGACGAGTCATACATGGCGGTTGAGTCAGCACGATTAAACATAGAGCTCAATATGGAAGATAAATTTGAGCAGTGTTCATTTATCGAAAATGATTGTTTGACTGGTTTTGAGCGTGAAAGTGTTGATGTGGTTTTATGTAATCCGCCTTTTCACCAAGCACAAGCTGTCACAGACCATATTGCATGGCAGATGTTTAAACAAGCGAAAGACACCTTAAAAAATGGTGGTGAACTACGTATTATTGGAAACCGTCATTTAGATTATCATGACAAACTAAAGCGCATGTTTGGCAATTGCCAGTTACTTGGATCAAATAAAAAGTTTGTTGTTTTAAGTGCAACTAAAAATAATGGGATGCTATAACTATGAAAAACTACCTATTACCTTGCTGTGTTTTATTAGCCCTTGGCGGATGCAGTAGCCAACCTAATCAAATGATTCTTAACCCTTCATATCAGGGCGGAAAAATAAGCTCAATCAGCCAAAGCCTGAGCACCAGTGTAATCGATTTAAGAGGCGATAGCGCCACGCTTAAATTAATTAACGACGATAAAACACAAACAATCGCAAGCCAAGGCTTAACAGAATCAATAAAAAGTCTGATTGATAGTGCGTTGAGCCGAAACGGTGCCAGCATATCAAATCTAGCAACGACAAGATTTGAGGTTGATATCCATACACTTCAGGCCGTGGTTACTGAAAAAATGCTAACTCACACCAGTGATGCAAAAATCGAACTGGGTTTACGCGTTATTAGAAGTACCAGCAACTTTAGTAAAACGTACCGTGGTAATGCCAGTTTAGAAGCACCACTTGGTCACGATAGAGCAAAAATTGAAGGTCAGCTCAATAAGTTGACTGAGCAGTTAATAACCCGCATGGTATCAGACCCAGAATTGTTAGCATTTTTAGAAGGTTAAATATGAAACGTATTTTTTTATTTTTTGCATTGTTATTTATTAGCCAAGACATAACAGCTGCAACTGAAGGGCGTTTTGTGCAAAAAAACAATATGTTCCCTCGAGTGGAAATCAGTACAACGATGGGTAAAATCATCATTGAGATGGATCGCTCTAAAGCCCCTATTACCGTCAATAACTTTTTAACGTATGTAATGGATGGCAGCTACAACGGTACCGTATTCCACCGTGTTGAACGCGATATTGACAACGAGCGTGACTTTGTAATCCAAGGCGGAGGGTATGACAAAGAATACGATGGCGTTTACGAAGGCGACCCTATTTTTAATGAAAGCGGTAATGGTTCAAAAAATGACATGTATAGCATTGCTATGGCTTACCAAGACCGCCAACCACACTCTGGTACTCGGCAATTCTTTTTTAATATGGATGACAATGACCATCTTAACCCTGGCCGCGAATGGGGCTTTGCGGTATTTGGTATGGTAATGGATGGGTATGAAACCTTAGATAAAATCATGCAAGTTGAAACCGGCTTTAATGAAAAAATAGGCTACGACTTTGTACCAAAGACACCTGTGGTAATTTTAAATATGGCTGTTTTAGAGCCAACACCACTCTAATTTAAAGGGCTTTCGCTAAGCCCTACTTTTACTTACTTTTGCCAATGAAGGCGTTATGAATAATAACTTATCTCTATCTGAGTACTTCTCCTATTTTAAAGATAAACGACTAATTAACGTTTTTATATTTGGCATGAGTAGCGGCTTTCCATGGGTGCTGATTGGCTCGGTAATGTCTGCTTGGTTAAAAGACGAAGGTTTAAGCCGCAGCATGATCGGCTTATTTGGTATTGTATTTGGTGCCTATAGCATTAACTTTTTATGGTCGCCCTTAGTTGATCGAATCAAACTTCCTCTATTATATAATTGGTTAGGACAACGTCGTAGCTGGATACTTTTTTGCCAAGGTTTTATCTTATTGGGTGTGCTTTTTTTAGCAGGACTTAATATAACAGAACACTTAGCTATCGCTGCTGCATTATGCTTATTAATTGCTATCGCATCAGCCACACAAGATATTGCCATCGATGCATTTAGGATTGATACCCTCGATGAAAACGAAAGCCACAAAGCAACTGCTGCTGCGGCAATGGCGACATCTGGGTGGTGGAGTGGTTATGCCTTACTGGGCGCTATTCCTTTTTATATGGCGGATATTCCCAGCATTGGTTGGCCGCAAGTATATTACTTTCTAGCTGCTTTGATGCTCTTACTAATGAGCTGTGTTTTTTGGGCTAAAGAGCCGGTTTCAAATCGTGAAGCCGTCCATGCTGAACTTGAGCGCATTTACCAAGCAAAACTTGCAAGCAATAGCACCTCACACTCAAAATCAGCAAAAATTATTGCTTGGCTAGCCGTAACAGTTTTAGATCCATTTAAGACGTTCTTCGCGCGAAACGGGGTAAAAACAGCTATAGCGCTGCTTGCCTTTATATTCCTATTTAAAATTGGCGAAGCATTTCTCGCCCGTATGTCGATCGTATTTTATAAAGAGGTCGGTTTTTCAAACACCCAAATTGCCAATTATTCAAAACTGGGCACAGGGCTAATCACCATAATATTCGCATTTTTGGGGAGTATATTTAACCATAAGTACGGCATCGTCAAAGGCTTGTTTATTAGTGGTGTAGCAATGGCCGCGTCCAACTTGATGTTCTCATGGATAGCTCTTGCAGGTCCTCAGGAGCATTTGTATGCTATGGCAATTGTGGTCGACGGTTTTACACAAGCATGGTCTTTAGTTGCAATGGTTGCGTTTATCTCTATGCTTTGTGATAGAGCGTTTAGTGCTACACATTATGCATTACTTGCATCATTAGGTAATCTAGGTAGAACGCTGCTTTCAAGTTACAGTGGTGTGGTAATAGATGATTGGCTAAATGGGAATTGGTCGTTATTCTTTATTTTAACTGCAGTGATGGTATTACCATCTTTAATATTTTTGTACCTAATAAGGCATAAACTGTATGAGCTGGAAAATACTTATCACAAGCGCTAATTACATAAATTTGCTTGTGGAAGCGCTTCCTTGCACTCGCAAAAAAAAATGATTAACGAATTAATCTTCTTTTAATAAGCCTAACCCTTCATACGGGTCTACTTCTAATGCATCGCAATAGCGTAAAAACTCAATCACGTCTAAACGGCGTTCTTGATTTTCAATTTTACCGATGAAAGAATGCGGCGTACCTAATACTTGTGCAAGGCTACGCATTGTATGACCTTTCTCGTGGCGCTTTACTTTTAGCCACTTGGTCAATTTTGAGTTTTCTTCAGAAGAAACTGTTTTACCCATCATAAAAAACATCTCCTACTAGATGATTTAGAATTAAATTAAAATAAGAATGAAATTTTGCCCGTCTCACTCTTGGATACATTATATACTATATAAAAGCATGTGAAATAAAAAACTTTGAGCTCACCTTAAAGGTAAACTAAAAGTTAAAGAATAAAAATAGTTATTGTTAATAGAACAACAAATAAAATATTAAATTATTCGTTCAATACTAATGTACCAAATAATTTATTTTTTTAAACCCACTTTGCGATGAATTATTTTTAAAATTAAAATCAATAAGTTAAAATTTAAAAAGAACGTTTTACAACCAATTGAGGGAATTATGTTTAGATTACTCTTTTTATTACCTGTAGTACTTTGCATTATTTGGTACTTTTTTCTTAAACAAAATGGTGTCCCTATCAAACAAGGTAAAAAAGGCTTTATATACATTTTAGCCTTTTCAGCCCTTGTCTTAGGCTTTTTTATTCTAATGATTCAAATCACACAGAATTAGCATCTGGTGATTTTCCACACTAAAAGCTGATTTTTTACACAAATCAATACACAGGCATCATGCGTAAAGTCTCTGAGGTTTACTATAATAAGTGAGCATTTCTTTTGAATTTATGCTTTTTTGGATCTAATACGATTAAATTAAACCTTTATAGAATTGGGTGTACTGCTAAATATCAGAGCTATTGTTTAGGATGCTTTTTCATTCAATATCTATTTTTATTTATCGCTTTAAGATGATGACTAACACTATATTGTTATTCACAACAATTTACAGCACAAGATACCCAACAAACATATATTTACGCAAAACAGCACTAATTAAAATGGTGTGCTATTTAGTAGCCAAATGAGTGTGATAGAACTTAAAAATCAAGGAAGAATTGCTAACCAAAAGGAAGGAAGTAAAAGTGAGAGTAAGTTACAGGCAGAAAAGTTAATTAAAAAGTCTAAAATTAAAAAGCCGCTGCATAGCGGCTTAATTTATTTGATAGGTTATACGCTAAAACTAGCGCCACAACCACAGGTAGTCGTTGCATTTGGATTAGAAACAAAAAATCTTGCCCCTTCTAATCCTTCTGTATAATCAACTTCACCGTCAACTAAATACTGAATACTCATTGGATCAACAACTAAGGTAACCCCGTTCTTCACTATTTCTAAGTCGCCTGGGTTCGCTTTCTCGTCAAAAGTAAAACCATATTGGAAACCAGAACAACCACCACCTGTAACATAAACACGTAGTTTAAGTTCAGGATTCTCTTCTTCATCAATTAATTGTTTAACGCGAATTGCCGCAGCGTCACTAAATTTAATCGGTAATTCTTCTGACATACCCAACCCCTCAATTCCTGAATTACGGTGATTATCTAATACCCGAGTGTTTTAATCAAGTATCCACCCATCTTAACCATTTTGGTTAGGGTATAAAGCGATACTCACAAAAAGTAAAAAATAATAACCATTTGTCATAAGTACCCTATACTTAGCATATTCAATACAAACTCTCGTTTTAAATGCAGCTATTAAAACCCACTTTTATATGGTTTTTATTAATGTTACTTCCCACTTTTTGCGTCAGTGGCGAGCAACAAACCTGGACAATTACCTCACTTGAATGGCCTCCCTACGCGAGCAAAAATATGCCCAATGGCGGTGATGCAATTGCTCAGCTAAGATCATTATTAAAGAAAAACAACATCAAGCTCAAAGTTGAATATCACCCGTGGCTAGAAGCACAAAGAATAGCTAGAAACGCCAACTACGTTGGTTACTTTCCTGCTTGGCCCAGTGAAGTAAACGAAGGGTTTGTTTCATCTAAAAAAATAGCCACATCTGAACTTTCAGTAGTAGCAGCTTATTCTCATCAACTCCAAAGTGATCTTGATACTGTCTTTTCAAATAGCCAAATTATTACCGTTGATAATTACAAATACCCTAAATCTGCTTTTGAATTAATTACTAGCTACGCAAATAATGTTATCAGCGTTGAAAGTGATTTAGCATTACTGAGAAGGCTCAATGAGGATAACTCTGAGCTTGCTATTGTTGAACCTAATGTGATTCGCTTTTTGGCTCAACGTTTTCAACTAAAACTGCCAAAAACAATCACACAATTTAGTAATGTGCCGCTGGTACTTGCTTTGCGAAATACGCCAGACAACTTGAGTCGAATTGATCAATTAAATACATTTCTACAAACCTCTTATGATGAACATACTCATTATCGAAGACCTAAAAAATTACTTTTAACACAAGTGGATGTCCCTACAGCACAACCATTTACAGAGTTTATGCAGTCTATTTATAAAGACTTAGGTATCAAAACAGTGATTCAAACAACACCGACTAAACGTGGGTTATTACTAGTTGATGCCGGTATAGTTGACGGCGATGTTGTTCGAGCAAACCAAAATATGCAAAATTACGATAATATTGCGTTAATCGAACCTAGCCTTGGCACTGTCAGCCTCGCTTTATTGTGTAAAAAAAACCTACCCTGCAATAGCAATGTACTAAGCTCCCACGGCAATAAAATTATAAGTACTCAAGACAATCGAGTTTTGTTATCTGAATTCACAATAAATGCCCAACTTATCGAACTCGAAAGTATAGAAGGCTCTCTTAATATGCTGAAAAAAAGCAGAGCCGATTATATTATTTACCCCGCAACCGAACACATGCAGTTGCAGCTTAAAAAAGAATTTAATTTTTTTAAGCTCAGAGACATTAAAGTTAATACAATATTGAATAAAATCCACGCCCCTCTGATCCCTGAGCTATCAAAGGCAATTTCAGAAAAACTAAATGAAACAGGCCCAGTATCTTCTCATCATTAGGTTCTATTTATCTACCAAGACTCATTTTTCAACCATGCGTTAAGTTCTTAAGCAAAACTTACCCGACTAATATAGCTGCTTCTTATAAACTGGCGGTAACGCAGCATAAATGCCAAAGAGCTCAGCATGGGTTAAACAAGTTCAATCATCAAAGGTCAGAAAAACCTACTCCGATGTGAAATATATTTTAAAAATGCCAACGACTTAACAGGTTTGATTTGGTAAACTTGCCACTCAAAATGTGCTGTGAGGAAATATGCATGTGGCTCGAAACGCTGAGGCGTCAACTAGCAAAGCCTAAGACATCTGTTCAACTATGCTTGCTTGGCGTGTGCGCAGGGCTAATTGCCGCAATTTTAATAATATTCTTTCGCCTCACCATCATGTTTTTCCAGAGTTTATTTCTGAGTACGCCTGATGACTTCACCACCCTGCCAACTCTTGAACGTGTGCTGCTTCCAATAGGAGCGGCATTAATAATCGCATCATTTGCAGCACTTACTGGTTTTAAACATTATCGTTTAGGCATCCCTTTTGTTATACACCGAATAAAAAAGCATTACGGTCAAATGCCTTTATATAATACCGTGAACCAATTTGTTGGGGGAGCTTTAGCATTGATCAGTGGTTTTTCTGTTGGCCGAGAAGGTCCTTCTGTTCATTTAGGGGCGACTGGTGCAAGTTTACTCGCTGACAGACTACACTTGCCTCATAACTCAATGCGTACACTAAGCGGTTGTGGGGTTGCAGCTGGGATAGCGGCCTCCTTTAACACACCTTTAGCTGCTGTAATTTTTGTTATGGAAGTAGTACTCAGAGAGTACAAAGTACATATCTTTGTCCCAATTATGCTAGCAGCAGTAACTGGTGCTCTGGCTACGCAGTTTGTTTTTGGTAATGCATCAGAATTAGCCTTGATCACCATTACTCCCCTTTCTGGCTGGCACTACCCGTTCCTCATCGTTTTTGGTATGGCACTTGGCGCGGTTGCATTTGCTTTTAATCAAAACCTAATGTTGATCATTCGTACCTTTAAACCTTTGAGTATGTTCCCGCGACTATTACTGGCAGGCCTTATTGCGGGGTTAATTGCTTATTTAGTACCTCATGCCATGGGCTCAGGTATGAGCGCAATTACGCTAGCAATAGAGTCTCCAGATGATCTGCAATTTTTAACCACTATCTTAATCGCAAAGCTTCTTGCAACTTTATTTGCTATCGGCCTAGGTATTCCTGGCGGGATCATTGGCCCGGTCATTGGGCTTGGCGTTTTAATGGGTACACTCATGGCGTTTTTCGCACAGTTTATAAGCCCAGGTGTAGATATTGCCGGCACCTATAGCGTATTAGGAATGGCAGGCTTACTAGCGGCCACATTACATGCACCTCTTGCGGCATTAACCACGGTAATGGAGCTCACATCGAGTCCTGAAATAATTGTGCCTGCCATGTTGGTAATTTCAACCGCCTACGTAACTGCTCTGCAAGTATTTGGCAACAGGTCTATTTTCATGCAGCAGTTAGATTTCCAAGGGCTAGAATATCAAATATCGCCAGCAACAGAAGCCCTGCAAAAAGTCGGGGTGATGGATGAAATGGACGAACAATTTAAGCTGCTTTACAGTGATGATAAAGAACAAATTAAAACCAGCTTAGATGCCCTTGATAGCCAAACGCCATTGATTGTCCATGATGCTGAAAACGGCTATCGATTAGCCGAGTATGATTTGAGTTTAATGTCAGATCAAAACATCTCTATCAACTATATCTGTCTTCAAGGACTAAGCAGCCAAGCAACACTTGCCGATGCGTTTGACTTGTTAAAAGATAAACGTTCTGGCGCTGTCTATATTTATAATTTGATGGATAACCAACAAATTATGGGAATAATGCGTTGGGATAAAATTCGTCACATTCTAACGATACGAAATACCCTATTATAATCAATTAAAGAGATCTCTATGAGTGCCTTACTTGTCTATAAAGCTTTGCATGTATTTTTTATGATAGCCTGGTTCGCGGGCATATTTTACTTACCTCGTTTATTTGTTTACCACGCAATGACCGAAGAAAAATCCTGCAGCTCAATGCTTAAAATAATGGAGCGCAGACTACTGTTTTTTGTTACTCCTTTTGCGTTCTTAACCACTATTTTTGGTGTCCTGATGATTGTAGAATATGGCCGAGAATGGTTTAAATACAGCATGTGGTTACACTATAAATTAGTACTTGTAATTGTTTTATATGCATACCATGCCTACTGCTTTAAGTTATTAGCTGACTTTAAACACGATAGAAATAAGCGCACTGATCGTTTTTATCGTATTTTCAATGAGCTGCCAGTACTGCTACTACTTGTTATTGTATTTTTAGCCATAACTAAACCAAGCTTGTAAAAATTAGTTACGTACCCAAACCACCCTAAGATGCAGAAACTCGCATCTTAGGGTGTTTTGGGTATAATATTGCGCGATTGCGTGCCCATGATTCATGGTTGATCGCCCCCCATTTCAATGTAATAGGAATAACCCAATGTTAAGTTTCCAAGGTGAAAATATTCTTTCTGTTAATCAGCTCGACAGAGACTGTATTGAACGTATTTTTGCAGTAGCCAAAAAAATGGAACCGTATGCTAAAAAGCAAAAACGCACCAATGTATTAGAAGGCGCCATCTTAGCAAACCTATTCTTTGAACCAAGCACGCGTACTCGAGTGAGCTTTGGTACGGCTTTTAATTTGTTAGGTGGGCTTGTTCGTGAAACCACAGGCATGCAAAGCTCAGCTCTTGCAAAAGGTGAATCACTTTATGACACTGCCCGTGTGATCTCGGCTTACGCCGATGCAGTCGCGATGCGCCACCCTGATGCAGGCTCCGTTGCTGAGTTTGCAACAGGTTGCTCTGTGCCAGTAATTAATGGTGGTGATGGTCCTAACGAGCACCCAACGCAAGCATTACTTGATCTATTAACGATTGAGCGTGAACTAAATCGCTTTGAACAAGGTATAGATGGTATGCATATAGCGTTGGTTGGTGATTTGAAATACGGTCGTACCGTTCATTCACTGTCTAAATTGCTGTGTCATTACAAAGATATAAAATTCTCGATGGTCGCACCTGATGGCTTACAAATGCCAAGTTACATCTTAGACGCTGTTGATAATGCAGGTCATAAGATTGAACTCGTTGATAAAATGGAAGGTAACCTAGCGGCTGATATCGTGTATCAAACACGTATCCAAGAAGAGCGCTTCCCATCGCAAGAAGAAGCCAATAAATA
This sequence comes from Pseudoalteromonas atlantica, assembly GCF_043641955.1. Classification (GTDB taxonomy): domain Bacteria; phylum Pseudomonadota; class Gammaproteobacteria; order Enterobacterales; family Alteromonadaceae; genus Pseudoalteromonas; species Pseudoalteromonas atlantica_A. The sequence continues at coordinate 47,413 of NZ_JBHZRV010000004.1, forward strand.
CCGCGGAGGTTTCCGCATAAGTCAATCAATCTACAACGCGCACTGTAAGCCAAGCTCAGTGTTAATGCATCCGTTACCGCGTGACAGCCGCCTAGAAGCGAATGAACTCGATAACGACTTAAATAGTAATGATAATCTTGCTATTTTCCGTCAAGTACAAAATGGCGTGCTTATTCGCATGGCATTATTTGCATTAACATTGGATGTTGCAGACAAAGTTGAAAAGTATGAAGTTGAAGTACCTTGGTTTAGCCGTAAACGTAACAGTTAAGCAATACTTTATTTCAAAATAAACCATGAAAACTCAATAGGAATATTCATGACAATTAGCCAAGATTTATTTGCCCGCGCCCAAGCATCAATTCCGGGTGGCGTTAATTCACCAGTTCGTGCCTTTAATGGCGTAGGCGGTACGCCTTTATTTATTACCAAAGCACAAGGCCCGTTTACTTTTGATGCAGATGGTAACCGTTATATTGACTACGTTGGTTCATGGGGACCCATGATCATGGGTCACAATCACCCTGCTATTAAGCAAGCGGTACTGGACGCTGTTGAAAATGGTTTAAGCTACGGTGCGCCAACCGAAACCGAAATCTTCATGGCTGAAAAAGTAAAGCAGCTGGTACCATCTATTGAAAAAGTACGTATGGTAAGCTCTGGCACTGAAGCCACAATGAGCGCGATTCGTTTAGCACGCGGTTATACTGGTCGTGACAAAATACTTAAGTTTGAAGGCTGCTACCACGGTCATGCTGACTCATTATTGGTTAAAGCCGGTTCTGGCGCGTTAACAATGGGTGTACCAAACTCTCCGGGTATCCCTGAAGACTTCGCCAAACATACCTTAACAGTATCGTTTAATAACTTAGACGAAGTTAAGGCTATCTTTGCGAAATACGCTGACGAAATTGCTTGTATTATTGTTGAGCCAGTAGCAGGTAATATGAACTGTATTCCACCTGTAGAAGGCTTTTTAGAAGGCCTACGCGCAGTCTGTGACGAATATAAATCAGTACTTATCTTTGATGAAGTTATGACTGGCTTTCGTGTAGCGCTAGGTGGCGCACAAGCTTATTACAACATTACACCTGATCTAACGTGTTTAGGTAAAGTTATTGGCGGCGGCATGCCTGTAGGCGCTTTTGGCGGTAAAACTGAGATTATGGATTACATTGCCCCAGTAGGACCGGTATATCAGGCTGGGACACTGTCAGGCAATCCAATCGCAATGGCTGCTGGCTTAAAAGCGCTTGAATTATTAGATGTTGATGGCCTACATGATGCGCTTGAAGCAAAAAGCAAAGCGCTATGTGCAGGCTTTGAAGCAGCTGCTAAAAAAGCGGGCATTCCACTGACGACTAACTACGCCGGTGGCATGTATGGCTTCTTCTTTACTGAGCAAGAAAAAGTAACTACTTACCAACAAGCAACTCAGTGTGATTTAGAGCGTTTTAAAAAGTTCTTCCACTTGATGCTTGAAGAAGGTGTATATTTAGCCCCTTCAGCATTTGAAGCGGGCTTTGTTTGCTCTGAACACTCAGAGCAAGAAATTGCCGATACTATCGCCGCTGCAGAACGCGCATTTGCTAAACTTTAAACTATAGTTTAAGCATAAAAAAAGCCCTTACGGGCTTTTTTTATGCTCTAAATAACATTAGCTGCGTTTAATTCTGACAGCGTGGCCTCGGTTCAAATTCACTTGCTCTAAGTGGCAGCTGAATAACTTTGCCACAGCCTGGCGGTGCTTGTAAGCCAGTTTGTTCATTAACAAATGCCCATCGAATAGACGGCGGGCGCGTATCGGCTATTGATTCTGGATTGAGTGGCTTTAAATAACGAATATATGCCTCAAGTGCCCCGACACTTCCCGTCAAGCCTGTGCTTTTATTATCATCACGGCCTAGCCATGCAACAGTAACAGTGCTTTGATCAAAGCCTGCAAACCAGCTATCACGTAAATCGTTACTGGTGCCTGTTTTACCGGCTAACTGAATTGATGGAAAGTGCGCATTTAACCGCTTAGCAGTGCCATCTTTAGTTACCCGCTTCATGGCGTATTTAGTCATGTACACAGACGCTTTATCAAAGCGAGGTTCTGACTCTACTTGATGCTGATAAAGTACTTTACCGACAGAATCTGTCAACGCAGAGATAGAAGTAAGCTTTCTATATTCACCATCTGCGGCAAGTGTTGTATAAAGCTGAGCAACCTCTAAACTCGACATTTCAATCGCGCCCAAAAGTAAGGATGGGTATTGATCAATACGCCCTTTTGCACCTAGCTTCGTTAATGTTGAGGCCACTTTATCAACCCCTACATCTAAGCCTAGATTAACTGCAGGAATATTAATACTGTTACTAAACGCTTTGTGCATGGGCATCATGCCACGATATTGGCGATCAAAATTCTCTGGTTGCCACACTTGACCTTGCTCATTAGTGATCTGGACGGGAGAATCATCCAACAATGTTGCCAAATTATAATTTGTAGACTCAAGTGCCGATAAATAAACCGCAGGTTTAACCAATGAGCCAATATTACGCTTGGTATCTAACACGCGGTTAAACCCTAAAAAGCGCGGATCCCGCCCTGCTACCAATGCAGAAATCCCACCCTTCTCAACGTTTACTGAAATCATCGCAGCTTCTAACTGCTCTGTGGTAGCACGTTTTTCTAGGTAAGGTAGGCTTTTAATGATGGAATCTTCCATCGCGGATTGTTTTTGTAAATCAAAATAGGTGAAAACCCGAACGCCAGCGTCAAGTACATCCTGATCAGGAAGAAGTTGCTTCAACTCACGATCCACCAGCTCTAAATAACCAGGATAAGACTTAGGTAAACTGTCTTTCATTGGAGCGATATCAATAGGACGCTTTAGTGCAGCACGGTATTCGCGCGTATTAATTAATTTATTATCGACCATCAAACGAAGTACCAGATCACGGCGCTCCATCGTACGTTCACTGTACCTTCGCGGATTATAATAAGAAGGCCCTTTAACCATAGCAACCAACAACGCTATTTGGTCGTACTCAAGCTCATCAACGGGTTTTGAAAAGTAAAACTCAGCAGCTAACCCCATTCCATGCACACCTTGGTTGTATGATTGCCCAAGGTATACTTCATTCAAATATGCTTCTAAAATTTGATCTTTAGAGTAACGATAATCAAGGATCAGCGCTATAAGTGCTTCATTAAACTTACGAATAAGTGTGCGGTCACGCGTTAAATAAATATTCTTAGCTAACTGCTGGGTTAACGTACTTCCACCTTGTACTGTTCTACCCGCTTTAATATTGCTGTACAGCGCTCTCATTATTGATAAAACAGATACGCCATGGTGCTCGTAAAACTTTTGATCCTCAACAACTAGTAAGGTGTCTTTGAGCATCCGAGGAAACTTATCTAGAGGGACAAACTCGCGATCTTGTTTTGAATCATTACCAATTCGTGCAATTTGAACGGGCTCTAAACGCGCGCTATTCAAACGACGACCAAACTTATCTTTTATGGTTGCTAACTTCTGCCCAGCAAATCGTAGTTCAATTACTTGTGAATCTTCAAGGCCATCAAAAAACTCAAACTCACGACGATAAATTTTAATGCTATCGCCTGCTTTTATATATTGCCCGGTGCGACTTAACTTATTAACTGATGAATAGTTTAACCTATCAAGTTCCCACATCACTTCTTGATCAGACAAAAATTGCCCGGGATAAAAGCTCATAGCACGCGCATAAACTTGTGCTGGTAGTTGCCATTTATTGCCTTCAAACTGACGCGTTATTTTTGCATCCAAGTAAATTAAATAAAGTGCCATTGCTACAATGCCAGCAAGAGTTAGCTTGATAAAAACAGATACCGTTTTTCTTTTAATGCTGCGCTTTGCAGGGGCGTTAGATGGATTTTTTTTTGCTGTTTTCTTTGAGTTGCTTTTAGCCGTATTAGCTGTCTTTTTGGCAGAGCGCTTTGCTGGGGTTTTTGGTGTTCGTGGTTGTTTTTTATCAGCCATTACGTTGCTATGTATTTCCAGAAGTTAATTTACAGATGCGAGCTTAGCATATAGCTATATATCCAAGCCACTGAAACTAGCATCTTAAGGGGGCTTTGGGTATACACGCTAACACCTGTGAAATTAACTGAAACTGAAAGTAGCTCCTGCACTACGTAATAAGTTATTTGTTGAGCTGAATTTCAATCATTTACTTAGTAGGTAGCGTAAATTACTGCTACTAGAGACAAAAAAAGCCCTAACAGATGTTAGGGCTTTGTTCGAACACACAATGAAGTTTTACAATTTTGAGCTATTAGTTACTGCGTACAGAAACAAACTCAGGGTATGCATCAATACCACAATCATGCTGATCCATACCGTTCAACTCTTCTTCTTCGGTAACACGGATACCCATGGTCTTTTTCAGTACAACCCATACAGCTAATGAAGCAACAAATACAAAACCTAAAATACACACTAGACCAATAATTTGATTAACAAAGCTGGCATCAGCGTTTGATACTGGCACTAAAATAATACCCAAGATACCACACACACCGTGCACTGATATTGCACCTACTGGGTCATCAATCTTAACCTTGTCCAGTGCTACGATACTAAACACAACCAACGAGCCACCTAAAATACCTAATACACAGGCCATCACTGGTGAAGGAGAAAGTGGGTCAGCAGTTATAACAACCAAGCCTGCAAGTGCGCCGTTTAATACCATGGTTAAATCTGCTTTACCCCATAAAACTTTACATACAAACAATGCTGCAATAGCACCCGTTGCCGCAGCAGCGTTAGTGTTTAATAAAATTTGACCTACCGCAGTTGCATTTTCAGCATCAGAGATTAGTAGTTGCGAACCACCGTTAAAGCCGAACCAACCCATCCATAAAATAAATGTACCAAGTGTAGCAAGTGGTAAGTTAGAACCTGGAATTGGGTAAATTTCACCGTTTTTACCATATTTACCTTTACGAGCACCTAACATTAATACACCAGCAAGCGCAGCGGCAGCACCTGTGCCATGCACGATTGCAGAGCCTGCAAAATCAACAAAGCCCATTTCAGACAAGAAGCCACCGCCCCATGTCCAATATCCTTCGACTGGATAGATAAAACCAGTTAGAACGACTGCAAATGCAAGGAATGCCCATAATTTCATACGTTCGGCAACAGCACCTGAAACAATCGACATCGCCGTTGCAACAAATACAACTTGGAAGAAAAAGTCTGACTCTAAAGAGTGATCAGCATCCGCGGCTTGGGTGCCAATTAAAGCGCCCAATGATGGGACTAAGCCACCTTCAGCGTTGTCTACATACATGATGTTGTAGCCAACAAGCAAAAACATGGTACACGCAATGGCGTATAGCGCTACGTTTTTAGTTAAGATTTCAGTGGTATTTTTTGAGCGAACTAAGCCCGCTTCCAGCATGGCAAAGCCTGCTGCCATCCACATAACTAAAATACCTGAGATTAAAAAATAAAATGTATCTAACGAAAACTTTAATTCTACTATCGTGTTTTCCATCATGCGTCCCCTTAAATTGCTTCTTCATCGAATTCGCCCGTACGAATACGAACAATCTGATCTAAGTCGTAAACGAAAATTTTACCGTCGCCAATTTTGCCCGTTGATGCAATTTTAGTGATGGTTTCAACAACACGTTCACAATTTTCTGTACGAGTAGCAATTTCGAGTTTTATTTTTGGAATAAAATCTACTTGGTATTCTGCACCACGGTATAGCTCTGTATGCCCACGCTGACGACCAAAACCTTTGACGTCAACAACTGTCATCCCTTCAATGCCTAAATCAGCCAGCGCTTCACGCACATCATCAAGTTTGAATGGCTTTATTATTGCACTAATCATTTTCATAGTGGCCCCCTTCGGACGCTTATTGTTATCCTGTTAGCCTTGATAATCCAACCTTTGTGCCACTATTTTAAAATAATTAAAAACAACAACTTAACCAAAATAGTTAAATAAAAGAAACAAAAAACGCACCATTAAGGTGCGTTTTATTTACATTTTTACTTCACTGGTGCAAATTACTCACTGTGTTGTATTACACAATCTCGTTTTTGATCTTTTGCTTGATACAGAGCCTTGTCCGCTAGACGCATTGCACTTGTTAAAGTCACATTATTAAAATGTGTTAGGCCTACACTCACCGTAATGGTGAAGGATTGACCATTAATAACAAAGTCATAAGCAGCAATACGCGCTCTAAACGCATCCATTAAGGCATAAGCTTGATCTATATTGACATCGGTTAACACAACAGCAAACTCTTCACCGCCCACACGTGACACTGTAAAGTCTTTAAATGAGCTTCGTAGTAAAGAAGAAATTTGTTTAAGCGCCTGATCACCCGCTTCATGCCCAAACTTATCGTTTATTACTTTAAAAAAATCGATATCTAATAAAGCTAAACAATTCTTACGCGATGTCTCTTTTAATAGTTTTTCTGCAAACTGGTAAAAATAACGTCGGTTGTACAAACCTGTTAGGTCATCTCGATACGCACTTTCTTTTATATCTGCAATTAGCGCTAATTGTTCCATTGTCTGTAATACACGACAATGAAACTCTTCATTCATAAATGGTTTAGTTAAAAAATCATTTGCGCCGTATTTTATAAAGCGTGCTGAGAGTCCGTGCTTACCTGCACCAGATAAACCGATAATAGCCAAATCATCTCGGCCTCTAAAATTGCGCACCGCTTTAACTAACTCAAATCCATCCATGGTTGGCATAGCATAATCGGTAAGCAATAATTTTATTTCAGGATCTGCTTTAAGAATTTTTAAAGCGTGTTCACCATCATTGGCGTCTTGTACGTTAAATAGTTGCCTTTCAAGCATTTGCTTCATCAAAGAGCGACTAAGCATAGAGTCATCGGCAACCAAGGCTTTGCATCCTTGGTTTCTTAATAGCTGGGCAACAAGCTTAACGGCGTAATGGTAGGAGTCACGATTATCTTTAATAACGTAATCAACTACCCCTAACTCAAGCATTTGCTGGCGCTTATACTCATCAATTTTAGATGTGAGGACCACAGTGGGCACATTTTTGTCTAGCGTATATTTTACCACTTCGCCATCTGGTGCATCAGGTAACGTTAAGTCAACTAAAGCAAGAGTATAATCATGAATACTTACAAACTCTCTGGCCTCTGCAAACGTCCAAGCAAAGTCAACGGCAACATTTAAATAATGTGCGGTTAGGTGTCGCAGTACTTGTTGTACTACCTTACTATCTTCGACAATTAAAACTCTTTGCATAAACGTCTCAGTTACCCTTTAACAGGGTGTTTTGCCCAATGCACCTTGTACATTAAAGCTTAACTCAAATATAAATTAGGCGAGTAATATACTCGATAACCTTACGAATCAAAATCCAAACCCACTAAATTAGGTAAAAAGCATACACAGTTAAAAATTAACTAAGCTTAACTTCTACCTCTTACCGACTAATATCTGCACCTAGTCTCATTAACTTTGTTATTTAACCTAAAATTATCTTTAATAGCTGAAATATAAAAAAAGGATCCATTATGAAACTAATAAGTATCATCAGCCTTTCAGTCGCAGCGCTAACCCTTAGCGTCTCGCATGCAAGCTTTGCAACTGAAAATCAGCGTCGTATTGATGTTGACAGTACAGTCGTCACTGAGCATAAAGCGCGCATTAACGGTGACCGTTTTTCTTACACAGCAACCACTGGCACCCAGCCTGTATGGGATGACAAAGGCGATGCAGTCGCCACGCTACAATATACTTATTATGAGCGCGACAAAGTTGACGATAGAACAAAGCGCCCACTGCTAATTTCATTCAATGGCGGACCAGGTTCAGCATCAGTATGGATGCACCTAGCTTATACTGGCCCACGTGTATTAAAGATTGATGATGAAGGTTACCCAATTCAGCCATACGGCGTAAAAGATAACCCTTACTCTGTGCTTGATGTAGCCGACATTGTTTATGTAAACCCAGTGAATACAGGTTATTCACGTGTTTTAGAAAACGAAAAAGGCGAGTTACCAAGTAAAGACACACAGAAAAAAATGTTTTTTGGTGTCAATGCAGATATTAAATATCTTGCCGAGTGGCTAAACACCTTTGTAAACAGAAATGAGCGCTGGCGTTCACCTAAATTTTTAATTGGTGAAAGCTACGGTACAACCCGCGTATCAGGGCTTGCTCATGAACTACAAAATCGCCAATGGATGTATATTAACGGTGTTGTGCTTGTATCGCCTACTGATATTGGCATCAAGCGCGATGGCCCAGTAAAAGCGGCGAACCGTCTACCTTACTTTGCTGCAACCGCGTGGTATCACAAAGCATTAAGCCCTGAGTTACAAGCAAAAGATTTAGATGAATTACTTCCTGAGGTCGAAGCGTTTACAATCAACAAATTGATCCCTGCTATTGCAAAAGGCGGCTTTATTGGTGATGAAGAAAAACGCGCTATCATAAAACAAATGGCACTTTACGCAGGTGTGTCTGAAAAGTTTGTTGCACAAAATAACTTAGACATTCCAACTAACTTCTTTTGGAAAGAATTATTACGCGATCGCGGTCAAACATTGGGCCGTTTAGACTCTCGTTACTTAGGAATAGACAAGCGCGATGCTGGCGAATCTCCTGATTACTGGGCTGAGCTCACCTCATGGTTACATTCATTCACCCCAGCAATAAACCACTATTTACGCCATGAGCTGAAATACAAAACTGATGTTAAATATAACTTATTCGGTAACGTACACCCTTGGGATCGTAGCAATAACAAAACAGGTGAAAACTTACGCTTGGCCATGGCACAAAACCCTTACCTTAACGTGTTAGTACAAGCAGGCTACTATGACGGTGCAACAAATTACTTTGATGCAAAGTATACAATGTGGCAACTTGACCCTAGCAGTAAAATGCGTGACCGCTTAAGCTTTAAAGGCTACCGCAGTGGGCATATGATGTATCTGCGCCATGCAGATTTAGAAAGCTCTAATAATGATTTACGCGAGTTTATAATCAATGCATTACCCAAAGAAGGCGAAGCTGCTAAATATTAATAGCTAATATTTAGACTATATTTGTTCAGCCCGTTTACACGGGCTGTTCTTTGTTTATACTCAACTTATTGATTTAACATTTTTGGAAAACAAAGATGTCAGAAAACTATCGCGTTATGTTTGCAGGGTTAGCAAACGGCACACAACCTAGCGACGCACAAACTAAGCTGGCTACCAAGCTCAATGCATCACCGAGTAAGGTCGCTGCATTTTTTGAAAATAAACCTTTATTTGCCCCTTGCTCAAAAGATAAAGCACTAAAACAAGCTAAACTATTGGCAAGTTTCGGTATTAAAAGCAAGTTACAACCGCTTAATACAAGCTCTTCAGCAGATAATAGTAATGATGATGCAGCTTTGCAGCGCGATGAGCGAATTTTCAACGCACTTGATTACATCACTAGTAGTTTAATTCGAATTGAAGAAAAGCTAGATGATTTAGAGCAACGACTCCCTACCGTAGCAGAACAGCCATCTACTATTGATGAAGATGATTGGCAAAACGATGACTTATTACTCGATGAAGAACTCAATACTCCACTAAAAAAACGCAGTAACGCGCTTCTTTATTCTCTTATTGCTATGGTCGTATTATTGCTTATTGTTCTTGGGCTATCATTCGCTTTTCCTGACTTATTTTCCTTTTTAGACTCGTAAAACATAATTTAAAAGTGAAGCATGAATATTAATAGAGCAAATTTACGACAGGAAGTCCGAAAGCGGCGTCAAAAACTATCAAAAATTGAGCAAAAAAACGCAGCCGAACACCTAAAAGTGAATTTTATTCAACACCTTAAAAGGTACAAAACAACTAAAAACTCACATCTTGGCATTTATTTAAGCAACGACTCAGAACTTGATACATCACTGTTAATTAAAGAGCTTTGGTCTAAAAACCACTTTATATACCTTCCTGTAATACACCCTTTCAACGGCACAACTTTGTACTTTCAGCGTTATGAAGAAAATTCACCCATGAGAGCAAATCGCTATGGTATCTTGGAGCCTAAGTTAAATTGTAGTCAGATTTGCCCCTTACAGGACTTAGATTACTTATTAATGCCACTCGTAGCATTTGATAGTCGCGGTAATCGTTTAGGTATGGGAGGCGGTTTTTATGATAAGACCTTGGCGCGCTACCACAACGAAAAATGGCAAAAACCGCAACTTATTGGTCTTGCACATCAGTGCCAACATGTTGAAAGTTTACCCGTAGAACCGTGGGATGTACCTTTAAATTTTATTATTACACCGCAGAAAATTTACCATTGGTAAGCAATATATTTGTATACTTACGTAAATGAACTCCACCTACTGAGCAAATAAAAATGACACAAGATGAACTAAAAAAAGCAGCTGCGTGGGCTGCACTCGAATTCGTAGAAGAAAATACCATTGTTGGTGTTGGTACCGGCTCCACTGTAAATCATTTTATTGATGCACTTGGTTCTATAAAAGACACTATTACAGGTGCAGTATCAAGCTCTGATGCTTCAACAGAAAAGCTCAAAGCCCTTGGTATTGAAGTATTTGAGCTAAATGATGTAGCAAGCTTAGACGTATATGTTGACGGTGCTGATGAAATTAACGCCAAAAACGAAATGATTAAGGGCGGCGGTGCAGCACTAACGCGCGAAAAAATAGTTGCCGCTGTTGCCAAAAAATTCGTATGTATTGTTGATGATACCAAGCTGGTTGACACTATGGGTGAGTTTCCATTGCCTGTTGAAGTTATTCCAATGGCACGCAGCTACGTAGCACGCGAATTATTAAAACTGGGTGGTGATCCAGTTTACCGCCAAGGTGTTGTTACCGACAACGGCAATGTTATTTTAGACGTACACAATTTAAAAATTACCGACGCAAAACAACTTGAGCAGACAATTAATCAAATTGTCGGCGTTGTAACCAACGGCTTATTTGCCGAACGTGGCGCAAATAAAGTCATCATAGGCACCAAAAATGGGCCACAGATAAAATAGGAATGAGGATATGAGTAAGGTATCGTTAGCAAAAGACAAAATTAAAATTCTCTTGCTTGAAGGTGTGCACCAAAGTGCAGTTGAAACACTTAAGCGTAATGGTTACAGCAACATCGATTACGTCAAAACATCGTTACCTGAGGACGAACTACTTGAGCGCATCAAAGATGTGCACTTTGTAGGACTTCGTTCTCGTACTCAAATTAATGCAACAGTACTTGAAGCAGCCGAAAAACTTGTTGCTGTCGGCTGCTTTTGTATTGGTACTAACCAGGTTGACTTAGACGCAGCACGCGAGCGTGGTATCGCCGTTTTTAACGCCCCATTCTCTAATACGCGCTCAGTTGCAGAGCTGGTACTTGGCGAAATTTTACTGTTGTTCCGCGGTATTCCTGAGCGTAACGCTATTGCACACCGTGGCGGTTGGTTAAAAACGGCTCATGGATCGTTTGAAGCACGCGGTAAAACGCTTGGTATTATTGGCTACGGCCACATTGGTACACAGCTTGGCATCATGGCAGAGAACATAGGTATGAACGTTGAGTTCTACGACATAGAGGACAAGCTAACGCTGGGTAATGCTACTCAAGTGCATAACCTAACTCAGCTGCTACAACGCGCCGATGTGATTAGCTTGCATGTACCTGAAACACCACAAACTAAAAACCTCATTGGTAGTGCTGAAATTTCAGTAATGAAACAAGGGGCTATTTTGATCAACGCCTCTCGCGGCACTGTGGTTGATATTGATGCCCTTGCAGAAGCACTCACGGAGAAAAAACTAAGTGGCGCTGCCATTGATGTATTCCCAGTCGAGCCAAAATCAAATGATGATGAATTTGTATCACCACTGCGTGAATTCGACAACGTGATTTTAACGCCACACATTGGTGGCTCTACCCAAGAAGCTCAAGAAAATATCGGTATTGAAGTTGCCGGCAAGTTGGCTAAATACTCAGATAATGGCTCAACTATTACTGCCGTTAACTTCCCTGAAGTATCACTGCCAGAGCTTGCTAATCGCAGCCGCTTATTACACGTTCACCACAACCGCCCAGGTGTACTAACGCAAATTAACCAAGCGTTTGCACAACACGGCATCAATATAGCCGCCCAGTACTTGCAAACAGATGAAGCCATTGGTTATGTGGTCATCGACGTAGACACAGATCAATCTGAAGTGGCCCTGAAAGAGCTCAGCGCAGTAGAAGGCACTATTAGAGCCCGTTTATTGCACTAGGTGCTAGGTGCTAGGTGCTAGGTGCTAGGTGCTAGGTGCTAGCAAAATATAAAAGCCGTGCTTATTTTAACAAGCACGGCTTTTATTTTTAAATGATAAACCTGATTCGACAAAAACCACTGTCAGCCCATGAAATGGGACATTTTGCTCTTAATTGCCACCGCGAAGGCGCGCAGCTTGTCCGCTTAAAAAGGCTTGGTTTGCGCCTTGTTTAAAGCGTCTTAAATCCTCATCACCACTAACAGTTGAACATGGAATAGTATCATTACATCGAGAGCCTCTGATTCTGCTTGATGTTGATGCCCTCATGCTAGGTAAGTTTTTCAATCCAGAAATAAACATATCCATTGTCTGTTTTTCTCTGACCACCACGATACGTTCAATGTCTTTGTTCTTAGGTTCTCTGGGTAAATCAATGCCTAAGTCGACGAGCTTTTGTTTTGCTCTTGGGTCTTTATTAGCGATTTTTTTATACAGTGCAACCGACTTCTCTTTATCAACTTTTCCCAACATTGCAGACTCATGCAATTTAGCCAATAAATAATGTGCTCTAACATGCCCTTTATTAGCCGCTAACTCTAACTTTTCTTTCGCTTCGAACACATCTTCTTGAGACGGGTTGTTTAACAGTAAATACACCGCGGTAAAGTAATGCGCTTTTTTTAACTTTTTCGCTGCTTTTCGTAAATTAGTAAGTCCAAGGCTAACGTTAACTTCCCCACCTTCTCCTTCAAGCATCATGATACCCAGCTTAAATTGGCTGTTTGGTAAATCCCAACGCGCAGCTTCATAAAAGTATCGGCGCGCTTTTATTAGATCTTTTTCCACCCCATAACCATTGTAATAAAAGCTACCCATCATTTCTTGCGCGATAGGTATTTGTTGGCGTGAATATTGTTTTAATTTTTTAAACTCTTGCTTACAGTGCTCTGACGAGCACGCCCCTAACTTATCTTGATTTTTTGGTGGGCTATCAACCCCTGCAGAGGTAATAAACGAGGCTAAAAATGTTGATAGGAGTAAACTGGTTAGTAATGGCGTTCGCATAAATAATTTCACTCATCCTTGTTATTGTTGAATAAACAATAGTCAAAGCAAGTTTATAAGTCAATCATTCTAAAACTAACTACTTGATATAAAAATAAACATAAAAACCATCAACGAGTAAGTATATTTAGCTAACCGTCTCAAAAGTGATGCTGATTGCCATTGAAATGAAGCATATTCATGCCAGCTTGATGGTGGGTCTTATTGCGGCTCAATGCACTCCACGTCAAGCAAATAAAAAATAATACCATTGGGGTCAACTTGGGTTTTGGGAAGATCACGAGTGGCTTTGAGTCTAAATGGTTGGATAAAAATGGACTAAGGTGGGTTAATCAAACAATAAACGTAAGCTATCGCTTTCAATAGACCTGTGATGATTTGAAAGCGCGAGTTAACACGCTTTCAAGTAACTCAAAATGTTATCTTAAACTTAAGACTTATAACTGTTTGAGCTACTCCCCTTTTGCTTTTAAGTTTATAAACTCTGCAAGCTCGTTTGGTTGTCCCATTAGGGTAAAGATCTGTTGATTTATTTCGGTCATGGTTTGCCCCTCTGGCAGACTTGCCGAGACAGTTAACGACCCAAGGCCTTTAGTAAAGTCTTTAATTGCTTGCGCTAACTCATCACTCACTGGAGATTGCTGTAATTGCATATCAACCATTTGTTGCATTTGCTCAAGTGTCATACCTTGTTTTTCTAGAACTTGTTCAACCAAGGTTTTAAACTTACCTTGGTTTTGTAAGTTAATTTCAATGGTGCGTGGCTCAAGCCCAGAAAGTGCTTCCATCATGATGGTTTGCTGCTGAAGTTCCTGCTCTAGGGTTAATTGTTGTGAGCCACTTTTTTGCTGCAATTTACTGGCGGCTAACGACGCTTCCATCAATGGCGTTGAATTAGCCAAGCCTAAATCAAAATTAAACGCAACAATGTCATTAGCGTCAATAGTAAGTTTAATATCACTATTGCCTGAATTTTCATCGTAATTCATCAAGGTATGTAAATCATAACGCGCACTGGCTAGTTGGTTATTCGCATCAGGTGGGAGCTGCGTCAAAAACTCATCACTAAATTTAAATCCATTTATCGACACTTCAGTGCGTGGCGCAATTTTATCTGTCTCGTATCCGGCAACAGAAATATCATCAATTGTGGCCACACTGCTGCCATCAAAACTGGTGATCGCTAAATTTGTCAGCTCAACACTTTGTGAAAAAACACTCGCAGAAAGTTCATCATATGAGATTGCTGAGCCAACCTGCTCCGTTAACATTGCAAGTTGACGGTCAACTTCAACTTTGACTTCTTGAGTTACAAGGTGATTAGCATAGCTAACACCACCGAGTGTTATAGCTACGACACCCGCAACGATTGCTAGTTTTTTCATTATATTCCTTATTATGTTCTTTAAATCGATTTATCTCGCTCAAGGTTAACATTGAACAACATAACTCGTTAAGCGCTTTTGAAGCCTGTTATTAATTTATCAGGCTTAGTAGCTCATGGACGGTTTTAACAGGGGTAATTTTTGCTCCAAGCCCTTCCATCGACTTATGGTAATTACGAAATGGTATAAAAATTTCAGTAAAGCCATGTTGCGCTGCTTCTTTTACCCTTGGCACGCCGCTGTCTATTGGCCTTACGTCGCCATTTAAACTCAGCTCCCCCATGATGCAGGTTGTGCGCGGTACCACAAATTCATTTAAGCTACTTAATAAAGCCGCAACTAACGCAAGGTCGATACAGGTTTCTGATTCGTCAATTTTTAAGCCGCCCACAATATTAAAGAAAGTATCGTGGAAAATTTTAGTTTTAGTGTGCTTACGTAAAATACCCGTAAGCATTTTAATCCTGTTCATATTTAAGCCAACACAAACACGCTGTGGGAATTCGGCTTCTGTTTCGGTGGTTAAACATTGAATTTCAAGCAATAGGTTTCGGTTGCCTTTACGGATACAGGTAATAGCAGAACCGGGCGACTCAGTACTTGAGCCCGATAAAAATATCTCACTTGGGTTATCAACACTGAGCATACCGCGCTCGCACATTCTAAAAATACCCACGGTATCTATATCACCAAAGCGATTTTTGTTGGCTCTTAAAGTACGGATTTGTCCATCGTTTGTATCGATATGTAATAACGCATCGACGATATGTACCAAGGTTTGTGGACCTGCAATCTCGTTGTTTTTATTTACATGAGCAATGATGAACATGGTGACATCATTTTGTTTGCAGTACTGGGTCAATGCTTGTGCAGCACTTTTAACTTGTGATGGCGAACCTGGACTGCCGTTGGCAGTGTCTGTGACAACCGCTTGAATAGAGTCTATTACTGCAAACTTAATTTTATTTTTTTCAAGCTCTTCAATAATCGTTTCAACACTGGTTTCTGAAAGGAGATAAAGCTCATCTGCGTTGTAATCTAACTTTAAACGATTTACACGGTTTTTAAACTGCGACAGTGACTCCTCTGCAGTACAGTAAAGGGAAGGCATACGTTGTGACATTCTTGCTACCAAGTCAGACAGCAGTGTTGTTTTACCTGCACCTGGGTCACCAGAAATAATATTCACCGAACCGGTTGTAACACCGCCGCTTAAGACGCGATCAAGCTCTCCAATCTCAGTAAGTTGTTTTTCAGCCTCGACGGTGGCGATATCATTTATTTTTTTAGAACCTCCGCCTACTCCGCCCGCATAACCTCCGACACCTGCGCGTGATGACGCTTTTTTACTTTGCCCTGCAGAGGGTTTAAATTCGGCTAAGGTATTCCATGCCCCACAACGACACTGTCCTTGCCAACGTTGATAGTTCATGCCGCATTCGGTGCAAACAAACTCTACTTTTGCCGCTTTTGCCATTTAAATTCTTACCTAGTCTTATCTATTTATATTATGCTTGTGAAAAGCGTTTATTTTGTTAGCTCATGGTTTTACATAGCTACTGCTTGCCAATTAGTTAAATCAACGCCACAATCTATTTATAGCATTATGAGCTTTCTTTAAGGCACGTTTTTTGCTTTGTTTTTAGGTTAGCTAATATAAGTTCTAATACAAGTGCTAATACAAGAGCTATTACAAGTACTAATACTAGTAAATATATTAGTTAATATTTGCTAATAATTAGATAGTATTAGATAACCGCTAGCTTAAGCATAGATTTATGAGCCATTTATTTGGCAAATTATAATAATAAAAATTAAAAGTAGCTATCGTAACACTATTATAAGTAGTAAAGCAGCTCTACTAAGATGACGTGTTGCTTATATCAATAAATAGATGTATCTACTTTTCCAAGGTGATGGTTTTATAGATGAGTGAAGATATTCTCCTAAAATACGAAGATTTAGTTGATGAATTAAAATCGTACTTAGGCAATACAAAGTTTGATGGAATCTTTAAATCAAAAACAGCAGGCTTAACCAAGCCTGAGCAGTTTTTGATCAAGATGGAAATGTCACGCTTATCTCAACCCGTTGCACGCTTTATAGATTTAAGAGGTCAAGTAACTGGCCAAGTAAAACCGTATGAATATGGCGGTAAACAACACTTTATGGATGAAACCGCTATTAGTGTGTTTGAAGAGGCAATAAAACGCCATGGCGGTTACACTCTTGCAGTTTATGAAGCGGTAATGAATACCGATAATAACCATCGGGTTATGCAAAAAAAAGCCACTCAGCTGGCTAACCAGCCAGAACAACAAGCTCAAAATACACTTAGTTGCCAAGTAATCAAGTTTGCCTCTTATGAAAGCCGCCGTGAAGAGCGGATGAATTATTCGATCAAAATTACCGTTGAAATAAACAAGGGAAGTACAATATCTGCTACCACATCAGATATTTCCTTAAGTGGTGCCAAAATAAAACTAGCGCCTCGATATACTGTTAAACGTGGACAATTGATCGGTTTAAGGCTCGTTGGCTTAGAGCAAGACTTTGAGCTTGGGCTTAAAAATGGTATTCAATATGAAGTGGTTGCTGTTGAAGCGGTGTCCGCTGATTTTAACCACGTCCGATTAAAACGAACATTTGTTGAAAACAATGTTAAATTCGATGAGTTTTTAGAAAGCTTTATCCACGGTAATAAACGCAGATACAAAGTAAACTTAGACAATACTCTTGATGCGGTTGTGTCAAAAGGGTATGAACAATATTACATACCTCGTGTTGCTTCACTATTTGTTTTTTTTAGTTTAGAAAGTGAAAAGTTATACCCTAATATAGCGCTAACAACTGAAAATAATGTTTTTATTCAACGTTATTTCTGCGATGAACGAAAGTTATCTTGCTTATATTCCATCTTGAATCAACAACGTCTGGCTGAACTTTTAAACGACCCAGCCCCAGTGAAAGAAGAATATTTATATACTTTCACTCACGTTGTTGCTGGCAAAGTATATTATTACTCGGCAACCCGCACTGAGCTTAACAAAGAGCCTAAATTACATAATTTGTTTTTTGGTTTTGGTAGCCAAAAAGAAAGCTGGCAATGTTTTAAAGTGCAATTAATGCCAAGCCACCCCGAGGATTCTTTTATACCATTAAGCCTGCCTAAAACGGCGGGGAAAGATATTGAAAAACTCAATAAGCCTCCATCACCTCGGGTGCAAGGCATGTTGAAAGATATCAAATATTTAGCTGTATTAACTGCGGTGGGTACGCCCGCAGAGCAAAAGCGTTACCAAACCATTGAATACAATAAAAGTTTAGTTAATGAACTAAAACGCTTTGGTCATGGTAAACACAAAACACCGCCTCGCCTAGAAGCCGTTGATCTTGAATATGTTAATTTGCGCGCCCATAAGCGTTACCTCTACAAAACAGAGGTTATTGTGAATGAAGTTGCCTCAGAAGAACATTCAATTCAAGCTCATAGCCTTGATTTTTCGGTGATGGGTTTGCAAATTGAGTGTAAGCAGCCAGTTGACTTTAAAAAAGGCCATATTGTAGAGCTCAGTTTGCCTGAGTTACAAAAGATCACTAAAAAGCATCAGTTATCCAAGCTCAAATACGAAGTGATGGCAGTAAGCAAGTCTTTAACTACTATTAACTTAAAAGCCACCATAATAGCTGACTTACCTCATATGGGCGTGAAGTTTTTCACGCAACTAATTGAAAATAATAAAAGTAAGTTAAAAGTATCTGAAGAGACGCCAAAAATTCCAGGACTTTCAACTGCATTAAGAAACATGGTGACAAAAACAGTGTGTCAGCTACCTTTTTACTTACATAAAGAGGCCGCGCATTTTACAACAGGCGCAATTGGTCAAGGCTTATACCCCAGTCCCATTCATCGTATTTTACAAAGTTTTGGTTTGTTAAATGAAAAGACCAGTTTAGAAGCCTTTTTATCGACTGATCAAATCACCGAAACGATCACACCACTTATTAAAGATCGAAGCCGACAAGATCCTCCTCTACCATTTACCTTGTTTATTCGCTTTGATCCGAAAAAGTCATCTGTTGAAAGCGCTATAAAAACTCAGTGCACAGCGGTCGATGATTTTGCGCCACATACGTTTTTCCTCAAAAAAGGCTTAAAGAATGAGCTTATTTTTGTGATGCGTTTATTTATATCTCGAACAGGTCGCCCTGATACGGATTATTTATCAAACGAGTTAAAATATGTCAGCCAATATGCCTTGCACAAAGCCAAAGACTTAGAAGAAGCGCTTTGGTCTGTTGCTGGTGTGGGTGACATGGTGGACGTGACAGAGGAAGCGCTCAATCACTTTGACTTTAAAGCTGAGCAAATTGAGCAAATGTCATCACGAAAACAAGTTTGGTTGAATCGATTAGGATAAGTACGAAAGTGACTTAAAACTTACGTACTTTTATCCAAACCACCTCAAGATGCGAGTGTCAGTTGGAATTAAAAGCGATTTAGGCAAGGCATTGATTGCAAATAATAGTGGTTCTATTGTTAAAATCAATAACGCAGTATAAATCGCTTTTAAACCAACCCGCTGGGCGTTTCACAGGCACTTACTCTCATCGTTGTTCCTTCTTAAAAGGGATGGCCATTCTTGCAAAGTAACGCCTTGATATTAAGCCCCTGTGAAACGTTGAATTCTGCATCTTGAGGTGGCTTGGGTATATTCGTTGATTATTTAGGGATGGTTAGTAAATACAATAGCTGTAATAAGGAGCCTTCACATATCGCCGCTTGAGCCTGCTCAACTACTTTCGGCTTTCCGTGTACGGCAACGCCTAACCCAGCCTCTTTCATCATTACTAAATCATTTGCACCATCACCTATTGCGACTGTTTGATGAGATGGCAAGCTTAATTGCTTTTGTAGCATATCAAGCACTCTCGCTTTTTGGTTAGCATCTACAATTGTGCCTAGCACTTTCCCTGTCAGTTTGTTGTCTTTAAATTCAAGCTCATTTGCATGTACTTCGTCTAAGTTGAGTAACGTCTGTACTTGCTTTGCAAAGGGCACAAACCCACCTGAGGCAATGGCTAAATACCAGTTATGCTGTTTTAGCACTCGGCACAGCGCGTCGATACCCGGCATCAACGGTAGTGTACTCTTTAATTCATCAATTAAGCTTTGTTCTATACCTTCAAGCTTTGCAACTCGTTGATAAAGGCTTTCACTAAAATCGAGCTTGCCCGCCATCGCTTGTGCGGTGACAGCTGCGACTTCGTCATAAACGTTTGCAAGACGTGCAATTTCATCAATACATTCAATGGTGATTGCCGTTGAGTCCATGTCCATCACCAGTAAACCCGGCTCATGCAAATTGGGCGGCGTGTTGAGCTGCACCAGTTGAAAACCTTTCGCATGAGCAAATTCATTCATTACCAAAGGGTTTAAAGAACCATTAAAGTCATTACTGTAAAAGCAAATAGCAGGTGCAAGCTGTGGATCAGGTTGATAACGACAAACGCCACTGACTAAAATGTTATTCGCGTTGAGAAAATTTAGAATATCCTCAAAATTTTCACCATCAAATTGCGCCCCAAATGCAACACTAAACGTCCCCTGAGGATTGTCAGGTATATGTGTTTTTGTAAATTCAGCCTCAACAAGCTGATACCAGTTGCCAAGCACTAATTGCGATGATAATTGGGCTGGTGATAGGGCCGCAAGGCGTTCCAATGTCATGATGACTCCAAATGAGACTAATGTCCCCCTGCATTTTTAATAGTAAACTCGCCATAAGCAGGGCTTTAAGGTTATAGTTAGCATAGTTGTAACATCAAAAACAAAGGCTGTCAGCAGCGTAAGCAATGACTATGAAAAATAACCATATTAATAACCCGGTTTCAGCATCAGTTAGGCAACGACTTGTTCGCCTAAGTTTAGCGGCTGCATGCTTTTTATTATTAACATGGGTTGCTGTTAATAGCAGCTTTCAAAGTCATCAGTTGCTTTATGACAATGCTGATAATACAGCGAAGAGCTTAACTCGGCTTATGGCATTGAGTGCACAAACACCATTAGTTGAAAAAAACAAACCGGCACTAACAGCGCTTTGCAATAACATTAGCAAGGATGAGTTTGTACTAGCGGCCACAATTTACGACCACCAAGGTGCATTAATTGCGAGCAGCGATAATTGGCAACCTCACCATTTAATGGGTAAGTTACCCCACTCAACTCCCGGCATTAGTAAATTAAAAACCCCTTTTGTTGAGCCTGTTACCAATGCCAATGAACGTCCCATTGGATTTGTATCAATTACTTACTTAACGCGTGCAGCTGTATCACAAAGCCATAACCATTTTCATGACCTAGGCAGGCAAGTGCTTTTAATGTTAGTAATTACCAGTATTTTTACATGGCAACTTGGTCGTGGTTTAAAGCGTTGGCAAGTTAGTCGCTATATGCAAAAAAGTGCTGAGCACGAGTCATAAAGCTGCTGCTTAAATAGCGCTTTATCTTCACCCGTTAGTTGCTTTAGTTCACATAATTGCTCAAACACACGGGTAAGTTGCAATGGCGTGTTTATTTGTCCTTGGAAGCCCGATAAAGGCATTGAGGGTGAATCAGTCTCCAGCAGTAAATGCTTTGCATCTAGCTGCGCAATAACATGGCGAGTCTTTTGGGCTCGTTCATAAGTAATACCTCCCCCCACTCCTAGTTTAAACCCTTGCTCAATATAATATTGAGCCTGCTGCATTGAGCCTGAAAAAGCATGTATTACACCGCCATATTTAGGTTTACAGCGTTTAAAAGATTGGGCAATTAAGTCGTGGCTTTTGCGATGATGAACAATTAAGGGAAGTTGTAGCTGGTTTGCTAGCGCTATTTGGTACTCAAAAATATGAATTTGAAGAGCAAGGCCATCGATACTTCGATCAATCCCACACTCACCAATAGCAATAATTTTATCTCTATGATGGTGAGCAAATTCAGTTAATTTTGCTAAGTTCTCATCAAGGTATTCTGACAAGAAATAAGGGTGCAAACCTGCTCCAATACGAATACTGGGATAGCGCCTTGCAAACTCAATGAGTGCCTTGGATTGAGCTAAAGTAATCCCAGGCACAATAAAGGTCTTGATCTCCTGCTGCCTACATTGCTGTATCAATTGCTCCCGATTAGGCTCAAACTCACTAAAGTCTAGGTGGCAGTGGGAATCAATAAAGCTCATAGCTGATTAGGGATTCAACCGAGTAACTTGCCAATTGTTATCGGCTTGGCGTTGAAACATAAAGCGGTCATGCAAACGGTGTGCGCCACCTTGCCAAAACTCAATTTTACTAGGCACAACGCAGTAACCACCCCAAAAATCAGGTAATGGTATTTCACCATTAGAGAACTTACTCTTCATATTAGCAAAAGTTTCCATTAACACTTTACGTGATGAAATTGGCCTACTTTGAGCCGAAGCCCACGCTGCTAATTGACTTTCCTTCGGACGTGATAAGAAATATTTTGCTACAGCAGATGTTGGTAATGGCTTGGCTTCACCATATACAATCACTTGGCGCTCCATGTGGTGCCATGGAAAATGCAGCGATATTTTGTTATTGCCTTTCAGTTCTTGCGCTTTACGTGAGCCTGTATTGGTAAAAAACACAAATCCATTATCATCAAGATGTTTTAATAACACGATGCGCTGAGAGGGCTGGCCTGTTTCATCAACTGTTGCCACTACCATTGCCGTTGGATCAGGCATTTGAGTTGCTACCGCAGTTTCAAGCCACATTTCAAACTGCTTGAATGGGCAATCAAGCAAGTTGTCTTCGCTAAGCGCATCTTGCAGGTATTCACGACGGATATCTTCGAGTTTCATAAAATTCCCTCTAGGTTCTAGGTTCTAGGTTCTAGGTTCTAGGTTCTAGGTTCTAGGTTCTAGGTTCTAGGTTCTAGGTTCTAGGTTAATCAAAGTAGACAACCAGCAAGGCAGTCAAGCAAGTATAAGGCGTATGATTATATTAACTTTGTTGGGTTTCGTTGCACTCAACCCAACCTACGACAAGGCGGAAAACCGACTTATCCCTATGAGCATACGCTCTTGTATCTGATTAGGGCCAACTATTCAATGCCAAACTACGCATCTGCAAGTGTAGAAGTGCTGACAAGGCGAAGTGCTTTTTTTATGCCAAGGAGCATACGTTTTTGTATGTGACTTAGGCTAAAAAAGCACGACAACGCAGTCAAAGCGAACTACACGCAGCAGATTACATTTGCTCCATGACTTCGATGCCTAGTAAATCTAAGCCTGTGCGCAATGTGTCTGCCACTAAATTACATAACACTAAACGGCTGTCACGCACACTTGGCTCTACGCCTTCTTTAAGCACTGGACAAGCTTCGTAGAATGTCATGTATAAACTTGCTAGTTCGTATAAGTAGCTACACAATACGTGCGGTGTTGCTTCACTGATCATTTGATCAAGCACTTCTTCTAACTGAAGAAGTTTAAGAGCAAGTGCTTTTTCTTGCGGTTCAATGATAGCGACATCTGCACTTAAGCTCGTTGAATCTACACCTGACTTACGGAATATACTGCGCACGCGGGTATATGCATATTGCAAGTAAGGTGCGGTTGCACCTTCAAAGCTGAGCATGCTATCCCAGTTGAAAATATAATCGCTGGTACGGTTTTTAGATAAGTCTGCATATTTAACTGCACCAATACCTACTTTACGAGCAATTTCGCTACGCTCTTGCTCACTAAAATCTGAGATCCGCTCAGCTAGTTTTGCACTTGCACGAGTGATTGATTCTTCAAGTAGATCAGCCAATTTAACTGTGCCGCCAGTACGTGTTTTAAATGGTTTACCATCTTCACCCATCATGGTGCCGAATGGGCAAAACTCATAACTGGTTTCATCACGCAGTAAACCTGCTTTACGGGCAGTTAGTTCAACTTGATTAAAGTGAAGGCTCTGACGCGCATCAACAAAAATTAAGATTCGCTCTGCACCTAATTTGTTTGAGCGATAGTCACACGCAGCTAAATCTGTGGTCGCGTATAAGAAACCGCCACCTGATTTTTGCACGATAAACGCCGATGGCTCACCATCTTTATTCGCTAGTTCATCTAAAAATACAACTTGCGCGCCTTGCGATTCAACCGCAATTTCTTTATTTTTCAACAGCGCAATAATATCGTTTAGCTCTGCGTTGTAAGCACTTTCAGCCATGATGTCATCGGCTGTAAGCGTTACATTTAAGCGTTTGTATACTTCTTCAGAGTGCTTAACTGACGTTGCAATAAATAGCTTCCACAGTTTTTCACAATGTGCATCGCCACCTTGTAATTTAACAACGTATTCGCGGGCTTTGTCGGCAAAACCTTCTTCATCATCAAAACGCTTCTTAGCATCACGGTAAAAAGTTTCTAAATCAGCAAGCGCAACAGAATCTAAATCAACACCTTGGTTAATTTGATCTTCTAAGTGCGCAATCAACATACCAAATTGCGTGCCCCAATCTCCCATGTGATTTTGACGAATTACCTTGTCACCACGAAACTCAAGTGCACGCACTACAGAGTCACCAATAATCGTTGAACGTAAATGGCCTACGTGCATTTCTTTAGCCAAGTTTGGTGATGAGTAATCAACAACAACCGTTTGCGGCTTTGCGTGTTCTGCAACAGATAATTTTGCATCTTGATTAGCCGCTTCAACACTGCTTGCTAAAAATTCAGACTTTAAATGGATATTAATAAAACCCGGACCTGCGATTTCTGTTTTATCGGCGATGTCACTGACATCTAAATTATCAATAATTTTTTGTGCAAGCTCTCGTGGGTTGCTTTTCATTTTTTTCGCAGCACCCATCGCGCCATTAATTTGGTAATCACCAAATTGTGGACGCGTGCTTTGCGTAACCGCTGGGTTGGTATCAGCAGGTAAGCCTGCTGCTGTCATTGCCGCAATTGCTTTATCAATTAATAACGTACGAATGTTCATGTAATTTGTTACCTTTATCAGCCCACTATTGCAGGCTTAAATTAAATTTTTGTCTAGTTTTCACGTGTGTGGTTAAACGTCACCTCAGGGTAACGTTCAATTGATAAATTAAGATTTACACGGCTAGGTGCAATATAAGTTAAGTTATCACCGCCATCTAAGGCTAAATTGCTTTCACACTTACGCTTAAAGTCTTCAAACTTTTTAACATCAGTTGAACTTACCCAGCGAGCAGTATTTACATTCACGCTTTCGTAAATCGCATCTACGTTATATTCTGCTTTTAAGCGAGCAACAACTACATCGAACTGCAGCACACCAACAGCGCCTACAATCAGGTCGTTATTAATTAGTGGTCTAAATACCTGTACAGCGCCTTCTTCTGAAAGTTGCACTAAACCTTTTAATAACTGCTTTTGTTTAAGTGGATCGCGCAAACGAATACGACGGAATAACTCAGGTGCAAAGTTAGGAATACCACTAAACTTAAGCTTTTCACCTTGTGTGAACGTATCACCAATTTGAATTGTGCCATGGTTGTGTAAACCAATTATGTCACCAGCATATGCATCGGCAGCGCGTTCGCGATCGCCAGCCATAAAGGTAACCGCATCAGAGATGCTTACTTGTTTACCTATGCGTACATGGTTCATTTTCATACCTTGGCTATATTTACCCGATACGATACGCATGAAAGCTATACGGTCACGGTGCTTTGGATCCATGTTTGCTTGTATTTTGAATACGAAGCCTGAGAAGTTTTCTTCTGTGGCAACGACAGTTCGGTTTTCTGTTTCACGCGGCAATGGCGTAGGCGCCCATTCCGTCAAACCATTTAATACATGATCAACACCAAAGTTACCTAATGCAGTACCAAAATAAACTGGAGACAATTCACCTGCTAAAAATAGCTCTAAATCAAATTCATTTGATGCACCAATCACCAGCTCAAGCTCTTCACGTAATTGCTCTGCAAGTTCGCCACCAATTGCTTCATCAAGCTCTGGATTATCAAGCCCTTTAATACTTCGCACTTCTTGGATGGTGTGACCTTGACCTGTTTTATACAAAATAGTCTCGCCACGGTGAATATGATAAACACCTTTAAATTCTTTACCACAACCAATTGGCCAAGTAATCGGCGCACAGGCAATATTAAGCTCAGTTTCAACTTCGTCTAATAATTCCATTGGATCACGAATGTCACGGTCACACTTATTCATAAAGGTAACAATTGGCGTGGTACGCAGGCGAGTAACTTCCATTAATTTACGTGTACGGTCTTCTACACCTTTCGCTGCATCGATAACCATTAAACATGAATCCACCGCTGTTAAGGTGCGATAAGTATCTTCTGAGAAATCTTCGTGTCCAGGAGTGTCGAGTAGATTAACTAAACGTTCATTAAACGGAAACTGCATCACAGAGGTGGTTACCGAGATCCCACGCTCTTTTTCCATGTCCATCCAGTCAGATTTGGCATGTTGATTAGAACCACGCCCCTTTACCGTACCTGCTTTTTGAATAGCTTGTCCGAACAACAATACTTTTTCAGTGATGGTGGTTTTACCCGCATCCGGGTGAGAGATGATAGCAAAGGTCCTTCGCTTATTGATTTCATTAAGAAAATCTTGGTTTGCCATGTATAAATTCTTTTAGTTTGTACACGGATTTGTACACACTTTTGGAAGTACTCTCTTTTCAGTTCTTCGCTTGTCAAATCCGTCGTGTTAATCGTAATTGGCCGCTATTTTCGCTGATCTTGACTTTATAAACAATCAATGGTTACCTAATCGGTTACCATTTACTCTCAGCGTGCACCAATGCTCAGTTGTAGCTGTTTGCAATCGTTGCTTCTTCAGCTAATGAACAACTGTGGCTAAACCACAAATTCCTTCGCTACCAGAAATCGATGATAGCTTGTCGTACTACACCGATGATGGTGCAGTTGCCGTTGATCGGTATTGCAGGGTATTGCGGGTTCAAAGGTTTTAGATACTTCTGTTCACCATCAATAACCAACTGCTTAAAGGTTGCTTCTTTCGAATCATCCAAACGCGCAACAACCAATGAACCTGAAGAGTAAGGTAACTCAGGATCAACAACGATCACTGCCCCCTCAGGTATGGATTTTTTTCCGCTTGGATTTTCCATACTGTCGCCTTTTACGCGAAGTGCGAAACAACCCTCATGTGCTTTCCCAGTGACTTCACGCCACTCCTCAGCATCTTCATGGGCAAATCCCTCCGCTATTTCAGTCCAATCACCGGCCTGAACCCAGTTAATGAGAGGAATTCTTCCCTTAATATCAGGCCCGACTTCTACATTACCGACCCCCAAGCCAATCTCGCCATCACCTGTGGCGAGCCAATGAGCATTCACGCGAAGCGCCTCCGCGATCTGCATGGTGTAACGAGACCTAGCCGATTTACCAGAGCAAATCTGGCTGATCGACTGCTGTTTGATACCAATGCGACGAGCCAACTCAGACTGAGTTACCCCAGTAAGCTGCAAGGCATGGTTTAGTCGTTCGGATAAAGTTTTCATAAGCCCGCATTCTACAAATAAAACTGTAGTCTTTCAACAATTTTAACTGTTGACTTATCTACAGTTTAAACTGTAACATTCAATCTTGTAACAGTTATTATTGTAACAGGAGACGGTATGGAAGTGTTCAAAACGACACAAAAACATCTCCGCCGTGCCATTGACTTGGTCGGCGGGCAATCAGCATTAGCAAGAGCCATCAACTCAAAACAGCAAAACGTCTGGTTTTGGTTGAATAAATCAGGGCGTGTTCCCGCTGAATTCGTTTTACCCATCGAACAAGCTACGCAAGGACAGGTAACCCGATCTCAGTTAAGACCGGACATCTATCCCGAATGCCCAAGCGAGCTGAAAGCCAGTAACCAGTAGGATTAAGGGCAAATAATGGTCAGCATTTTACGTAAACACAAAAGCGAGTTCCTCCATGCGTGATTATGGCAAGGTCTATACCCGCTTTTGGCTAAAGCAAAATGTTTTGTCCTGGAGTGACTCAGCGAAGTTGCTAGGACTGTATTTGCTTACATGCCCACATTGTAATTTGCTTGGCTGCTTTCGACTGCCGATTGGTTACGTTGCTTCTGACTTGAACTGGGATGAGCAACAGGTTGCCAAGACGTTAAGTGAGTTAGAACAAGATCAGTTCCTGATTCGTTGCGAGGCATCTGGTTGGACTTTGATTCGAAGCTTTCTGAAGCACAACCCAATCGAAAACCCAAACCAAGGTAAGGCAGCCTTTCGGTTGCTTAAAGATGTACCTGCCGACTTCATTGGTATGGCATCGCTTTTGAAATCTCTTGCCGCTTTTCAAGCTCGGCTACCAGAAGAATTTTCATCATTGTTTATGCCTGATGGCAACCCGGTAAGGGACTCTCAACGGTCGGATGACTCTGAGAGAAGCAATAAACCAACAGTTAAAACTGTTGACCACATACAGTTTGAAGACTTCTGGGATGTACAAATACGCAAAGAAAAAAAAGCGAAAGCCAAAGAAGAATGGCTACGCATGGGCCTCAATGAAGACCATGAACTCGCCTTGGAAGTGCTAACACGCTGGAAAGAGCAACGAGACAACCGATTACAGTATCAAGATCGGACTAAGACCCCTATGCCACATAACTGGCTTTTAAACCGGCAATGGGAAGACGAGTACGTTCGCATTGATGAAGTACAGCAATCATCGACGAGCCTAAAGGGCAGCAATCACCAATTGAATATTGAAGAAAGCAATCGTCGCATCGCTGAAAGCTGGGCCGGACCAGGTATTCGGGAGGTTCGTTCAAGTGCAGGAGGTTGATAAACGCGAGTTTGCTGAAGTTTGGGGAGCAGCTTGGGCCATGTATGGCAAAAGCGTATCACCGCAATTGCTATCCATCGCATTTGAAGCCCTTCGTGCTTATAGCATTGAAGAAGTGCGAATCGGTCTGACTCGGCATATTCAATCACCGGATACTGGGCAATTTTTTCCAAAGCCCGCTGACGTCATCAAGCATATCGATGGCAACTCGGGTTCAAGAGCCATGGTTGCTTGGAACAAAGTTGACAAGGCTGTTCGTCAGGTTGGTGCTTGGACATCCGTGATGTTTGACGATGCACTTATCCACCGCGTGATTTCAGACATGGGGGGATGGGTTGAACTCTGCAAAGTTGATGACAGGGAATACCCCTTTAAGCAAAAAGAGTTTTTAACACGCTACCAGGCTTACTTGCTGCGGGACGAAGTGGGTGAATACCCAAGGCTATTACAGGGTATTGCAGACCATCAGAACCAGCAAAAAGGATTTGATATGCAAGCGCCTGTTGCCGTGGGTGACTGGTCAAAAGCGGCACAAGTTTACACGAGAGGCATCGCCAATTTTAGCGCAGTGCCTTTGAAAAGAATAAGCCCGAAAGCCATTCAGGCGCTTCTCGAAAATCAATTAGAGGACAAAAATGAAAACGATTAAAGCAAAAACCGTTGCCCTAGTGATAGCCATGTCCGCAAGCACTTCAGTCTATGCGTTTCCGGGCTATCAGTGGGAAAAAGCAGCACAAAGTGTTGGTATTGATCCAGTCATGCTCTACGCCGTTGCCTTGGCTGAGTCAGCCTCACATCGAGGTCTTAACATGACCAGTCCATGGCCATACGCAATTCGCAATGGTTCAAACGCAACCTACGCCAAATCTAAGACAGAAGCGGAGCAACTGTTAAACCAGGCACTGCAAGAGAGTGAAAAATACCAGCTCGATATTGGCCTTATGCAAATCAATTTGCATTGGCATGGGCATCGAGTGAGCTCAGCAGCTGAACTGCTAGACCCCATCACCAACCTTACTGTCGGCTCCAGTATTTTGGCCGAAGCAATCAAGTCTTCACCAAACGATTTAGAGCTTGGCATAGGCCGCTATCACAGTTGGAACGAAGAGCGTGCACGCTGGTATGGGCAAAGAGTGCTTTCTATCTATCGCAATATTTTACATGAACTGGAGGTCCGTCAATGACAACCAATCAACAAGACTTCTATCAATTAAATTTGGCGTACCTACACGCAGCACGTGAATTATCGCGAATTGATCCGCAAGAGGCGGTCTTGCGCTTTGGACTTACACGCGACGTGGTGGATGCACTGATTAATGCCGGTGTTGACGACCTGCAACGAGTGGCGACCTCATCATTCATGCTGTTTCAACCAAGGGGTAACCAAAGCCAACTGATTGAGATGGTGAAGAGCAAAGGCACAGGTATCCCAAGAATCGCTTATTTATTATCAACCCTAAACAACAAGGGGGATGCATGATTGATAACCTGTCCAAAAGTGAGCTGTTTACCCGAGCCTCGCTGCTTATTAAGTACGGATTTCGAACGACCATTATCGCGCTCGATACAGGTTTGCCAATCCACATTATCAGAAGGCTGCACAAAGAAGTGACTGGCAAGTCACCTTGTCCTGGTCAGTTGCCAGAATCTGATGCCATCGTTAAAAGCAGAAGAGCCCTAGTTGAAGGCTCCCTGCTGATGGCGCTTTATGTCAATATTGGTGGTGATAATGTCTACAAGCAATTAAATATCGATGCTTTGATGAAGGCTTACGATGCGTACTTGGTTGCGAGAGAAGAGGCAGAGCTTCCAGCTGAGATCCCCTGGAAAAAACTGACCATCAATGAAGGTTGGGTTCTAGCTCGTGATTTAAGATCACAGCTTGCATCCTTACACCGGTGTCGATGCGGTAGTCTGTATTTGACGGTATCTCAACAGCGCATTCAGCTTAAATGTCCTGTGTGCGAGATTATGGCTGAGCAAACCACTAGAGCACTTTTTGAGAACTGACATGCTGATACATGATTTGATTGTGCACCGCCCGTGCACTTTGAGAGTACTAAGATGACAAACTTACTTAAATCTTTACCAGCACGCTGCTGGGTTATATCACTGGGGCTTTTTCTGGCGACTTTGGCTGCGGCTCATTTTTTTCCATCAGAAATATTAACGGCATCTGCCAAGTTAGCGGCTCTGCCATTTCTGTTCTGCACCGTCGTTTTTTTCAGCTACTTGGGATTCAAAGCGACCTGCAACCCCATCGGCCTTATAGCCATCACCACTATGTTTTTAGCAATCGCATATTGGCAAGTGAGTTGGACAATTTTCTGTGTCGGCTTAGCTTTCTTAGGCTTAAGCGGTCTAATCCGTTTGTTTCAAAGGCAACTGAAAGATACCGGTCGAGAACTAAGCCTGAGCGAAAAAAAATATTGGTACTGGGTAAACGAATTTGCAGATGGTCGCTCATCTATTCTCCCCAAAAAACCAAAAAAGTAGCCAGCCTATCACGCTGGCTACCTTCTATTTCTAGTTCCTTCCTGATGCCTGGTTATAGGCCCTAATATCAATCAAGTTGTTCTGAGCATAATCTCCCGCAAGGGATGCATTTGAGATCACCGCTATCTGCTTATCCACAAATGCTTTATCTTCTTCAGACACACTGTCAGGGATGTAAGCGCCACTCTCATCCTTTTGACGATACTCATTTAGCATTTGCTCCCTTAGGCCAAGCATTTCAGGCGACCAACTCGATGAGTCTTCAGAGTTGAATACGCGCCCCGCCAAACCTTCATTGAAAGCTTGAGCGAACACTTGACTTTGAATCGGGGTCAATCCCATTCTCTGCCCTTCGCTGTATGCTTCCTTTTTAAAATCATCAGCATACTGCTCTAGGAACTCACCATATCGATTGTTAACTGCCGCACCGAATGCCCCCGCCAACATGGCTTCAGACTTAGTGCCCCAGTTTACTTCGGAAGCATACTGCGAACTCGATCCACTGTATGCATCATTAAACGCCGTCAATGGGTTTTCCAAAGAGGTTCCTGCATCAACGGCGGCTTTTAAGCCATCCCAGGTTGATTTGCTGGCCACCGTAGCGTTGTGTAAGAAACCTCGTGAGCCAGGATCTTCAAGCGCTTGTTCTTTGTAACTCTCATAGTCTTCGCCAAAGTGATTCAAGGTATGCAGTGCTGCATCAGTATGCTTGCCACTGAAATCACCAATAGCACTGGCGCTGTTGAAGAACATTTCAGCACCAGAAACTCCGCTATCATCAGCCATAATGCGTGATCGCCACTGAGATCCAGCTTCACTGTTTAGTCCAGATTGATAGGTACTTGTGTCAGTAGCTACGGCCTGCTGAGCTTGCTGCTGATGCGCATTCAACTGTCCATCTATACCAGACAGATTGGTTTGGTAAGCCGATTGAGCTGCGTTGAACTGAGTTTGAACTGTTGCTGCATCCTCGTAGCCGCCCAATACACCCGATTCAACTTGGCTTTGAGTACCACCAAAAGTAGGTGCAGTTGATGACAAGCCTTCATTTGAGCGCGGCTGAATTGATCGTAAATCGGCTCCGGTAGCCATGGCCATAACAGTCATTGCTGCTTGATAATCATTGTCCCGTTCAGCGGGCGTTGAAGAATTGCTATAGGTTAAAGACTCCATAGCTGCGGCCACATACGCCTGATTATCATCAGGTAACAAGCGCTGATACATTGGAAGGTTTTCACGTAATCGGTTACCGGCTTCAACATGCTGGTTCATATAGCGACCTAAATAATCCATGACTTCAGGATTATCCGCCGCTAATCGGGTTAACGTCGCACCATCAGTATTTCTTTGTCCTGATAGACTGTAGCTGGCCTGATCAAGCTCACTAAAGCGGTTTGATGCCGTGACAACGTCTTGTGCTGAACTCTGAAGAGACTGATAGTCTTGGTTAGACAAGGACATCTCAACGCCAGAACGTCTTGAATCTGAAAGGTCCTTAACCATTGCATCGCGATACTCAGCACGTCGTGAATCACTTGATGCCAAGCTTTGCATCTCCCCAGTGAGCGTATTTGCGGTCGTAGATCGAGAACTGCCTTCTGATGACTCAACTTGGCCACTAAAGTTACCACCTAAATCCAAACCTGCTCGTAACCGTGATATTTTTGGTACACGAGATGCGTCTGGCTTATCGACTCCTGGCAAGTTGCCCTGTGGGGAGTCATTCCCCCCTGTACCAAGTAATCTTCCCAAGAACCCTTTATCTGCTACTTCTTTATCATCGGTATTTGTAATGGTTCCATCGCCACCGACCCTTAAGCCTCCCGATAACACGCCAGATACCAAGCCACGTACAGCATCTTTTTTATCGTCTCCAAAACCATACCGAGTTTGCAGGTCATCAGTAACCTGATTAACAACGGCGCTAGATGCGGAGTTAGATGAGCCGATCTGACGTCCAACCGAAGACAGGTTGTCGTAACTTAGCTTTTCACCAAAAGTTCGACTCATAGTATTCCCAACCTGACGACTAAAGGCTTGGGTTGCCTGAGTCATGGATTCTTTTGCAGAGCCGACCATTGAACCCACTGCGCTTCCTACAGAGAAACTGCTTAGTAGGTTTGACGCTCCGGTCATAGCAGAACCCGTAAGGGCTGAATTCTGGAACATTGACTGTGATTGCATTACCGGGGCATTTTTCGCGACATCTGGACTTGCCATCTTTTCATCAATGGCATCACCGTTTTGAAGACGTCCAGCCAAGTGGGTTGCAGTTATTGCTGAGCCATACACGAGCATGAGCGAAATTGCCGGAACACTCGACGCCAACATGCCGCCAGTAGCTATCCAGGTTTGCAGCACTGAATCCATCTGCATCATCCCAGCAAAAGATGGTACTTCTGTACCTGCAAAGGCATCAAGAGCCGACATTTTCCCTGCAACGGTTAAATGAATATACAGGTTAATGATGGCCATGACAGGCATCCAAAGTTGAATCCAAAGCAGGATTAACAAGTACTTCCCGGCCATTCGCATCCCGATTTGGCCAAGGGCAATCACAAAGGCCATCAATGGGGTGATGGCGTAAATGAAACCCTCAAAAAACGTCATCATCGGACGAACGATACTTTGGAAAAGAGTCTGCTCCGCCGCCCATTGTGTATTGCGCTGTTCAATCGCTTGATTAACCATAACGGCGGCGGTGAAAGCTTGATCATCCATATACTTGCCCGTCACGCTTTGCTCATAAATAGGCAAAAGCACTGACGCGGTCATGTACTCTTGGGTGTTAACCGAAGCCAAACCAAGGTTATTCAGTGCATTTCGGATCACGTCATCAGTGTCCGTTGCTGACGAAGTCCCCAATGAGGCTGACAGAACCTGTTTAAGCCTTGGAATGAAGGTTGATTCTGTCATGAGTTTCAGTTGGCTATAGGCATCGGTGCAGTCCAGATCGCTACTGCTACCACTGAGCATGATGCGTGTGCCATATATGCGCGAATCAAACCTAATAGCAGTCATCGGGTTAGGATCACTCAGCACCTGATCTAGGTTCTTTTGGCCGATGTCGATGCCAATCAAGGTGCACTCTTTGATGTAGTTAAACCACGATTGCTCGATGTCCGAACCGGCGACACGATTTGCATCACCCAAACCAGAGCGATCCATCACCTGTTTTCTCACTTTAATCAGTGACTGTAAACTGGATGCAAAGCCGTATTCCGTCATGGCGGGAGTTGAGAACGCCGTTTCAAACAATCGCGTGATTTGAAAGCCAACAGTCGAAATCGTACTACCTGCGGCAGCAACACCGATGGGCACATTATCAACCACTCGAACTTGTCCCGTGTACGCATCCTCAATGCTCACTCGGGTACTGGGCCCAAACATGGTTGCAAAGACTAGCCATGAGACTAAAACATGTTGAAAGTTAATCCCACGACCACCTTGCATTAAGGCCTGAACAGAGACCATCAATACCCCAATGAGCAAGCCAATGCGAACCATTGAAGTAAAGTCGCCTGTACCAGTGATCATCGCGACAGCGTTCAGGACCTGCTCTAAAAAAGCCGAATCCCCGATGGAATAGATTTCCCACATTATCTATTCCCCCAGC
The DNA here is from genome assembly GCF_043641955.1 of Pseudoalteromonas atlantica. Taxonomy (GTDB): domain Bacteria; phylum Pseudomonadota; class Gammaproteobacteria; order Enterobacterales; family Alteromonadaceae; genus Pseudoalteromonas; species Pseudoalteromonas atlantica_A. The sequence continues at coordinate 82,111 of NZ_JBHZRV010000004.1, forward strand.
GCCGTAGATTTAACGGTGTAATAACGCTGTTTGCGAATGGTCTGAATCACCTGGTTAAAATGCGCCAGCAATTCTTGCTCTGAGCCGTATCTTCGCTGCAACGCGGCGTACTCCTCATTGATTTGGCGACGTGCACGTTCAAGGTCTTCCGTTAATAACTTCGCATAGGCATGATCTTCCACACCGGAGGTACTTCTAGCTGCATTGAGCATGTCTTCAACCAATGCTCGGGCCATCTCAACAGCAATAAACGGTGCTGCTCGTGAAGCAAACGACCTAGCGGCCCCTTCATTTAATGCAGAAAGTGTTCGAATCATGCCGCCAATGCTCGCGGGAGCCGAGGTCATAAAAGCCTTTTCGGTGGAGCTAGCAGCCCCTGTATTTCGAGCAAATTTAAAAATAATGCCGTTACTAGAACCTGTACCAAGAAGTAAATTTTCTACCTGAGTTGATAACCCGGTAAGAGTCACATTAGTGATTGTTGGGTTCAGACAACCGTCTTGCGTCACTGTGTCACATCGGTACATAGCGACGTTGCCGCCATGAATTAGATGCTCAATAGTCACTTTATTGCCATTCAGCCTGGTCAGTTTTGGGGCTTTACCGTGGCCATCAGCGGCATTAGCTAGATCACCAACAATGATCGAGCCCGTCACGGACATAACTGCTTCAAGAAAACGGTCATCCCCCGATGCAAACCAGCTTGATGCCGAGTGACGTTTCAATGCTCGCCAAACCAAATTACCTTTAATCGTTTTGTTCACATCAGATGCCGCGACACTCGAAGCGTTCTCATATGGGTTCTTACCATTGGATTCACTCCAACTGGTAAAAACGTCTCCAGCCCCTTTAAGTGAGCTCAACATGCTGGCTTCTGTTTGCCCCTTTTTACCAAAAGCAGCCAGGGTATCGTTCACGACTCCCTGAGCCATTTGACAGGAATTGCCGAAATACTCGTTCAACTGCTGGATTTTCTTTTGCAGAGTCTCCATGTGCTGGGAGCATTTCTCACACATAGCACTGAGCGCCAATTGAAATGCATATCCCTTGGCGTTTGCAGCAACAGAGCGAAGTAATTGAACAAACTGATCCGCGTTAACAAATGACAAACTTCCAGCGAACATATCAATGCCGCCACAACCTGCTTGGAATGACGGAGGCACCATTGAGACGAGGTTCTCGTTCATGATCCTGTTACGGACAACAACGCTTCCACCAGATATAACGCCACGCCGCTGACTCTCGAATACACCAGGCGCAGTGGTGTTGGTCATTGAACCAAACAACTGATTCATCTCCTGTTGCAAGCTTGCTTGGCTCATAGATGAAAAACCAATCGCACAGGCGATTAGCGATACTTGGAATACTTTTTTCATCGTTATAACCCTCCTTTTGCACGCAGATAGCGAACAAGGAACTCAGGGTCCTGTAATATCTTTTCGTTAAGCTCTTGGGCTGACATCGCGAGTGACACGCCGGGTTGAACAGGTCTGGTGGCATAGTAAGTTTGATCGTCAATCCAACCGGCTTGATGGGCTGCGAGAATGATTCGATTATTCAGTTCATCAAGGCTCATTGCACCTTGGCCAATGGGAGTGATGACATTAGGTGGATCAACTAAGAACACGGCAGGGACAGTCTTAACGGACAATGATTGAGCTTGTCCTGAATCGACTTTGAAATTGGGAAACTCTCCACCCGGTAAAGGCAAGCCATCGACAGCAATAGCAAATACCTCGAAACCGTAGTTTAAAGCCATTGATTCGATGATAGGCGCTTGAGCGTGGCAGTAAGGGCAATCCGAACGATAGAAAAAGAACAAGCCTGCTCGCTTTGCTACTTCACCTAAAGCAAAATCCCGTTGAGCGCCAGCTTCTCGGTCCATCCGATTAGCAGCGTAGGTCGCCAAGGGTCTGCGACTGATTTCATCCAAAACAGGATCACCCATGACCACCTGCTGACTAACATCAGCAAATAGTGAGCCTTTATCCATCATGACGCGCTGAAGATAAAGATAGGCTCTGACATTCTCACTCGTTGGCTCATCAATTGCCTTGTCCATAAACGATTGCATATGCTCTCGGAACCATGCGGCACTAAAAGGCTTTAGTTCGCTCTGACTGGACTCCACGAAACCAGCTTTCGGCTCTATCAGCTCATCAGGCTGCTCAGGTTCAGGAATAACCTGATACCAAAACCAGCCTTCCTGCCCACGCTGATAGAATTGCCCATCACTAGCATGGGCGGGCAAAATGAATAGAAAAAAAATAATGATTGGGATGGTCACCCATAGGATAAACCAAGGAAACAAAGGGGTTCTCATTGTCAGCTCCAGAAAATTTCATAGAGCTAACATGCTAAAGATCCCGGTAAGAGTGATTGGCCAGATAGATGAATGAATCGTATGTGTTTCTGACTAGCTGTTGTGACCAGTAACAGTAACAACAGCTAAATTTAACGAGCCAAATTTATGATTGGACCGCTTTGAGCGAAAAGCTGCTGTTCAGATCAGGTGCTCTCGAAAAAACGAAACACTGCTTTGCCTTATTTACAGACATTAGTTTTTTCGAGAACAGGGCTACAGGAACTCTTCTCAAATGACTAAATTCAGTTAGTCACTACAATTTTAACCTAATGAGAGTCTAGTATTTTAGGGGGAATTCTAGAGTGAATTACCTTCCAGCCATCTCTTATTTGCACGCATTTATTTGCTTGCATTCGGCCCTTTAATCACGAAGGGCCTTGTTGCGTTGTAAGCTATACGTGTCAATCATTGGATAAAGTACAGATTACGATTGAATATTTCTCAACGCCCCATGCGATCCGTAAATAGTTTCAAAACATCCCCTGCAATCGCAAAATTTTTTTGAGAGTTTTGAGTTACCGTAAAGCCAGCAAGCTCACCGATGGTAAAACAATAAAGCTGGAAGGTCTCTTATGAATTGCAACAAGGTTTTCTCCCCCGCTAGGCTCAGCTTAGCCATATTCAGCGCTTTGGCTCTCAATAGCACAGTTCAGGCACAGCAAACCTCCGCTTCTGCCGACACAGAGGTCGAACGTATTGTGGTGACCTCTCGTGGCCGGGTGGAAACCTTGCAGCAAGTGCCAGACTCGGTGACGGTGATTAATGCCAAAGAAATTGAGCAAGCACGTATTTCCAGCATTAAGGATTTTTCTGCGCTGACGCCAAATCTGGATGTATCTTCCAACTTTCGTTCCGGTCTGAACTTTATCACTGTTCGTGGCCTGATTACCCCACAAGTGGGTGAAGCACCGTTGGCTTTTGTGGTCGATGGCGTGACAGTGCCAAACCTAGAATTTATCAACCAAGGCTTACACAATATTGAACGCATTGAAGTACTGCGGGGACCTCAAGGCGCTTTGTATGGAAAAAACGCCATTGGCGGCGCTGTGAATATCGTCACAAAATCACCTGGTAATGACACTGAAGGAGCATTGCAAGCCTCGGTTGCTCAAGGTGATGACGTCAAAGTCAATGCGGCGATCAGTGGCGCATTGATCGAAGATAAACTCTATGGCCGCTTTTCTGCCAATTACCACGACGCCAAAGGTCTAATCGATAACAGCTATCTACATGAAAAAGTTGATTTTGTGGATGGTGCGTACGGTGCACAGGGTATGTTGTCTTATGTCGTTAACGACGATACTACAGTGACTCTGCAGGGGACCTATTCGAATGTCAGACAAGGCAGCAACTACATGGCATTTATTGATGCCAGTGAACTGGAAAACTTCAGCATCCAGAATGACAGTAACGTAGTGGGTGAAGATCGTTCAAAGATGTGGTTTGCTTCCGCCAAATTGGAGCATGAAGCTGATGCCGGCAAATTAACGGTCGTCACTTCAGCGACAGATGCCGATATTGAGTTTTTCTCAGATGGCGACTTTACCCATCTGGATGCCAGCGAAGAGAACTTTTACTTTCCGATCAGCCAAATCAACCCAATTCGTGAGCAGGGTCAGAGTGCTGAAGTCCGTTTTACTTCTCCGACAGACCAAGAGTTTCGTTGGACTTTAGGTGGCTTTGCCGAAACCAAAGACCGTGACGTATCGTTTGATCAGGTTTGGGATGTTACACCGACCGAGCGGGTTAGCTACGACGAGGTGAAGGCCTTGATCGTGCAAGACCCAAGCCTGGTGTTTGCCGGAGAAAAAACAGTGCAGAACAGTGACGCATATGCGCTATTCAGTCAGGGCAACTATGACCTCACTGACGAGCTGGAACTGACTGTGGCGCTGCGTTACGACTCAGAAACCCGCAAAGCCTACGATCAGCGCGATCAGGCAGCTTCGCAGGCTGAAGAGACTTATGCCCAGCTGCAACCAAAAGCCTCGTTATCCTGGCAATACACCAATGACGTGCAGTTTTACAGCACCTACTCCAAAGGCTTCCGCTCTGGTGGCTTTAACGAATATTCACCAACAGTGAACCGCAAATACGACAAAGAAATTTCGGACACGCTGGAATTGGGTTCAAAAACCAGCTGGCTGGACAATAAGTTATGGTTCAATGTTGCGGCCTTTCACATAGTGCAGGACAACGCTCAGTTTACCCGCTTAAACCCAAGCACCTTTACGTTGGAAAACTTAAACATAGATGAAGTAACCATCAATGGCCTGGAAGTTGAATCCTCCTTGAACTTGACCGACAGCTTAAAAATTGCTTTGGGTGCAGGCGTCATTGATAACGAAATCACTAAAAACAAAGGCATTGATATTCTGTCTGGTCGAGAATTGCAGGACACAGTAGGCGGCACTATGCCTTATGTGTCTGATTTCAATGTTAATGGCTCCATCACACACAGTCTGGAACTGCCAGAGGCCATGACACTTACCTCACGTCTGGCCTTCAATACGATGGGCTCACGTGCCTTTGACATTTTTAATGCCGATACAGGCAAGTCCAGCAGTCACAGCTTTGTAAACCTGAACTTCACACTGGAACAAGCCCAATGGTCGGTGTCGCTATTCGCTGACAACCTGACCAACGAGCGGTCGGCTGAAACTGTATTCCTGTTTAACCCGCTAATCCGGATGCCTAATAAGCCACGTCAGGTCGGCATTCAGACCAAATACAATTTCTAAAGCCTCAATCCGGGTGGCAGCGCTCCGCCACCCGCTTTCTTCTTTATCTGAATTCGCAAAAGGTTTTCTATGACGGTTAGAGTAGCAACAGACGTCGGCGGCACATTTACCGATTTGGTTTATGTCGTGGATGGTCAGGTGAAAGCAGTGAAAAGTGATACCACGCCACCTCATTTTGAACAGGGCGTCATTCATGCCACTGAAAAAGCGCAATTAACCTTATCGGACGTCGATTTTTTTGCCCACGGCTCTACTGTGGTGATAAACGCTATTACCGAACGCAAAGGGGTAAAAACTGGCCTAATAACCACCCAAGGCTTTCGCGATGTGCTGGAAATAGCCCGCGGTAACACACCAGATATTTTTAATAACAGCTACAGCAAACCCAGCCCTTTTGTTGAGCGTCATTTACGTCTCGAATTGCCTGAGCGGCTGAATTACCTTGGTGAAGTCGTCAAACCACTGGATTTATCCGGTCTGCCGTCGATTCTGACGTATTTCCGTGAGCAAGGTGTCCAGGCCATTGGTATCTGTTTTCTACATGCCTATCTAAACTCGACGCATGAGCAGGCTACAGTCGAGGCTATTAAGGGGTCGTCTCAGAAAACGGAAAATAAAGCACGCTAAGCCGGTGGCAGCGGTCGCAATGGCCTGAACTTCCCCGCACCGACCTTGGCACTGCTGCGCCATAGGTAATCGCCGGTCAGGTTGATATGCTCCCACCCCAGCGGTGACAGATATTGCAGCAACGTGTCGTCCAGCGCCTTGCCGTGGGCACGCAAAGCACTGGTGGCACGCTCCAGATAGACCGTGTTCCACAACACGATGGCCGCCGTCACCAGATTGAGGCCGCTGGCCCGGTAGCGCTGCTGCTCAAAACTGCGGTCGCGGATTTCACCCAATCGGTAGAAGAAGACCGCCCTGGCCAGCGCGTTGCGCGCCTCGCCCTTATTCAGCCCCGCATGGACGCGGCGGCGCAGCTCCACGCTTTGCAGCCAATCCAGAATGAACAGCGTGCGCTCGATGCGCCCCAGCTCGCGCAGGGCGACGGCCAAGCCGTTTTGGCGCGGATAGCTGCCGAGCTTGCGCAGCATCAGCGAGGCCGTCACCGTGCCCTGCTTGATCGAAGTGGCCAGCCGTAGGATTTCATCCCAATGAGCGCGAATAGCCTTGATGTTCAGCCTGTCGCTGCTAATCATCGGCTTGAGTGCATCGTAGGCAGTATCGCCCTTGGGAATGAACAGCTTGGTGTCGCCCAGGTCGCGGATGCGCGGCGCGAACCGGAATCCCAGAAAGTGCATCAGGCCGAACACATGATCGGTGAAGCCCGCCGTGTCGGTGTAGTGTTCCTCGATACGCAAGTCAGACTCGTGGTACAGCAGGCCATCGAGCACATAGGTCGAGTCGCGCAAGCCGACGTTGACCACCTTGGCGCTGAAGGGCGCGTATTGGTCGGAGATATGGGTATAGAACGTCCGCCCAGGGCTACTTCCATACTTCGGATTGATATGCCCGGTGCTCTCTACCTTGCTGCCGGTTCGGAAGTTCTGGCCGTCGATGACGTGGTGCCGTCGCCCCAGTTTCCGGCGAAGGGTTGTCGAAACTGTGCGTTCACCAGCTCGGCCAGCGCCGTCGAATAGGTTTCGTCGCGAACGTGCCAAGCTTGCAGCCAAGACAGCTTGGCGTAGGTGGTGCCAGGGCAGGACTCGGCCATCTTGGTGAGCCCAAGATTGATACCATCAGCCAGAATCGTCGTCATCAGCAAGGTTTTGTCCTTGGCCGTCTCACCGGTCTTCAGGTGTGTGAAGTGGCGCGTGAAGCCCGTCCATTCATCGACCTCCATCAGCAACTCGGTGATCTTGAGGTGCGGCAGCAACTCGGTGATCTTGAGGTGCGGCAGCAACTCGGTGATCTTGAGGTGCGGCAGCAACATCGCCGACTGGTCAATCAAGGCTTGCGCGGCGTCTGGCACCGCTGCGTCCAGCGGCGTGATCTTCAGGCCCGATGCAGTGGTGATGATGGCGTCCGGTAAGTCGTTGGTCGCCGCCATGCGGTTGACTGTGGCGAGTTGCGCCTCCAATAATTCCAGTCGGTCATGCAGATATTGGTCGCAGTCGGTGGCGACGGCCAGTGGCAATTCGCTGGCCAGCTTCAGGGTGGCGAACTTCTCGATCGGCACCAGGTATTCGTCGAAGTCCTTGAACTGGCGCGAACCCTGCACCCAAACATCACCAGAGCGCAGTGCGTTCTTCAGCTCCGACAGGGCGCATAACTCGTAGTAACGCCGGTCAATACCCTCGTCGGTCAGAACCAGCTTTGCCCAGCGCGGCTTGATGAATGCGGTTGGCGCATCGGCGGGCACCTTGCGCGCGCTGTCGCTGTTCATGCCGCGCAGCACGTCGATGGCATCGAGCACACCCTTGGCGGTGGGCACGGCGCGCAGTTTGAGCACGTCCAGGAACTGCGGCGCATAGCGGCGCAGCGTGGCGTAACTCTCGCCGATATGGTGCAGGAAATCAAAATCGGCAGGCCGCGCCAGCGTTTGCGCCTCGGTGACGCTGGCGGCGAAGGTGTCCCACGGCATGACCGCTTCGATGGCGGCGAACGGATCGCCGCCGCTTTGTTTGGCTTCAATCAGCGCCTGACCGATGCGCCCATACATCCGCACCTTGTCGTTGATCGCCTTGCCGGAAGCCTGGAACTGCTGTTGATGCTTGTTCTTGGCCGCATTGAACAGCTTGCCGATGATGCGGTCGTGAAGGTCGATGATTTCATCAGTGACGGTGGCCATGCCCTCGATGGCCAGTGCCACCAAGGTGGCGTAACGCCGCTGCGACTCGAACTTAGCCAGGTCGGCGGGCGTCATCTGGCCGCCCTCGCGGGCGATCTTGAGCAAGCGGTTTTGGTGTACCTGCCGTTCGATGCCAGCAGGTAGGTCAAGCGCCTGCCAGGCTTTGAGGCGTTCGATGTGTTCAAGCATGTGGCGCGAGTTCGGCTTGGCGGGCGATTGGCGCAGCCACGCTAGCCACGTCATTTTGCTACCATCCTTGCGCTTGAGCAGTTCGTCCAGGCGCTGGCGATGGACAGGTGTCAAGGAGTCGGCCAATGCCGCATGGATGCTCCGGTTGGCACGAGTAATGGCCTCGGCACTTGCGCGCTCGATGGCATTTATGGCGGGTAGGATGATGCTCTGCCGCCGCAGGTTTTCAACAAGGGTGCTGGCCAGCACAATGCCTTTGTCTGTTTGCAAGGCCAGTTCGGTCAATGTGTGCACGGCTTGCCGGTAGTGACTGATAGTGAAGGGCTTGAATCCAAACACCGTTTGCAGCTCGACCAGGTGCTCCCGCCGTGTCTGCTCGCGCTGGCCGTAATCGTTCCAGCTTTCCACCGGCACCTTGAGTTGTGCGGCCACCATGCGCAGCAGGGGCGGAAATGGAGGTTCATCGACGCCCAAGAAGATGCCAGGGAATCGCAAGTAGCAAAGCTGCACGGCGAAGCCCAATCGATTCGCGGCGCCGCGACGCTGACGGATCACCGACAGGTCGGTTTCGTTGAACGTGTAGTGCCGTATCAGTTCGTCTTTGGCATCTGGCAGTGCCAGTAGACTTTCGCGCTCAGTGGCGGACAGGATTGAGCGGCGTGGCATGGTCAGTCTTCACGCAGGTACTGGTACAAGGTTTCGCGGCTGATGCCGAAGTCACGGGCCACCAAGGTTTTTTGGTCGCCTGCCGCAACTCGCCGTTTCAACTCGGCAATTTGTTCGCTGTTCAGCGATTTCTTTCGTCCCCGGTAGGCACCGCGCTGCTTGGCCAGCACGATTCCCTCGCGCTGACGTTCGCGGATCAGGGCGCGCTCGAACTCAGCAAAGGCTCCCATGACCGACAGCATCAGATTGGCCATCGGTGAGTCCTCGCCGGTGAACGTCAGCCCTTCTTTGACGAACTCCATGCGCACGCCCCGTTGTGTCAGCCCTTGGACGATGCGGCGCAGGTCATCAAGGTTGCGTGCCAACCTGTCCATGCTATGCACCACCACGGTATCACCCTCGCGGACGAAGGCCAGCAGCCTTTCAAGTTCGGGACGTTGCGTGTCCTTGCCGGAAGCCTTATCGGTGAAGACCTTACCGACATCGATTTGCTCCAGTTGCCGATCAGGGTTCTGGTCGAAGCTGCTGACGCGGACATAGCCAATGCGTTGACCTTGCAAGATGCCTCCAAAGGTGAAAGTGTCAGGATGAAATCTATTACCCTTGGCAGCTTGTGTCAATAAATGCAAACTGTAATTCTATTCTGACGTAGTTTGCGCCCAGCATCTGACATCAGGTTAGGGTATACTTCAACTGGACGTTCGCGGCGGGCCTACGTTGGGTTTTGGTTCCATTGCTCCCCAAATCCCGAATAGGGAGCAGTGGAACAGGAAACGCACTTAAGCCAAGTCTGTAATGGTCTAATGAAACTGTAGAGATTTATAGCTTAAAATAAGCAAAATCTTAAAGGTATTTATCATGATTAGAAAAACGAAAATCACTGTCAGCCCTCTTCAAAAATTAGAATATGCCAAGCTGATGGTCGAACAGGGTTACACGAACAAGCAAATTGAAGATATGTCAGGTGCGGGTAAATCTGCTGTGTCTCGATGGAAAGTGCAGTACCAAGCTGAATTAGCCGGTAAAACACCAGAAAATGCCAAAGCATTAACTGAAGACCAACGAAGAATTCAACTCCTAGAAGCCCAACTAAAACAAGCAATGAGGGATAATGATATCTTAAAAAAGGCTGCGGCTTTCTTCATTCGAGACAATCAAAACTTAAAATGATGCGCGAAGTAAAGAAAGCAAACCCAGGCTTTAAAATGAGTGAATTGTGCCGCGTATTCGAGATCAGTTGCAGTAGTTTTTATTACAAACCGATACCACAAAGTGTTGAAAAACAAGCTCAGATACAGTTGATAGAGCAAGCCTTCTCTGATTCAAATGCGACGTATGGCAAACGTCGAATACAGGCCGACTTATTAGATTTAGAGTGTAAAGTCGGGGTTTACGCCATTGCTACAGTAATGAAAAATTTGGGATTAAAAGCGATTAGGCCAAAGAAAAAGCATTACTATCCTAACACTGGTGACGAACATGTTTACGCACCCAATTTGCTTAAACGGCAGTTTAACCCTACGACTTATAACACTCATTGGGTGGGTGACATTACCTACATAAAATCACACCAAGGATGGAGTTATTTAGCCTGCGTACTTGATTTAGGAACGAAAGAAATCGTTGGGTATGCCTTATCAAGCCAACCCAATGCCGCGTTAGCGACAGCGGCATTAAATAACGCGTTACAACGTCAGAGGCCAAATACACAGGAGTTGATGTTTCACTCAGACCAGGGTTGCCAGTACTCTGCTAACGTGTTCAGAGAAAAGCTAAAGCACTTAGGCATTGAACAAAGTATGAGTCGTAGAGGAAATTGTTGGGATAATGCCGTGATGGAACGATTCTTTAGGAGTTTAAAGACTGAAAGATTGAACCATTTAGCCTTTATCAATCACAGTTCTGTAGTCAGTGTGGTTGAGCAATATATCCAGTTCTACAATTACAAACGCAGACATTCAGCAATAGATTATAAGACGCCACATCAAAAATATAATGAGTTAAAAAAAGCGGCTTAAAATCTCTCCAGAAATACTTGACCATTACAGTCGGCTTAGCGTACGATTCTTCCCGAATTCTGCGGCTTCCCTCTGAAGAGCTGGGATACGTGAGGGCCGGTGGAAGTGATGACCGCATCCGTATGCAGAAGAAAAGCCTTCCCGATAAAGACCCCATGCGGGAAATCGTCATTAAATCCAAGGGCGGATCGATTACATGGGTCTCAAATACCGGGTATGACTCAAAGCTAGGCGGTGATGTTTTTCATCTCCACCGGACAGGGTTTTTTGCAAGCCCGAGACGCACTGAGAAAGTTCGCTGACAACAAGGAGTTCGAGGCCGGAGTCAGCTACGAAGGAATGAGCACGCCCGAGCGTGAAGCCAAGATCCAAGCTCGCAAGGAAGAAGAAATCAGAAAAGAGCTTCGGAGAGTTGCTGTTTATGGTAACGTTTAACTTTGGGAAATCAACAAGGAGGCATAGCGAATGATCCCCTCTAGCAAACCAAGCCGACTGTCGCCGAGGCTAATCCCTCTTGTGGTTTTTTTGATCGGCCTGTGCTCCACCGTAGTGCTTTACCAACTCATCGTCGAGTCCGTCTATCAACGACAACAGGTCTACTTCGACTTCCGCGCCCGGGAGGCTGCTGAGCGCATCGAGAACCGCATGGCCACCTACCAGCAGGTCCTGCGGGGCACGGCCGGGTTCTTTGATGTGCATGATGATGTCGGACGTGAAGATTTCCGAAGGTATTCCGATCGCCAGGCTCTGGACCAGTACCTGCCTGGCATCCAAGGCGTGGGCTTCGCCAGGGCCATCCGGCCTGCCGATCTGCAAACCCACATCGATCAGGTCCGCGCCGAAGGCTTTCCCTCTTACACGGTGCAACCAGCAGGCCAACGAGACCTGTATTCCTCGATCGTGTATCTGGAGCCGTTTTCGGGACGCAACCTGCGTGCCTTCGGCTTCGACATGTATTCAGAACCCGTGCGGCGCGAGGCCATGCAGCGCTCGGTAGATACGGGTGCCATCGCGCTTTCGGGGCGTGTGCGTCTCCAGCAGGAAACGGGGGTTCAGGAGCAGTCGGGGTTCCTGATCTACCAGGCGATCTACGCTACTGACCAGCCAGCGGCAACCGTAGCAGAGCGCCGGGAACAACTGCGCGGCTGGGTCTATGCACCGTTTCGCATGACAGACTTCCTGCAGGGTCTCCTCGGAGAGCAGGAGCGTGACCTGATCATCGACATCTTCGACGGCGAAGAGATGGTTGAAGCGACACGAACTCACTTTGGCAGTTCAGGGCGTACCGATATCAGTCCAGGGTTTGAATCGGTGCATCGGCTGCGCATGATGGGACAAACCTGGACCGTTCGCCTACATGGCAGCACGAGCCTTCTGCAACGGGTGGACAGAGGGCTACCGATCGTGATCGCGGTAACCGGTGTCTTGCTCAGTGCCATGCTGGCTGGGCTGATGTTTTTGCTGGTGTCGGGTCGGTCCCGGGCAGAAGCGGCGGCCCGCGCGATGACAGAAGACCTGTCTCTGGAGAGGTCTCGATTGAGCGCCATTCTTGAAGGCACCCGGGTCGGCACCTGGGAGTGGAATGTCCAGAGCGGTGAAACCGTCTTCAATGAGGAATGGGCGAGGATCGTTGGATACAAGCTCCAAGAGCTTGAGCCGATCTCCATCGTCACCTGGGTAAAGCTCACGCATCCGGAAGATCTGCAAAAGTCAGAACAGCTGCTCAAGCAGCACTTTGCGGGGGAGTTACCGTTCTACGAGTGTGAGGCCAGAATGCGCCACAAGGATGGGCACTGGATCTGGGTGCTGGACCGCGGGAAGGTGGGGAAATGGGATCGGGATGGCAAGCCTCTCATCATGTACGGTACCCATCAGGACATCAGCCGGTCCAGACAGGAGCTGGATACCTATCACCATCGAGCGCATCATGACGTATTGACCGATCTACCCAACCGGGTCTTACTCGGTGAACGCATACAGCAGGCGCTTGCATTGGCAGAGCGCGAGAACACGCATCTGGCTGTGCTGTTCATGGATCTGGATGGGTTCAAGTCGGTCAACGACACCCATGGCCACGAAGCGGGGGATGTAGTGCTAAAGACCGTGGCCCGCCGTCTCCTGTGTTGCATCCGTGCCTCCGACACGCTCGCCAGGGTGGGAGGCGATGAGTACGTGGCCTTGCTGCAACACGTCAGCGACGAACAGGAGGCGCTCAAAAAGGCCAGCCTGTTCATCTCGGAGGTCCGCCGACCAATCCCCTTGCCTGCGGGTGGCGAAGCACGAATTTCCATTAGTGTCGGTATCGCGCTCTACCCTCAGCATGGAACGACCATCGAGGTGCTCAGCGAGCATGCCGATCAGGCGATGTATCAGGTCAAGAAAGGCTCCAAGAATGGAGCCTTGGTGCATCAGGATAGCGGCTCGGTGTAGCTCTGCGTTCCCGTAGCGTTTAAACGCACCCTGATCGACAACTCCAGATCTTGTGTTGCCGGCGACAGCGTCCACGCATGAAGTTGGTCCATCACGACCGATCAGGCATTGACCGCCGATTGCTTCGAGCAACTGGCCCCACAGATGACCGCCAAGGGCTGGAAAGGGAAGCCGCAGAATTCGGGAAGAATCGTACGCTAAGCCGACTTGGCTTAAGTGCGTTTCCTGTTCCACTGCTCCCTATTCGGGATTTGGGGAGCAATGGAACCAAAACCCAACGTAGGCCCGCCGCGAACGTCCAGTTGAAGTACGCCCTAACTAGGCGTCAGGCCGGAACCTTGGGCCGCGTCAGGATAGGGCCGATTCCAGCATTTTCTGACGCCTCGCCGGCAACCTCTAAATAACTGATCCCAATAGTGCTACACCTTCGCTGTGCCATAGCCATTCCCCGGGAAAGGAGACACGGTATCCATGAAGTGTTTCACTCGGGCCAGCAGGTTTGCCATCCCTCTGCATTGATGATTGCGCGTGATGGTTTCATGTAACTTGTGCCATAGCCGTTCTATGTGATTAACCCAAGGGCTGTAAACTGGCTGGAACACCAGGCAGAACTTGGGATTCTTCTTCAACCATCGCTCGGTCTGTTTGCTTTTGTGAATGATGTAGTTATCGAGGATCAACGTGATGGTTTTGGCTCGTCGGTAGTGGTGGCGCAGCTTTTCCAGCATGGCAATAAACAGCGATGAGTTTTTCTTGATCCCGCTGACGTAAAGTACCCTTCCGTTGCCTGCGTGGAGAACGCCTGCCAGATAATGCTTGGCATTCTGCCCCGGTGTGACAACCCGCTTTTGCTGCGCTCTGAACATCCAGTCGGCTCCTAATTTGGGATTGAGGTCTATATCGACTTCATCCTCATAAAACACCGGATTATCGGCATCACAGCGGGCCAGCGCGGCGTCGATATTCGCCATTTTTTCCTGATAGGCTGGGTCTTTTATCCGCAAGGTCGGCACACGGGCCTGCGCCAGACAATGCCCATACGAGGTAACCATCGGCGGAGCGTGGAGGCTGCCACATTGAGCCCTGTTAATCGATTGATTTTTATAGCCAATAGTTCAGTACTCCAACGGCTGCGCTGATAACCAAAATCTTGCGGAGAAAACTGCATGAGCAGCACCAGTAAGGTGACAATCTTGGCGATAGGTAAGACTGGGGCACGGCCAGCCGGTAAGGCTTCTAGCGCATCTATGACTTCATCTCGATACCACCGAAGCCAACGACCGATGGTCGAGCGCGCAGCGCCGGTAAGGTGATGAACATCGGTGATCGTGCGTCCTTCATGTAACAGCAAGATGGCCATCAAGCGACGAGCATGTCCTTTATCACGGGTGGCATGGATGATTTTGTGAATGCGGCGCCGTTGTGGTCGTGGCAGAGGTGGTAGGATAGGCATCAACTCAGTCCTTTGGGTGTGGCTTGTTTTGTTTAGCGACTAATCAGATCGCACAAACTGGACTGAGTTCCCTTCCTCCGGTGATCTACTATTCGGAACAGCTATTTAGCAATCGATCCATATTATGTCTCCCGCTCCAGAATCCGGCGAATGATGGTGACGGCACCGGGGAATTGCAGACTCTGCACCAGTGCAGCCACCTCCTGCATGGTTTCACGCTCTTCGGGGGGCGATGCCGGCAGCGCCGCCAACAGATCCAGCGCCTCCAGATTACCGCTCTCCAATGGTGGCAGCAGCGCGCGCAGCCGCTCAAGCCACTCCGGGCGCGACAGTGTCGCGGCGATATCAGGAATGACCGTAGCTTCCGGCTGCGGCTCGGGTAGCGCCTGCATCAGCAGTTGTTCGCTGCGTGTCGCAAGCTCGCGCAAGGCGGCAAGCTGCTCGGTGTCGAAACGGGTGCAGAACTCTGCCGCTTCCTCCGTGCGGCTCTGGCGCTCCCACTCCGCAGCCTGTGCCGCCAGCGCCGTGGCCCCGACCGTCGCAGCCACGCCTTTCAGGGCGTGGAAGGTTGCAGCCATGCGCGGCACATCCGCCGCCTCGCGCTGCCGAGCCAGCATGTCCAGCTGATTGCAAGCCTCGATCGAGAAACTGGCCAGTGTCTGGCGATACACGTTCAGATTTTGACCAAAACGGCGCATCAGCCGGTCGAGCGGGTCGACCTCCGCCGCAGTAGCCGTTTCCGGCGCTGCGGCCGGCTGCCGTTCGGTTCCGGCGGCAGGTACGGCTTTCCCCTGTACCAGCTTCAGTATGAGCTCGACCACCTCGTCGATATCGATCGGCTTGCCGACATGATCGTTCATCCCGGCCTGCAGACATGCCTCCCGGTCGGCATGCGAGGCATTGGCCGTCATCGCCAGGATCGGCAGCGCTGCCAGCACCGGTACGGCACGAATCTCGCGCGTCGCCTGCAGGCCATCCATGACGGGCATCTGTATGTCCATGATGATAATGTCAAAAGCATCCGGTTGCTGCGTGGCAATCCGAACCCCCTGCAGGCCATCCTCGGCCATCACCACCGATGCGCCCTCATGGGTCAGCAACTCGCCGGCCACCTGCCGGTTCAGCGCATTGTCCTCGACCAGCAGGAGACGCACCCCCGCCAGCCGCTGTGGTAACTCGAATACCGGCGGCAAGGAGTCGCGCTGAGCCGGCTGGCGCGCCCGCGCGATGGAGGCGATCAGTTGTTGCGGGGTAATCGGTTTGGTCAGGATATCGCGGAAAATAACTCGGTCCTGCTCTGAAATCTTGCCCAGCAGCTCACGCCCGTACGCGGACAACATGATGACGACCGGGCAGGCGACATCCGAAAACTGCTGCTTGATCAGCTTCGCGGTAGCAACCCCGTCCATTTCCGGCATGCGCCAGTCCACCAAGACCACATCGTAAGGTCGACCCGCTTTCAGTGCGCTGATGATCTTTACCAGGGCCTTCGCGCCACTCTCCACCGCATCGCAACTCCAGCCACGCATTTCGATGGTCTTGACCAGGATTTCCCTCGAATTCTCACAGTCATCAACCACCAGCACATGGCAATGACTGATGTCCGGTGCGACGACGCTGATGGACAGAGCCTTGTTTTCCACCTCAAGGCATAGCTCGAACGAGAAGCAGCTGCCACGGCCCGGTTCGCTGTCGACCCGCAATTCGCTCCCCATCAGAGCCACCAGACGCTGGCAGATGACCAGCCCCAGCCCGGAGCCGCCGAAGCGGCGGGTGGTGGAGGACTCGGCCTGAGTAAAACCATTGAAGATGCGGCTCAACTGTTCCGGGGTAATGCCGATGCCGGTGTCGGTGACCGACACCTGCAACGTCACGCTCGCCGCGTCCTGACGCAGCGCGGACAGGTGAATGACGACCTGCCCGGCCTCGGTGAACTTGAGGGCGTTGCCACCAAGATTGATCAGGATCTGCAGGATGCGCAGCTTGTCGCCTCTGACCTCCAGTGGCAGCGACGGATCGACTTCGAACATCAGCTCCACGGTCTTGTGATGCTGATTGCCGGACAACACCACGGCCAGTTCCCGCAGCATGTCTTCCAGGCTAAAGGCATGGATATCCAGCTCAAGTTTGCCGGCATCAATCTTGGAGAAATCCAGGATATCGTTCAGCAGTGCCAGCAGTGATTGGGCTGCCGACTGTGCCTTGACCACGTAATCCTGCTGTCGCGTATCCAGCGGTGTCTGCCGAACCAGCTGCAACATCCCGAGCACGGCATTCATCGGCGTGCGGATCTCGTGGCTCATATTGGCCAGGAACTGGCTTTTTGCCACGTTCGCCTGTTCCGCCTGCTGTCTTGCCAGCTCCAGGCTGTTCTCGAACTGCTTGCGTATGGTGATGTCCTGGTTGATGCCGACGAAACTAACCGCCCTGCCCTTCGCGTCGCGCCCCACCTTGCCACCGGCCTGCACATAGCGGATCTGGCCATCCGGATGCACCACCCGGAACACCGGGTCATACACGCCACGGCCATCCACGGCGGCTTGCAGGCTCGCCACCGTGGCATCGACATCATCGGGATGGATACGGGAACGCCAGCCTTCAAAATCCATGACTCCGCCTTTCGTTACCTCGGGCAACGCATAGATCTCGAACATTTTCGGGTTCCACTGGACTGCATTGTCCTCCAGCGTCCATTTCCACACCCCCATTTCGGCAACGTCAGCGGCGCTGGCCAGCTGGTCAAGCGCCAGCTGCAGCTCCTGCCGCGCTTGCTGTTGCTCGGTGATGTCCGTCGCGATGCTCAGGTAGCCGGTGAGTACCCCCTGCTCGTCACGCATCGCGGTGACAGCCAGCATCACCCGGCGCCTGGAGCCATCCTTGCAGACATAGGTCCATTCGCGCGTTTCGGGCGCGACAAACTCCGGCACATGCACAAAGACACGGAAGCCTTCGATGGCCTGGCCATACTGCCGGCTCAGCTCCTCGCCGCGCGCGTTGACCTCATCGGGCAGGTGAATCATGGCCAGGGTACAACGCCCCACCATTTCGTCCTCTTGATAGCCGAGCATGCTCTGGGCGCCGCTGTTGAAAATGGTGATGCGGCCATCCTGATCGGTGGCGATGATGGACACCTCGGAGGCCGAACGCAGCACGTTGCCCAGCAGCACGTTCAGACGCTTCCGTTCCTCGTCCGCCGCGCGGCGTTCGGTGACATCGATACGCAAGGCGACAAAGCGCTCCAGCTGGCCCTCACTATCGAGACAAGGCGCAATCACGGTATCGAACCACAGCAGGCTGCCGTCCTTGCCCTTGTTGCAGATCTCGCCATGCCAGGCCTTGTTGGCAAGGACGGTGTCCCACATGTTCTGCCAGAAGGCAGCCGGATGGAGGCCGGAACTGAACAGGTGGTGATCCCGCCCGATGATCTCTTCGCGGGTATAGCCGAGCACCAGGCAGAACTGGTCGTTGGCCTCGATGATCACCCCGTTCGGGTCGGAAACCGAGTACAGCAATTGCTCGTTGATGGTTTGCAGCAACACCTGGTTTTCGCGCAGCGCTGCGGCCAACTGCTGTCGCCCTTCGACCAGCTCGGTGACATCATGCATCACCACATAAAAGCCCTGTACCTCGCCATCAATCCGGTCCGGGATGTAGTGCGCCAGCGAGTGCCGTTCTTTGCCGTCCGGGCCAAGAATGGCGCGTTCGAAGGTCTGCTCGTCGCCGCGCAACACCGCATCGATATGAGGACGATTGGCGGCAAACAGGTCTTTGCCCAGCAAGTCGACCATGCTCATGCCCGGCAGAGTGTCCGGGTCGACACCGAACAATGTGTGGTAGGCATGGTTGGCCACGCGGTTGACCAGTTGCTTGTCCCAGTAGCCGATCATCGACGGCACCGCATCGAGCACGGTGCGCAACACACGCCGCGCGCGATCCAGCTCGGCCGTCCGGGTAGCGACCATTTCCTCCAGGTGCGCGTTCAGCTCCTTCATCTGCCTCTCGATGGCCACTTGCTCGCTGATGTCACGTACGGTCTTGGAGGCGCCGACGATACGGCCACTGTCATCAATAATGGGGGATACCGATACCGAAACATCGATCAGCTGGCCATTCTTGTGGCGGCGCCGGGTCGTGAAGTGATCCAGCCTTTCGCCACGGCATATACGCGCCAGAATGTCCTCTTCCTCGTAAGCCAGATCATCCGGCACCACCAGCTGCGCCATGGTCTTGCCCAGCGCCTCGTCCGCGCGGTAACCAAAGATCTCTTCCGCACCACGATTCCAGCTGATCACCACGCCTTGCAGGGTTTTGCCGATGATGCCGTCGATGGAGCTTTCCACGATGGCCGCCATCCGCGCCTGAGCATCGATCAGCTGCTGCTGGCGCAGGCGGCGGCTGCTCCACAGGAAAACCATGATGGTAAAGCCAAGACTTGCCAGCACACCGAGCAGGCCTACGGCATAGAGGTTATTCTGGTGCAAGCCGGCAAGAAATGCGGGCTGAAAGCGGACTTCGATCTGCCACGTCCTGCCTAGAATGGTTTTGGTCACGCTGCGGCTAACGACCACAGCACCAGCAGCGGCTCGGGAGGCGTAGAACACAACCGGTTTCCGGGGGTCGCTGACATCACTCAAGGTGAACTGAGTCAGCTCCGGATTAATACGAATCGCCCCCATCACCTCGTCCATCAGAATGGGCGCATAGCTCCAGCCCAGGGTGGCCGCCACTCGCTGCGCCTCGCTATCCCGTGCCATGCCATCCCGGTAGATCGGCATCAGCATCAGGAAGGATTTGCTGGGTGCTTTCATGGCCTGGACCAGGGCAATCGGTGCCGTGAGCTGCACCTGCCCGCTCCGCATGGCAGCGTCGGCGGCGGCCTTGCGGTTCGCCTCGGAGGCAATATCAAGTCCAATCGCCTGCTGATTGCCAGCCTGCGGTTCAAGGTACTGGACGACATAGCGCTCGCCGGCATGTGGCTGCAGCTGGCGGATGGCAAAGCCGGGGGCGTCATCTTGTCTCGCCCTGGCGACAAACGCCGCCTCATCGGCCAGCGGCACACGACGGATGAAGCCGAAGCCGCGCGCCCCCGGGAACTCCACTTTCATATCGCGGCTGGCACTGTAACGACGGAAATCCGCACGCGAGATGCCCTGCTCCCCGGCCACCAGAATGGCGCCCCGCGCGCCGCGCAAGCCGTACTGGTAACGGGTAATCCGCTCCTCGACCGTATCGGCAAATTGCGTGGTGAAGTTCTGGTAGGCCTCTTGCCGATCCTGCTCCTGCTTACGATCCAGTTGCAGGGTCAGCCCCGCGGTCAGGAGCAGCCCGCTCAGGAACACCAGGATGCCACGCCGTCCGGCATGGATCCGCAGTTTTTGTTGTTGTAATGCCATGACTTGCTTTCCCCTGGCTAGTCTGTTCATGTGCACCGCGCTACCCCTTACCGGCGCATACGGCTACTGCTCCAAGCGGCAACAGGCCGCCATGTGGCGCATCGCCAGCCTTTGCGGACGGTTACTTTGACCGCCAGTGTTGGAGATACTCGGTCAGCCGCTCCGGCATCAGCGGGCGGCTGTACAGGTAGCCCTGCATCACCGTGCAGCCCATCTGCTGCAACAGCTCCGCCTGTGCCTGCGTCTCCACGCCCTCGGCCACCAGGCGCAAATCCAGGCCATGCGCCATGTTGATGATGGCGGCCACAATTGCGGCGCTGCTCTTTTCCGTCAGGATTTCGCGGGTAAAGCTCTGGTCGATCTTGAGTACATCGATGGGGAACTGCTTCAGATAGGAAAGACTGGAGTAACCGGTGCCGAAGTCGTCGATGGAGATCGTCACTCCGATTTTGTGCAGCTCATTGATGATGGCAAAGGTATTTTTGACATCCTTAGCCAGCACCCCTTCCGTGATCTCCAGTTCCAGGTAGCCCGGCATGATGCCGGTTTGCTCGATGATCTCGCTGACCATGGCAGTAAAGTTGCTCTGCGCCAGCTGCACGGCGGAGACATTGACCGCGATATGGATCAAGTAACCCTGCTCATGCCAGCGCCGCCCTTCCTGACAGGCTTTCAGCAGCACGGAGCGCCCGAGCGGTACGATCAGCCCGGTTTCTTCCGCGAGCGGAATGAACTGGGCGGGAGAAATCAGCGAGCCATCCTGCCGGCGCCAGCGTACCAACGCCTCGGCACCGAACACCTGCTGTGAAGCCAGATCGATCTTGGGCTGGTAGTGCACCTCGAAGTCGCCCTCGGCCACCGCGACACGCATTTGGCGCTCCAGCATGTGGCGTGCATAAAGGGTATGCTCGATTTCCTGCGAGAAAAAGCGGAAGCGTCCACGTCCCTCCTGCTTGGCCTGATACATGGCGGCATCGGCATGGCGGTACAGTGCCTCCTGGTCGTCGGCGTCGTCCGGGTACAGGCTAATGCCGATGCTCATCGACAAGTCATAGCGGACGCCATCGATCAGGAAGGGTTCGGCACAGGCTTCCAGCAGGCGCTCGCCTAGCTGGGAGACTTCGTCCACATGCCTGATTTCCGGGATCAGGATAATGAACTCGTCGCCGCCCTGACGGCTGATGGTGTCACCATTGCGCACAAACTGCTGCAGCCGCTTGGCAAGCTGCAACAGCAGCTGATCGCCGATGGAATGGCCGACCGAGTCGTTGAAGGTCTTGAAATGGTCGAGATCCAGTATGAACAAGGCAACCTGGCCACCATTGCGGCCAGCCTGTTGCAGTGCCTGCGAGGTACGGTCCTGCAGCAGCATGCGGTTCGGCAGATTGGTCAGCGGATCATGGTGGGCAAGATGCATCATCTTGAGCGCCATTGCCCGCGCTTCGCTGACATCATGAAAAACGATGATGGCACCGGTCAGCTTGCCGGCCTGGTCCCAGATCGGGGCGGCAGAGTTTTCCACCTCCAGCACGCGGCCATCGCGGCAGGCGATCTGGCTGTTGAGCGCCATGCCGACGATGCGCTGCTCCTTGAGCGCGAGATAGATCGGGTTTTGCAGCACGTGCCCATCGAAGCTGTCGCGTAGCGGCATCACCTGCTCGATCGGCACGCCGATTGCCCTCCTGCCATACCAGCCGGTCATCGCCTCCGCGATGGGGTTCAGGAAGTTGACCCGACCTTCGGCATCGGTAGCGATCACGGCATCGCCGATCGAATTCAGGGTAATGCGCAGCCGCTCCTTCTCGTTGTGCAGAGAGGTCTCGGCCAATTTCCGGTCTGTCACATCCGTCACCAGCATCAGCAGGCCGACTTGCAGACCGGACTGGTCTCGACACACCAGCGACACCTGGCCAAACAGCATGTCGCCATCCTGACGCATGTATTCCAGATCAAACGACACCGCACGCCCGTCGGCCAGGCCGGCAAGGTGCGCTTCGATCTCGGCATAGACATGATTGCCGAGCACCTCCTGCAGCCGCATGCCACGCATGCGCTCGGCCGGAATGCCAAACCACTGCCCGTCCACATCGTTGCACAGGATATTGCGGTACGACTCATCCCAATAGGCGACAAAGGCAGGCAGATTCTGCACCAGATCCTGCAGGTCCTGTTGCGCGCAGGCCAGCTGTTTGGAACGCAAGCGCAGCCCCAGGTGAGTCTGGATGCGCGAACGCGCAATCGGCACATTGAGCGGCTTTTGCAGGAAATCCACCCCGCCGAGACTGAGCGCATGCAGCTCGATGGCGTCTTGCGTATGAGAAGTGACAAAAATGACCGGGACGTCCCTCAACCGGGGGTCCGCTTTAATGGCCTGGCATACGGCATAGCCATCCATCTCCGGCATCTCGATGTCCAGCAGGATGATGTCCGGCGGCTTGCGTTGCGCCGCTCGCAGCGCCGCTTCCCCGCTGGTGGCGAAATGGATTTCGCCCAGATCGCGAACCGCTTCTCGCAGAATCAGCACATTACTGGGTTGATCATCAATGATCAAAATGTGCGCTGGTTCGGTTTTTTTATCATTAAATAACAAGTTACCCTCCTTACCGGATTTGCCTCGGGCAGCCGTGATTCATGTCAGTGGCACAGGGACATCCAAAACAATTGTCATAGCTACTGAAGATA
>NZ_JBHZRV010000004.1:104938-401129 GCF_043641955.1 Pseudoalteromonas atlantica
ACACATTTTGTATGTCACGGTATTAATCACCACTTAAAGATAACACATTTTGTATGTCACGGTATTAATCACCACTTAAAGATAACACATTTTGTATGTCACGGTATTAATCACCACTTTGTTTCACCGCTCGTGCCCAAAGCTCCGCCAACAATACAGGCAAGCAAACGACATGCCATCTGGTTTACTGCGTGAGCGATGTACGCCCTATCCGTCGGTAACTTCCAATTACTGAAACGCGAGCGCATCCGCAAGCACGTATATGCAACCAGGAAAGAAGCGCGCAGCGATGTGTTTAGCTACATTGAGATGTTTTACAACCCCATCCGAAGACATTCGTCTGCGGATGGCCTGTCTCCCGTAGAGTTTGAGAGACGTCATTCTGTGAGGCTGGCAACTATCTAGGAAAGCCTGGTCGATTCAGTTTTGCTGTGGTAGCGTCAGAAGTGCGAACACTTGCACAGCGGAGCGCAGCTGCGGCCAAAGATATCAAGGTGCTAATTGAGGAGTCTGGATCGAGAGTTTTGTCAGGTGTTGCCAGTGCCCAAGAGGCCAGGTTGCGTATGCAAGAAGCTGTTGAGTCCATTCGGCAGGTCAGCCAGGTGCTAGAAGAGATCAGCTCTAGCGCACAAGAGCAAAGCACAGGCGCGTCTCAAATAAATGAAGCGATTGCCCACTTGGACACTATTACCCAGCAAAACGCAGCTTTGGTGCAAGAGCTTGCGGCAGCTGCGCAGTCAGTGTACGGACAAGTACAGGCGGTGAGAAGTTCAATGAAACTTTTTCGCCTCACAGCTGGTGAACAAACTGTCTCGCAGATCAACGCCGTTGAATTACGAAAGGAGATCAGTCACAACGGGCGGTTGCTTGGCAATGCAGATTAGTCCATCTATTTTTAGGGAAGGTGCGAATAAGTTCCTAATGTGAGATCATACAGTCATCCAGTTGACCATCGGATTGGTTAAACCATGGAGTATCAACTCACCTTCGCGGATAGCGAATTTTCCAGTAAACGTCGTCAAACCCGCAAAGAAATATTCCTTTCCAGAATGGATGCTTTATTGCCGTGGTCGATGCTTTTAGCTCTCATCGAACCGGTTTATCCAAAGGCAGGTAATGGTCGACAACCTTATCCATTGCAAACTATGTTTCGGATCCATTGTTTGCAGCATTGGTATAACTTGAGCGACGGAGCCATGGAAGACGCACTCTATGAAATTACCTCCATGCGGTTATTTGCTCATCTGTCTCTGGATAGCGCAATCCCAGACCGAACGACTATCATGAACTTTCGCCACTTGCTGGAACGACATCAATTAGCCCGGCAACTGCTTGATACCATCAATCAATGGCTTACGGACAGTGGCGTCATGATGAAACAAGGGACGCTGGTTGATGCCACAATTATTGAAGCGCCGACATCCACAAAAAATAAACAAAATCAGCGTGATCCAGAAATGCACCAAACCAAGAAAGGCAATCAATGGCATTTTGGCTTGAAAGCGCATATCGGTGTTGATGCGAAAAGTGGTTTAACGCATACACTGGTGACAACGTCAGCCAACGAACATGACCTGACCCAGCTAGAAAACCTATTGCACGGACAAGAAGAATTTGTCTCAGCCGATGCGGGTTATCAAGGTGCAGAGAAACGTGAAGCCTTAAAAGAGGTGGATGTTGACTGGTTGATAGCGGAGCGTCCAAGCAAAGTCAGAACCTTAAAACAGCATCCACGACTGAATAAAGTAGCAATACGAATTGAATATTTGAAAACCAGCATCCGGTCGAAAGTAGAACATCCATTCCGGATCATCAAACAGCAATTCGGTTTTGTAAAAGCCCGCTACAAAGGCAGGGCGGGAGCACACTTTGTTGATCTTTTAACCAAAGAATAACTGAGCCCGATAGTCGTCATTCCAGCCGGCTCTTTTTAGCTTGTTTCTCTGACTTCGAGCACCACAATTGCTCTGTTTTACGATATTCAATACGAACCGCCGGAATAGCGCCATATTCTCGACCGCATCCTCCATCGCTATCCTGGAAGCATCCTCGTTGAACACCACATCAAGAATGTAATGCTGGCTGTTCTCTATCCGCCAGTGCTGCCGTATATAGTGCCCTAGCAGCTTGTGCTTGGGGGATAACGAGCTGACATAGTAAGAGGTATCTACCGTTCCTTTTCCGTTGGCGCTGCGGTGACGCTCAACGGCAATGATGCTGCGGATTGTCGGCCATTTTTCCGTCAACTCTGGCGGTAATTTGGCTTTTAATTGAAACACATAACGCTCTTCCTGGCGGCCATGTCCACTCTCTTTGTGCTCGACGACAATCTTCTCTTTCTGAGCGTCAAACAGTGCCTGGAATTGTGACTGAACGGCTTGGTACAACTTTGGCTGATTCTTCTTTACCTGTACCACCACATGAGCCTTCTTCTCGCTGATTTTCTGCAATGTTTCTCGCTGACAATGCAGGGCATCAAGCGTGACAACGGCCCCCTTGAGTTCAAGAATGTCCAGCATCTCTTTGACGGTTTCGATTTCCCCCTTCTTGTTCGGGGTTGCTTTCTGGCTTAACACCAGACCATTTTCGGTATCGTAGGCCGTGACCAACTGCAGAGCATCCTTGGCATTTCCCCGAAAGGAGCCGCGTAACACCTTGCCATCAAAGGCAATTATGGGTTTTCCCTGATGAGTGCGCTGTTCATTGACCCAGCACAGCAACGCTTCAAGCAAGGTATCGATGACAATGCAGCGCAGAATGCGGGCAACCGTGTGACGCCGCGGGATGCCGTTGGCAAAGGGGCGATGCTGACGGAGCCAATCGATCTTTGAATCGCCATAGGTTTCGATGTCATTCCAGCCCTCGGCACCACTCATGATGGCACTGATGACAAGGAACATGACATCAACCAGGTTATGCTTACGATTGATCTCAGAGCGAGTTTCTTCGACAAGGGTAAGGTGTTCAATCAACGTCATAGCGCGTGCCTCCTGCATGGAGACGCGATTAGATCACAGACGATCTGCCTGTTCAAATTTCATTAACAAAGTGCGATCCCGCCCTGCAGGACAACGGGCCTCAGAAAGACGATCACGTTCAGCAATCAGTTGGTCACGCTGAGCAAGGTTTTGCTGAGTAACGACATCGTCATTTTCCAATTGATGGGCGTAATTGACTGCCTGCTGTGCCGGTGATACCCCACCAGCAATAGGGAGGTATCCTGCCTTCCACCATGCAACACCATGTTGAAAGCCCGGATTTGCGATATAGCGCAAAACGTCAGACTCACTATCGACCGTTGCTACAACACGTTGAGCAAAATTGGCGAAGTAAGCGCGCAATGCATCTGCTGCGATTTTCCTCTGAGTAATTGCGAGTTGGTGCCGCTGCTTGAGCTGTGCCAGTTCACGGAGCTGTTCTAGGCCATTGGCAGCTTTTGCAAACGGATCGACATGGACGTGCTGTTCTCCAACAATTGCAGTTTCACATGCCGGACAATGGTCCGGAGACAATGCCTGTAGTTCAAGAACTGCTGTATAAAGCTCTTGGTATGCGGCACTATCCTGCTGGCCAGGTCCTCCACTAACTTGTGCGCCTCGTCAGCTTCGTGAAATAACGTCAATAGATCCTGCGCCTTGATACCGTACAAAGCCGGTGCAGGTTGATTCAATATTTCTATTAATTCCTGTAATCGACCCGGGGCTTCGACAGAACCAACCTTTTGCTGCAACTGAGCATATGTCAATCCGGGCTGAAAGGTCTCGGCGTATGCCTGTTCAGCTTGGTCAAATGCAGTAATACCTGCAGCCGCACCTGTAACTAAATAGCTTTTTTCTACGGCGCTGAAACCTGCCGCTTGCGCAAAATTATGCGTAAAACCAGAGACAAAGAACTTTGCCGTCGGGCAAATACGGTGTTGCTGGTGCTAAAAGGTAAAACCAAATCCGATGTTGCCAGATTGCTGCAGGCGGGACGTTCGTCTGTTAGTCGGTGGATCACCTGGTATGAAGTTACCGGGGTCGATGGCCTTAAAACCAAAGGTGCAGGTCGACCGCGTCGGCAACCAAAAAGTTTGATTTGCGGTGTCCTAAAAATCTTGTTGGACTACACGCCGAGAACTTTTGGGTTTCAGCGTTCGCGCTGGAGTTCTGAGCTGTTTTCGTTATTACTCAATAAGTTGTGTAAGGTAAAAGTTCATAGCTCTACGATAAGGAAATGGTTACCTGAAATAGGCATCGTATGGCGTCGGGCCGCGCCAACCCTCTACATTCAAGATCCGGAGAAGGATACAAAGTTAGCTGCAATCCGCGAAGCACTTGCAAACAGCAATGCTGACCATCCGGTTTTTTATCAGGATGAAGTGGATATTCACCTGAACCCCAAGATTGGCGCTGACTGGGGTTACAGAGGAAAGCAGCGCAAAGTGGCCACGCCAGGTCAGAATAAAAAGCATTTTTTGGCCGGAGCGCTGCTTAGCCAGACAGGCCAAATCAGTTATGTTGAAGGCAATCGGAAAACCACCGATTTGTTTTTAGAGCTGCTGAAGAAGCTGAAAAGGCAGTACCGGCGCGCCAAAACGATAACGCTCATTGTGGACAACTACATCATCCATAAGAGTAAAAAGGCGCAGAAATGGCTGAGCGAAAACGAGAAATTCAAGCTGCTATTTTTACCGGTCTATAGTCCATGGCATAACAAAATTGAAAAACTCTGGCATGCGTTGCACGAAACGATCACCCGTAATCATCAGTGCAAAAACATGGATGAATTACTGGAACAGGTTTACTACTTTATGGACACTGCGGAACCATTTCCGGGTGGACGGCATGGATTGAAGTAGGTGTATCACAATCTTCTCTCTTCTAGTATTTGTTGAACTCTGCTTGAACTAAATCCCTATGAGTGCCTAGAGCTGACTCGTACCTTGGACATGGCCAAATCGCTGCTTTTCACTGAAAGCGGAGATTTCAGGACATTAGATGTACCTCTCGAATACTTAGAGGCAACAGCGCATTACCAATAAAAGTTAACAATGCGAGGACTATTCATCGTACCTTTTAAGATATCACCGGTTTTTAGACTGAATCTAATTATATACGTTAATCAATGTTAACGTGCCGTCCTTAAAAAGGTGCGTTTCTATAGAATTATGCGTTAACTTGCTTTTTTAACTAGCATCCATTCCGCAACTGGTCTGCTGGCATCGGTCTGCCAAGTAAATAGCCCTGAAATGACTGGCAACCAGATTTAATTAAGAATTCCAGTTGCTCCTCTGTTTCAACACCTTCAGCGACGACTTCTAACTTCAAAGTTGAAGCCAGTGATAATATCGTAGCGACTATTGCAGCATCTTCCTGAGAGTTGATCATGTTCTCAACAAATGAGCGGTCAATTTTCAGCGTATCTATAGGCAGTTGAGTCAGATAGTTGAGTGATGAATAACCAGTACCAAAATCATCCAGTGAGAAGCGGATCCCCAGTGTACGCAGTTCTTTCATGGCTTTAATGGTTTCATCTACATTCGACATCATCGGGTAATTCGGCTGGTGTTTTTTTCATAGCCGCTATTGTAACGGCCTGTGCGGCTAAGTGCTTGTGTCAATGCTTCACCAGAAGGGCAAAAAGGTGGTTTATACTTCCCATACTCTGATGACCTCCCTATTTTTGAGAAACCATAGGGTGAAGTCACTTGGTATAGAGGCACAGCTCTCGAAAATAAAGCTCAAAAAACACACAAAATGAGGAAGGCTTTTTCAGTGAATTCCGCTTTGCATCCGAAAGCGGACGTTCGTTGTGAAAAACTGCAATGTCAGCAATTGGCACATAAGTAATATTCATAAAGTGCGAATACTACATTAGCTCACTTAACTGCAAAAACCGTAACCAAAGTTTTAATTGAGCCACTTGGAACCATAACAAAGTACATCTTGCTCCCCATGTATTGCCAGAACTCGGCCTCTTGTGCATATTTTTTTGCTTTTTGGATAGTGACGCTTTCTGGTAACTGGGCTTTAGTTAGCGCAGAACATAGCAGCTTTGAGCACAAAGCCTTCCAAGGATGCTTAGGTACACCGTCTGAAAGCCGTTCCACAAACCGTTCCTGTGCATGACGAGTCACCACGACAGGCCCAATACTTGGCACATTGATGACCTCATCGATTTCTCTCACGGTAGCATTATCGACGCAGTATTCTTCGAAGGAATGAGAGAGCCATTCTTCCCGTTTTTCTACCGATATCTGTGCTTCTTGGTAGCGGGTGAGCAAGAACCTAGTCAGGCTGTATAGTGAATGCTGAGTTGAGCGTTGTTTCTGTAACTTTTTGATGGCTCCTTTACTGACCCGGATTTGAAGCCCATTACCGCTTCGGTTACTCCCCATCACCTCTTTCACTGACAGTAGGTGATGAATAGCATAAACCTCAGCTGCAATTGGCTTTTGCTGCTCAGGTAGCTTGTCGTATTGCTCACCTAAATCGACCTTTAGCTCACCACCTCTTCGAAGGCCGGTCTTCCAGTAAACCGTAAACTCACCATCAATCTGCTTTGTTAACAGGGTTAATACCATCATATTTGTTTCTCCTATTGGTTATCTATTTTTCATTCTCCATGTTTTTTCAAATATGCAAGGCGCAAAAAAAGGGGCCGAAGCCCCTTGGATCAGACATGAACTTTCGGAAAGCCCATGGCACCGTAAACATTCAGCACATCATTCCAATCCCAACTTTTCACGCCAAGTGACGTTGGTATCGGGGGGATCAACACTTGCGTCAGAATGCCTTTCTGCCAGGCTTTTTTCTTGAGTTCATTCGCTGCATTCAGGCCGCTCTCAGAGAGATCGTGGTCTGCCCAGATGTACAGCATTTTCACATTACTTGGTGGTTCAAACCTAGCCAGTAGGGTTGCATTCACAACCGACCAACATGTTTGCCCCGTAGCTCTGGTAACCGCTAAAGCTGTTTCGATGCCTTCAGACACACCTAGTACCTCACCAGGCTCACCTATCGGAATGGCACCACCTGTGATTGTTCTGTCACTTGGTATCGGCATCATCTTTTTAGGCTTTTCAACCGGCGCTTTGAAACCATCTTCACTTAGGTAGATCCGATGAAACGTGGCCGAACGCCCTTGCTGAGTAACGATTTTACCTAGCAGCGCTGGGTAGCTATCGATAAACAGACCATCTTCATCATGGTAAGGCAAGCTTGGATGAAACCTCAGCACCGAATCCCATTCAGGACGAAGCCGCGTCACAATGCCACGACGATGCAAGTAGTTCCAAACTGGTTGCGCACGAGTATCTGCAAGAGAAAACGTTTCTCCCCAGGTTTGATTCAAGCGATGGATAATCGCTTTGTCCTCGTCCTGCTTTCTAGCCTTCCAATCAACAGCGTTACTCGGTATTGGCCGAGTAGGCGCTTGTATTTGTCCGGGTTGAATACCAAGAACCTGGCCGATTGCCTCAATAGACTGAGCAAAGTTCCATCCATTGATCCAAGACAACAGTTCAAAACCATCATGAAAGATACCGCAGGTATTACAAACGCCCCCACCGGTATATTCAGCATCTTTGAACAGCCTAAAGCCATCACGACCGCCATGAACAGGACAAGCCACATGACGGCCTTTTCGAGCAATAGCGGCATCAAGTTCTGGCACCAAAGCCGCAAGTATTTGAAGCCATTGGCCATTAAGATATGGCCTTACTGTTTCAATCTGTAAAGGTAACGCCATATAACCTCCTTAAGTAAAAAGCCGACTATTACCACTGGTGGTAAAAGCCAGCTTGGGTCCTGCATTGAGCCGTTTGGTTAATGCAGGAACGTTAGTCAAGCTGGATACCATGTCGTCTTAATAGCCACATGATGGAATCACGAAGCACATCAGGATCGACAACCGCAGCCATTGCGCAAACACGAAAGCAAAATGGCGTTAATTCGTCATTTTGAATCCACGACAACACATCCTTGCGCAACCGAGTACTAACACGACCGTCCAGCAATACACGGATCGCATCCAATAGAATGCCTTCGCGTAACTGCCAGATTTCCGTGTCAGACCAAGTGACTGGGGCATCATCAAACTCAAATAGAAATTCGAGCTGTGATGATGTGTGTTGATGGGACTGCTTTTGTGATGTAGGAGAATGGGCAATGCGCCCATTCATTAAAGATAACCGCGTTCGGCAAGCGAAACGCAGCCCTCGGATGCGACCACAACATGGTCAAGCGTTCGAATATCAACAAGTGACAAGGCGTCACGGAGTCGATGAGTGATGCGTTTATCAGCTTCACTGGGTTCAGGATCACCCGATGGATGGTTGTGAACCAATATCACTGCTGCCGCATTAAGTTCTAGCGCTCGCTTTGTTACTTCCCTTGGATACACGCTCGCCGCATCTAAAGTGCCTTTGAACAGCTCTTCAAATCGAATGACGCGATGCTTTGTATCAAGAAACAGCACACCAAAAACCTCGTGCTCATACTCGTGCATCAGTGTTTGCAGGTATGAGAACGCCGACGATGGCTGTTCAATTTTTCGACCTTTACTCAATCGACCACGGGCAAGCTTAAGCGCCATATCTAAAATATCCGCTTCAGTCACTTGCTCAGGAACGATGTAAGTACCGGCTTCTTCGCCAGCTAAGAACTTTCTGTTTTTCATAGGAGTCTCCAAAAAAAAGCGGAGACGAACCCATGCCCTGACGGAGACGGAATCGTCCCCGCAGGGTGGTAAAATTGATGTGGTTACTGAATTAACAGTTGTTGTGTTACTTCGAATAACTCACGCTTCAGATCTTTGACGTCGTTAATCACGATGCTTTGAGGAAAGAATTTCTCAACACTGCGTGTTTGAATCCCTATTCCCAGCAGCTCAAAGCCACTTCGTCTGCACCGGTCAACAATGTCATGCGTGGCAGCCCAATCATCTGGGTCACCATCCGTTAGCACTATCATTAGCTTTCGCTTCTGTTTTTGCGCTAACAAACTGTTTGCCGCAAACCACATCGCTTGTGCCATAGGCGTACAACCTCGTGGTTTTTGGTCAAAACAGGCGGCCCGATGTCGAACCGATTGCTTGGGCAATAACGCGATAGAAACTTCCTGATGAATACCCGGAAAATAACTGACCGCAGGTACAACACCCGGTATGCCTTCCAGTGCCATGGCTAAAGCCAAAGCGGCTTCATTGGCAACATGAAAGTACTTTCGATTACCCTCGCCAATGGGCTTACCCATTGAGCCCGATATATCGACAAGCAAGTGCACAGCAGCATTGGGCGCAATGCGAGGTTGCCTTTGAATAAACAATCTCGACTCACCTGCTTGTGAAGCGGCAAGACGATGGGTTGCAACTCGAAGACCGTGCCCTTTGGCATGATTCCGATTGTCCTGACTGGACTGAACCATACCTCTAAGTCGGGCTCGAATTTGAGCCGACTCAGACGCCGATAAGGTCAAGATGGCCTCATCACCCAACATAGCTTGCTCTGCTTGGGGCAAACTGAGTGGAGTGACGCCCTGATGTCCTTCAGCTTGTTCCGACAACACTTCTGCCACTTGG
Organism: Pseudoalteromonas atlantica; assembly: GCF_043641955.1. Taxonomy (GTDB): domain Bacteria; phylum Pseudomonadota; class Gammaproteobacteria; order Enterobacterales; family Alteromonadaceae; genus Pseudoalteromonas; species Pseudoalteromonas atlantica_A. Next base: position 114,500 of record NZ_JBHZRV010000004.1, read on the forward strand.
GCAAAGGTATCGGGTTCAAACTGAGCGGCACTGGCCTCTAAGGCTTGTCGCAAATTGTCAGCTTGATCAGAGTTATCTGAATCACCCGTTTCAGCAAAATCCCCCATTGCAGACGAACCTGTTTCCGGGGTTTGACTGTCACTACTGCTATTGCTGTCATTACTCGCATCTTGTCCAATGTCATCACCGCCATCAGCATCAGACTCATCCTGTGGTGGACGAGATTCTTCTTCCAACATGGCAACGATGGCATCGACAAGTTTCAGCACTTCACCTGTAGACGCTAGGCTAGGCACTGCTGTCAGCATGGCGCTTAACCGGCTCATCGCTGCGGCAGGAAAGAGTTGTCTCACTCTTTCATCAACAGCTTGATACAAAGGCGTCAGCGCTTTCTGGCCCAGAAAATGGCATCTCAAGCGAAACAACAACCAGGCTTGCAAGTTAGATGCAGGCTCAGGCTGTTCAGGTACACACATTTGCTGTGTGTCCACCATGTACTCAATCACTTGCGAAATACTGCGCCGGGTTCCGGGATAATCCTTTGCCAATTCGTTTTCAATGCGAACGTCCTCAATGATATTGAGAAGTGCCTTACGGATCGGCTTGGACGACGCCTTCTGCACCATTTCAAAATTAGTATGCCGAATATGCGCCGCTTCATGAGCCAGATAACCCCAAGCTATCTGTTGATAGTGTGGGTCGTCTGGGTTTGCTGTTGGGATCACAATCCGCTCACCATCGGTAAACGCATCTTGTCCTTGAATAAGCACCTTCACACCAAACTTTTCGCCATAAGCGGCGGCAACGATTGGCAGTGCGTTTTTTAATGGATGATTCATGGGAGTCTCCTAATCATTAGGGGGAATACTCCCTCAGCGGGAGCGTTTCCCCGCTGGGAATGTAAGTGTTTAAACCTGTGCTTTTAGCTTATCCAGGTCGTATTTTTGACCTAACCAAGCCACCAATTGAGCTGGACTCTCGTGCTGTTCAAATGACGTTTTAAGCTGGTCTAAACTCAGGATGTCATTCAATGTCAGACCGTACTGGTCTTGTAACTGAGTAGACACCTCGTGTTGATATTGCAGCCAGGCCCGCTCAAAAGCGGTTTGCTGCAATGCCATGTTTGGAACAAATACCATGGCCGTTACCCAAGCTCCTTGTGCGTCCGCATCTGCGATCAGCACAGGGTTCTTGGGGATCACGACACTATGTGTTGAGTACGACCGTTGTACTAACGCTCGACAACACGCCACTTCTGGTATCGATTCGCTTTCAACCGCATCAGTCACACCACGAAAATGTGGTTCAAACTGGTTCAGTTGGCTGGGGTTATGGATGGTTGATTGCATAATTTCCTCTTACATAGTTCAGAGGACATGCGCCCTTAAGGGCAACATGCCCTCAAGGACGTTAGAAATAAAATGAGTTTGGTACAGTCGAACCAAGGTTTGGTCTGACGGTTGGTTGTGGTATTGCACGTAAGTTATCTGCCTGAGCAGATACTGGCGGTGCGGGTTTAGGTTCAGGTTTGGGCATCAGTTGTCTGATATCCAATTGACCTTCACCGTGCATTCTCATCTTGTCTGGATCAGACAAAATTAAAATGGTCGCCATCAGTTCGTGATAGAGATTGTCTGTCACAGGGCCGGTCTTCGGCAGACGAACAAATAAATTGTCCATCGCTTCGACCATCGGCTGAACTCGATGATCCAGGAAGGACAAACCATCCAACTTGTCTCTTAACCGCTTCAGAGGATTAAGGGCTCGCTGGCTGATTTGATTCTTACCTGCAACGGAACGCTCAAACAGTTCATTGGCATCACGAGCCACCTCCCTAAAGAGGGTGTGTCCCATACCATTGACCTTGTCATCTAAGCCTCCAGCTTGGTCAGCCGGTTGCATTCGATAGATGGCATAATCGAACTGAAGCCGTTGTTCCACATCTTCAATGGGTGACAGCGCACGCCGGATTGCATCTGCAAATTCCGGGTGTTTTGCAACCCAGTCAAAAGTCACCTGATCATAGTTGTCCAAGAACAACTGCTTGCACTGCGCAAACTCCTGACCTATACGGTCAAGTTCTGGAACAATTTGATCAATTCGGTCTTCAGGGACGGCATAGCCACCTAAGAACCGCACACCGACTTGCTCACACAAACGCTGCGCTTCTTTCTTAAGCCTTTCAAAGTTCGCCAATGCCTCTGGGTCGCAAATTTTTTTACTCCCTAAGCTGGCAACATCCTTCGGAGGAAGTTGGCTGCCATTGGCTAATCTGAAATCTTCAGGCCTTAGTTTTTTTCTACCACTCCAGATGGAACAGTCGATATGACAAATCAATATTTTGTCGAGGGTTTTAATACTCATAGTGCATCCTCATGCGAGATGGGGACGCACCACTCCCAACAGGAGCAATGGCCCCCGTTTGGGTGGTAGTAATTGACACGCTAATGGCAATACCACTATCAGAAATAGTAATTTTGCGAATCAGGCGACGATTGGTTGAGATCGATCTTCGCAGGCATTAAGTCCAGTGCTTCAGCTATCGGACGAACCCTTTCTAAATCACTGCCTAATAACCTTAATACATCTTTTTCCAACTTCAGTTGGTCGGATACTTCTATCCCTTCAGGACTCGCTACTGTGAGCGAACACAATGGTGGTAATTGACGCTTAAAGGCCAGTAACAGCAACAATGGCCACGGGCCATCATCAGTGTTAACAATGCCAGCGCCTTCACCTGACACCATGCTGATTTGATTGGTACTAGGTAATCCGCTTTTGCAAAACCCTAATGACCATTCTCCAATCCTGACCTGGTTATCATCAATAACAGCCAAGCCATAGGCTTCAAGCAGCTTTGCCATATCGAACAACGCTTTTTGAGCCAGCGAGACTTGGCCATTGACGTCCTTGCGAGTACGAAACTCCCAACTGACGTTATTGGCGCACGCGACACTATCTAGCGCATTTGAGAGTTCAAATGGCCGCCCTTGATGATCAATGCCGACGTGTCCAACAAATCGATAACCCTTGTTGATTTTCTCATTGATTCGTCGGTCTGCTTCAGCGTTAGGATCAGTCGAATCAATCAATCGCTGCTGCGATAATTGACCGGCTTTTCCAAACCGAACTTCAATCTCCTTGGTATCTGATCCAACGTAAATGGCCCATTCTTTGGCTGTCCCATCAGAATGACTGTAACGGTAAAGAGCAAAGCACTTTTCCATCATCAATCCTCCCAATGGTCACCGAAGACATCAGCGGCAATACGGTGAATGGCTTCTCGTTGCTCCAACTCAGCACGAGCCGTCAAAGACCGAACCAGTGCATACTCCACTGCGTTAGGAGCGCCTTTAAAAGCAAGTGTTAACTTTGCCCAGCGCACCAAGGTCCTAGTGGACATCGTGATACTAAGCTCTGCTCCGCCATCCGCGCCCCCAATAAAAAGACGACGAATGTCACCGGCTACTTTCACCATTTTTTGGCGAAAGACTTCTGGCAAGCCCGGCGCAACATTCTCCAGAATGGCTTCCTCTACAGATGGCTCTGCATAGGTAGCTTCAATGATTCTAAAGCGATCAAGGAAAGCCAAATTCTGTTGAAGCACACCTTGATACAAGCCCGTCTGGTCACCGCTGCCCGCACTGTTGCCGGTAGCGATAAAACGAAACTTGTTATGTGGCATGATGATCTCTCCGCCATTTTGTGCGATGACCAACGGGGCACCTTCCAAAATGTCATTGAGCCCAGCCAGTTCAGCAGGCTCAGCAAGATCCATTTCATTAATGATCAGCAAATGGCCATGCTTGACAGCCAGTGCCAGCGGCCCATACACAAAGGTCATGTTGCCATTAACCAGTGTGTGGTGACCGATAAGATCGGACAACTCCAATCGACCGTGCGCAGTAATTTGCTGAACAGGCCAATTCAATCGAGAAGCAACTTGGCAAATTAGCGAGGTCTTACCGCATCCAGTGGGGCCTGTAATATACAAACCGTCACCGTCTGGGTGAGACAAGAACGCCAATACGTCACGTAAGTCTTCTTTTCTAAAAACATACTCGTCCTTGCGAACGGGAATGTTTGGATGGGTAGTGTCGGCACCATATCCTTCCAGAACGAAAGCATCAGGAGCCGGGACATTGAACGCTTGATTCACTTGAACCAAAAATGGGGATTGTTCTGTCATGGTAAACCTCATTAGTTTTAACGAGGCCCCATGCCCCAACAGGGAATGAAGTCCCCGTCGGGTGGTGTGTTGATTGTGGTATGGCTGTGTATGTAAGAGTTCAGCTCGCTCTATCATTCGTACCCAGCATTGGCTACGAGTGAAACTGCTTTCTGATGCACTCGATGTAAGCGCATGAGAAAGGAGCCGAAATCGGCTCCAAGTGAACGTTAAAAGTAAAATGAGCTCGGCGAGTCACCTGGCAGAACCAAGTTATCTTGCTCAAGACTGATTTTGATTGGTGTTTCAACGGGCTGCTCTGGCTTATTGGTGCTGATACGCAACCGCTCTTGTGGCGCTTTTCGGTAAGCGGCTAAAACCTGTTCATCCAGCTCGCCTAATTTATCGGTGGCCAATTGCTTATAGTCCACCGTGCCCGCCATCATGTAGCGGCTGAGTTTGACCCCAGCATAGTCGGCATGAGCGTAGTTACCCATCATGGCGACCAATTTTGACTGAGCGTCTCGCATTTCCTCTTTCAAAGATTTAATGTGATTTTCCAGTCGGACCACTTCGGCATGTGCTGAGCAATACTGGCGGGACAGCGATGTCCAACGGTATTGGGCTTCACCCTTGGGAACAAAACAATCTTGCTCAGGGCATTTTGACGGTTCTTTTTTGGTCTGTACTAACTCCCAAAACTGAAGCGACGTTTCTTGCAATTCAGTTAAGAACAATGCGTCTCGTTGTATTTCAAACTCAATCAGTTGATCCTCAAAATAGAATACCAACCAACCACGCGTGCTATTGGCGACCAGTATTTGATGCTGTACTTGCACCCAATACAACTGGTACGCCTCGCTTTGTTCTCTGTGAGCTTGCACATCCTCAAAAACTGACTGGCAAGGACATTTCAGTTCAACGGGCTCGCCCGCATCGTTGATGCCATCAAAGCTGGCTCGAAAGATTGCGTTATGATCGGCTTCTGCACATAACGGCAGAAGAAAGTCATTATGCGCATTCTCAAATGCTCGCCTTGCTTGAGGCTCCAACCGAATACCGCGAAGCACATTAGGATTATTCGACAGGTCTTCCGGTAATACGAATCCAGTTTTTTCTGCCCATAATCGCCAAGGTGTTTTGTAGGGTGAACGCCCCATAATAATTGGGGCTTCAGATGCCGTAACCCCTGCAATGCGCCACTGGTGCCATGCAGGAGTACGTTGTGATAGGTCGATAACCTTCATATTGTCTCCTTTGAGGGGAGACTCCCCCGAAGGAGAGAACTCCCCTTCAGGGTTAAGTGGTTACTTTGCAGCTTGTGCTAACGCTGTTTGGTGCTGAACAACACTTGCTTGAAGCGAATCAATTGAAGCTTTACCGGCTTGAATCGAACCTAAGACTAGGGCAACAACCAATACCAAGCGAAAAAGTGAGGCTGATTTAGTCATGGAAGATCTCCAAAAAAAGACGAGACCTTCCCACTGACGGGAGAATAATCCCGCCAGGGTTAGTAAAATGAATGCGTGGCGCTAAGAAGCTAAAGGCTGTGTGAGCGCTTTGGCTGCTTGTTGCTGTGCATTAAAGATTTCTTGTTTCGCAAACGTCAGCTCAACACCTTGAAAATGTTCATTGGCATATTCCAATGCACTATTCCATGCGTTTGAAGCTTCCGCCCGCTCGATAAGCTTGTAAACAAGCCCTCGGGTTCGATCATCAACTTGCTCGGGTGATATCACCGATGGCTCAACAACGTGTGTTGCTTGGCCTTCGATAATTCGCTCCGCTTCGTCTTGATCGAAAATTCCCACAAAGCCAAACGCAATGCGGGAACACTGGATCATGGATTTATGTCTTAGCATTCGCTTAGTGTGCGTCTGCCATGGACCATCTACCCGGTAAGGGCCATTTTTGCCGTTACCTTCAAAAGGCGATCGATAGACTTCATCCAGATACTCAGTGATTTTGACTGGGTGCGAACGGTCGCGCCGATAGATGATGCATTCCATCCATTCCGGGCATTCTTTCGCGCCATCCAGGGAGACTTTGTTTTCTGAAGTCTTAAACTCCATGCCATCAAACTGGTCGTGTTGATTGATGATGCGAGACCATCCATCGACACCTACCACTGGGATAATCCCAGCTTGTTTATCAGGGAACGCAAAAATCTCTTTGGTGAAAGGGTTCAAGCCGTACTGATCTGCAACCACCAAGAGCGCCATCATCTGCTCATTGGTCGGTGCACTACCGTCACGTTGCTTGAATGCTGTTGCTTTTAGGGTATCGAACAACTTGTTTGGATCGACACTAAAGCGCTCAGCAAAGCGTTGGATTAGCTTTGGTTTTTCCATTTTGGACTCCGACAATCAAAGTGGGAGTCTGCCCCTGACGGGAAAGTACTCCCGGCTGGGTTAAAGCGTTTTTGCTCAGTTAAAAATCTGGTTCAGGATATGTTTGTGCCCAATTAGTTTGGGAGCCCGCATCATCCGCCGCTGATGGCTCAGATGCTTTGTTCACACTATCAAGAAGCAGAAACTCGTCCGCGTCCACTTCGGTCAATCGATGCTTAATACCATCTTTCTCCCATGAGCGCGTGCGCTGAGGCCCTTGAACAAAAAGCTTCGCTCCTTTTTGGATTAAATCTTTTGCCCTTAGCCCTAACTTAAATCCACCACGATCTCGAAAAACGACCCGATGCCATTCCGTATGCTCTTTGAGCTCATTGGATTGACGGTCGCGCCATTTCTCAGAAGTGGCCAGTGAAATACTGGTCACTAAATCACCTGATGGATAGGCTCGCGTCTCTGGCTCAGCGCCAACGTAGCCTATGAGTGTTACTTGGTTTTTCATGATGTTCTCCTCGTCTTAGTTGAACTCTGTGCACACAGTCGCTTCTACCCGGCTGGGCAAAGAAGACTGACGACGCAGATAGGTTGGTATTTCGAGTAAAGCCATGTCGTACTGATGTGGCTCTTTGTAAAACGCAGATGTCAAACGGGGCATACCAGGAGCTTTAGGCACTGCCATTGGACGACGTTTTGGTGTTGGTGTGAGCAATCGCTTGATTTGAGTAAGTACAAATCGAAACGGGCGCACGCTTTGACGAGCAACCAATCGCAAAAGCGACCAGCTCAGTTTTGCAAGCAACATAATGCCTGCGACTTGGATAATAAATCCGAAGATATATTCCATTGGTGACTCCTTAATTAGGTTGTGAAGGAGTCACCCCCAACTGGAGAAAACTCCCCCAGTTGGGTGGTGAAAAGGCGAACCGCAAGGAACGCATGGTTGAGCATGTAAAAACATGCAGGCTATTTGTTTAAGGAGGCTAGCTACCTCTTAGTACCACTGAGAATACTCAGCGGCGGGCTTCCTTTGAGCTCATGCTCTCAGGCGCAGATATCACTGAAACAGATCAGCAATATTTGATAGTCATTGTAACCGTCTTATCCAGACAGGATAGTTAGAAAGATGCTCAATTCTTCCACCTAGCTGAAAGGCCATTACCGCACAGAGGATTAGGCTAGGGACTGATTATTGTCATATCAGGAGCAAAAACTTATGGCCCAAGCAAAACCCAATTACTCAAAACCCATCTTTGAACAATCATTCACAATTAATAGCTTACAGGCGCAACGTGTCGTTGACCGTGTTTTTAGACGGACGGTCAGTGCGCTTTACGGAATCGATGTCATCCTGCGCATCATTGGCGATGAGAACGAAATTGATGAAGTGGAACAGATCATTAGCCAGCTGATCGAGGATTGCGCTAAGGCGGTAGACAACGAACAAGCTCGTTTGGACAAACTGATGGAGTCCAACGGCATCGATGAAGTACCTGACTACACCGACCCGATTACCTTCAACGCCAAAATCAGCTCTCCTCAGGTTGGCCAGTTTGTTGGCTTAGTGCGCAAACTCGATGCGTTGATGATCTCAATGGACACACTCTGGTTATCTAGCGTGCTTAGCAACAAGCAACGTGTTGATGGCAACTACTCATGGCAACAGCGCATTATCAAACTTGCACGACGCATTATTGATATCGAAATTCGAGCACGAAAATCAGCCCAAGCTAAGGGTAAAGAAGCAGAGGTTGAACAAGCGGTGCCTTTAACCGATGACGATATCACTGAAGAGGAAACAGATACCCCCGCCAACTAGGCTCCCATCAACCAGCCCCTCTCGAAGGGGCTCTTCATCTTGCTGCATTTTCTATCAAAATCATTAAAATGAATTTAACTGTCATTTTTGGCCAAGCTACATGAATAGAACTGATTTTTTCGTTACTTTCTTTATAGCGTTGTTCGCTATACCTGCAATTGCAGAACACCCCACATCGTTCAGTCAGGCAAAACGATTTGCCCGAGAAATTTACCAAGACAACCAGAGTACATTTTACTGTGGATGTAGCTATAACAATGATGGTGCGATTGATGCTACATCTTGCGGATATGAACCAAGGAAGCAACCGAAACGAGGAGAACGCTTAGAGTGGGAGCACGTTGTCTCAGCTTGGGAAATTGGCCATCAACGCCAATGCTGGCAAAATGGTGGTCGTCGGAACTGTGAAAAGAATGACCCTGAGTTTTCTAAAATGGTGTCGGATCTCCATAACCTCGTACCATCAGTAGGTGAGCTCAATGGGGATAGATCAAATTTTCGATTTGGCATGATTCCGAATGAACCAAGATCCTATGGTCAATGTGATTTCGAAGTTGATTTCAAAGACCGTCGAGTAGAACCGCCAGCTAACCGTCAGGGTGATATTGCTAGAATCTATTTCTACATGCGTGATCAATACGGCCTAAGACTAAGCAGGCAACAAACTCAACTATTTGAAGCTTGGTCAAGGATGGACCCTGTTGATGAATGGGAAATTACACGAGACAATCGAATTAAAGCCTTACAAGGCAATAAAAACTATCATATAAAAAAATAATAGGGGCAATAGTATCTACTGTGAGATGTAATTTCCGCCACACTCTGCGTTTACCATCCGTGCCATGTTTTTTGAATTTCCACTCGCCCTCACCATAAACCTTGAGACCTTTGCATCGATAGCAAGATGCTGAATGGTTCCTTTGGTTTTCGTCTTAAAACTTACATCAACGTCTTTGGCTCGACGACTGATACAACTGTAATGTGGGCAACGCAGTGGAAGGTGAGCAAGTTGAAGCACGGAATCAATAAAGCCTTGCGAAGTGGCATTAAACAAATACGCTTTACCATCAAAGCGGTTGTGATGGCTAACTCACTGAAAACACGAGGTCTCCCGCGCTTGTTTTGCTTGCCTTGTTTCCACTCTCTTATCGCCTCCTCGACAATCCAAAACGTCAGAGAGCCTCGGTTTATGAGAGCTTGATTGTATTGCTTCCAGTTGTTTGTGTCGTAACGAGGTTTCGACATGAGACTACAGAGTTGAATGAATGTAATCGATCAGATCGTAAGCTTAGGATTTAGTTCCATCGATTTACGCAACAAAGCCATTTAGACGCTGAATGATCGCTTACTTTGCCCATAACGTTTGCTTGATGTGTGCTTCAGTTGCGAGCGAACGAATAATGTTGACTTGAATTTTATTCTTGCATAAAGTGTTATTAATGTATTAATGCATTAGTAGAAACCTCTCTACCGTATAGTGTTCGTTCCGAACTTTACACATAAATTGTGACTTTAGTCTTGCTAAGAGGGGACGTATCCCCTCGACCACTTTTGTGTGCACTTATTGTTTGATGGAATTACCACGAATATTCTGCTTATTCATTTTAACAGGGAGTAAAAATGCTTTTCTATGCTGTAGTGTTCATAGTTTTAGGAGTGATTTTCAAACTTATATTAAGTGAAAAGATATTATACCCAGCAATTATTATAACCGCTATTTTATGGGCTTTTGCCTTTGGCCCTTGGGCAATTTTAACATTTTTTGAATTATTGCTCGGCGTTACTATAGTTGAATCAGTGAAAAGTAATACTGACATTAATAGTAAAAATACCAAATCAAATAAAAACACCTCCCCTACAAGAAAAGATTATTTAACACCCACATCAAGAAGAAATATAGTGGCCAAAGAGAGCAGCTCTCCTATAAAAGACGATAATTTTGATATTGACATTAAAAAGCTTAACGTTGCATATACAAAAGAATTAAATAAGAATAGCTGGTAATTCCATGAATCAAAAAATTGCCATTTCAAGGCATGACGATAATTTTTCATTTTTAAATGAAGTAACAAATTCAAACAAACGAATACGCCTTGGCTCAGTTAACCCGAACAAATTAAATCAGGTTGATTACACTCCGATATCCACTAATGGTCATACCGTACTCTATAATCAAAAATATTTTGAAATTCATGAATTTTTTCATAAAGTAAAATCAGAAAACGTTCAGAACCTAATCGTTTTGACTACAAAGGAAAAAAGCAAAATATTAGAAGACTTGTTAATTTATAATCAAAGGATGTATGTGCTAGAAGAACTCTATCCCATATTTTCAGATTTAAAATATATTAGCAATTTAGAACGTAATTTGAATGAATTAGTGAAAAGACTTAACGATGTAAGAAACTTATGTATTAAAGGCGGGTCATTAAATAAATCGTTATCAACAAAATATCGGTATGCTATAGAAAGAGCTATTAGATACAAAAGTGAGCTTGATTCAACACTATATTTTGCTTGTCTGCCCCCTTACCAAGAAGTGTTTAAGTTGACTGAAAAACAAAAAGATAGAGTGATCTTCAGTGTCGATTATAACTCCATGTTTGCAAAGTGTATTCAAGGCTCGTTCCCTGATCCCAGAAAGCTTAAATTAAAATCATTTAAAGATAGTTATGAATTAAATGAGTTGTCACCTGATGGAGTTTATAGGGTACTATTAATTGGAGCTAAGAATTCAATTTTCTTAAAGCATCACCCTTTAAAGTTTTCAAAATCAAATCAATCTTTTCATTTTAACCTCGAAGTAGGAGATAATATCGAGGTCTTTTTACCAAGAGATGAGATCATTTATTATACGTCATTTTTTGAAGGATATCGCGTTTATAGCGGGATCGTTTCTTCCAGAGAAGTCTTACATCCATTATCTAAAACGGTTCAAACGTTGTATAACGATAGAAAATCTTCACGAATAGGTTGTTTAAAAAACTCTTTAGCCAAGCAATCTATCGTCATTGCCACTAGCGTTACCAATGCCAAAAGGTATATAAAAGTTAACTCGGAGCAGCCAAATGATATCATCAACTTTTTCGAACAACATTTTAAATGCCGATTTGACGATTCGTTCGATGTATTTCAAAAATTAGAATTAGCAAAAATCAGCAATAGACTAGTAACTTCGGGCACTAATATCAATAAGTTAAGGTCTAAGGTTATCAATTATAAAAACAGGGACTCGATTTATTCTTTTCATTCCAAAATGCTTTCTAACTCTAGGATCATGATGATGAAATTAATGGAAAAATTGTTAAAGATTAAAACCGTAGAAATATGCTATGCCAATGTCGATTCAATTCATTTTTCGCTAAATCGTGATATGGTCAATGAAGTCAGATCTTTTCTTAATGAAGAATGCTCTGATGAGTTAGGTAAGTTGAAAATCGAAACGCAAGCAACGTTTGGTTACTGGTTTGACTTAGGCAGATATTGGTTAGGCAAGGAAAACTTTGAAGTAACTAAATACAGTAATACCTTATTCAATAACTCTTTTGATAATAAAATCTATAATAGAAGAAGGGTACTTAAAAAGGTTGATTCAATACAGGGTTATAGATACATATCTTATCTCCCAATCGCTATAGAAAAGACTTTCAGTTTTAAAAAGAAGTTAGTTGTTAGTAATAACCCTGATCAGACCTTATATAAAAGATTTGATTATTCTGAAATAAAATCAGCTCCGATTGCGAGCAATTCAGTAAATAAAGAAAAGATAACAAATTACAGGCACAAATTTTCTTTACTAAATGAAATGGCTTCAAACATTCAACAAATAACAACTGAAATGTGAAAGTAGGACAGTGCGATGAGCTATTATGTATCAACATTTGATAATAAATTTAAGAGAATCTTTGCTTCGAGTTATATTAATTTAGACAAAAGAGATATTTATGATTTGGCGTTACAGATCCTATCCAGTCACGTCAGTAACATGTCTTACTCGATTGAAAGAGAAATCAAATCAATACTAAATTCCTATTTTGATATTAATCAACGTTACAAAGACGTTTACGTAAATTTTTGCTTATCGAATAAATTGATGGCGCTTTCTGAGTCTTCTAATGAATTACATTCTATTCCAAAAGGCAAAGATGTTCGAAAGGTTGTCTACTTAAAAAGAGTCAACAAATTTTATCGAAGCTCCTTATTAGAGTATGCTAAAAAAGAAAATATCAACATTGAATTCGTTGAATTAGCCATGAAAAGAAACTTTCTTAAAGTAATAACGGGATTCTTTTTACAGCGGCACTGTAACCAAACGTTAACCCCTCAGATACTTAGTAAACTCGATTTTTTTGTAGAGACTATTAATACCAACAACAGGTTATTAACCCCCTATCAAAAAACAGAAAGATTTCAAAGATTCATCCATGAGCTTTGTTCAACCATAAAGGGTGATAATTCTGTTCCTAGTATACCTTCTAAGTTAATGCGTACCATTTTATCTTCAACAAGGTTCCACTTCAGTTACATGAACGAACTAGACTTGAGTATGCAAGAGTTAACTCGGATAAGACAAAAACAGAACACCGCATTCGATGAAGTTAATTTATTTGATCATGATCGCATGTCACCTAAAATCGGAGCTAAATATATAAAAAATTGGAAACAACGACATCAAATACCAATATTTGGCTGGAAACATGAATCAATACTCGACGAAATAAATCAAATCGATAATGATGACTTGTTGTATGTGAACCTGTGCATTTATAGCAGTTCAAACATAAAAACTATGGATGAGGTATCGCTTGAAGTTCGTGGATTTTGAAAAATTCTGATTGTGTGATGGTTACAGTGCTTACGACAATATTGACGGGATATTCCCTGTTGGTTGCTGGGCACATGCTAGACGTAAATATGAAGATGCGTTAAATCAGAAAAGCGCGTTAAAGGCCGAGCGAATATAGCAAAAAGTTATATCGGCAAACTCTACGCATTGGCACAATAGGCGAAAAGTAAAAACCTAACCCCAGATGAACGCTACCAACTTCGACAAGAAAAAGTATTGCCTATCTTAGCAAAGTTCAAAGCTTGGCTCGATTCTGTATTCCAACTTATTGATTACAATTAAAAACTGAATGACAATCTGAAAATTAAAGAACCATATTCATAGCCAAGAATCCGACACCTCCAGCCAACACCAAGATACCTAAAACAACTATGGTTCGTAGCCCGCTTATCGATCTTTGCTGAGACTCCACCACCGCCTCTAACTTGCTTTTCAATTCCGCTAATTGTTTAGCAATGCGGCTATCAATTGCTGTGCAGCCTTGTTCAAACTGATCAGGTGTTACAAACTTCAAGGCTGCAACCTCACGCCTTAGTTTCAACTGTTCATCTTTGATCTGGCCTAGAAGATCATTCAGTGACGTAAGGCGACCGTCAAACTCTTCAAATTTATTCGAGTTCTTTGTAACCAATTCACCTTGTTCAGTAACTAGATTTGCGAGCGTCGATTTTGCTTCCTCAATCTCAGTTCTTGCATCGTTGACGGCTCTCAACAGGCCATTAAACTCGGCCACTTGCGCCGACTGCTCTTCGAGTGAATCAATTACTCGGTGTAGTTTCTGTATGTCATTCACCAATTAATCCCCTTGTATTGGCTGGTAAGTTTTTCAAGTCTATTTGCAAGTGGAGCTAACAAAGTGTGATAGGAGTACGGATCCCCTAGCTCTTCATTTACCTCCCCAAGAACATCCAAATCTTCAAATTTCTCATGGACCAAACGAGCAAAGTGGCTTCGTGCATGTTCAGAGAACATTGGCTTTAGCTGCATAGTTTTTCGGACCAAATCTAGTGCTTCATCTCTATTATCACTAATCAACCGTTCAAATGACGCGGCCATTCTTCGCTCTCCATCTGCATCATCAAACTCATCGGAAGCTAGTCGTAGCACACCACTCAAGTAGTTCAAGAATGCATTATCTTTGTATGACTCTAGAAATCGAGAAAGCTGACCTCGTAGGATCGTCATTTTCTCGCTGCCTACTAGATGTTCCGTGCCATCATCTTCATCAGTTTCAAAAAATACTGATGGCCACATATTCGCCGACACAGAATTCTCAGCCATATTGAGCAGAAGTTGACTCGACTTGTCGTGCCTGAAATAACCCTCTAGCTTCTCCTTAAATTCTTTGTCATCCATTCTGCCTTCAGCGAATAAACTACATTGTTCATAAACGTTCTTCTGTGACTGGCGACGGTTGTAGACAAAATGATCGTAGGACCAGAGTAAAAGAACTAGAAAGATAAATTGCGATTTATCGATAGACCCTTTTCTCAGCTTGTCGCAGAGAATTTTGTAGTACTGGTTATCACTACTAAACACATCCGCGAGCTTGAATTCAGGATCGTACTTTCTGACGGTATGCTCAAGTTTCTTTTCCAAACTTTCTTCTGATAGGCACTGGAACTCGACATAGAGCGTGCCATTAAAAAAGTCTTCGATTACCCAGTCAGAGACAATACCTAATTGAGAAAGACGGTAGATAGCCTTTTCCAATTTAAACTTTTCCGTACCAAACTGTCTGGCAGTAATGGTCACTGTGTTGTGTTCCTGATTGTATTTAAAGAATTCGTATACGTTTGCCATCAACTTGAACTCATCATTGACTGTGTCCAAGCCGTTTGTCATCAGGAATAGGTTTGTGTTCAGGTCGCTATCGCGACTCAATGACTTCACGTACTCCTTCAGATCTTTGACATTCGTGCTAGCGTCCCAAATCTTGTCGAGAATAGCTGAATTGGGCTCTTTTGTGAGAAGCACATAGCAATCTGCGGGTACTTCCTTGAATAGTTTTTTATCTCGCCCGGCCCTGCCTGCTTCCTGATACAAGGCCTCCATCGACCCAGGTATTCCGAAGTGAACCGTATAGGCAATATTCCCCTTATTCACGCCCATTCCGAATGCCTTAGTGGCAGTAAGTAGGCGGTATTTATTTTCTTTAAATTCGTCTTGAACTTGGCGCTTATATCTATCGAAAGCCTCTCCCTGCAATCCACCCATTTTCGGAGCCGACCCCGAAAAATATCTAACATCCATCTTCAAGAGTGTTGAAATTCGGCCCGCTAAGCTATGACAACCCTTAGCTCCGTTGACGGTAGGTGTGAATATGATCCCCGCCTTATTGCCGTCTTCCCCATCGGAATTCCATTTACCCTCCATTTCAGAAACAAGATCGACGACTGCATCACCTTTACGGCCTTTATCATCGATAACGTGGAATGAGAGTTCCTCGCGAGTGAAGTCCATTGGGGTACGGACAAAATCATCGGGGATATCAAACTCTGTTTGAATATCCTTTAAGACGTTAACTGATGCTGTTGCCGTTAGGCCTATATAACTTGCACTGGGAGCAAACCGTTCGATTGTATTTGCCAGGTTCAGGTAAGATGTTCTGAAATCATGCCCCCACTCAGACAAACAGTGAGCTTCATCGATCACCGCGTAGGCAAATGAGAGATCTAGTCCTATAGCCGACATCTCTTTTCTAAACGCATGGGTTTGGAATCGCTCAGGCGATATGAATACGAAAAAGTACTTACCACGTCCGAAATCTCTCTGAACTTTGGCCTTCTCTCCTGCCTTCAAATCACTGGTAATAAAATTGCTTCGAGTAAAGCCGATGCTATCCAAATCGGCTTTCTGGTCATACATCAAACTCTTAATCGGACACACAACAAAGCTAACGGCTGGTTGCAGAACCGCAGACAATTGGTAACAAATCGACTTACCCGAACCTGTAGGCAACAATCCTATTGTGCCGTTTCTCGAAAGTGCAGATCCTATGATACCAACCTGACCTTCCCTGAAATCTACATCCTCTAGGTATGGTAGAAACATGTTGCTGAGGAAGTATCTCAGAGACTCTCGCTGCCCGCTGCCTGGGCTAAGGTCTAGCTTATAGGCAATAGGATCTCTGCATGAAAGCTCAAAAAAGTCATAGTCAATCAATTGACTGGTTTCTATTGAAACAGCATCAGAATCTTCGAAGTATCGATAGAAATCGAAGTAATCCGTTCGTGAATATATGACGTCTTGGTTAACTTGAAAGAAATCGTCATAACGCTCCAGTGAGCTGAAGTCGATGAATATATTTTCACCAGACCGTTCGCTCGGAAGCTCATCTGATTCGATCAACGCAACCTCAATTCGCTTTTCTTCAATGCCGATGAGACGAAAGAGATTCGATAACAAATCGTTCAGGTCGTCTAGTGCCGCTTCAGCAAAATCAGTTCCATCACGATTGACTACGAATAGTTTTTTCAACTCCCCTAGTCTGATCTGACCGCGTTCAAGAAGCTCTAATAACAGTATCTGGAAACGCAACGCCGAGGTCAGCCTCAATCGCGAGTCAGTAACATCGACTCCATTTTCGTAAGCCTCTTGGTAGTTCAATAAAGAAATACCATTAGGAGGCGTTAGGACACCATTTCGCTCTAGACCATCAACGATCTGAATTTGAGAAATAATCGAATTTATCTTACTGATAAATGACTGGTTCTCAGATGCAAGCTCTTGAACAGTGAATCGAACAGTCTTCAGTCCCAGGCTTTCGGTAAACGCATCCCTCATTTCATCTAAATGCTGAGAATTTTGGTGCTGCTGACCGTCTATCTCAATAATTAAACCAACTTGAGGAATGTAAAAATCTACCTGTCGGTTCTGGAATTGTTCAACGTAGACCTGAGTCATATCGTAAATCTGGACTTCAGGGAGCATTAGTTGTTTTACAAAAATGTACTTACCGAAATACTTCGGTATCAGCTCATCAAAAAACCTTTTCGCTGGGTAGTTTCCTGACTGTTTGTGGCCTCGAATCAATCTATTCCAAAAAACCGGCTTATCTGACACAAGAGCCTGAGCTGGTGTATTAAGAACGTTCTGATCCAGTTCAATACCAAATGCCTTCCTCAGCTTCCGCGAGGCTATTGTTGGCTTCCCTCTCTGGAGCATGTTCTTAAGAACTTGAATTGCGCCAAATAGCTGACCAGACGCTGCTTCAGACGAGATCGAATACTGGAGAAGATTATGGAAAATGAAGTTATGGTTGGTTCTCGCGTAGTTAGCAGAAAACTTCTTGCTTACAAGCCTGCTACTAGACTTCAGCTTGCCATATCCAGATTGCTCATTTTCATCTGCCAGCGAGTCGATGATTGGGTTGTACAAATCTGAAAACAGTTGGTTATTGTGTTGTTGTTCTTGGCTGTCAGTGCCTAGCTCCAATCTATAGAGAGTTTTAACCAACGTAAAAATGTAAATACTTGAATTCGGAAAACCTTGAGATAGACAGCGTGTTATCTCATCAGTTGTAGCCCCCGAAGTTAATACGTCGTCAACGATCAGAAATGTCGGATTTGAATTAGCTTCTATTGAATCAACATCGGCTTTATAAGCACCTCTGACCTGCTGGAGTCTTTGTGCTGCAGTGCAATTAGTCGATTTATCTAATACGTGATCTTTCTCTAATATCTTAGGTTGGTAAGAAGCCCCTAAAGCAACAGCCAGCGATTTGCCCAAGGTATCTAATGCTTTATCGCCATCTTCAGCCCTAAGCTCAGCATGACCTAACGCTCGGACAACAATATCTATGGCTGGGAATAAAGGAGCTAGCTCAACACTCTTGTTAACCCAGCGGCGTACAGAAGGATTCTTGTTATCTTTGAAAGACCAAACTTCCTGTTTGATACCATCTAAATAAAATCCCAGATGAAGTTTATTTCCAGATTGAATTAACTCAGAACGTTCGGTTGTTGCAGAGCTCAGCATCGAATTTTTTCCAATAAGCTCGGAGAGACTGATTACTCCCTTATGTGACGAATCGATCTCCGAGGCAGAACCCCAATCTACTGAGAAAAACTCAACTCCTGCATTGGAAGCAGCGTCTCGATCTAGGTTGCTATCTCCTAAAAAAATTGACTCGTCGGCGCTAACACCGAAGTAATCGAGAATACGAGTAACGCCTTCAGGGCTCGGCTTATGCTGCGTTACATCATGGTAAGCTACTACATAATCAACAGTGATACTGAAGTGTTTGAGTAGCCCCTGAACGTAGTTCGAAGGCGCATTCGAGAAGATAGCAACCTTGATTCCAACCGACCGAGCCGTTGTAACAAGGCCGACAACGTCCTGATAGATGACACAACCATTAAAGTACCTGGGTATGTCTCTCCATCGGCCAGCTGACCGAAGTGGTTCGAGGCTTGATGTATCAATAAGCGTGTCATCAAGATCGAGGACGATGACCTTTATCACAGCAGGCCACCTTTTGCTTTCAACGACCCAAATGAACTCGCAATATCTTCTAATTGAAGACGAATATCTTCATAAGATTCGCTCGTGTAGGGTATCGCCCTCCCTTCGTTAACTAGCTGTTGAGTTCCTGAAATTGCCTTGATAGTAAGATCTGGATACTTAGCTTTATGTGCGTCAGGAACGAAGACAGGACGCATCATAGAGATAGCAGATTTGACTGCGTGCATCGTCCCACCATCTATCGAAGTTTCAATAGCAAAGACGGCAGTAGATAAACCTGCTTGTATCCTGTCTCGCTTAGCAAAGAACGCAGGTATTGCTTTGGTTCCTGGTGCATTCTCTGCAACTAGAAGTCCGCCCTCGTCCAATATTTCCTTAGCGAGTTCCCGATTACTTGCGGGAGAAATAGACTCCACATCGACAAGAACAGAAATCGTTGGTGTTTTGGCGTCTAATGCCGCGCGATGAGCAATTGTATCGATACCCAGTGCAAGTCCACTGACTATCGTGAAGCCATAAGTCGCAAACTTTTGAATAGTTTTAATCGTTATGGTTTCCCCCTTGGGGGTGTTTTCACGAGTGCCTACAACCGCTAATGAAAGCCTATTATCTAAGAGGTTCAGATTGCCTTTGCAGTATAGAAAAGGAGGAGGTTTCGGGAGACCGTATAACGAAATTGGATAGGTTTTCGTACCGAAGAGAACAATCTCAACACCTTTATTTTTGAACGAATCAATCTCAGCTTGTACTTCGACCCTGAGAGCTTGGAAGTTCGCAGTATCTAAGAAGCTTTCGAGAGTTGCTCGAGATTTACCGTTTGATATTTTTAGATTGGAGGAGTGGTGTGCCAGTTCTTCGAGTGTTGCCACTCCGCTATACGCTGAAAACTTTAAGATGGACAGAACAGTTTCATCACCAACGTTCATTAACCTCTTGACAACAAGAGCATCTACAATGTTCACATCCACTCCAAAAACACAACAAATTCTAGTCCATTAACCACTAATTTACTTGTATTCGACCGAAAACACAATAGAGTCAATCTCTATAAGTAGATATACCCCACGGCAAGAGCGTTTTGAATTGAACTAATACCTAGTAGCTCGATCAGGGCTGGCAGTTTATTATTGTCGGAATGAGTATTTTGATACCATCTGCATTTGGTATCAGCTGCGACCAAGGAAAGAAAATAGCAGTCGGGGCAATGACGATATAAATTAGTGTTTATATCGATACCCAATTTAGTTGAAAATGCCTTCCTGAAAATTAAGAAATACCGAGCAGTGACTACACGGTATGAAAAATTAGCAATAAATTATGAAAGTGTCGTTGCTTTGGCATTTTCAATCATGTGGTTCCCTATGCGGGTAGATTGAAATATGTACAACAAAGACTAACACGCTCTAAATAAGTGCCCCTAATTGTGCTATATATGGCGAGAATGAACGTGGCACAATGCATTGTGATCATGCTGCCTTGCATCCCAGTACCATCGGAGTTGCAGCTAAACTGCATGAAAATGTGCAGCCTCGCGGCAATGCAGGTCAGTGAGCTACATTTAGGGACAGCTATTTAGGAAACCGCGCTAATAGAGTAATTTCTTTTAATTATTCCCCGAAATTTCTTCCGTCGCCTCCTGACGCAGTTTCTGGGCATCCATTCCGTTTAGCCGTTCAATAGCTCTATCTGCGGCACTTTGACGGTTTCCATCAACGTTTAGCGTACTTCCTGAGCCTGTGAGTCGTTCCAGATCCAGTGACGGTACTTCGGGTAGGTTGCCTGTTATCGATAAGATACCTATCCATTCATCCAGATTGACTTGGCTCCAATCCACCTGGTTTAACTGACTCGCGGTCAATCCTTCACAGTTGGGAGATTTCGCACTGCCCCAACCAAGGCCCAATTGAGGACGTACTTGTTCTTGAATGATCCGTGAAAGTGGCGAAGTAAAGCAGCAATATGACTGCCGTTTTTCAACACAGGCACCTAAGAACTTAGACTTGCAGTAAGAGCCTACATAGTGGCAACTCTTCAATACCCGCTTGGCGTTCATTTCAAACTCACTCTGCTCACATTTCCAGATAAGCTGAATGAGGATCATGGTGACTGAATAAATCATGTAGGCCGTCATAACCGTACTCAGAACCGCGCCCGCAGCGCCACCCAGCGCAAAGTTGCCGCCCGAAACAACACCATCGGCTCCGACAGCACCACCAACGTTACTAAACAGTGCCGATTGCGCCCCCGAACCAAAGGTAGAGCCTACCCATTCAGCCGTTTTGTTGGTCAACACCTGCATGAAGCCAGTCGCAGCTTGCTCCGCTCCCGCGCCAGCAGCCGTTGATGGCCCAGCCCCCATGAGAGAGTCCCATGCAGACACAAAAGGCTCTTGGACCGCACTCCAAGTACTCGTGATTGGCTCCCTAAGCGTATTCCAGGAACCATAGATTGCCGAAGACGGATTCATAGCCATGACTGCCGTATCAAGCTTGTTAACCGCCACTATCATCGTGATGTAGTCCGATAACGACACGCCACTTGGCTTTTCACAGCAATCCACTATGCCGCCAACGGCTTTTTTGCACTGGCCAGCATTACCTTTAAAGACCGTACACTCGACGTTGTCTTGGCCATCAGCACCCGTGCATGACATATCATTGGTCATAAACTGCGCCGCATTAAGCATCGCTGCGGCCTCTGCAAAGTTAGCCTGCTTGATTGACTCTGGCTCTAAACAATCTGTGCCCATACAGCGAACTGGCCCCACACAGTTGTATTGAGTTTCCATTCGAGCGTTTTGCACTTCAACGCTTTGTCCGCAGTCATACACCAAACTTTGGATATAACAGAAGCCTTCATGACCAGCCCCGCCTTCAGTGCATTCGGTTCTGACATATTGGCAGGCCGGGTTTTGCTCTAGCGCGGAACACGTATTGGTGGTCGTGTTTTGTCCGTTATTGACGATGGTTTGAGTATTACCATTGGCATCTACCCAGCTATCTGAGCTGCCCATATTGAACTCTGGATGAGCAGTCGAAGCATTGTAGGTTGCTCTTGCCCTCCAGCATGAGAGCCCTAATCCATCAGAGCTGCCACGACTCGTTAAATGAGCAGGAGACGAAACAACAGCCGGATAAAGGCTTCCAAGCTTTGCCAACTCGCCACTACCAACCGTTAACCCTTCGATTCGTTTTGTGCCAGTATCCAAACACTGCCACTGCACCGCAGTGAACTGATCCGTTTGCATCAAGCATTGGTCTATGCCCGGATCACTTGATTGATGAACAACGTCTTGCTCTAAGTATTTACCAGAGAAGGTCAAGTAAGCACTCAGTTTCGCAGGAGCCAAACACTTCTGAACTTCTCGGCTGCAAGTATCGAAATCGACTTTGTTCCAGCCGGAATCACATCTGGAACGCGTGACTTCCTGCGGTTCATGCCACGAAATAATCGACCCATTAACGACCTTGCACAATGAGCCAACCAAGGTTCCTTTTGGACAGGTCATTTCAGGGTATTTAATGGACGGTTTCGTCTCTGTGACCGTCTCCTTGTTGCCCGTCAATGAGAGTGTCGTTTTCCAGCCATTTGCCTTGGACGGCGACTCGGTGATTTTTATCTCAGTATTTTGATTATCAAACACTCTCAGCGTCGCGTTTCCAGTTTGCATAGTGCTGCTGTGCTGTGGAACAAAACTGAGCGTTTCGGAGCTAAAGCAACCACGCTCAATGGACCAGCTTTGTTGATGGGTTTCAGCGGATACACGTCGCTCTAACTGACACTGAGTAAGCGTGCTGATCTTCTCGCACACCTGGTAATCCGGTACATGCTTGGTTTCAGTAAATGGCGTAATCGTCTGAGTAGGCTCACAAGCTTCAAAACTACTTGGCATAAGGTTGGATACCACACACTTTGGATCGCTGGTTTGCAATCCACAGTCATAGGTATCGGTAAAACGAATGCATTCACCTTTATCATTGGTCTCGGCACATTCTGACGACATGAATCCACAGGAAGGATTCGCTTCAAGCACTTGGCAGGCCTGATTTTCAATCCCCTTATAGCTTTCATCATCCACACTAACTTGAACACGCCGACACAAAGGCGATATGCCAGCCACTGGGCTTGGGGCAAAGTAGGATTCACAAACTGAAACACCATTGACCACCGTACATCCGTTGGTTGAAGAAGGCTGATCCGTGCATTGAATGCTGTAGTCTGAAAACTTCGTCGGGATATCCGCTGCTTGTTCGATACAGGATTGTGGCGACCAACTATCATTCATCACCACCTTGGTTGGATCAAAGCGCACCTTGATGCGTGCATACCCCTCACCACTACCAGTGACCGATACGCGAATTTTTACCGGCACTTCTAAACCTGGTTCTACCGCTTTTAGCCTGGCAGTGAGATCGGTATTTGGATTGCGCTCCCAACTGGTACTGAGCTCGCAGCGACCTGCCGTTTCTGGTGGAAAGTTATTGTTCGGCCCAGACCAGACTTTCTGATCGCCAAGCCACACCTGCATGTAGTCATCCCATTTGGCGTACTCAAGAACGGCTGAAGTAATCGCATCGGGGTTCACGACTTTGAGTGTGATGGCCTGTTCAAACACTTTACAACGGCCACTCCAGTAGTTGTCGCCAATTCGTCCAATCCAAACTTCAAGACATCCCTCACCACAAGAGCGAAGGTTCATTGGTCCTGAAACATGCTCAATAATGCCTGCCGTGTAATCGTGAGTAATAGTGCAGCTGTTAACCGCTGTATTGAGCCTGTCGCATTGCTGGTAATTTGGGCTACCTTCACCTTGAGACTCACAGCCGGGGAAGCTTTGCGTTAATAGATTGGGGGCAGTTTGAACCGCATCGGTTAATGCCCAAAGCGGATCATTGACCATATCTGGCCGAGACCTGTCTTTGATTTGCTGGAGCGAGCGAAACGCCTCACCCGTAGCGCCATTTTCGGATGCCATGCTCTCTTGGCGCTGCATTCCCAATTGATTCATGCTGGCATCAGAGCCATAAACGCCCGTTAAGACATCCAATGAGCCCTGATCCATACCAGGGAAAAGCTCTTGCAAGTTAATGGACTCATTACCACTGCCATTCGGCACCGACAATGTATTGCCATTGAGTGCGGGCATCGTCCAGTTTTGCAGCAATTGCTTACCTTCTTGTTGTCCGCTTAGGCCGGATTGGCGCTGCACATCAGCGGCCACACCATGTAAGGGCAAGCACGCCATAGTGATTGATAAAACACCCGCTAACACTCGGGTAAAAAGTGTTGGTTTCATAGTTAACCTCCCGAGTTACAGCAGTCTTGCCAGCGCCACAAAATGTAGAGCGCATCTTCACCGGCACCAGGGATTGTTCGCCACTCTCCCCATTTCATGGTGCTTTCACCGATGACATGCGCACTTTCAGTTTCCGGTACAGGGAAGAACATACTCATCTTGTATTGGGATTTCGGCAGCATGGGTTCGATAACAGGTCGGCATAGCGCACTGTTCCCCATTGTTCGCCTAGCAAGACCACGCCTGTGTTGAGCCGCGATTGCACGCGCCGCTAAATGGCTGGTATTTTCTGCTAATGAGCCAAAGGCTAAGGTGTGGCCAGATAACGGATAGAGATGGCCCCAACTGCCAGCACACCAAAACAACTGGTCGATGGGTTTACCAAGCGTTGATGAAGCAGCGTCAGCGGTACAAGCAGATATAGCCAATGGATTGGCAACGGCAGCCGCTTCAGGCTGAGTAAAAAAGGCCAGTTCATCGTTCAGCCATGTTGGGTCCAATTCCGACAAATACATCAAGTCAAAGTCCATGTAACCATCGGCATTGCAATTGCCATCCATGAACAAATCGAGCATGACCAAAAGCGGAAAGGCGTAATAATGGTAATGGTAGAAAGCAAGATCACCGGTATCGTATTCACCTTCACCATGACCACCTTGCAGTCGTCTATCACCTAACGGTAAACGAATCCCTCCCAGGGAAGGCGAACAACCCGGCGTTCTGACCAGTTCAATCAGACGCGCTGGCTCCCACATGCTGGTAACAATACCTGGCCTTGGCACGCCTAAGTTGTCTTCACACAAGCAAAATGACTTGTTTGATGCGCCGCTTGGGACATTTCCAGAACCAAGAGGAAGACCGGCAACCCGGATAGGAAAAATGCATGACCAGCAAACATCCGTCAGCAACTTACCCGACAATAACCCCGCGTCTGGGCAAGTCAATTCGGCTTTTGCAGGAATAGATGCGCCCAGGACAAGCATGACAACGAGAGTCCGCATCAGACGATACGTATTATTGAGCTTTTTCATGAATAAGCTCCTTTACTGGAATTTCTTCTATTTCAAACGCGAGCCCCTTTGCTTGAACAAACGATGGGGTGACTTGCAGATCAAAGCGCTGCTTTAGCGAGGCATTGAGAAGGTAAACCGGACTATCCAATGTCTTTTCGAGCGCATTGAGGCGATTCCAGCCTTGGGCAAGGTCGAGCTGCGTGGTGATAAGCGTAATGCGGCGCAGTGTCCTATCTTGCGTCTCAAGCCAATGCGCTACTGCGTCCACTTCTTCAGCGTTCGACGCATTAAACACCACAAGCTGCTGAGTAAACGGCAAGGCTTTTAGCGGGTTAATACGCGTTCCTGCTGGGATCAATGTTCGGCCATTGGCATCCAATAGTGACCGCTGCATGACGATGGTTGGATCAACCATTCTTATCCGATACTGCGTGGCTTTGGGTAACTCAGTGAAAGTTTGGCGAGACCAGAATCGCTCAATGGCTTTTTTCTTTAACGCGCCCAAGTCAATCGACTGTAAACGCTGCATCGCCACTTGCATCAAATCCGGTTCTAAAATGGAATGAATCGGACCACGTTGACCCAATGAACCGGTATTGCCTGTTTCAATTTGACGCTGCAACCAGTCCTTGCTGTAAACCCCTAGTGCACTTGCAGTCACCTTGTCATCTTCTATGCGGAAAATGGCAGGCACGCTAGTCACCCGCCAGTGCACAAAGGCTTTCGGGTCGATTCGAACCTGAGGAACAGGATCAAGCCCCGTCATCAGGGTATGCAAATCACGGATAGCTGCCCCCAAGGTCTTTCCTTCAGGAATTCCCCGAAACAACACAATAGCGCCGGTAGCACTGGCCTCTTTAAATAGCTGCTTCAGTGAGGAATCTCCCAGTGAGGACGACGCAAATATCAACCATTCATCGTCGTGTTTGAGCGACGCAGGTTGTTCAATCGGTGAAAAAGGCTCGATAAATTCAGATGAACCATCCACAGCACTTTGTAAAATGCTGCGGCTCATTTCGACGATCTTTTTGTCCTCGTCAGACAACGGATAAGGCTCTTGTGCCCAGGACACTTGCACCCAAGCCAATGGAGCAACCAACAAAAATAAGAGGCATAGTCTTCTCATCATCCACCTCCTACCAAAGCGGCCAAGCGCGACCGACAATCTGCTCGCGCTTAACGGCATTCCAATAACGGGAGTCGAAACTCGTTGCGGCCTCACCAGAAAACCAATACTCGTTTTCTTGCAGCGTCAATGAGCGGCTAAATTCTGTTTCAGCCACACCAAGACGCTGGGCTAATGCCATGCCGGTAGAGACTTCAGCACCGTTCACCAGCACATGCTCAGGCGTCACCTTGACTTCATCCCCTGGCATCCCTGTTAGGCGTTTCAGCATCCGAGTACCGTCGTTATATAAGGGAGCGAGTCCTTTTGAGTGGAAGGCATACAAACCATCCTTAACGGGCTCTTTATTCCATAAGTCAATCAGATACACCGTGGTATCAGGCAGACAGCGCTCTTGCTGGGTATCAATACCTATTCGGTAGCGCATCATGGCGTAGGTGCCTACCAAGGCCATGATTAACGCAAGAACGGTCAACCGAATGAGATATGGCCGCCAAGGCATTCTTTTACGGAGTATCTGCATGAGACACCTCCTTTGAGCCTACTGGCACGAAAACAGAATCATCAGCGCCAACCACCGCTTGGGCATCCAGCACGATAAAACCGGCTGCTTTTAACTTTTCAATTTGCTGATTGGTCTGAAGCAACCTGGATTCGATGTCTTGTTCGCTGGCATTAGGACCCAGTGACAACACCGCATCCCCAAAATCCACGACTGCAATGGGCGTACTTAACGCCAACTGGCTGTGGATGGGTTCGAGTGTTTTCATTAAGAGCCAGCTGGTCATTAAACCGCTACCAGCAATAGACAAAGTAATAGAGGCCATAAATGGCCAAAGCGTGGACTTATTCATAGCCTCGCTCCTTCAACAACTGAGAGATGGCATCAGCAACAGAAAGGCCTTTGCGCGTTAACTGCTTAATCGCGTTTACATCTTCTGCACGGGACGAGTACAACAGCTTGTGAAACGGATCGACGATAAGGCGGCCAATCCCGGTGCCCATTTCGGTAATAAAGAAAATTTCGGAATAGACACCCGTGACGGTATGAACGGTTTTCAGGTATTCGTAGCCGCCTTCACCTAGTGGCAAGCGACCTTCTTTTTTGAGTGCGTTGATGGTTTCAGCTTTTTGGCCAAGCAGGTACATATTGGCCGAGTTTTCAGCGATGGCTTTACCTGTTGGGCTGTCATACAAATCGTTGACCGACTGCGTTACCGTTACAGCACTGCCGCCATATTTTCGAAATCGACGGTAACCCGTCTCGATGAACTTACCGACATCACCTTGAGTCAGCAGATCCCAAGCTTCGTCAATGAACACAATCTTGCGTCGATCCCGCTCACCTAAGTACATCTCTTGTTGGATTTGGTAGATAAGCTGAAGCAACACCACTTGTTGTAGATGCTTACGCCCCTTGAGTTCTTCTAACTCCAAAACGGTGAAACGGTTTTTGAAGCGAATATTGTTGTGGCCATTAAAGAAGCGGCCATATTCGCCCTGTGTCGTAAACGGATAGAGCTGCTCACCCACGTCTTGCACACGTCGGTCTTCATGATTTTTTAAAGCCTCTGCCACATCATCAACCAACATCGCACGACCTTTTTTCTCCCACAGTTCACGGGTCTGACGTTTTAGGTTGGCCATCTGAAAATCGGTTAATGACTGCGTAGGTGCGGCCATTGCGGCCAATAACCCAACCAGTACATCCGCTTCTTCGTCATAGTCCTCAACGATTTCAAACGGGTTTAAGCAAATGCCACTGTCCCGCCCGAACTGTAAGAACTCTCCGTCATAAACTTCACACAGCTTTTCATAAGAGCGGCCAACATCAATCACCCAGCATTGCCCGCCTTCAGATAAGTAGGAGGAGATGATTTCGTTCACC
This sequence comes from Pseudoalteromonas atlantica, assembly GCF_043641955.1. Taxonomy (GTDB): domain Bacteria; phylum Pseudomonadota; class Gammaproteobacteria; order Enterobacterales; family Alteromonadaceae; genus Pseudoalteromonas; species Pseudoalteromonas atlantica_A. The sequence goes on from NZ_JBHZRV010000004.1 coordinate 142,467, forward strand.
AGGAATGACTTGCCCGATCCCGATTGCGCCGCGATGCAACAGTTGTAATTACTGCCCGAGTCATAAAGGGACACACTCATGATCTGGCCATTGCGGGAAACAAAGTTAATCACTGGCGTGCCCGTGCCTTTCCAATCTGCAAACAAAGGCAACAGTGGGATCACATGTCGTGTCGCCATGGTCTTGAATCGAAACAAGTCGTTCATCGCCTGGCGGTCGGCACCAAATGGCAGGGCATTCAGAAAAATGGGCAAACAGAAGTACTTGTCTTCCATCAGCTCAAATCCGAGTTCTTTGAAATAAGTTCGAGCATTTGAAACAGAGCTGATGGACGCTTCTTCAGTTGGTGAAAACAGCGTTAAGGTCATGTTTGCCCGAATAGGACGATCACCTTCTTGCAAGGCTTCAAAAAGAACATCAAATCCCTTTTTCTTGGCTGCAAGCACCGGCACAAACTTGAGCATCGGGCCATAGGCCTGATTGACCGCCCACTGACGCTTCGTCTCTAAACGAGATCGCATCGCCTCAGCTGAGGGAAAGTGAATGGTGACATTTAGCAAAAAGCTGCCGCGTAAACCGCGACTGCCCGTCATCATATCGCCCGCAAAACTTGCGGCATGACCAAACCAGATCCGCTCAGGCAAGCGTTTAAACGATAAGGTTTTAACTCGGTAATCGCCCAGCATCAGACCTTGGCTATCCACCTTGATAGCTCGGTCATAATCCAACACTTGCTCTCGAAGTGGTTTATCTGCCTCACTGCGGATTGGTGATGGATTGCGCCAGGAAGCATCTTTTCCCCAGTTAAGCTGCGCACTTAATGCCGCGAGCCAATTTCGGTCAGTCATCTCAGTGACGCGAAAACCAACCGTTGCCAGCGCCTGCGAGAAAGAAGCACGAAGCGCGGATGCTCGACTCAACTCACGCTCCGTCGGTATAGGACTTTCCAAAGGCAATTTGCAGGTGACGATCAGTTGAAAGTTGCGTACCTGAGTCTGAGTCGATTCTTCTATCGGTTGAACTGTGCCCCCATCGAGGAAATCCGCACGTTTGCGAATCGAAGCCCTGAGCAATGGATCGGATTGACGATGCCGTAAGCCCATCATGCGCTGAAGGTCGGTTTGAATATCAGGGGATGCGTACAGGCCAAATTGCAGCAAAGTGTCTTTTGGCCAGTCGTTGTTGAGTAGAACATTAACCCTGTCTGCAACAGACTCATCACCACCCGGCAATGGGTCACATAGAAAACCAAAGCCAACACTCTGGTCTTCCATGAAAAACAGTTGCTCATCGTCGGAATAGGCCAATACTGGCAAGAGCTCTGAAGCGCGTTGCCCTGAATACAGAGAGGCTTTCATTAACGCCCCTCCAACCAGGCAGAAAGATCATAAGGACGGCCTCGACTGATGCGACCATCATTGGCGACGATGAAAGGCACACCTTGAATGCCCAGGATTTGAGCCGTCACCAAGGTACGCTGCATTGGCTCTAAGTTGCAGGCATCATCCTGTTCTAGGTTACCAATCCGGCCATTGAGCAATGCATCGGTGGCCGCTTTCTTGTCACGCGCACAGCCAAGCTGGCGAACCTGACGCTCTGAATCAGGACCAAGCACTGGCACAGGGAGTATTTGGAAGGTGTATTCTTTGGTTAGCGGTAAAGCTTGCTTCAAAAGCTCATGGCAGTGCGGGCATCGTGGATCAACAAAGACCACCACTTTCTTTTTGCCTTCGCCCAGCGTCAGTGGGTTCAAATCATCCATTTTTAAGCCAAGACGACTTAAGTCCAGCGTGTTCCCCGCTTCACGAATTTCTTCAAGACTGGTAAGCGGCTTTTTCGACCAGGCATCATAGAGCGTGCCATCAATGACGAACCGGCCACTGTCTGACATGAAAACAATACGGCCATTGCTTTCGACCGCTTTCATACCCGTGACAGGTAAAGAAACCATGCCGTCAATTCTGCCAACGGGCGACACTTCAGACACAGGTTCAGCTTGAACCAATGGAGACAGCGCAAGCGCCAGAATAATTGGAGATAGTTTTCGCATGAGGAGTCCTCGTTAATGTAAATCGAGGCTCCAGTCTATGCAGTTGTCCTATGTGGACTCGGTTAGATAGATTGAAGAATTGGATGCCTTGCTAGGGTGCCACTTGTTGTTACGCACTATTAGTTCAGATATAGCTTTCATTCTGGCAGCCTTACAGGCTTCCCCCAATTCATCTAGTTTATCTAAATCCGCTTTTTCACACTCTGGGTGTTAAAATTCATCACAGTGTAAACTAACCAAGTCCTTTTAATACCCCCAGAGGTCAAGTTGACAAATTTGACACCTTTTAGCGTCATTATTGTACACTTGCGCCCCATGAAAAATAAGTCTACACTTATGACATGTTTAAGTGTCATCCTTGATAACTAGAGGCGTATTGTGAAAAAGGCTGAGGCAATTAAAAAGCTCTTAGAATATGACAAGCGTGGTCGCTGTGTTTTTACTAATTCAGATCTGGCGAAAATCTTTCATCAAGATAATGAACGAGCATTGCGTGCGGGAATTAAACGTTTGCAAGACGATGGCTTACTCACCCGAATCATTAATGGTGTGTACTTATACAATTTAGCGCAGTCGAAAGGCAGCGATACGTTGGAGCAAATTGCTAAAACCATTCGGCGTGGAGAATATAACTACATTAGCCTAGAGTCTGCACTTTCTGATTTTGGAGTTATTTCGCAAATTCCAGTAGATCGCTTAACTGTTATGACAACGGGACGTTCCGGTGAATTCAAAACACCTTTGGGTACAATTGAATTTACGCATACGAAACGAGATCCAATGGATATTTTAGAAAATACCAGTTTAGTCGGCAGACCGCTTAGGTTAGCAACGAAACAAACTGCATACAGAGACTTAAAACGAGTTGGCCGAAATACACATTTAGTAAGCAAGGATGGGCTATATGAAAATTGATCAAGAAAATTTCGCGCAATTGGTAAATAAAGCAATGCAGGTTGAAAATGTATCTCATATGCACTCAGTGATAGAGAAAGAGCTCTTACACTACGATATTTTATTTGCGCTAGAGAAAGGTGGACTTCTAGACAAACTAACTTTTCAAGGTGGCACTTCATTGCGCCTTTGTTATGGCGGCAATCGTTTCAGCGAAGATCTGGATTTTGCTGGCGGGAAGGATTTCAGCTCAGCGATGCTGGCAGACATGAAACATTGTATAGAAAAGTACATTGGCGAACGATACGGGCTTGAAGTGACAGTAAAAGAACCAAAGGATCTAAAGCAAGATCCTAAATATTCTGAATTGAGCATTGATAAGTGGCAAATAGCTGTAGTGACTTCTCCTGAGAGAAAAGATCTGCCAAAACAAAAAATCAAAGTAGAAGTGGCAAACATTCCAGCCTATACAAGAGAGCCACAACCTCTTCAAATAAACTATGATTTTTTGCCTGATGGATACAGTGATACGCTAATTTTGACAGAAAGCTTGGATGAAGTCATGGCGGATAAAATCATTTCCTTGCCTGCCACTACAAGGTATGTCCGCCACCGAGATATATGGGATTTAGCTTGGTTACAGCAACAAGGCGCGACACTCAATATGGACTTAGTTAAAAACAAGGTGTCAGATTATAAACTTGAGCACTTCAACAAAATGTTGGATAACTTTCTCGACCGACTTCCTGATATTGTATCTAGTGAAGCGTTCATTGCAGAAATGAAACGTTTCTTACCAACAGATGTATTTGATAGAACCCTAGCTCAGGATAAGTTTCAAGTTTACCTGCAAAATACTTTGGCGAAACTATTTAAAACTGTGAGTAACGAATTACTAGGCAACGTTACTAATAATGAGTTTAGAATGTAAAAAATTGGGTCTAAAAAGCAGTGACTTTGTAGACCCAAACCTTTTAAAGGCCTCTACTAAGTTTATCAGGTGCCCAGTAAAACGGCGCTGATTGCTGGAACAGTTGTGCCAATAACTTCTTGAGTGCTGGCAACAACAGGTAAAGTTGCAGACATAACACTTTCAACGACTGTTGGCGTATTGTAGAGACCCATACCGCCACCAATGCCCAAGGCAAAAGCCATCAAGCTTTGGCGAGCGATACCGCCCACAATACCCACCAGTACCATGGCTCCCGCTACGATCCGTCCCAAAGTACCTTGGGTCCAGTCTTTTAGGGTATCCCACACATCGGTGAAAGCATCACCACCGGTGCCCGCAAATGAGGGCTCCGAAATCATTAACGCCATTAAACCAAGCGCACCAATGGTCATTAGGCGCTGAGTTTGAATGGTGCGAACTGCATTTGTCATTCGTTAGTTTCTCCGTAGATACTCAAGTTATCGCGCTTACCATCAGCTCCCGCTGAGGCTGAATCGCTTTGAGTCTGAAGTGGACGTAGCACTGGCGAAACCGTTCGAGGTGCTGACACCCCAATATCCCACCGGCGCGGTTCAATTTCGGTAAACACGTAGCTGGATAAATTCAGATCTCCACGGTCATCCTCCCAAGGCGCAATCCAAATCCGCATCACCCTTGAAGGAATGCGAATAGGTACAGATTGCTGCGTCTCAGGTAATGCTGGATGGCTCAACAGCCCTGCCTCTAAATCAGATTGTGAATACCCAGAGGGAGAACCAATTCGAGTCGCCACAGCATCAATCGTCTTGGGTGCAGCCCCATTACTGGTAAGCTCATAGACTTCACGAGCGGATAAACAGCGCACACCGTCAGGCATACCTGGGCATCCATATTCACTACTCCCAAGACCCAATGAACTACAGCCAGACAATAAGGTTGAGCCGACTGCCAATAAAAGTAATCCAGCTTTAGACCACTGTTTTGACTGGTGCTTTGGGTTGTTCTGCATTGATGTCGTCATGGTTAACTCTCCTCTGGATACACATCTTATTGTCTGAAACGGACTTCGATCGGTTAGCAACATGCAGGATTTTTTCATCTTCTTGCACCTCCCCCTTGCGAAGTGGCCAACGACAACGAGGCACCACGAGTGACTATGACTTCAATTTTCCTTGCAGCGTCTACCTCTATGACTGGGAACATATTTTCAGCCATGTCCAAATAGAACTTGGCCACTCGATCCAATGCTTTACCTGTGCCTTTAATCGCAGCGCCTTGTAATGCTTCTTGGCTCATGACTTGCTGGTACAGCTGAGTATCACCGGCATTACTCGTCTGAATCGTCGGAACAGGATTTACATCAAATGCGCCAGCCAAGCCCTGAAGGAATCCGGCCATCATCGATTTGGCCACCAGCTGGCCTTGTTTCGACACTAATCGGCCACGAATACCGGCTTTGCCATCTTCACCCACAGCATAAGAATCCAGTCGCGTTTCAATGACGCCACCATCTTCTCTCACACATGAAATGGTCTCGCCTCGCAAATAAGCACGCTCAGAGCTCAAATCACCGTAACCTGCGGCGATCAAGAAACACTCTTTGATATCCGCTCTAAATCGGTTAGGTAAAATGGCTTCCTTTTGAATCCTCAGCAATGCAGGAAAAGGCTCGCGTCTTGCGGACTCGTGAGTAGGAGCATCCAAACCTGTGATCAAAGTACCTGAGATGATGCTGCCCGCCGGTAAATACAAAGGCGGCGCTTCTTGCACAACAACCTCTGGTTCAGCAACCACTTCAGGCTCAATCATACGAATCGTGATTGGCGGCAATGGAACATCTCGTGCTCGTGTACCGTGGCCATTGGCTGGCTGCTGATAGAGCGGATCAGGCAGCGGCGCATTGGCAAAATAGTCGTCTGGGTTAGACGGCAGAGGCTTTTCGTCTTTGGGTAATTCCATGGCAGATAAAGGCACTTCAAAACGGCTATTTGTGCCTTCAACTGCTGCATCACCTCCTGCGCGAACATCATCAAGTTCCGCTCTAAGGCGGGCCAGCTCCGCATTGACCTCACTTGGTATAGAAGGCGAACCTGGGCTTAGCCGTCCTGAATCGACGTCACGACGCAAGCGCTCAACTTCACGACGTAACTGTTCATTGCGCTCACTAAGTAGTTTTACGTTCGCAGCCAAACTATCGACCCCAACATCACGAGTATTGGTATCCGTAAGAATGTGCCGGATTGTTTCCTGCCGGTTCCGACTACTTGAGCCATCGTCAGGATTAGGTGAAAACACCATCACCATAAGGATGAGACCACCAGCAATACCAGCAACCGATAGACCCCGCTTCATGTTCGGGCTCATTTGTTCCCATTGTGCTTTCATCGTTATTCACCTCCCACAAGAAGCGAAGGTCGCTGACTTTCCACCGCTTCTTCACGATGATTGCGAACAACCACATACAACTCAGTCTTTTCACTCGGCAACAAGATATTGCGAGGCCAGTAGGCGCTTGCCACTATATCTGGTGCATGACAGGCTATTTCACTGGCTTCTATCGGCTCATCGGCAAAGCTTTCAACCAGTCCTACATAGACGGTGAAGTAATGTCCCGTCACAATTTGCCCCTGCTTAAAACCAAACTTTAAGCCAGGCTGAAAACATTTCGGGCTTGTGTCAGTTTGGCCAGCTAAACGGATGTCATAGCCTTGTGGTAACTCATTTAGTGCAAGGCGTCTGAGTAAATCACGTAAGCTATCGACGTATGGCTGAGTCGTTTCCCAAGTGGCGGCTTTTCGGTTCACGACGCCCTTAATAGGCCACTGCTGACCATCAATAGCTAAGGTGATTTCACGCGGTGGAATACGACGAGGTACTAAGGTGACAGATAATGCGGGCGCTTCCTGACCAGGCGGAGTGATGTAAAGTGAAACCGGTGATTCTTTGTCCGTGGCCACATATACAACATTCCCCTTGATTTGCGTCTGAGCATCACTGGTTGTTCTCACCTGAGGCGATTCAAACGGCGTCACAATCCGATTCAGATGCCCAAGTGCTACAGGGAGCAGTTCATTAATCCCCGGTGTCATCAGTAACGTTGTTGGCGCATCCGCTGCAACCGTATTGCTTTGAACCGGTGGATTTGCAGTAGCAGACTGCTTCATCACACTGGCTGGTACAATCGGCAATTCCACGTCTGCATACGACGCTTGAGATAACAGGACGCCACTCAAGCTCATTGCGATTAAGCTTGGTGTCATCCATCGACTAATTTTGGTTCGCATCATTCACCCTCCGGTTTTGCTCTTGGGTCAACTTTTCACGAACTCGCTTCGTTCTAGCTTGCCCCTCATACGTATCCATCCAACTGAGCTTTGGACGGTATTGCTCAATATCGATATCAAACTCATAGGTGCGAGTTTGGCGCTGTTCATCTCCAGATGGTCCAGAGACCAAGGAATAACCGGTCACAAAGACATGGCCGGTTTCATACTCATACTCCACTTGTCTGGGTTGGAATTTGAGCGTGACTCGGTCTTCCCGGATTTGTCTTGCCTGAATCTCCAGTGCATCGACCACTTGCTGGTACACCGCTGGAGAAAGTAGCGGCTCAATAGCAACCCGGATAAAAGACACATTACCCGGCGTCACGTTGCCCATAAGCTCAGCCAGGTAGAGCCCCCAGGATTCCAAGTAAGGCTGAGTAGCCTGGTTTCGTGACACTTCAGCCGTTTCAGACAAGGTTGGCGGTTGAATGGCTACCACGGTATTGCGAGAAAATGCTGCTACCGCAAGCAGCAAATTAGATAGCACCAGTACTGCAATCAGAAACCGTTGCCATCGGTTCTCTAATTGCGTGCCTTGCCATGATTTTAAAAACACGTCGAACTTCACGGCAGATAGCTCCTGATAAATGGGTTAGGGATCGTCTTGGCTTTGGTTGGCAACAGTCCGGCCCAGTAGATGGCGTGAAGAATAAAACCATCTGGGCGGCCATCACGAAAGCGCCGATAGAGTTTGGTTGTCACCAACCCCAACAGGCATAAAACCAAGGCATTACCGGTAAAAATGCCGATCACTAGCCCCAACAGAATGGGAGCCATCTCATCGGCACTCCAAAGCAGGAAGTGCGGCGGGTCATCGATATAGGATGGAATATTCACAGGTTCCATAGTCACTCCTCGTTGTTTGAATTGAGAAGTGAAGAATGCCTCGGGATTGGCAGCTTCAGTGGTCAGCTAGATGCCGAATTCTTGAAGGTTTTGAGGGTTCTACTCAGACAAGACTAACAATTGATCTTTTTGATGCGGTTGATATGATGAGGATATTGGTCGTGTCGAGACCAGCTGCCCACTTTAGCAAACCCGGACGGGACGACATGCATATCAAATTTATTTTTTGCTTAGGTTTTTTCTGCGACCTCGGCAGTGGGCACCGTATTCGCTAATAGGAGAAACTCAATGCAAATTACTAAAATCGTTTCCTCTGACACGGTTGAACGTTTAAAGCAAAAAGCACGAAAGCTTAAACGTGAAAAATCCATTACACACACTCAAGCACTCGATGAAGTTGCAATCTCTGTTGGTTTTAATCATTGGCATCAAGTTGTGCAAGCTAATGACTTACTTAAACTATCAGAAGTGGCGTTATCTTCTGGATGTGTCATGGCTTTTGATGTCAAAGATGGTATGGATGTCGATACCAGTGATGGGGTTTTAATTGGAGACCACTTCTTGGAGATGCTCACTGAAAAGCAGCTATTTGAAATTTATGCCAACTCCCCTGATGAGGACGACGAACAAAACAGGCCGCTAAAAGAAACGCTATCGGATTCAGAGCTTCAGGAGTACTTTCGAGATGATTGCTCATTCATGTACTTTCGTCTTGCCGAGCCTCATGCAAACAAACCGCTGAAAGAAGTATTGGCTCTTATACGACAGTACTCGTTTTGGATGCCGCAATATATTTGGCTTCAAGGTCACCTTATTGATACTTATCATTTGCCAGCTGAAGACGAGAACGGCAATACCGTAGGCGTCAGGTTTTAGCTCTACAAGATGAGGCCTAACTGGCCTCATATCTTCTTCTGCAAGTGACTTAACGCCAACCCCGCCATTAATGCTAAACCGATGATCAGCGACGGTAACACCACCGGTGGAATAGCCAACGGGGCGAACAATCCCATAAACAGCAAGATGACGCCTGAGCCCAGGATAATCATGCTGTAGCGGTGAATGATAGGGCTCGAAAAATCAAAGGTTGTCTTCTTAATCTTCCAGGTCATCAAGCCGTCCCAAAGCGCCGGTAACATGAGAATAAGCGCAAAGGGTAACCAGACCATCAGCAAAGCAAATCGAGTGAACACTTGGTACAGCACATCAAAAAATGCCTGAATACGGTCTTCCACCCAGACAAACCAAAAGCCTCCCATGTTCTCCATCCCTTTAGAACGAAGTCGCTGTTCTTCAGTGGGGATTAGAAAATCACGCACAGATTGCTCCATCTGCGTATCCACAATCCATGACTGATACCAGCCATGGCTAGTTTGACCAATCCAATAGCTTGTTTGAGCTCCCAATTGATTTTGGATCATCTGCTTCTCTTTACTAATGACCCGGCCAGTCCAATCACCGGGCACTAACACGCCAATGGCAATAATCTCTAGCATCAGCGCCAGACAAAGTAGCCAAACCGACTTATGCTTGCTCATGCCAAACATCCTCTTCTACTCGGGCCAGCATGGCTGCAACGGTTGGCGTCATAATCCGGGCTTTAATCACTTGTTGAAGCCGCTTTGTCGTCGTATGACCACTGACATAACGCACCTCGATGCGTCCTTCAGCCAAATACGCCATCCGATTTGGACGATTACGAATCCAGGTGTGGAAATACACACCATCCACGGCGGCCCACTCGAAATGGTCAGGATCACGCAGGCGAATCCCAGTTAAAGCACTGGCAGCAGTCCAGGTAAGCGCCTCAATGAAATGCCACAGGCGTACACTGTCATCATCACAACTGACTTCTTCATAACTGCCCAAGCCATTACACAGACACAAATCAAAGATGGAATGGCCATCTAAAGTGAGCGCATCCGTTAAGTAGTCCGCCAAGCAACACACCGAAGCCAAAGCATGAGGCCAGTCGGTTTCAAGTAGTCTTAAGGTTTCCTTGAACTGGGGGTTATGTTGCTGCCACTGAGCGAGCATTTCTTGACTGGTAAGTGCTGTCATTTTCAGACAAACAGAATGATGCATACAGACTCCTTATGCTGCCTGTGTAGAGCTGGTTAAAATAGGAATGCGACCTTTGATCACACGGCCACCTGAAAGCTTGGCGATGTACTCCAGGTTAGGTAGCTGGCCTAATAACTGCGGTGGAAACATATCGCCTTCTTCCTCCATCAAGCGCTCACCATGATTGCCGGTAAATAACGCGGGGCTGTCCGAGTTGGACGACATACCTTGAGTTTGCATGATGTACTGCAACCGAGTCTTAGGCAGATTGTCGGTAATGTACTGCTGCGTTTCGGCATCCATCACCCGAAGGGCTATCAAGTTGTTGATGTTACCTAACACCTGGCGAGCCTTAGCTTCACTGCCTGTTCGAGCTGCAAAGTCAGCAAATGTCTGAGTAGCAATCACACAACGCATTTTTGCGCCACGACCTTTGTTGAGCAGTTGAATAAAGGGATCGTTGACGACTTCAGCCGCCTCATCGATGAAGATATTTACGGGACGATTTTCAACACCATAGTTATAGCGGTCACCGGCCACGGCGGTGAGATCGGATAAAAGCAACGAACCAATGGCGCTACCAACCATGGCGTCGGTCAATGAATCCAACCCGATATAGGCCACTTGGGCATTGTTGATAATACGGCCAGAATCCGTAATTAACCGGCTGTCATCCACATCGTTTGCAATAGGTGATAGCAATGGACCTAGTTCACTTGATGTGAGCATATTGAGCACCGGCATCAATGAGGCCACCATCTTGGAATAGTGAGTTCTGTCATGCTCAAACATACTCAATAGCCCCTCTAAATCAGTATTGGCGGCAACGGGCTGAATGCGTTCGTAGTAGAAAAGCAGCATCGCCATGGCTTGTTTAGCCAAGGTGTTGGCCTTTTCGGTAAAGCGTTTAATCTCCACACTAAACTTCGGATACACCTGCTCCCCCCAGGCCGTGACGGCTTTTACTACCAAGCCTTCTGGGCCACCTTCCAAGAATCGTCTCAGTGTTTTCAGATCAGGACGTTGTGACGTAAGCAACAGACCTTGCACTATGTTATTCAGTGCCATTTGACCAAAGGCTTTAAATGGATCAGCACCGGTTTCGGATGGGATTAAGGCCGCAATTCGGCTAGCAATTTCAGTACCCCGGTTAAAGTTCCTCAGGGGATTAAGTCGTACTGAATGCTCTGGAAACCCCGGATGAAAATACACAAAGCGCTCAGGACTACCGGCGGCAATACAGGCTCGCTGTGCATTATCCTTAAGTTCTTTGTCTCCCTTGGGGTCAATAATAATCACGGCTTCATTGCGCAAAATGGCCTGAGTGATCATCGTATCAAAGCATCGTGTTTTTCCCGCACCGGTCGTACCGACAATTAAGGTATGCCCCTCAGTGTGACCAACTGGCTGGTACACATCTTCTTCTTTGGGCTCAACACCATGAATCCAGGTCGAACCCATTTGTTTGCCGTGACCTTGGTTAAGCAAGGTTTGCTTATCCCGCTTTAAGATTTCATAAGCGCGTTGAGCATGACGTTGGTCCCACTCAAAGCCATACCCTAACCACAATTCATCAGGATGTTTTGCCATCACTTTTTGCAAATGCGACAGCTCCATAAAAGCCAAAGGTTTGCCTTTTAGTCCCTTCTGCAATTTATAAAGACGGTAAGCCTCAGGGAGGCGATACAACGCCATGCCCGAGGAAATCCCTGTCATCCACCAAAATGGCTCAGGTGGTAACTCTGTCAGCATTTCTGCGGCAATTGCCCCAGTTGCCCCAACCAGCCAACCTGCTGCTGCCATGGCTTCATAGTTCGTGCGCCAAGGCATCTCATATGCGTTTTCTTTCATTCATGCTCCGCAAAATAACCGTTTACAATCCGCTTAACTTCAAATGGATTAACGTTTAGCGTGAGCGGTAAACAGAACCGTTTCCCCCTCATCAAACTGGCATTGGTCACTGGCCGAGATCCCCCGAAGCAGCTGTCCGGCTGGAATGCCATGCTCATTGGCGACTTGGCGTAAGGTTTGAATCGTGACGCGAATACCATCGGCACTATGATCCACGTCTGGGTAATCGCCATCGGTCAGTAAGATGGGCAAATCTTTCACAAAATTAACCATCTGTTGCCGCTGCGCGTGTTTGAGGTCTGTACTTGAGTTCGCATTGGGCGCTATCGGCTTTTGCTTACGCTCAGCTCTTGTGGCGAGCTCTTTTGCTTGGGCACTGGTTGTCTCAGTTCGACTCGGACGCTGTGAAGCCTCTTTGTTCTGAATTGCTGACACCGGTTCTGCGTCTTGATTGGAAAGGTCTATCAGTACAGAAAGCCCTTTAGAAATCGATACCTTCAGCAATAACCCTTGCTCCTGAACGCCATCTTTCGTAGTCACAGTTCTGGCCTTACGCGTCGGGTTTGCGGGATCTAATTCAAGCCAGTCTAATTGACTGAGTTCAGCAAGCAGTTTTCGGGGAGCACACCAAGGTCTTACGGCATCGGGATAGCGGATCAGAAGCTGTTCACCAACCATAACCAACGCACTACTGGCCTCTGGGAGCCATGCCAAAGATTCAGGCAGATTCACTGCTTCTGTATCGTACTGGTTTACGTTATTTGAGATAGCGTCATCATGAGAATTGTTAGGCTTTTCACATCCATCACTTGGAGCATTTTCAGTTGCCTGAAGGTGATTAACATCACTGGCATGACGAAGTTTATCATCTTGGTCGGACGGTTTTGTCGATGGCGACTCAGTCGATTTTCTATGTTCGATTGATGATGACGCTTCAGGCAAGCCTGGCTGCTCACTGGAGCGACTCTGTGGCTCTGCTTGTGTTTGCTGTGTTGCTTCCCACTCAGATTTGCTAAACAGTGTCACACCACTTGGTACATTCGAGCTGAACAATAAATCGGCCTCAGATATATGCAGCATGGGTAACCAGATTGGCTTGTCGTCTTTGATCAGCACTTCAGGGGCAAGGCTTTCATATCGCTCATTTGAGGCGGATTTTGTGGCCAATCCTCGTTCAATGAGGATGTCCGCAAGGGTATCGGGATTTCTTGGAATGCCAGGTATCTTGTCTTTGGCCAATAGCTCAATGATGTCCTTAGCCGCACTTTTCCAAACCAGGTAAAGATGGGTTGATTGATTCGATTTTCGTACCCAGACTCTGGCGTCTCGCTGATTGACCAGCCACTGGGAACTGGCAAGTAATCGCCTCATGGCATCAAGTAGATAGCGTTCGACTGGGACACCAAGGGCATTGTCGTCAACGGAAATTCGTTGAGCTTTCAGGTCTCGCTGGACACTGGTTTGGTCAGCTTCAATAACCAATTTAGCCAGGACATGCTCGGGATCGGTATTGCCAATTGCTTCCAGCATGGCTTGCAAAATCTCTGGGCCCGGCTGGGTTAACCAGGCGAGCAACTCAGGTGTCATCACCCGGTTTAACACCAGAATTGAAAATTGCTCGTGCCGCTTGCACCGTCCATCGCGCCAGCGAATGAAATAGCGTTCAATGCTGTTATTTGTGGTCCACTGAGATAAGGTTTCCAAAAAAGGGTTCCACTGATAGCGTCCATCTTCGTCTGTGATAGACAGGTCTGAAACGGGCTTACCAATATCATGGAACAAACCGCCAAGAGCCGCTGCAACACGCCACCTTGGCTCTAGCTCTTTTTTCTCAACCGGTGTGCCACTGGCAACAAAGATGATCCCTTCAGCTGCTTGTGCCGCCCAGAAAGCAACTTCCAACGAATGACGTAATAAACCACCAGCACCACTGTGATGATGATGCTCAGAAGCTGGCAACAAATGAACATAAGCAGCCAGATGATAAATGCAGGGCTGGATCAGCTTTTGAAAGTCACGCTGGTTAAAGCCAAGTACTTGGCGCAGCTTGGCAATTAGCTCGTCTTGTGTAGACTGCAAATCCTCGGGTGACGCAGCTGGCAACCCCTTCAGGAATGGCGGGTAGCGTGGAATTTCTGCATCCAGTTGCGATGAAAGCTCTGGTAGTGCTTTGATTTGAAAAAATAGGTTTTTGAACATAGTGAACCTCCGACACGATAGTGTGAAGGTTCTTTAGCAACTGAAGATGTTAGATAGCCGAAAGAAATATGCATTTATCTGTAGTTGTTTTCGTTCTAGTGAGAAAACCGACAGTTACATTACAGTGTGGGGTAAGACAGCTTTTCATTGTAAGACTGGGCATCATCTTCCCAAACTAACCGAACAACATGCTTTCGTTTCGTTTGCATATGAACAGCGGCTATTAGCTCAACGGCTTGATACTTTTCGAGGCTTTCCATCGGAAATTTGCCAGTCACTTCTGATTCAATAACTAAATCGTTACCTTCAGGGAACTCAATTCTGACGTTTCTTGCAGTAGCAGCTCCTTTATTCCAAACCTTAAGCCGATACTTACTGCTGCCAAGTTTTATAATTGATGCACCAAGGTCAGCTTGCTTTCCTTTCAGAGCATCTTCATTTTCTTTTTCCAAGAGAATGGTGTTTAGCTTTTCTTGGCTTTCGACAAGTGACTTCTGCCTCTTATTAAAGCTGACCGTTTGCCATGTTGCGTAGCCAGATAAAAGGAAAGCTAACCCAGCTATCACATCACCTGCATCAATAGTTACTGGCATTACCTAATCCTTATATTCTTGCTACCAGAAAAAGCCTTTTTCAAAGATTTACGTAGTTCGTCTTGAACGTCTTTTAAAACTTCTTCCTTGATTTCAGAAAGGTGCTCATCAATATTTTCGCTATTCTCTTGAATAAGCTCATCTTTATTGAACTCTCGGCCACAAGATGCACAAGTCATTACTTGTATTGTTTCATCGCAACCGTCTTCATAGGAAAAGTCTGAACAGCCACAAGTCGGGCAAAGCAAGCTTATACTTCTATTGTATTTTTCAGGATTCATGCAATTACTCCGTCATGTCAACAACCATACTTAAAATATAACCGCATGAGTGAGCGACATTTAGACTCAATCTGCTGACTCAATTTTCCAATTATTGTTATGTAACTAAAAGTGAGCTGTCAGCCAGATGAACTGACAGCCCGATATAAAAACAGAAACAACTAACCGCTTACGACTTCCATCAATTTCGAGTAACTCGTTACAACATCATATTTGACGTTTTCACTCGTTATCTCTGCATTAATTTTTTCAAAGAATTTCCTAGCACATTCAATCTTGCGATCTTCTATGCCACGCAATTCAAGCGACGACATCGTTCCTTTAGTCTCTGCAATAAAGTAAATGTGTTTAACACTTCCTTCTTTGAAAGAAATCGCCCAATCAGGGTTGTAGTCGCCAACAGGCGTCGGTATCAGAAAACCACGAGGCAGTTTTGCATAAACCACAACTTCTTTGCTTGTATCAAGCTCGGTAACAAAGTCTCGTTCAATGCCTTGTGAATCAACGACAACATAATCATAAATATGCTTATTAACGCCACTAACTGCTTTTGTCATATCAGTGATTTTTTGCTCTGCCGTGAATATATCAACATCATAAGATTCGTTCGTTGGATCGTATGTTAGCTTCTCGATAATTACAGATGCCTTTTGCTCTTTCACAAGACGTGAAGCCTCAGCGAGAAAATGCTCAGGATTCTGCTTAAATTGCGCAAATACAACAGGTTCTATACCCATCAGAATTTCAGCGACTGTTTTGCGAGTCAGTACACAATTTTCAGCCAACTTACCAACCAAGTCATAACGAACAGCAGAATGAATACTCGATTGGTGAGTTTCAGTCTCGGTGTTTTTCACCTTGAAACTTTGTCCAGCTTTAAGTTGTTCATCGGTAATGCCATCCAATTGAACACCATCTTGAATGGTGTATTGAAGAGGCGTTACCTTAAGTTCTTTATTGAGTACCCGAATACAATTTTTAATCAACTCAGATGAATCAAAATCAACCTTATAAACCGCTTTGCGATTGATTTTGTGCCAAAGCTCCTGAAACTCTTTTTTATCAAAATTAGCATTCAAAGGATTGTTTTTAGGTTTACGATCATCACCAACACCTGGCAATTGCGCTTCACTATAAACACCATCTATCAGAGTCAATATTTGCTCTCTATAAGGCTCTAACTCAATAGGCATTGGCGCTAACTGTCCACTAGCCTTAGCCTGGTGGAATGATGGCGCAATTGAATCGTCAGCTTCATTGGTATAATCATTTTTAAGCAAATACTTATAAATTTGCTTAGCCATGACAGGTGTTACTTCTACCGGTCCATCAGCAGTTGTAATTGTCTTACCCGTAAAATAAGCTTCATCTGCTTTTCTAGGTCTCGCTGAAAGAGACTCGCTGATCTCTTTTTGCAGATTCGTGACAAAGTCTTTATAGCTTTCACTTGCAATCACCGACAAAACATTAATTTCATGCACAGTTGCCGGATGGTCTTGTCTGTCACCATGTTTATTGACGGCCAGACGTAAACCACGCCCAACTTCTTGACGACGAGAGATAGTGTTGTCGCTGTGTTTTAACATACACATGACAAATACGTTTGGATTATCCCACCCCTCGCGCAAAGCCGAGTGTGAAAAGATAAATCGAGTAGGCTCTTCAAACGAGAGTAACTTTTCCTTATCTTTTAAAATCAAATCATAGGCATCTACATCGTCTGATAGGCCGGCATCTTCACCACGGACTTTAAAGCCGGGGTTCTGAAGACGATTTGATTTCTTATCAATTGAGAAGTAACCATTATGCGTTCTAGAGCCTTCAATGGCCGATAGATAGGCTTTATAGGCATCAGTCTGCTCACTTGGCAAAAGGGACAACTCATCAATATACTCCTGTACAAGCAAGGAATACTCTTCTTCAAAGACGCGAGCATAATCACCTTTTTCATCGGCTTGAGAGTAGTCTCTATATTTTGCTACTTCGTCAATAAAAAAGAGAGAGAGAACCTTTATACCCTGGTTAAAAAGTGTTTTTTCTTTTTCAAGGTGCGCTTTAATTGTCTCGCGGATCTGTATTCGGCGAATGGTCTCTTCGGTCACGTCTCCCGTGGCATCGCCCGCGGTTAACACATGGCCATTTTTGAATTCAACCGTGTCGTTAATCGCGTTGACATCAGTAACCACAAAGTCACGGTACTGGTCCAGACCATTGCTAAGATCAAAAAGATTATCGCCCTTAGTGACCTTCTTGGGTATTCGCTTGATGCCATTTTGCTGTTTAACTTCGATCTCAATGCGAGCCACTGGCATTTTTTTCGAGATCTCGATGGATTCCAAATATAGATAGGCTGTCGTTCCCGCCAAGCCTTTTACTGAAATACCACGAACGGAAATTTTCTTAACCAGCTTATTGTTATAAGCGTCAAGCGCATCCAGGCGATGCACTTTATTATGTGTTGTCTTATGCGTGGCCGAATATCGAAGTACCATCAGTGGTTTGAATTTGGCTAAGGCATCTAATGTCTTCTTACCTTCCATCTTCTGCGGCTCATCCAAAATCAGGATTGGACGGTTTGCACTAATAACATCAATAGGACGCCTAGACTGGAAGTCATCCAACTCTTCATAAATACGTCGATTGTCTTTTCCTGACGCATTAAAGGCTTGAATATTAATGACCATGACATTGATGCCACTATCAGAAGAAAAACTCTCTAACTGGTGCAATTGTTTCGAGTTATAGATAAAGAACCGAGCCTTTTTACCGTCGTAATTCTGAGCAAAATGCTCACCTGTGATTTGCAGCGACTTGTAAACACCTTCACGAATGGCGATGCTAGGCACAACTATAATAAATTTGCTCCAGCCATAGCGCTTATTCATCTCAAAGATGGTTTTGATGTAGCAATATGTCTTACCAGTACCGGTTTCCATTTCAACATCGAGATTAATCTTAGAGCTAGCATTGCTGACTAACGCTTCTGAAACCGGGAGATTCTGTCTACTTTGCACACCATGAATATTTTGCAATAACTGCGATTCAGTGATCGCGAGTTCAGCATTTTTAAAACCGTCTTGGTCGCTCATATCCCAGCCAGCATTACCAAATTTATCTTTGGCAACACCAGGGTCGATTCGGTAGGTTACGCCGGAGGTATTAGGTTGCCCCGCAAAGCAGTCAACAACCGATTCAACGGCAACAGTTTGATAAGGTTGGACTTTGAACTTTAACTTCATGCTCCCCCCCTTATATCGCTTTAACTTCAGTATGCGGCGACACTTGCTTGAAAATCTGCTCAGCATTGATTTTTACTGCATCAGACTCAAAGCCGTCATCACGGAACACTACGCGAAGTGGTTCTTTTATGGCTAACTCTTTAATCAAAGCTTCATTTATACGCAGATCAAAACAGGCCACCAACGCATCATCATCGACAAAGAATACCGATTTACCTTGAATCGTTTCTTTTCTAATTGGCAAGGTTAAATCGACGCCCCAATCAAGCAGTACCTGGAAGAGTAAATCCTCATCAGTGCGGTCTGGTTTAATATTATCTACCAATAAGTCTAACGAACCCTGAGTAACTTGATCTGGCGAGTAGTACACATCTGCCATATTGGAAGTATCAACTTTAAGCACTCGGAAGCCAACGTCTTTATTCCAGTCTTGGTGGCACTCGCCCTCTAATATTTTGGTGCCAGCTCGGCGAATGCGTTCTTTAGAAACTTCGGTCAAGTAGTGTTCTTTGGATAAAGATTTGCAGATTGAAATCGCACTTTTGATTACTTTCTTCTCTATAGGAGATGATACCCTCTCAAGAGACTCATCTAGATCTTCTGGCAATTGAACCATTATGAACTTTCGATTTTTACCGTCTTGTGAATTTAACCGCATTAAAGCATCAGCAGTTGAAGAAGAACCTGCAAAAAAATCAAGCACAGTAAAATCATCGCCATCAAGTAAAGATATTAGCATTTTAATAAAACCAATATTCTTTGGCGCGGAAAAAGGTGAATTATCCAGCTCAAATAGAGACTTAATATATGTACCAGCACCTGTGGTGGTTAACTCCATACTGAATTGACATTTCTTTCCATCAATAATCGCTTCATATTTTTTATTGACTAATTGGCTTTTTATTCTGATCGTGTCATTGAAATTTTTTTCATATATTTTTTCACCAGAGAAACTTAATGACTTTTTAGCGTGCAGTTCTTTTAGTTTGCTTTCAGTATAAGTATTTTCAACTAAAACACCCTTATTATGAGAAAAATATTTTATATAGCCTTCTTTTAGCAAGGAGTCATCCCTTTCATCAATTGTCTCTTTTCTTGTTACAAGATCACCGTCCTTATCTCGGTAGTATACTGAATAGTTTTTATCTGAATCATTATTATCCACTGCATTATTAAAGGAGTTCTCCCCGACAATAACTCTCTTGCCACTGGCATGAACATATTTACCATCCTCATCCAAAACCATATCTGATGACTTTTTAGGTACATTTTCTAAAAAGTAAGATTGATTTTTATCTTTTGCGTAAATCACACAATACTCAGAACTTACAGAAATGAAAGATGAGTTTTTTCTTCCCTTTGGATTATTTTCTACAGAAAGAACACCAATAAAATTATACTCTCCAAAAACCTCATCACAGACTTTTCTAAGATTAGCCAACTCATTATCATCTATACTGATGAATATTACTCCATCAGTAGTCATTAAATTTCTAGATAACTTCAACCTAGGATAAATCATAGTAATCCAATCAGAGTGAAACCTTCCATTTGATTCAGAGTTAGAAACTAAACGATTCCCCTGCTCATCTTTTTGATTTGAGCTTACTAAAAAATCATTTGAATTCACTGAGAAATCGTCATCATAAATAAAATCATTGCCTGTATTGTATGGCGGATCAATATAGATCATCTTAACCTTGCCCAAATAGGTTTCTTGCAACATTTTTAGCGCATCAAGGTTATCACCTTCAATAAAGAGGTTTTCAGTGGTGTCGAAATTGACACTTTCTTCTCGAAAAGGTCTTAAGGTCTTGGCAATAGGTGCATTCGCTGTTAGTAGTGCTTCTCGCTTACCGGGCCAGTTCAGCTGATAGCGCTCTTGCGGGCCTTCAACGATTGAATTTGATAGCTCTTGTTTAAGTTGGTCAAAGTCAATGGCTAACTTTAGCTCTCCGTCAGCCCCTTTTGATTCCGTCACGCAGTTTGGAAACAACGCCTGAATTTTCTCTATGTTTTGTTGCGTCATGTCGGGGCTGTGCATCTTTAATTTATCCATGTGTTTTACCTTTTGCGTGATGCCTTGCATAAAAAGCATGTGGCACTATTTAACTGATTAAAATTGTTTATCTGTATATTCTTTATGCGAGTAACTCTTCAAGCTCGCACCTTAAATTCTTTAACTGCTTATTGAGCTCAACCTTTCGGTTAAACTGTTTCTCAGCATGAACCTTCTTCCTATACTGCGAGATTTGCTTTTCCAATGTCTGAATTGCCACCAGGCGTTCAATGACCTCTTCAATGCTCTCAGCGGTTCGTTTGGGTATGGGTAACAAACGAGTAAGAAGCTTTTGATACAGCTCCGCCATATCGATTGCAGTTGGTAAACCCAATACTTCAGAAGTTACTGTTGATGCATTACCTAAATAGAACGACTCTGAGCACAAATATCGGCTACAAACCCATTTGGCCTGATCGTTCTCTGCCTTTCGCTTATAGCAAGCGGCGTAGTGGCCTTGCTCACCACTAGCACCCCATACCTCAAATAGAATGGGAAAAGGTATGGCCAAATCAATCGCTTTAAGTACGCTGTCGTCTATCGAGTCACCTTTAAGCTTCACACTGAAAACCTGTATTTCACTGATCTCACCAGTTTGAGGAATATTCAGTGTGTTGGGCGATAGCTTGTAAGCCCAAAGGATTTGCTCTACTTGCTCTACAAAAAGTGACTTCAATCCAGCGCTTGCCGCACTGTGTTCGTATATTTTGTTCTTTGGCACGACTCGACCGAACTTTGCTTTGTCAGGAAATATCCAAGGTGAGTTCATAGATTAGCTAACCTCACCCTGGGCACTGTTTTCCATCAGCTGCTTTTGCTGGATCACAATAAATGCAAGCAATTCAAAGTCATCAAGCCCGGCAAATGTATTCACTAACGCCGAGGTAGCGCCACCACTGAACAAACTATCAATATCTTTTTCTTCCTTAACTTCAACCATGCTTTTTATGGCATCTGTTAGAAGGTGAGAGTAACGCTGCATATCTCGACCGTCTTGTGTTAGGCGATTAAATAACGCACAAATCTCACTGAGCGGCTCTGTTTGCCCTTTACAGCTACTGCGGATTAAATCTAATAGTCTCTTTACCTCAAAATGATTAGCGACGATGTGCCCCTCATTCGATACATAGACAAGGTAATAAGGGTGGAGCCTGTTTTGCAGATCTCTATCGATACTGTTATTGACGTTTTTCAGCGCAAACACCACGCCAGGCAATAACCCTAATTCAGGCTTAGCTTCAACCACCGCATGCATGCCACTTGGTGCGTTTCTTGGTTCGCCGTAGAGTTTCATTAAATTAAGTAGGTCCATTCGAAATTCGTTTAGACCTAGATCGGTGATAGAAACCCCCGTTTTTAAATCTTCAAGCTCGATGACTTCTTCTTGTAGTTTCTTTAACTGCTCTTTGCGGTACGACACATCATTCGCTTGACTACTTAGAACGTTATCATCACCAGTCGCTGTCACGTCAACAATCGTCATTCGACTTTCAACACGTTCTTTTAAGTTGATGTACTCATCCAGCGATATATCAGGCCAGTAGTTAACTAACTGAATACATTTATTCGGCGAGCCAATACGGTCAACACGCCCAAAGCGCTGAACAATCCGAACTGGATTCCAATGAATATCAAAGTTAATTAAGTAATCGCAGTCCTGTAAGTTCTGCCCTTCAGAGATACAGTCTGTAGCAATCAACAAATCGATTTCAGCGAGTTCGTCAGGTAATACACTAGCTTTCGATTTGGAAACTGGAGAAAACAAGGTGAGCACTTCTTGTGTGTCATAGCTCTTGGTACGATGAGAGTCTTTTCGTCCGGTTTTTAAGGTGGTCTTAGGTAAACTGGCACCACCAGTGATCATCGCAGTATGGATTCTATGCTCACTTAACATCGCAGGTGACAACTGCTCGTACAGATATTGAGCGGTGTCAGCAAACGCCGTGAACACGATGATTTTCCTGTTTCCAGGATTTATCGGATTATATATTTTTGCAGCAATATGTGATTTCAGATGCTGCAACTTAGCATCTTCTTCTGGCTTAATTTTGCTAACAGAATCTAGTAACCCTTTGATCAGCTCCAAATCGCCATCTAAATCCTGCTGCCAGGATGGAAGATCCATATCCATCAGCTTGATTTTGATCTTGTTGCCGATTTCCATATCGTGATAAGAAGGCATATCGTCTTCATCTGCTTCAATAGACTCAAGCGCTTCAACGAGACTGCTCACTTCGGTTTGCCCGTCTCGCTTATAAAATTCGTCGATAATGCCAAGAACACGAACATGGTTATCATGGAGAGATTGCAAGGTACTTCTGAACGAGTATACGGAGCTCTCAAGACGCTTTAGAAGGTTCGTTGTCATCAATGCAACCAAGCTTTTTTCACGGTCGCTTTGCTTTAACTTACCTTTTCCGCCTTCAACTTGCGTGTCATACATTTCCTCGTATTTCTTCAATCTACTCGGGAGGATATAACTCACTGGCGCATAAACAGATAGCTTGAGTAGCTTAAGCTGTTCAAAGATCTCATTCAGGCTTACTACATCCGAACGAGTAGTAAGCGGACAATGAAACGAGATTGGCTTGTTACGTTCAGGGAAATGGCCAATATCTGTTGTGTCATAGAAAGTTGTGATGTGCTTTCGTGAGCGAGCGATAGTGACGCTATCAAGCAGTTCAAAAAAGTCAAAATCCAAGGCATCGAGTATGGCTTTAGCTGTTCGTGTCTCTGGATCTAGTTTGGACCAAGCGTTAAATGCAGCTTGTGCTTGGTTGAATATCTGCTCTACGCTTTTTGTGGTTTTAAGATGCTTTGTGAGATTGCTCGACTCACCTTCATAAGCTAGCGCAAGCTGGTTTCTTAGGTCAGTAAATCTGTTATTCACTGGTGTAGCTGATAGCATCAGGACTTTGGTTTTCACGCCAGCGCGAATAACTTTATTCATCAGTTTCTGATATCGAGTTTCTCGATCTTTCACTGCATCGTTATTTCTAAAGTTATGCGACTCATCAATGACGACCAGGTCATAGTTACCCCAGTTGATTCTATTCAACGGAGTACCGAAGGATTCGCCAGAGGTTCGGCTCAAATCTGTGTGACACAAAACATCGTAACTAAAACGGTCTTTAGCAAAGATATTTGTTTTTAGGTTTCGATTAAAGTTGAGCCAGTTATCCGCTAACTTTTTCGGACATAGAAGCAGCACTGATTTGTTTCTGAGCTCGTAATACTTGATGACAGCTAACGCTGTAAATGTTTTACCAAGACCAACACTATCAGCCAGAATGCAGCCGTTATAGGTCTCTAACTTATTGATGATCCCGGTCGCAGCATCTTTTTGATAGTTAAATAACTTGTTCCAAATCAAGGTGTCCTGATAGCCGGTTCGATCATTTGGTAATACATCCTCTGTAATATCATCAAGGAATTCATTAAAAATGTTATACAAAATAATGAAATAGACTTTTTCAGGCGAGTTTTCCTGGTAGACAGACTCTATATGCTCGCAAATTGTTTTAGTAACATCTTGAAGCTTCGCAGGGTCTTTCCAAATTTGGTCGAATAACTGTAAGTACTGCGCTGTGAAATTTGGCTCATCGATTTTTTGCACAAAATTCGAAATAGCATTGCCTCGCTGATACCCCAAATCAACCGCTGTAAAACCGCTAACCGGAGCAAAAACTGCACTTATTGCCTCTGCTTGCTGTCTAGATGCTTCCGTCACAACAAACGACTGCATTGGAGAATCAGTTTTGTTTGATTTGAATGTCGCTTTCTTTCTGATCCAGTTTGCACACTCTTTAGCGATCGCTTTTTGAGTGAGCTTATTCTTTAACTGTATTTCAAAGTCAGTTCCGTAAAGGCTGCGTTCACGACCAGCTTTGGGGATAAAGAACTCTCGTTTTTCTTTTTTGAATTTATCGGTAACTTCATCCGCGACAAAAGTAGGTGATGTGAAGATGAACTCAAGTGAGTCTATCTTCGCTAACTCCTTTTTGAGAGCCTCATACGCATAAATAGAAAAGCAAGACGCAGCAATCTTTAACTTTGTATTCGGTGTCAGCGTCTGTTGAAGCTCGTCACCTAATAGGTTGTTAAGGTTATCGATTATTTTCATCAAAATTTATTCCCTGCGCCAAGTTCGTTTTTGTGCATTAGTTACCAAGTTCTTTTTCAATCCCTGGAGCTAGCATGATGTTTTTAACTCCATAAAGTGTTGCTCTGTTCTTTAAGTACAATTGAGCTCCACCATCTTGGAGTGTGGCGTTGGTAGAACAATCCACATTCCACTGTCTGAGTAAGTAGCCTGCCGATGCCGCTCTAATCTCAACCTTTAGAACGCCGCCCGCCATGCCATAATCCAGTTCAATCGCTTCGCTGTGCTCTATGCGTGGGTGTGGCACTAACTCTAGCTCTACAAAGCGATTCCATTGCCGGTCTTGGGATTCGAGCTCACTTTCTTTAACAATAGAGGGCGACAAAGTGGAATCTTCAAGCACAACCGCTGCTTTAATGCGGGTCAATACAAAGTCTCTGAATTCACCATGCTTGCGGTCAAAACCACGAACATGCCAACGCAGACCATTGTCCACCAGCGTATGCGGCACGATTTCACGGGTTGTTTCACCACTCGATAACGACACATAGGTGATACTCAAGGCTTTGCCTTTGTGAATGGCTTCGGTGACTTTCGCTACTATCGATAAACTCGGTTTGTTAAGGTGATAAGGAGCTTCACAAGCAAGAGGTGGTTTTACCTTTCCAGTAAAGCCATCTCCGTACCCTTGGCTAATCGTCGCCAGCGTTCTCACAACGTCATAGTCGAACAAGGGCTCAAAAGCTTCACCACGCTTATGCAATTTGAGCTTTTGGTCATACTCAATATTGCCTGGTGCAAGCTCTCGGTACATTGTGAAGTCTTTCGTTGCTTGTGCGGCCGCTATGCTGAAGCGATCGACTAAATCCGCCCGCACCGCTTCGCCCTTAAACAATAAGGTGAAATCGATGTGGGCAATGCGATCCCTGGTTGCTTGTGGCAACTGCGCTAACTGCGAAAGCCTATCTGGCTTCGTCACTACCGTTTGTTTCAGACCATCATTTGTCATGCGTCTTTTTTATCCAATTCAACCAGATTCTTAAAACTCTGTTTATAAAGTACGGTCAGACATCGCGTAATCACATTGAATAGTGTCACTCAATGCTGCTCTTTATCCGCAATGACTTAGCAATCTCTACCGGTTGAAGCTGGACAGATGGCCATAAAACACTGAATAGGCTTCAACCTAATTAATTTTATTAGGTATCATCCTATCACAAATTATTTTGTAGGAAAGACTAAGCGGCAACTTTTTGATCTGGATTGCAATTGCCGCTCAGGTATCGGTGTGAAGACCTTGTTTGGTGCCATCGATGATAGCCGCTATCAATGCGCTACCCGAACCAGTGGCACCACGATGTTACCGTGATGCGATGCACCTTTGTCCGACTCTGTAGACATCAGGACTCGTTGCTCACTCTCCCGAACGCGCCTAGCAACTTCTGCCTGGGCTGGTAGCAATGGCAGCATCCCTTCAGCAATCGCGTCTGGGGCAGACTCTTGGCCACAGGACATCAAATGCTTCCATGGATCTTTAAGAAAGCGCTCGAACGTGATGCCAAATTCAATGATGCGGGCAGAGACGAAGATTTCGCCCCAGTATTCAATGTAGGTGTCTTGGTACATGGAAAGATTCCTCTTGTTGGTTAAACCATGAGTTCACTTTCCATTTTCCAGAGGTTTTCAAATATGCAAGGCTTACCTTATAGAGAGCCACAAAGCTTTAAATCGATTGCGGGCATCTTTGTAGTCATAGTGGGCATGTTCTGAGCCACGATGATACAAATCATCCAGGTAAGTTTGTTCCTGCGGCAACTCGTCTTCGCTGATTTCGCGCCACCAATGTTTGTTGGCACCTTTAACACCGTCATGCCAGCGGTAACCGCGCTCTTTTAAATAGTCCTTTACGTCAAACGGCGCACCGAACGCACGAACTAACACAGTTCGCCTGTCTGCTTCAGACAACAAGCTTGCAACGGACTCGGGCAACAAATGGAACAACCAGGCCATCGCCAAACAATCGGTTGCAGCTCGGTGTCCCTCATAGAACCAACCTAAGCGAAGCAGCAGGTACTCAAGTTTCCGACTTTCAAAGCCCAGTGCTTTCCAATCTATGCCGCTAGCTGAACAGGCCCAAGATAGATGGCCTAATGCGGCAAACCGCTTTTCAAAGAAAGGACGATCAAACTGCGCATTGTGTGCAACCACCAGCGGATCATCGGATAACCAACTCGCAACCAGTGAATCATCAATGTGCTGGCCTTGCACCATATCATCGGTGATACCGGTTAACTCGGTAATCAGCTCGGGGATTGGCTTGCCGCGATCTTCATACAAGCTGATCACATCAACAATCGACACAATCCGCTTAGCTGAGGGGCTGTAAAGCACCTTAACGATACCAAGCTCAATAATGGACTCATCATCGGCAGACAGTCCGGTTGTCTCTGTATCGAGCAGCACCATTGGCTGTTCATCACCGACCATAGGAGAAAGTTCAAGTGGCCAGGCCTGCGGCTCACGCGTTAAAGGAATCCGTTCCAGCAATCTAAAATCTTCTGGTCTATCTGGGATATCCGCGAGGCGCTCTAGCGGAAATGGCGCAGGGGCTCTTGTCATTGATGGTTCCTCTTCAATTCTATTATTCGCTTTGGGTTATTTCACTGTGCCCTGTTCGTTTATAAACGCGTTTGTACAAAATGCACCTTGGATACTTCAGCGTTTTTTTAATCTTTCTACTGGGTGAACCCATGTATGAAGGCTTTAGCTAAGCCTTTCAGAAAGCCTTAGCTAAACCGTTTGGGTAACCCTTACCGATACCCTTTACGTATGGCTTAGCCAACCCCTTTTCAAACGGTTGAAAAAGGCTTGAACTGAGTTCGACTGAGCATTTTAATGATGCTCCTGACTTCGCTTTAAGCCTGTAAATTCAATACGAAGCAGAATTTTACTAACTTTTTTTAAACCCTTTGCAAAGGGTTCAACAAGCCTTGTTTGACGGTTACTTGACCCATGCGTTAACCAGTAGCAGTAACAGGATCAGTAACAGAAACAAGAGCAGTAGGCAGAAGCAGTATTGTCCAAGCCTTGCAGGCTTTGACGAGGGCAAGCTATCCCCACATCTAGTTTTTCAACACAAAAAATAAATCACCGACAACACAGCGTCTTACTCGAACAATATCAGTTTTACCTACAATTTTACTTGTAGAAATCAGCATAGCATTAGATACTGTATAAACAAACAGTATTAATTATGATTTTTCGAGGTTCGTCATGAGTGTCTCACTGATAGGCCGTAGCGGCGCACTTGCCTTCATCAAAGCCAAGCGCCTTCGTATTCCATTGTTCATGGAACGTGTTTCTGCTGGTTTTCCCTCACCAGCGCAGGATTATGTTGAGCAAACGCTCGACCTTAACGAGCTTTGCATCAAGCGACCGGCTGCAACGTTCTTTGTGCGTGTTGAAGGTGATTCAATGATTGATGCCGGGATTCACCCAGATGATATTTTGGTGGTTGATCGCTCTATCCAAGCCGAACACGGTGATATTGTCATTGCTGGTATTCATGGTGAACTCACGGTAAAGGAGCTTCAACTAAGGCCGTGCGTCAAGCTGCTCCCAAGAAACCAGGCGTATGAGCCCATTCATATTCCTGAAGGGACCGAGTTAGAGATATTTGGTGTGGTCACCAATGTGGTGCGAAACATGCGCCGCAAGTCGTGACTATCCCATGCCTGTATTTGCCTTGGTGGACTGCAACAACTTTTACGCCAGTTGTGAGAAGCTGTTTCGTCCTGATTTAAAAGATACGCCGGTTGTGGTGCTGTCCAACAACGACGGCTGCGTGGTTGCACGGTCGCGTGAAGCTAAGTTACTCGGTATAAAAATGGGCGTACCCGTCTTTCAGATCAAAGCTGAAATGCAGCGCCATGGTATTTTGGCATTCTCGTCCAACTATGCGCTGTACGCAGATTTGAGCAGTCGAGTGATGCGCACTTTGGAAGAGATGGCACCACGAGTAGAGGTTTACTCCATTGACGAAGCGTTTTTGGACTTAACCGGTATTGAGTCGGCCATATCTCTTGTCGAGTTCGGACAACAAGTGCGAGAGCGCATAGGCCACTGGATTGGGATCACCGTCTGTGTAGGCATTGCACCGACTAAAACACTCGCCAAACTGGCCAACCATGCCGCCAAGAAATACCCCGCCACTCAAGGAGTTGTAGATCTAACTAATCCAGATCGGCAACGTCGATTGCTCGCATTAGTCCCGGTTGATGATGTTTGGGGCGTTGGTAGACGGCTTTCTAAGCGTTTAAATGCGTTGGGTATCACCACAGCCTTAGACCTAGCCAATGCCTCTCCTAGAGCCATCAGAGACCAGTTTTCGGTGGTTTTAGAAAGAACCGTCAGAGAGCTCAATGGTGAGTCGTGCATTGAACTAGAAGAGATCCCGCCAACTAAGAAGCAAATCGTCTGTAGCCGTTCATTTGGCGTAAAAGTAACGCAATTTGAATTGTTACGTGAGGCCGTATGCGAATACGCAACCCGCGCCACTGAGAAGCTTCGCAAAGAACAGCAGCAAGCCAAAGTGCTGACTGTGTTCATACGAACCAGCCCCTTTAAGGACAACGAGCCGCAGTACAGCAATTCCGCATCGGGCGAGTTGTTGATACCCAGTTGTGATACTAGGGATTTTATCGAGCTGGCCAATCACTTACTCAAGCGGATTTGGAAGGATGGTTTTCGTTATGCCAAAGCGGGCGTCATGCTGTCTGACTTTTACGATCCAGGCATGTTTCAACCAGGACTATTCGATGACGTATCAACCCGCTCTAATAGCCAGCAGCTAATGTCTGTATTGGACACCATTAACCAAAGTGGTGCCGGAAAGGTTTTCTTTGCTGGACAAGGTACGAAGAAAGATTGGTCGATGAAGCGAGAGCATTTATCTCCCGCTTATACAACACGCTGGGACCAGTTACCGCGAGTGAAATAATGAAATAAATGTAAATTAACCACACAGCTAGACATAGAAAGGAGCTTTACTAAAAGTTTATAGGCACAAAGAACAAAAAATGCTGTCACTGTCATAAAATCCAACACCATAGGCATCACCTCCACTAACGTTTTAACGACTTCAACTTTCAACCCGCATCGGTCCGTAGACTGGTATCCGTCCGTTATCGTAGGTATTTTCTATGTTGCTGTGGGCCGGGTAATGTCTAAGCTATCAGGATTTCCAACCCTCCGCAAGAATGCCGAAATATAACTCAATGTATAGAAATCGGACTCTAGTGTGTTTAGCTTAGACAAGTTATTGATTAGGTAGTTAACTCCGAATTCATCAAGCAAAAAATCCAGTGCAATTGTATTTACTTTGCCGCCCTTCCTATGAAGCACCCCGGATTTTCTTATACAAGAATTCTCTCTCAAAACATCAACAATACTCATTAAATCAGAAGGATACTGAGCACCATCAGGAAAACTGTTATATACCTTGCTGTTTTGAAACTGCTTACATACATGAGTGTTAGTACTTAAAATATAACAATCAACAAATTCGACACCATGTAACTGCATACGCTCAAAGGAAGTTGAAATCAATATGCATCTTTCAAACTTAAGGCCGTCATGTGTACACTTTTTAAAATGAGTTCCCTGTAACAAACAGTTTTCAAATCTCACATTATTGAGATTGCAATATTTGAACTTTGCACCAACCAGAGATGTATTTTTGAAATGTGACCCGCTGAATACAGAGCTAAAACTCGAAGTTTTATTGAAGTTTTTGTTGTAAAATTTTGCGTGTTCTGCCTGCTTTTGCACATAACTATATCGATTACTTTTTTTGTTCCTTGCCATAACTCTTCCTGTTAAGCCTAAATTTTCAAACAACTATACAACAGGAGAACCTAGTCTCCTTGATTTTTAAGGAAATCATATACGCCATTTCTGTTTTTTTGCTGCTTTAGAAAATCAAATACGTCAATATGCATTGACTCTTCGACGAAGCATGTTGAGCTTATCAACCTGGCGTCGAACATCACTGAAGAATTCTTCTTTCTCCATGGCCAGCGCTAGCTCCCATTCTTTGGCCAAACCTTGGCAGTCCAAAAATGAGTATCTCAGCTTCGTCTTTGAGATACGCAGTCCTTTACTAAAGACTACACGCTTGCCTCGTTGACCGTGAAAGCTGTTGATATACCATTCTATGCCAAAGCCATACTTAAAGTCTCTGATACGGACACCAAGCAGCCCCCAGTCTTTAAAGGGCTCATTTTCACGAACCTTGTAATGGGTAACCCAAAAGTCATCAACTTCAGCTCGTGCCAGCGCTTTTAGCCTGTCTGTTTCTTGCTGCAATAAATTTGATACTTCTGATTTCCATTGTTCATTGACGATTTCTACCAAACCAATTTCCCCATCCAATTAACCCCAAAAGCCAAAACCACTATCCGTTTGGCTTTTGGGTCGAAACGCCAAACGTAAAACTGCCGTAACAATCACTGTTTGGCGTCTCGATATAAATCAACTCGCGCAATCCCATACCTGACAAGGGATACAGGCTGAATTCACTTAAAAACACCTAAAAAGACGTATTGCCATGAAAATACAAACCGTTTGGCAAGTTCAGGCCAGAATGCAAACGACGTTTGGCGTCTCGATTTTTTTGGCTAGGTTATCCGCCGCCAAACAGAGCCTATTCTCATACTTTTGCGAAAATGCAATAGGCAGATAGATGAAAGGATTTGTCACCTTTCTGCCCACCGCCAGTGCACCGAATCCTGATAATGACATTTGAGTGAACCGCCAGAGCACTTGGACATACCCAAGCGTGACCAGTGCGGTTGATTGAAAACCGTTAGAGCACTTTGAGTGCACAGGAGATAAGTATGTTTGTACTAGGCGTAGATATCGGTTACTCAAACCTGAAGCTGGCAATTGGCCAATCAGGCAGTGAACCGAAAACCATTATTCTGCCTGCGGGTGCCGGTCCTGCGGATCGTATGCCGGAGCGTATCGGTGGAGGCGATGATGAAACTTGTTTGTATGTGTCTGTCGATAATGAGCGTTGGGCGGCAGGTGTGCCTGCTGGACGCCTTCAAGGCTGGGAGCGAGAGCTTCACCCGGAGTATCCCACCACAAAAACCTATAAGGCGCTTTTTCATGCCGCCTTGTTAATGGCTGAAACTGACTCCATCGATTTGGTTGTCACTGGATTACCGGTTTCCCAGTTTCATGAACCACAACGTAAGTCTGACCTTGTGAAGCGTTTAAAAGGTGTTCATCAAGTGACGCCTAAGCGCAGCATCACTGTTCATGACGTCAAAGTGCTGCCGCAGCCTGCCGGTGCCTACATGGATCTGGTTCAAACAGGTGGTGATTTGGGCTTGATTGAAGAAGGTCGCGTCGTCGTCATCGATCCCGGCTTCTTTTCTGTTGACTGGGTTGCCCTTGAGGCCGGAGAAATTCGCTACAGCTCATCAGGAACCAGTCTTCAGGCAATGTCAGTGCTACTGGAAACAATCGATAAGCTGATTTCAGAAGATCACGGTGCCAAAGTCGGAATGGATCGACTTGAAAAAGCCATGAGAACCGGCGACTTACAGGTCCTGCTATTTGGAGAAAAAGTCGATATTTCACCTTATCTGAATGCTGCCATGAAAAAGGTAGCGCCTGTTGCGCTTACAGCCATGCGTCAATCTATGCGCGACGAAAGCATTAATGCGGACTTGGTATTGATCGCCGGAGGTGGAGCCTTGGCTTATAAGGAAGCGGCCAAGGAGATTTTTTCACGAAGCAAGATCATCGTGCCTGAGCAGTCTGTTTTGGCGAACGTCCGAGGCTTCTGGTTTTATGGGGCCTGATTATGAGAGTTGTCGTCAACATTCCCCCAGGGAGCCACCCAGAACTACTCAAAGAATTGGAAAAGACGCCGCCACGGGAACGCGCTGAGCGTCTGCGGATGCTGGCCACCTTTGGGTTAATTCACATGAGCCAACCCAATCTATCCACGGCATCTGTACCGGTGGATGGCCATGCTCCAGAAGTTGAAATTACTTCTGTGAGTACAGCGCCAGAACCCAAAGCAGAATCACGTAAACAATCATTAAAATCAAAACTAGGGCTGGGCTTATAACATGGCGTTATCAGTTAGCTGGCTCGATGCCAGGTTAAATAAAGAAGCAAAAGAAACCGTAGTAAAAGCCGACCGAGATGGGCTAAGTGCTCGGGTATCGCCCAAGGGCAAAATTGTTTTTCAGTTTCGTTATCGCTTCGATGGCAAGCAACAGCGGGTAGACATAGGTACTTACCCACTTATGAAGCTTGCTGAAGCTAGGAATGAGCTGGATAGGTTAAGGGCTGTACTTGATCAGGGCAGAAATCCCAAGCTCTACCTACAGCAGGAACGGGCTAAGTATTCTGCCAACCAAAGTTTCGAATCGATTTTTCGAGACTGGATAGACTCTGCCGGTAAGCAAGGGCTAAAGGAGAAAACGTGGCACTTCCAAAAACGCAGCAGTGAAATATATTTGCTGCCCCGACTTGGCAAGTACCCATTAACTGACATCAATGAATTGTCCTTAAGAAACTGTCTTCGTGAGGTTTCGGAATCGTCTCCGTCAAACACAGA
Source organism: Pseudoalteromonas atlantica (assembly GCF_043641955.1). Taxonomy (GTDB): domain Bacteria; phylum Pseudomonadota; class Gammaproteobacteria; order Enterobacterales; family Alteromonadaceae; genus Pseudoalteromonas; species Pseudoalteromonas atlantica_A. The sequence continues at coordinate 175,540 of NZ_JBHZRV010000004.1, forward strand.
GCGCCTAGTGTCTGTACTGCATAAGTTCTATGACTGGCTGATTGATGAACAGATCTTAGAAATTAACGCTGCTGCTGGGATCACAGCAAAAAAGGTTGGCGGTAAGAAAGGCAAACGAACTCGGGTGCTAAATGACAACGAGATCAGGGTACTTTGGCGCTATTTGCACGAGTCAAAAATCACTGAGAAGAATCGCATCTACATAAAACTGCTTCTGCTATTGGGCGGTCGCAAGGGCGAACTCATTCAAGCTGAAAAGCATCACTTTGACTTGCAATCTGCAATGTGGACAGTGCCCATAGAGATCCGCAAACAAGGTGAGAAAATTGGAGCGCCGATCATGCGGCCATTGATAAGGCCTGCTATTGAGCTGATTGAACTAGCGATGCAGATGAGCAAATCAACTTACTTGTTTCCCGCGAACGGACAAGAAGAGCTTGCCACAAATGGCTTTGATACCACTATTCCTAACAATGTGAAAATCTGGGCTCGCAGGTCGCTTGGTATTGAGATGGAACACTGGTCTATGCATGATCTTCGCAGAACGATGCGAACGCGAATGTCTGCCATCACGACGCAAGAAGTTGCCGAGTTGATGATTGGCCACAGCAAAAAAGGGTTGGATGCTATCTACAACCAATATCAGTACCTGGATGAAATGCGTCATGCTTACGACGTTTGGTATCAACAGCTAGAGACCATCATCGAGCCGACAGGCTTTTCATTCAACTGGCGTTTCGGACAATAAAATAAAAGAAAGAGGCTCAATCCTCTTTCTTCTCATACTCTTCTAGGTCTTCAATGTGCCACAACTTGTTTCGTGTATTTCGGTTGATACGAGGTTGCGGCAAGCTGCCATCTTTTATTCTTCGCCAGAGCGTCGTATAGCTAATGTGGTAACGAGCCATCACTTCGTAAGATGTTAGAAAAGGGGTTACCTGGTGCGCTACTGCTGTCATCTGCATTCTCCTGAAAATCAATGTAAAGCTATCATCGCCTGATTCATCACTTGTTGATGGTCAGAAAGATGCATGATTTGTTCAGAAGATCAGCCTTATCATGACACCGGTATCATTGTGCAGTTTACCAAATTTCCAGTTTACGGCGAAAAGCGCCGTAAAATCGCATTAAGTTAAACCATCTTTATCGATATGCACGCTCTAGCTACTAGGAATTCAGCGTAGCGGTATACTTCGTAAGTGCATTTCGATGGCTTCAATCACTGACTTAGTGAGGGGTAAATGCGCTTTTTCTTTCGCCCATACCTCATGGAAGCCTGCTACAGTTTGCTTTGCAGTATCTAACACCAATTTTTCTGGCAACATGGCTTTAGCCGCTAAGTGTGATAACTCATCCAGCGTGAAATCGCTGAATCTCTTGCTACGGCTCACCTTCAGCGATGCACTATCATCGGGGATATAAGGAATGGTTGAAACAAAGTCATAAGCAGGCGCAATCGATGCGGTGCGCTTATCTTTGTAGATCACAGACCAATTCTTCAAATGCATATCAGCATTACCAATTAGAGTATTGAACACCAATCGGCGAGTAAATTCAGCAATGTCTTCGTCTTGCCCTTCAATACCGATAACATGAGCAATATTGCGCATACTGGCTTTTTTGTATTTATCTTGAGGATAAACACCAAACACTTGCGCAAAGTCCTCAATGTGAACAGCTTGACCATCTGCACGGTCAAAACGCTTAATCACAAACGCACTGTCACCAAATTTGCCAATGCCATTGGGGATATTAGCAATCCGATTAATGGGGAGTAGCTGCGTTTCTGGCACGTCCATTCCCAACATTCGAGCCAGTTCCATCATCGAATATTCATTTTCTGGCACAGCTTCAAATCGAGACGACGGCAATTTTACAATCCAAGAACCACCTTGACCGGTTGCTGGGATCGTCAAACCGCCATTTGCCTGCTGCACAGCTGAAAACTTCAATTGAACTCCCGCTAATGAAAAACGCATTGGCCCATCTGTTTTCGTTTCATCTTCTATGTCTTGATGCACATTAGGTGGTAAGGCTTCACCATCCGCAGGCTCAACCGTGATCGCGCCTGCCAAATCCTGTCCCAGCACCCACAATAGAAAAAACTCCCGCGCTGGATTAACACCGGCACGCTCTGCCAGGTAATTTCGCATGGTTTCTTCTGGCAAAAGGTTAGAGAAAAACGGGGTTAACTTGGTTTGGGTCGGTTTGAAGCTAGTCAGCAAGCCACCTAGCGAATCTTTAAAGCCAAGCCCTAACACAGGCCGTGATTCGTCATTAATGTACGAATCCATAAAGGCAAAAAGTGTTCTGTCATTGCCCACGTTGGTGATCGTTGCAATGGGTTTACCGTAAAGCAAAACGTTGAGCGTAGAGACATGGTTAGTCATCGTCGTCTTCCTCTAACTGATATGCGGGCGACATTGGCTCACCCTCGTCACTGATGCCGTTAATACCTTGTCCACTTCGAATGATCGACTTGATGGCAGGTACAGATTTTTTAGGCGCAACCAATAGCTCTAGGTCTAGTACACGGGCAAGAGCAATCAAACTGGATACTCTTAAATCAACACCGCCAGACTCGATTCTGGATATATGGCTTTGCGGCACACCCGAACGCGCGCTCAGCTCTCTTTGACTAAAACCTTTACGTACCCGAGCTTCTCGAAGGCTTTCTAGTATCTGCTCTGTTACATAGCTCATTTCGATACACCTTAATACATCACTTAAGAATAATTATATACAAAAACATATCACGGTAACTCAAATAACACAAATTCGATTAGCCATTACATATCAAAAGCCATGAACTGATACATAATTACATATAAGTAGAAGGAGATTTTTGTCATCGACAAAAGAGCGATACTCTCGCTGATAATCGCGAACTGACACATCAAACTCCCTAAGTACTTTTGTCGCTCAGACCTTATACAGCAGGGGCTACAGAAGAACTCGCGTCAAATCTCCAGAAGATAAGTGCAACAAAGAGGAAGTTTGTACACAGTTACAGGAAATTTTGTACACACAGGCCGATAATAAAGTGCAAAACGAGGGTATGAACTGTAGTTAAATTTGAGGGTAAGTCCGATATCTCAGTTAGAAATAGTCGTATTGGTTCGCTTCAAGCATCTTCAAAAACAAACGCCAAAGCAAGAATCACACCAATAATAAACCCCTTAATTAAATTTTGTATTTTGGTGCAGAAGAAAACATTTATCAAAAAATGGGGACTCTTTTTAGAGGTAGTACTTTTCACGTCAAATCCAGTAACCACAAGGCCTACAGCCAAGTTTGTGTCATGGAATTATCGCCAAAGGCCTTTAAAACGGAATTTGTACTCAAGTTTGTACACACTTTCCGAGGTTACGCTTGAACATCATTGAAAAGCAAAGAAACGAGAAAAAGACAAAAAGCCTTTAAATTCAGTACGTAGAGATGTGATTGTGGTGTGCAATGAAAGGTGGTTTTAAGCGTTGAAAGGCTGGGCGGCATCAGGGTGAGAGATAATAGCGAACGTTCGTCGCGTATTGATTTCGTTTAATAAATTAGACATGTAAGCCGCTTTAAGTCATAACAACGCACAACAAAAACCAGCCAACACAAGGCCTTCTTTGGGCATCGTAAAAATAAAATAGAATTAACGCTATTATACCTTGTTTGTCTTAGCCAAAAAAGCAACGATTGCAAGTAATTAAGCACTTCTGAGAAACTATAATTAAGCCAGTATGTAGGAAGCTTGTGTAATGTACGACTAACGCATACTATTGGAAAGATTACACGGAGGAGTTATTGTTTGGGCATGAAAACCAGTAAGCTTAGTATTCGATTATTATGGTACATCACACCGCTTGTGATCTTACCACTGCTATTTTTGGGCGGATTTACATTAACAAATGTAACTAACTCAACCCAGAAGCAGGCTGAGCTTATAGTGAGTCGATTTGTTGAACAACAGCAACAAAAAATGTTTAACTACATTGATTCTTTTCATTCAACATCAAAGCTTTTATCCACCTCACCCGTATTAAGTGACTTCCTTGCTGATGATATGTTAAGTAACGGCAATTACACCTCTCAATTAGGTGACTTAATGGATGTATTTGCCAGCTACTCTGAAGCTTACCCTGACATTATTAGTGTGAACCTTGTCTCACCAAGTGGAAAGAGTAAAGCTTACTACTCGAGTAATTTAAATACTCCCCCTACAGACTACCCATTTTTTTCTCGTGTATTACAGAGCAACCTACGCCAGCAGCAATTTATGGTGCAAAAAAACGACGGTACAACAAGTCTATATTTTGTGCAGCGCGTTTACAGTGCTGATTACTATTTAAAACGACCCCAACAACTAGGGTTTATTATTTTACATGTTGAGCCTTCTATTTTAAATACCAGCATCCTAGAAGCACCATATAACAACACGCTCAATTTGCTGTTAACAGAAGACGGTAAAATTTTATTTAGTTCTGACTACAATAAACGTGGGCAATTTATTAGTGAATATGAACTAAAACAAATTCATAACCTTGCCGATTTAGGTAAGCTGTCAACCATCGAGTTATCCAGTATAGATAAAATAGAACGTATGATTTACGCCGTTCAAATGAGTGGTGGCTATTATTATGTTTCAACCATCCCCAAAGCTTTACTTTATCAATCTGGTAAAGCAATCAGTTTGATCACCGCATTGATTGTCATTATTTCTGTAATCACTTTACCTATGCTGATCTTTATCGTTGTGCGTAACCTATTACTCAACCCAATAGAGTCTTTGGGGGCTGCCAGCCACCGCGTTGGCGATGGTGATTTATCTGTGTACTTACCCGCCCACAATAATGATGAAGTAGGTGTACTGTTTAACGACTTTAATCACATGGTAAACCAAATCCGCCATTATCAAGATGAGCTTGAAGAGTATAAGCATCACCTTGAAGACAAGGTCGAAAGCCGAACCCGGGCACTCGAAACCATGAATAGCCAACTTGAATCTGCTATTGCGCAAGCTGAACAGGCAAACCAACTTAAAAGTCGCTTTTTAGCGAACATGAGTCATGAAATTCGTACGCCATTAACGGCGATCATGGGCTTTACAGAACAGCTATTACACAGCAAAGAAGCCGTCTCAGATGAGCTACATTTAGCTACTATTTTACGTAATTCTAAGCACCTGCTAGAACTAATAAACAATATTTTAGATCTTTCTAAAATAGAAGCTGAAAAGCTGGCTGTTGAAAAATCACCTCTTGATATTGTTCAACTTGTACATGATATTGACTCGATAATTCGTCCCCTTTCGCAAGAAAAAAACCTCAAATGCGAGATAAATTATCATTTGCCATTACCTAAAATAATTAATTCTGATGCAACCCGCTTAAAACAGATCTTGATTAATATCGCCAGTAACGCGGTTAAATTTACCGAACAAGGTTTAATAAGCTTAGATATTACTTATGATGAAAACTCCCAATCAATTGAGTTTGCCATAAAAGACAGCGGTATTGGCATGTCAGAGCACGAGATAGAACGTGTTTTCAAACCTTTTGAGCAAGCTGATGCCACAACTACTCGCCGCTTTGGTGGTACTGGGCTTGGGTTATGTATTTCTAAAAACTTAGCACAATTACTAGGCGGAGACGTTTACGTACAAAGCACACCAGGCATGGGCAGCTGTTTTAGCGTCAAAATAGCTTGCAACTTAGCTGCAGAAAATCAAGCCCCAATGCTAACAGAGCTAAGTCAATTAAAGCCTGAAAAAGACACCCAACTTTCATTTGCAGCCAACAGCTTTGATGCAAATATTTTGGTCGCTGAAGATAACCCTGATAACCAAGTGCTTATCACATTACTGCTGCAAACCTGGGGCTTAGACCCTGATATAGCAAACAACGGCGCAGAAGCGGTAGAAATGGCGTTAGTTAATGATTATCAAGTTATTATTATGGATATGCAGATGCCTGTCATGGGTGGGTTAGAAGCAACGCAAATGCTCCGTCATGCAGCTTACGACGGCCCTATTATTGCCCTAACTGCGAACGTAATGAAACATGATGTAGATACTTATTTAAAAGCAGGTTGCAACGAAGCCTTAGCCAAACCGATTGATAAAGATGCACTAGAAAATGTTCTTGTTAAATACTTACATATCGAAAAAGACAGCCAAAACAAATGGGATAGTTTACTAAATAGTGAAAAGTTTCAACAGATAAACGAAAATTATCGCTCAAAACTACCTGAGCATTTAGCGCAAGTTATTGAGTTATATCAGGCCGGAGAGTGGGAGGTGCTAAGAGCACTGGCTCATAATTTAAAAGGCAGTGCTGGCTGCTTTGGCTTTAGTAATATTCACCAAGCGGCTGCAAAGCTTGAAGATAATTTACGAGGCAGAGACACGGATCATAACCGCCGGGATTATTTAGCATTGAGTTTAATTGAAGCAATAAAATACACTATAAACCACAAATCTTAACCGAAAAGTAGAGTCATTCCCATTAGGATGGCGTCTTCATTGCCATTTTTAGTCGGGTCATCGCTCGGGTAATAATTTTTACGTACAGACATTTCACTAAACCCTGCGCGCTCATATAGCTTGATTGCACGAGTATTTGTCTCTCGCACCTCTAAAAATAAGTTTTCAGCGGTGTGTTGTTCGCCGTACGCTATAAACCTCTCAAGCAATTGTTTTGCAATGCCCTGCCCTTGATATTCTGGCGCTACACAAATATCCATAAGCGTAAAATCAGGTCCAGCCTTTTCGCCAATGTAAAACCCCACCATATCAGAACCTACAAAAGCGGCTAAATTAAAGTAACGCCCAGCTAAACAAGATTGCATGGTGTTTATTGTCCATGGGTGACTATGGCACGCGCTCTCAATACTCATTAGAGCATCGATTGAAGATTCTGTAACAGATTCAAAGGTTATCAATTTTATCGCTCATCAGCGCCCACAGCGCACGTTTATGTTCAGGTTTAAGTTGCGCCGTGGGTAAGCTCAATATGCCATCGTGCCAAGTAATGCTATCACTTTGGATTATATTGCTAATAGTGTCTGGGGCTATTACTCGGTTTATATCAGCTAACAACGAAGCGCTCACATCAAGAGTACGACTATGCAAGTCATTATCAGAGCTGTTTTGTGCAACTTGCGCTTGATGAGTATCAGCAACTATATGCGCTGACGTATCACTACGAAAATGTTGGTTAAGTTCGAGGTTTTCTATACCAAAAATAGCTGCGTGACGTGGATGCATAACAACTCAGTAGATTTAAACACTGGAACAATATAAGAAGTAATAAAAACGATGTAAAGAAGAAATGGCAGGGGCGGAGAGATTCGAACTCCCAACCGTCGGTTTTGGAGACCGCTGTTCTACCAATTGGAACTACGCCCCTGCAATGACGATGAATTATAGAGACCTTTCGCTAAAGGTAAAGTAAAAAATCAACTTTTTGGTTTGTTTGCTTTTTAAATAAACAAAACGGCGAATTAGCATGCTAATTCGCCGTTTTTTAATCAATTAGGAAAACCGCTTAGCAGTTATTCCCACTCAATCGTGGCAGGTGGTTTACCTGAAATATCGTAAACAACACGTGAAATACCGTCGATTTCGTTAATGATACGGTTTGAAACCACACCTAAGAACTCATACGGTAAATGTGACCAACGCGCAGTCATAAAGTCGATGGTTTCAACGCAGCGTAAGCTTACAACCCAATCGTACTTACGTGCATCACCCATAACCCCTACCGACTTAACCGGTAAGAATACCGTAAACGCTTGGCTTACTTTATGGTATAGCTCTGCTTTATGTAGCTCTTCAATGAAGATAGCATCAGCACGGCGAAGTAAATCACAGTACTCTTTCTTGATTTCACCCAGTACACGCACACCTAAACCAGGCCCTGGGAACGGGTGGCGGTAAAGCATGTCGTACGGTAAACCTAGCTCTAAACCAATTTTACGTACTTCATCTTTGAATAACTCACGTAATGGCTCTACTAAGCCCATCTTCATGTCATCTGGTAAGCCACCCACATTGTGGTGAGACTTGATAACATGTGCTTTACCTGTAGCTGATGCCGCTGATTCGATTACGTCTGGGTAGATTGTACCTTGACCTAACCACTTCGCATTTTTAAGTTTTTTAGATTGCTCATCAAATACATTAATAAATGTGTGACCGATTGCTTTACGCTTATCTTCAGGGTCAGATTTACCAGCAAGATCCGCTAAGAACTGATCTTCAGCATCTACTTTGACAATGTTAAGGCCAAACTTGTTGCCAAACATGTCCATAACTTGCTGACCTTCGTTTAATCGAAGTAAACCGTTATCAACAAATACACACGTTAGGCGATCGCCAATTGCGCGGTGAATAAGCATAGCTACAACCGATGAATCAACACCGCCTGATAAGCCTAAAATAACTTCGTCATCGCCAACAGTTTCTTTGATACGCTCGATGGCGTCATCAATGATTTTTGCTGGAGTCCACAGTTTTTCACAACCACAAATATCAATCGCAAAACGTTCTAATAAACGCTGACCTTGATGCGTGTGTGTTACTTCTGGGTGGAACTGAACGCCATAAAAACGCTTTTCTTCGTTAGACATAGCCGCATGTGGGCAAGTAGATGTCTTAGCTGTGGTGGTGAACGTATCTGGAATTTCCATTACTTTATCACCATGGCTCATCCATACGTCGAGTACGCCATTACCGCCATCAGTAATGTGATCTTCAATGGCATCAAATAATGCACAATCACCTACTTTTTCAACTTGGGCGTAGCCAAACTCTTTTTTGTCAGAGCTGTGTACACGACCACCCAGTTGTGTTGCCATTGTTTGCATACCGTAGCAAATACCTAGTACTGGCACACCAGCATTAAATACATACTCAGGAGCACGTGGGCTGTTTTCTAAGGTTGTTGACTCAGGGCCACCAGAAAGAATGATACCTTGCGGGTTGAATTCACGGATTTGCTCTTCCGTTACATCCCATGCCCACAGTTCACAGTAAACACCAATTTCTCGCACACGGCGGGCGATCAATTGCGTGTATTGCGAACCAAAGTCTAAAATAAGAATTCGTGAATCGTGAATGTCTTTGCTCATTGAGGGTCTCGTTAGTCAAGAACTGGCATTCAGGTAACCTGAATGACTATAAATAAGGGCCAGCATTTGCTGGCCCGGTAATTTCAATACGTTAGGTAGATTAACCTAAGCGGTAGTTAGGCGCTTCTTTAGTGATTTGCACATCATGAACGTGCGATTCACCCATACCCGCCGAAGTAACGCGTACAAACTGTGGTTTTGTGTTTAACTCATTTATTGTGGCACAACCGGTTAATCCCATTGCACTGCGCAGGCCGCCCACTTGTTGGTGAATGATGGTTGCGATTGGGCCCTTATAAGCCACTCGACCTTCAATCCCTTCAGGAACTAGCTTGTCAGCTTGATTTGATTTTTGGAAGTAACGATCTGATGAACCTTCTTTTTGGTCCATCGCACCTAAGCTGCCCATACCACGGTATGATTTGTAGTAACGACCTTGGTAAAGCTCAACTTCACCAGGCGCTTCTTCAGTACCCGCTAGCATAGAGCCAACCATGACACATGATGCACCAGCGACTAATGCTTTTACGATATCGCCTGAGAAACGAATACCACCATCGGCAATAACTGGAATATCGCGACCTTTAAGGCCTTCAACAGCATCAGAAATAGCCGTAATTTGTGGTACACCACAACCTGTTACAATACGTGTAGTACAGATTGAACCTGGGCCGATACCAACTTTAACTGCATCAACACCAGCATCAGCAAGGGCGATTGCACCTTCTGCTGTAGCCACGTTACCTGCAACAATTTGTAAATCTGGGAATGCTTTACGTGTAGCCGCTACGCGGTCGATAACACCTTGAGAGTGGCCATGTGAAGTATCAATAAGTAATACATCTACGCCTGCTTCAACTAATGCAGCAATACGCTCATCAGTCCCCGCGCCAACACCAACCGCAGCACCTACACGTAAACGGCCTTGCTCGTCTTTACATGCATCTGGCTTGTCTTGTGCTTTTTGGTAATCTTTTACTGTGATCATGCCTTTTAGCTTAAAGGCATCATCAACAACAAGAATTTTTTCAATACGGTGTTCGTGCATTAAGCCTAAAATTTCTTCGCGTGCTGCGCCTTCTTTAACGGTAACAAGCTTGTCTTTTTTAGTCATAACAGTTGAAACTGGTTGCTCAAGTTTCGTTTCGAAACGCATATCACGGCTGGTTACGATACCAACAAGGCCATTATCAGCGTCCGTTACCGGAAAACCTGAAAAACCTTTTTCTTCAGAAAGTGCAACTGCATCCGCAATGGTTAAATCCGCTGTAACAGTAACAGGATAAGAAACAATGCCCGCTTCGTACGTTTTAACTTTACGTACGTTTTTAGCTTGTTCTTCAATTGTCATGTTTTTGTGGATAAAACCTAAACCGCCCTCTTGCGCTAAAGCAATCGCTAAGCGAGCTTCTGTAACAGTATCCATAGATGCTGAAACTAGCGGCAAGTTAAGTTTGATACCACGCGTTAAGCGAGTTGAAATATTTGCCGTGTGTGGCAAAACAGTAGAATGACCTGGTACTAAAAGTACGTCATCAAAGGTAAGAGCTTCTTTAGCAATTCTAAGCATTTTGGCAACTTCTCACATGTGGATCTTGTTTAAGGAATTGCGGCCAAATTTTATCAGCGTTATTGGCATGAGTAAATAAGATTTCGCAAATATTTATGATAAAATCCCCCTATCAGCGTTTTTAAGGTTCGTTTTATGGCCATAACTTCAAAGCAGCAAACGGTTTATACCGTCTCCAGGTTAAATCGAGAAATAAGAACAGTGCTCGAGCAAGGATTTGCGTCGTTAATTTTAACGGGGGAGATCTCAAATTTTATAACTCCCGCATCCGGACATTGGTACTTCACTCTAAAAGATGACCGCGCTCAAGTAAAAGCCGCGATGTGGCGTGGTAATAATCGTGGTCAACGCTATCGTCCAGAAAATGGCGCACAAGTAACGGTGCGTGCCCGAGTATCTTTGTATGAACCGCGTGGCGACTACCAATTAATTGTTGAGCATATGGAAGCCGCTGGTGAAGGCCAATTAAAGCAAGAATTTGATGAACTGAAAATGCGTCTTGCCGCGCAAGGGCTGTTTAGCTCTGTGCATAAAAAGCCTTTACCCAATGTTGTTCATCGAGTGGGAGTGGTAACCTCCGCCACAGGCGCTGCAATCAAAGATATATTAACGGTACTTAAGCGCCGCGCACCACAGCTTGAAGTCGTTATTTATCCTGCCATGGTACAAGGTAAAGACGCACATCTACAGCTAATTGATAAAATAAACCTCGCGAATATTCGCAAAGAAGTTGATGTACTTATAGTTGGCCGTGGCGGCGGATCATTAGAAGATTTATGGTGCTTTAATCACGAGCAGCTTGCTCACGCTATTTTTGAAAGCGAACTGCCAGTTATTAGTGCTGTCGGCCATGAAATCGACACCACAATCAGTGATTACGTTGGCGATATACGTGCAGCAACACCCAGTGCAGCCGCAGAACTTGTCAGTCCAAACAGTGCTGAGTTAACAAACCAAGTACAGCAAATGCTTAATCGTTTAGCGAATGCATTTAAACACCAACTGGCTGATAAACGCAGACTTGCGGTGCAGCTTGAACATAAACTTACGCTCTGTCATCCGCGTAATCAATTAAATCAGCAAGCTCAGCGCTTAGATGAGCTTACTCTGGCATTGCAAAACGCCATGCAGCAGCGCCTTTATAAGCAAGAACGTCGGCTCGCTAATTTAAAACCACGATTATTACAACGCTCCCCCGATAGAAAGCTTTCGCAAGCAGATTATCAATTACAGCAGCTGCAGGTACGCTTGCAACAAGCAATGCAACAGCAGCTGGGGAGTGCTAAAAACAACCTGGCGATGCAGGCTGGTCGATTAGACTCAGTCAGCCCGCTAAATGTATTAGCCCGTGGTTATAGCATCACTAAATCAAAGCAAGGTAAGGTGATTAAGTCGGTAACACAGGTTAACTCTGGTGATATTTTAATTACAGAGCTGGCCGATGGCACCATTGAGTCTCAAGCTAGCTAAAATTACTGCTCTGTGCTGAGCAACAATTTAAAACTTTCGTCACTCGATGTAGAGGTGCTGGTTTTAAATTGTTGCCAAAACGCTTGCTTAACTAACTTATCGTTTAATTCTCGCCACTGCCTGTGATCAAACTCTTCATTGCCTTGTGGTGCCACAAGTTCAAACTTACACACTGAGGTTTTACATTCAGCACTGACTAATTCTGGAGTAATAGTTAAGTCGGCGGTTATCAAAAAATCCTGTAAGGCAACTTCGGTGCGGTAAGCCCACTCCTCATCACGGTTTTGCTGATCAAATTTATCAAGCAGCATTTGCTCAAAATCAGAAGGGCCTTGTAATTGTTTTTGATAACTTTTCACTGCGGCTTTTTGTGTTGCAAGCTCACGCTTTAACTCAACAACCTGCTGCTGTAACTGCTCTGCAGAGCGTGAAGTGTCATTATTATCAGTCAAAGTTTGCTGGTCAGGTATTTCAGTTACAGCCAAAGCAACTGTTTGGACGGGGGCTGGAGTGCTTGTTGATGCTTTTGATATTGATTGAATATGCTTTTTGTCAGTGTTTTGATCAAAAGGAGCAATAAGTAAAAAATAGCCTGAAGCTATAATAACACCCGCAATAAAAGCGAGTAATAAAGACAATGGGCTATTTTTTATCATTACGCGGTAATTCCTTTACAGCATTTATAACATGGCGCTGGTGTGCGATTCGTTTTCTGGTTCTGCTTCTAAAAAGTTTTGATTCATGCTTTCTGCCGGACAGGGACAGTTTGGCTTACCAACAATTTTAGCAGGAACCCCAACAGCTGTAGTATGCGGCGGTACAGGGCTTAGCACAACTGAGCCTGCACCAATTCTTGCTCCTTCACCTACTTCTATATTACCAAGTACTTTTGCCCCAGCACCAATTAAAACGCCTGCGCGAATTTTAGGATGACGGTCACCTTTTTCGTTACCAGTACCACCTAAGGTTACTGACTGTAAAATGGATACGTTGTCTTCAATTACCGCCGTTTCACCTATTACTATGCCAGTTGCATGGTCAAACATAATACCATGACCGACTTTACAAGCAGGATGGATATCAACGCCAAATACTTCTGAGGTACGGCTTTGAATAAACCGCGCGAGTTCTTTGCGGTTTTGACGCCAGAGGCAATGGGCAAGTCTATGTGCTTGTATTGCATGAAAACCCTTTAAGTTTAATATTACTGTTAAGTAAGTATCGGCAGCAGGGTCTCGATCTTTAACTGCTTTTATATCATTTGCAACGTGGGTCAACATTCGATCACAATCAACAAACGCTTGGTCAAATAATTCTCTTATGGTAAATGCTGACACAACCGCATCAGCTAATTTATTTGCCACAATAAAGCTTAATGCCGAACCTAAACATTCGTGATTCAAAATACATGAGTAAACATGGCTTGCTAATAAAGGTTCACGAGTGACAACTTCGTTTGCTTCAGTACGAAGTTGTTGCCAAATTTCATGACGCATAGGACGGCCTTAAATAAAATATAAATGTGCTTGAGGTAAGTTTAACGGATTTAACGACTGATGTGTTAATACTGTCATTATTTGTTCTGGCTATTAGATATAACAAACTTAAACCCATTGCTTATGAATAAACTAATCAGCCCACATGACAAACAATAAAAAACCAATAAGTATTATAAAAATTAAAATTCCATTTAATTCATACATTAACAGCACATGACAGTCGTCATGTCATATGACAATATAGCCATTGGCATATAACTGACGGCGTAAATAATAAAAATAAACGCTAAATTAGCATCATCAACTCAACAAGGATAAATGATGATGAATAACGATATACTTAATACTAAAAAACTGGGTTATAAATTTTACTTTCAAGATGGCGATGATCAAATAGCCTGTTTTGGTAGCTACTTCACAGGTAAAGAAGAAGTCTATATCAATGATGAGCTTGTTAGTGAAAAGCGAAATATTAATGTAACAAGTAAACATCAATTTGAATTATCTGGTAATACTTTTAATGTTAAATTTGAGATGCTGAATATTTTGACTGGAAAACTTCAGTGTTCACTATTTAAAAATAAAAAGTTAGTTAAAAGCTACGAGCAATCATCACTATTTAACAATCCAAAAACATCGCTAAAAGTTCTTGCTGGCTGCTTTTTGGGTGGACTCATTGGCGGCTACTTACTCATTACAATTTTAGAATACCTCATTGGGGAGCTTTAATATGCAGCTCAATCCCCAAACCGTAAAAAGCTTGAGGCAAAAACTAAATTGGACTCAACAGCAACTTGCTGATGCCTGTGATGTTAGTTTACGGACCATTCAGCGAGTCGAAAAAGAAGGCGCTGCGTCAAAAGAAACCACCATGGCCTTATGTGCCGTATTGGAGGTTCGCCAAGGCGAATTGATACGACTTGAAGAGGTCGCAGCATCAGACTCTAAAACACAGGTTATTAATAAAAAAAATATAACAGCGATGATAGCAATTTCATCTTTTGCAAGCTTTGCACTTGGCATGATCACCGTATTTTTAATTATGAGATAAGGAAAATTAAGCTATGTCAAAGGAATCGAGAGGACACATTACCCTACTGCTTATCGTTAGTGCCATCATACTTTTTGGGCTAGGTGTAAAGATTGGCGCAATGTTATAAAAATGCCCCAAACTTGGGGCATTTAAATTAATCGTCTTAGTTATTTAAATGTTTGTTATTCAAACACCTTATCTACAGCCAAGACTTCAATGTTTTTCGCAGGAATAGATAACGTGTAATCAGCAATTACTTTATCTTCAGCAACCAGTTCTGCTGGTTTTTCTGCATTGTATACCATAGGTGATGTTTGCTCAGACGCTAAGCGTTTTTGCATATCTTTACCATCGCCTGTGATAAATACATATTGAATATCATCAGTTTGTAAGTTTGCTTTTATTACGCGATTTACATCAGCAAGGCTTAGTTTTTCAAGCTGGCTAGTCACGTATTTAACAAATGTTTCTGTGTTATAAAACTCACTATCAAGCGCGTATCCTAACTGGCGGTTTTGGCTTGCAACCATTTGAGGCACAAAGTTGATTAAGAAATTGCGCGTTGCCTCAAAATCTTTTTCAGTCATGCCATTTTTGATCAGTTTATCAAGTTCAAATAAAGCCGTACGTGTTGCAAAGTGTGCATCGTTATTTGAACGTAACGGACGCAACCATACTTGGAATATTTGCTCTGAACGGCCAAGGTTTGCATCTGGCTTTGTTTGGAACATACCACGTGGGAAATACTCGATATACGCGTAATCACCATAATTCATACCACGCGTTTGACGAATGCGCTCATACAAGTATGAGTTAGAGCTGCGGTGCTCACCAAAGTAAGAGCGAACTAACCAAAGTGCAGTCCAGTCTTCGCTACTGCGAATAGTATCAATTGGGAAACCAAATGACACAGCTGTTGATTGCGCTGACTTTTCAACAATAGTGGCATGATGCCCTTTAAGCTCTGGTGCATCGGGAATTGATAAACGACTCTCCTCCCCTTTCGGTAAATCGCTTAAATCAGCAAACATGGTTGTTTTAAGAGACTCAGGCACAGCACCTATTAGACCAACCGTTAGCTTAGCCTGTGTGAACTCTTTTGCGTAAAACGCTCTTACATCATCAAGAGTTAATGCTTCTAGGTCTGATAAGTCACCGTAGTTGTAACTTTCATACGGATGACCTTGGTACAGCTTATGATAAAGTACTTCTTTACCTAGCTCTTCATCGTTAGATGCTTTAAGGCCCGATTTAATACCGTCAATCAGCTCTTTCTTTAAACGTTTAAAATCATCTTCTCTGAAACCAGGATTAAGTAATTGCTCACTAACAAGTGCATACCACTGAGCTGCATTATCTTTATGGACACGCCCTTGTAATGAAATCATTTCTTTATCTATTTGATAACCAAAGCTGCCTGCTAATGGATACAATGCTTTTTTGATATCATTATAACTTTTAGACTCAGAGCCGCCTTGTGCCAGCATTGCAGCAGTGAGCGCAGCAACCCCTTTTTGACCTTTAGGATCAGCTGCAGCACCTGTGTGGAATAACCAATTAACGTCAATCAATGGTGAGCTATTGGTCTTATCAAGCACATTAAAGTGGCGCTCTTTGACTGTTTGCTTGCTAGCAACTAGCGTATTTAGGTCAACTTCTTTTTCAAAGTCGGCTATTTTATCAAGTGCCGACATAGTTACCGTTGTGCGACCACTATCAACAAAGTATTTGTTAGCAATATCTTGAATATCTTTAGCTGTAATACTGTCAGCGGTTGCATAAAGTTGGTTAATCACTTCTGGATCACGTTCAAAGTGCATATAACTTGCAAGTGTTGATGCAATTGACTGAGATGAATCGAGGCCATTAATAAAGCTGTATTTTAAGTTAGATTTCAAGTCAGCAAGCTTTTGGCTATCTACAAGCTCAGTACGCGCTTTTGCATACGTATCATTAATTGCATCACGCGCTTTAGCTAAGTCTTCTTCGTTTTCTACTTTTACAAATACATGCAGTAAGCCCGGATCTTTTGTATCTGGGTTATAGGTAAACATTTGGCTGGCAATTTGTTTATCAACTACTAACTCTTGATATAACTCTGAGTTATTTGAAAAATAAAGCTGCGAGAGTAAATCAAGGGCTGCGCGGTCTTTTACTTCTGGCTGCCAAGCCGTGCCTTTGTATGATACAAGCAACCAATGCCCTGGCAGACCTTCGTTTTTCTCATGGATATACTTAGCCGCTTGCTGTTTTGGCTCCGTGGGAATATCAGCAACATAATCACCTTTTTGCCAGTTACCCCAATGCTTTTTAACCATCGCCATAGTTTCTTTTGTATCAACATCGCCAACAATAACTAATGAAACATATTCTGGTTTGTAAAACTTCTCAAAAAACTCTTTACCGTACGCCATTTGATCTGGCATGGCTTCAATGTCTTCAAAAAAGCCCATAGTAGTGTGTTTGTAGGTATGTTCTTCAAATGCTTCATTTCGAACAGCAGAGAGTAACTTACGAATTGGGCTGGCATTATTTTTAAGGTATTCACCTTTCACTGTTAATGCTTCGGTACGAAATTGCTCTTCAGAATATTTTAAATTTTGGAAAATATCGGCTTCAATTTCGAGTACTTTATCAAGGTGCTGTTTCGAGAAGTTTAGGTGATAGTTAGTGTAATCATTGGTTGTATAAGCGCGGTTATCAACGCCTGAATTTTTTAAGATATCTGAATAAACATCCTGTGGAAACTTTTCAGACCCTTTAAACATCATATGTTCAAAAAAGTGCGCAAAACCCGTTTTACCCGCCTCTACTTCATTACGTGAACCAACAGAAACTGGAATTTGCAATGAAACAACATCTGGATAATCGGTTTTAACAATCATCACACGTAAACCATTATCTAGCTCTTCTAGTACGTAGTCTTGTGAAAAAACACGATCGTTTGCGGTGTTTACAGAGTTTTGTTCTATTTCAACTTCTTTAACCATGGTTGTACTTTCATTGCTAGCACACCCGCTCAGTGCTAGCGTAACGGCTAGACTCGTTGCTAATAGTTTAAATTTCATTGTTATCCCTTGTTAGTTGAATATTTTTTTAGTTATAAATATGTCTACATCACTTCGATTATGCAACAAAGCGAGCAATTATAAGACCCCCAGCATAACAATTTATGTAAACAGTTGTGTATAAACACCACTATTCCACGCTTCCAACTTGAATATAATTCATAGTAATTGAAAAACTTTCACCAAAAAAATCTATCTAGACGTCTAAATGGCTGCTATATTATCAAACATAGACAAAACAGCTGGAATGAGGATTATGGCTTTATCATTACAAGAGAAAATTGAAGACACCAATCAAGGTGTTTATTTAATTGGCACAACTCCACCACGCATTGGTACAGATAAAGCTCAACTTGAAACCATTGCTCAAAAGCTTTTAGGCCGTTTGCATGAAATTGAATACGATGGTGTGATTATTTATGATATTCAAGATGAAAGTAGCCGTACTGATAAGCCGCGCCCTTTTCCATTCAAACAGACTGTGGACCCGAGAGAATACAGCCATTTATTGCGTAATTTATCCGATCAAGACGTGATCACTTACAAAAGTGTTGCACAGCGCGGTGAAGAAGAATTTAAAGCATGGTTACATGAAACCAAAGCACAGTTTGATTTAAAAAACTTAGTGCTGGTGGGTAGCCCCTCATCTGAAGGTGATATCAAGCTAAGCTTACCAAATGCCTATAAAGTGCTAGAGCAACAGTCGGATGACTTCTTTTTAGGTGGCGTCACGATTGCTGAGCGCCACGCCAGTAAACGTAACGAACACGAACGCCTACTTGAAAAAACCGCACAAGGGTGCAAATTTTTCATCTCACAAGCTGTTTACAATGCCCAAGCCACGATTGATTTAATCACCAGCTATGCACGCAGCTGTAAAGCACAAGGTATTAAGCCGCAACGAATCATTCTGACATTTACACCATGTGGCAGTGAAAAAACGCTAGACTTTATGCAGTGGCTAGGGATTTCTGTACCGGAGGCCACAAAATGGCGCATGCTTGACTCGCAAAACCCGCTTAGTGAATCAGTGCGCATTTGCCGTGAAAACTTAGATTTGATCTTACAAAGCTGTGCTCATTTAGATGTGCCATTGGGCCTGAACATTGAAAGTTTAACAAACCGTAAAGAAGAAATTGACGCATCAATTAATCTTTACCGTTTGCTAAAAGCAACAATGGAATTAAATCTGGCCGAAAAGCAAATAGCTTAAAGTAAACAACAAGCAAGCATTATTCACTCATTTAAGAGTTTAAATGCTTGTTTGTTTTTATACATTTCTTGGTCTGCTTTATCTAGCAACACATCAAAGGGTTCTGTTTGCCCAGAACTAAAGCTATAACCAATACTTAAACTCAAATTTGGTAAGTCTTTATCAGCTAATGCAGTTTTATAGCCGTCGCGTATTTTATTAAGCACATTCTCTATTAGCTGTTTATCGGTTATCTGAATCACCGCGATAAACTCATCACCACCTAAACGGCCAATAATGTCTGCATCTCTTAAACGTACTCTCAATGTTTCAGCCAATGTAATAAGTGCATTATCACCCACTTCATGACCGAAATGATCGTTTAACTTTTTAAAATCATTAATGTCTATGAACAAGCAACACACATCAAAGCCCAACCGCCTAGCCAAGTTAATCTTTTGTTGAGCGAGTAAACTCAATGCACGGCGGTTATAAATATTCGTCAACGGGTCTAGCATGGCAATTTCACGCATTTGCACGAAACTATTAACCATCTCTAAGTCATCTTCGACCATGTCTCTTAGTTGCTTGATTAGCTCCAAATAATTGCGTTGATAATCAGTTTGTTCAAAATCCATTACGCATAATGTGCCGAATACCTCACCATTGGGCCAATGGATCGGCAAACCAAGGTATGATTCAAAACCATCCTTAACGACTTCGGGGTTATCAAGCCAATACGTTTCTTTGCTAGCATGTTTCTCATAGAGCGCACTATTATCTGTCACCACCTTTTTGCAAAATATATTTACATCATTGGGTATAAAAGTGCCTGCATCATACGGGTTTTCTTGCTGTTCGCTGGCTATAACTACCCGATAACCTTTATCAACAGACTGCACAATGAAACCCGCCGGTGCAGAAAACAGGTCTGTCATTAAATCGACTGTTTTCTGCCACTTCTGTAAAGATATATGGCTGTCTTTTTCTGAGAACATCCACTGATTAGTTTTAAACATACTGTGCACCCGCGCTGACTACTTAAAGCTAAGTATAAAAGACTTATCGGCGGCGGTTTGAACTTTTTTTACCTAAAATTCGTTTTTTATCACGGTCTTTCCGCGATTTATTCGTATTTTTACGATTATCTTTAGGCTTTTTGTTTGGGTCAGGCTCATACCCTGCAAGCCATTGTGGTGTTAGGCGGGTATCTAATAGGACTTCGATTTCTTCAAGCAGCCATTGCTCATCAAGGCTTACTAATGACATTGCAAGGCCTTGCTCACCCGCTCGGCCCGTTCGACCAATTCGATGAACGTAATCTTCAGCTATATAAGGAAGCTCAAAGTTGATTACGTATTTTAATGAAACAATGTCTAGCCCTCGCGCAGCAACATCCGTTGCAACAAGCACACGAGTGGTCCCCTCTTTAAAGTTTTGCAACGCTCTGTCGCGTGCCCCTTGTGATTTATCGCCGTGGATAGACTCCGTCTTAAGCCCGTCTTTACACATTTCTTTGGCTAACTTATCCGCCATCTGTTTGGTACGCGTAAAAATAAGCACTTGGCGCCAGTTTTTCATACCAATCATATGGGAGACTAGCTCTCGCTTACGGTCTTCATCTACAGCGTAAATAACTTGCTCAACTTCTACCGCTGCCGAATTGCGCTTATCGACTTCTACAAGTTTTGGATCCTTTAGCAACTTTTTACTTAGTTCAAACACGCTATCATCAAAGGTGGCTGAAAATAGTAAAGTCTGGCGGTCACTTGGCACATGACGCAAAATACGTTTAATCTCGTCAATAAAGCCCATATCGAGCATGCGATCAGCCTCGTCAAATACTAATGAGTCTACGCTTGATAATGTAATGCTGCCTTTAATAATGTGATCAAGTAACCGCCCTGGGGTTGCAACCACTACTTGCGCCTCTTTCATCGCTTTAACTTGAGGGCTAATACTTGCACCACCATAGGCTAAAGCCCCCTTGATACCACAGCCTTGTGCATACTTTTCAAAACTTGCAAATACCTGCTGAGCAAGCTCTCGGGTTGGCGTTAATATTAAAACTCGCGCGGTGCCTTGCTCATCTTTTTTGTCGCTAGTGATTAATTTGTGCAATAGAGGTAATACAAAGGCAGCTGTTTTACCGGTGCCTGTTTGGGCGCTGCCCATCACGTCGTTTCCAGCCAAAATGAGTGGGATTGTTTGTAGCTGAATAGCGGTAGGGCTTTTGTATTCAGTTAACTCAAGGCTTTTGAGTAGTAAAGGGTCAAGGTGAAGATCAGTAAACGTTGCAGCAGACATAAGATAAACTTGGAATGACAAATGTTAGCATTATTGTACGCGCAAAACGCTTAACAAAAAAGGCGCTTACGCGCCTTCTTAGTAGTGATTAAACTCTCGCTGAATTAAGCGACTGGTTTAAGCGTTTCTTTACGTTCGTTATAAAAGGCAATCAAATCGTCAACTGTAGTTTGGCAATATTCTCGTATGCCTGATACAACCATATGTTTTTCACCTGAGCCCACTTTTTTGCCATTCTCTAGCAAATTAAATCGCAAGGTTATTTTACCGCGCTTACCTGCGCATTCGAAATCAGGTTCAGCAAATTCTAAAGTAGGTGCCGTGATATCCAATGTATCGAGGTTGATTAACATTGATTCATAAATAACCATCGGTCTAGCCGGGTTTATCATGACATCTTGCTTGCCCATAAGTGGAATTATGACATGAGGAAACGTAGTACCAGAAAACTCTACATAATTTTTTATCAGACTATTAGTCAGTGTTTCACATTGGCTTGTTTTACCTTCACGCTTAACTTTAAGCATGACTTTTTCACCACTGGTGATATCAAATTCATCTGCACCTTGTGGAAACTCAAGTTTTGAGTTTTCATCCACCATGCCAGCAAAAGTGAACTCCATTCTTTCACTGATACCGTATTTGTTTAGTACCAACGAAAACAATAAATCTCCAGGTACACAAAATCGTTTTGCGTCTTTATCATGAAGTGGGTTGTAATCATCAGCTACGCACTTAGCAAAGCGGCAACCTTGTTCACGAGAAATAGAGATGTAGTCAGCATGTTGCTGATAATAAGGACTTAACATTGTTTGTTCACTGCTTAAACTGCTTATAACTTATCTATACTACCAGATAAAATAATGAGAGAGGTCGAATCTGTTTAATTTTGTGTAACAAAATAAATGCTTGGTTTAATAAAGCTAAAAGATGAAGATAAATCAACTTAAAAAAGTAAGTATCACTTACCCTATTTTACTAATCACGAACCAATTAAATAAATAGCCTACAATTAAATGTAGCAATTTGTACAAAGGGTTAACAATCAACTAGAAATAGTTAACACTAACGACAGCAGTAGAGATGTTTTTAATCTAAATGAAGGTGTATTTTACGTCGTTTATTAGTACCTTTATAATTACTTGTGTAACCCTTAATTAGTCAAAAATAGAGAACCTAAAAGGACCATTCGCTTTACTCTAAATATAATAACAAACAGCCTGAGTGAAATACTCTGTATGTTACTAAAAAAACTTAGACAAAAGGAACGTGAGCTTGTTTATTTTTTCTACATCCATTCTCGCGATTATTTAGGTAGTTTAATTTGTTTTGCCTCACAGCCATTAAAGCCATTGATGTAAAATACATCAATAAAAAAACATTATTGATCACGTTATTATGTAGCGGCCTTTTTAGTGTCAGTAGCTTTGCACAGGCATCTGATAAACCTTTTTTAATGTCTCGCCGAAGGTGTGCATCATTGAATCACAAAACAAGTTCTGCGAATTTAATATTCAAGTAAATTTTACGCTCGCGCCTTTTAAAGAGCTATGCTTAGAAATAACGAACCGCCCTCATTATACCCAGTGCTACAACTCTCCAGGGCTTATTAATGAACATTTTAAATTAAAAACGACACACTCCATTATGGTTCAACTTATTGATCCCTTAGAAAATGTAGTGGTTAAAGAACAACAACTATCCATCGCTAACTATAAAGTAAGTGATTATCGTATAAAACGCCGCTTTGGCTGGAGTCTGTAATGCATCATATATTTGTTATTGAAGATGATCTCAAACTGGCAAAACTGATACATAAATTCCTTTTAAAGCAAGGTTACACCGTTGATTTATTCAATACAGTACAAACCTACTATGCTCATGAATGTACCTTTTTACCTACACTGATCATTTGTGATGTTATGCTACCTGATGGAAATGGGTTTGCACTGATAGAGCAGCTAAAAAACAACCACAACTGCCCTGTTATTTTTTTAACCGCGCTGGATTCTGTTCAATCACAAATAAAAGGGTTAGAGCTAGGTGCTTATGATTATTTAGTTAAGCCAATTAAGCCTGAATTACTCTTAGCCAAAATTAAAAACATTATTAATCAACGTATAATCCCAGATGAACTACAGCAAGACTTATCTGTAGACACTAACAAACGTGATGCAAAGTTTCTTAATACTTGGTTAGGCCTAAACGAAAGTGAATTTGAGATTATTTCATTTTTAGCAAACAATGCACCTCAAACAGTATCGCGAGAGTTATTGTTTAAACAAGTAATAGGGAGAGAGTATGACGGCCTAGATAGAGCGATTGATTTAAAAATTAGTCGATTAAGGAAAAAACTAAAAGAACTATTTTCCGATAAAGAAGCATCTTTAGATATTAAGTCTGTCAGAGGAAAAGGCTATAGTTTGGATATTACTAAGTCATGAACCAACAGTTTTTAAAGTTATACATGATAATAACGGTTAGCTTAACGGCTTTAGTATTATCATTTGGCCAAATGTACAATTATTTTTTCTCAGCGCAAACTCCTAGCCTTCAGCTTAGTGTTAACGAGTTTAGGAAATTAATTGACGAAAAAGATACGAGAGTGAAAAAAGTAAACGCCTCAGAGCTTATTTTATCGCCAGAGCTACAAACTAATTTTGAAAATGAAGGGATCCTCAGTGTTACTCTTGAAAGCCAATCTTTTGTTTACTTAAAAGGGTTTAATAAACAAATATACAGAGTGGGTCCGGTTGAACTGATGCGCACCCCGCCAACAGACTGGGTTGTATTTATGGCTTTTTACTTATTACTTGGCGGCATTATTTTATTGTTTATAAGACCCGTTTTTAGAGATTTAAGTCTACTTCAAAATGCAGCAAAATGTTTCAGTAAAAAGCCAGAAAAAATCATCCTACCAATCAAAAGTAATTCTTCAATTGCGCCACTTGCAGGGACGTTTACAGAAATGTCAGAGCGTATAGAGAGCTTTATTTTATTACACAGTGATTTATCACGGATCATATCCCATGAGATCCGAACGCCCCTTTCTAGAATGCGTTTTGCTCTTTCAATTTCAGAACTAGAACCTGATGAAAATAGTCAGATAGAACATGATATCGACGAAATCGAAGTACGACTCGAGCAATACCTTTCTTTTGCACGGCTCGAACATCAACAAACAGTGTTTAATCAAAAGAAAGTCAATCTAGCATCGCTCATAAATACTGAGATACACAAATTCAAACTCTACAAAGAGTTAGAATTTAAAGTAGACTTTCAAATAATTGACGCATGGTGCGAACATAGCTTTATGGCTATTGCAGTGCAAAATCTACTCATAAATGCGACCAAATATGCAAAGCACTCGATACAAATTAAAACTCAGAAGAGTAACGGTATTTATACTATTTATGTGACTGATGATGGCCCAGGTTTACCACTTAATGCTAATGCATTGATTGAGCCATTTAAACAAGGTGAAGGTGATGTGCTAGCTAGTGGCTATGGCCTTGGGTTATATATTGTAGACCGGATTGCCACGTGGCACGGAGGTAAAATAAACTTAACAAATCACACGACAAGTGGCGGCGCAAGAATATCGATACAATGGCCTAAAAATGATAAGTAATTCCTGCAAATCCAGAAAAGTACCCTGTTTGCTTTATCATATGGGAGTTGGCCAGGTTATCACCCAACCAAGTGTGTTTAAGCTTCAAGTCTAAACTGAAATTATTATTTAGCGAGTATTCATACGTTAACTTAATATGATATTGCTCATTACTTTCTAAGTCATACTTAGGTAATCTGCTTTTACTTTCACCTGCGGCTACGGTGTAATAATACGCTATTAATTCTTTATTTTTATAAACGGCCCCAATCTCTATGCCCGCCTTGCCTGAAAATAATTCAAACACACTATAAGCATTAAGCAAAAATTCATGACCGTTATGAACGTCCGTTGCATCTTGTAATAACGCCCCGCTTAGCCAAATATTATCATAGAGATTAAATGCTGAAGATACACCCACCATATAGGACAAATCTCTCTCTATGGGTGTTAAGTTGATAGGTGTAGCCGAAGGAATCGAAGGCCTTCCTGGACCTGAAGAAACCGCCCCTAGAGCAAATAGCTGTTCAACACCATCAAGTTCAAAAAAGAAGCCATCATCATTAAACCTGCCTAATACATCGATATAATAATTAGGTGCTTCAATAAGACTGTAGCCTATTGAAAAGTCATCAAAATACCAACTATCACCATAATAACTAAAACTTGGAAGAATGGGTGATGTGATATTACCTGCATCAAGCACCGGGTTTTCAATCCCTCCATAACCCAATGTCACGCTGGCATTAATTGTCGATTTTTTAACAAGCTGAGTTTGCTGTTCGTCAACTTGTGCATACACAACTGATATGTTCAAGCAACACAGTAAGCCAAACACCTTTTTCATCAACTTAATTCACCTTTAAATCATAGTATATTGGTATTCAGGGGTATTCTCATGATTAGTAGCATATAAAGCCTCACTTGATTACAAAAATAGTATGCTAAGCCATGTTTATGTATTTTTAGCTGACACAATAATACCCTCGCCATCTCCCTTTCTTGCTAAAATTAACACATTACAAAAAATATAAAATACCTTGTACATTTTGCTACATAGGTATTTGATTTCACTTAGCACTCATCGTTATAACTATTATATTAATTTTCGCTGCTTTTTCATCATGGTATGTGCCAATTAAAAACAAAAAAAGAGCCCGAAGGCTCTTTGTAACATAACACAATTAGGAATAAATTTAGCTTCGCTTAGCTTTACGGCGTCTTAAGCTTGCAAAACCAGCCATTAGTATCGTTAACCAAGTTAACGAACCACTAGACTCTTCTTCATCATCAGCATCATCAACCACCGGGGCTTCAGTCACTGATAACTGCATGCTTTTTTCAACCGTTGTTACACCGTCGCTTACTGATACTGTGTAAACATAATCACCCGCAACAAGTCCTGATACTTTAGTACTTGCTTCATTTGCTGAAGCAATTGTACCTGGACCTGCCCACTCATAGGTTAGTTCATCACCATCAAGGTCTGATGCCGTTGCGCTAAGTGTCGGTACTTGACCTTCACGTACATATAAATGAGTCTCTGCAAGCTCTACAACAGGCGCATCATTCACTGCGTTTACTGTCAGTGTAAAGGTTGTTTGTGCTACCGCTGAAGGCTCGTCTGTATAAGCTACCATTACTGTTACTTCAATTTCACCATTGAAGTTTGCTGCTGGTGTCAGTTTTAGCATTGAACCCGTTTCATGACCCATTACCTCAACTTCAGCATTGTCAGCCATTGCTGTAATAGCAGTTTCTTTACCTAACTGGTTGTCAAAGTTAACCGCAATCTCTGTGCTGTTATCTTCATCAACTGATTGGTTAGAAATAGCATCAATTGCTAAACGCTCTGCAACAGTAACTACTTTCACATTCACAGTTGCTGATGTTTCAAGTTCACCATCTGATACTGTCACTGTAAATACATGGTCACCCGCAGTTAAACCTGACACGGTTGTTAACGCTGCGCTTGCATCTGCAATAACACCGTTACCTTGCCAGCTGTAGCTCAGCTCATCATCATCTGGGTCCATTGACGCTGATGCATCTAGTGTGACCGTATCGCCTTCTGTGATAACCATCTCTGTATTCGCTACATTTGCAACAGGTGCATCGCTCACTCCAGTTACAGTCAACATAAACGTCGTGCTTGCAGCATCTGATGGGTTCTCAATGTCAGAAACAACCACCGTCACTTCTGTTTCACCGTAGAAATTCTCATTGGGTGTTACGGTGACTGTATCGCCATCAACTTCAAAACTTACATTGTCTGAAATAACTGAAATTTCATTTTTCGAGTTTGTTTCATCAATATAGTGAACATCAAAGCTAATTGCTGTTTCTTCTGTGGTTACCATATCGTCAAGCGCTACAATCGTGATGTTGCTTGGTACACTGAGTGTCGCCGTCGTTGTAATGTCATTTAGGCCAGCGATAGCTGCTTTCGCATCAATATTTAGCATTTGACCTGCCGCTGATGGCAATACTTCTGCCCATGCCGTTACTTCGAACTGTGATGATTCTGGACCAACGTAATCCATACATACAACGTAACCATCGCTAATAACTTCATCTAGGTTGTTATAGGCTACTTGGACACCCCGATATTTATCAAGCGGACCGAATTCAAAAAAGGCTCCACGGAAACCTTGTAAACCAATACTACCGTGCGGGCGAGTCGTTCCAAAATCAATGTTTTCGTACGCATAGTAAATTTCATGCTCACCTTCACCAAAGCGTGTATTTGCATTAAATAACACTTGGAAATCAAATGAGTTATCTCGTTTTGTGTAACTATACTTTCGCGTAGTAGGGTCTAGTACTGGATCATCATAGTCTGACGCATTATCCCATTCAACAATTCCCCAGCCTGTTGTCGTACTTGCTAGTGAAATACCTTCATCTGAGGACAACCCTACTGACATTACAGATTGTAGTAGACCTTGCGGTGAAAACTCCCAACCACGCCATAATGGGCCCATATTCTCATAAGGAAAAGTTTCATAAGGAAATGGCTTGTGTTGAGGGAAAAAGTAGCGACTCCCTCCCGGATTCACCGTCCCCATGCCACGGATTTCCATGTACTGATTTTGAATATTAGTCAATTCACTGTTGTTATATAAGCTAAATGTATCGTACTCACCATTATAGAAGCTTGCGATAGGTAAAGCATAACCTCGGCTGGAGTTATAAAGGTTATTGTCATCGAAACCAGAAAGTAAAGGCGCAATACCAAACTCAGATAAATCAACATATCCACCAGGATTTGAGTTACCAAAGTCAGGTGTGCGACACATCTCATCAGTAATATTATCCGTAACAATGTAGTCTGGCTCAACATCGCGCGTATCAGCCTGCATTCCTGTTACAACAACCTTGCCATCAACAACTTCGATATTGATTTCTGATGTTGTTGATATTGCAACATTTTCAGCTTTAACATCCAGACCTTCTGGAATCGCTAATTCTAGTGAAAATTCACGATCAACTCCTGAATTATTAGCTAGCACTTCGAATGTGTAAGGTATCATATCGCCCACTTTTGCACCTGTATTTGGCGCATCTAGGTGAACAACATCTTTGCCACGACTAATCTTGAATGGGATAGAACCTAAATTACCAGGATTAACTGCTGATGTGCCTACATCCAATAATGAGTAGTAAACACTATTAGCATCAAACGCCATATTCCAATCAACAGTCATGTCAACTTTGTTTAAACCATCACTCGCAGGGAGACGTGCAGTCATACCTGTTGCATCTTGATTTGATACAACCGCAGTTGCTAATTCGAAAGTTTCTTCAATAGCCCCTACAGATGATTTATTAGAGTTATATATTACAACCCAATATTCACCTTCTTCTGGGTTATTTATATTACAGAAATTTTTATAAATTCTATGGTTAGAAACACATAGAATTTCATCTTGTGGCTGTACAATACCATCATTATTATAGTCTTTCCCTACATAAACAATGGCATTACCTACATCTAATGTTGTCCCTTTCAGCTCAGACTCAACATCGACCACTTCAGCCATAAAGCGTTTTGAGTTTGCAGGTACGCTAACGAATTTAGTAAACGTCGACTCATCTAGAATATCTTCAGCATTAACTTCTTCAGCGTTGCGGTTCATATCCCATGGGAAGGTCCGATCATCATCTTTTGGTAGTGTTACAGAAGTAATTTCTGCTTTAACCGGCTCATATACACGAGCCACTGGCGCTTCAACATTTGGTAATACAATACCTTTAGCAACATACGTGCCTATATCAGAATGCGCAGTTGTCGATAGCATTGAAGGTAAGTTACCGCGATCATATTTAAACGCTACAGGCCAATGCGCATCTGGAATATCCGCATCCTCCGCTTGGAATACTAAATTAGTATGTAGCTCAACCTCTGAATTACTGAACCATTCTTGCGTGTCCATGATAGACGCTTTAACGATAATGGTTTGTGTCTCACCTTTTTTCAATGAAAAAGTTTTCGGGAAGATATCAATATTTACACCATTTTGTGATGTTTGCGAGTTGACATCTAGCGACCAGTTTTCAATATCTTCATGGCTAACGGTCCATGTACCATCTTCTGTTGCTTTTATAGTACGAACCCATTGACACTCAGGTGCACATGCAAAGTTCACCAAGTTAGGTAAATTAAGCTTATGTGGAGTGCCACCGTTGTAAGGGTCAGCCGCTAAGAAGTTATCCGCAGTTTCGTTCATCACAAAACCCGCTTTAGCAGCCAATGCAACGTTAATTCGGCCGGCTCCAGCGCGATAAATTTTTGCATCCGTAACAACATCACTTTTGTCATTTAAACGATGATATTTAACAACATTTTCCGCTGTCATAGAAAGCGCGGATTGAATTTCGGCTGCAGTCCACTCAGGGTGAATTTGACGTAATAATGCCATTGACCCTGCAACATGAGGCGACGCCATAGATGTACCACTAATACCAGCATAATCTTGCCCATGCGGCTCTACGAACGGATGTTCATCAGAATAAGCAGCATATATATTGACACCCGGCGCAGCCATTGCAGGTGCTAATACCTCAACATTTGAAAATGATGGACCGCGAGAAGAAAAGTCAGCAAGCCAATCTGCATCATCTTCATTGACGCGACGTTCGATAACGGTTGGTTTAATCGTTATCATGTGACCTAACTCTGAATAGCTATCAACCCAATCCTCTAGAGCATCTTCTGGGTATACTCCATTCCATTGATCATAACTAAAGTGGACGCCAGGTAAGGAGTATGATTCAGGAACGGTGCCTTGATTACGATCACGGTTAAACATAATGAAACCATCCGCGCCACCTACTTTAACATGATCTACTTTTGCAGTACGTGCATTAGCATTAGGGTCAGTTGGTGTATGGCGTTGACAAATTACAATCACATTAGTTGAACCATCATTGGCACCCGTGATTTCACTACCATCTTTATAATAATCAAACGTTCCTTCTGGGTAATCGGCTGTGCAATAACCATTGTAATCTTTAAATCCGTTTACATCGGCATAATCCTTAGCCCAAACAACAACACCAGTCAGCTCTTCGTTATTAATTGCTCCACCAACTAAACCTGCTTCTGACCAGCTTGGCACCTCTGAGCCTAGGGTATCATCAGCAAAGCCTGCATATTCAACCGCGGTTTCAACCGCAATAGAACGACCATGTGTTGTTGCTGCAACCTGAGCCAACCAAGGTGATGAATTATCTAGGTAACCAAAACATTCCGCAGCACCACATGCTTGGCCACTATTACCCGCAGCAGCAGCCACATTAATACCAGCCTCTCGTGCTGCGAGAAAAGCAAGCTGTACAGGATCTGCCCATACATTTGAGTCTGCGCCACCAATTGAGAAGTTGATAACATCTACGCCGTCTGAAATCGCATCTTCAATACCAGCAACCAGAGCTTCACCAGGACACCCTGCGTATTCAGCACTGCTTGGATAACACACTTGATATGAAATAATATTAGCATGAGGAGCAACCCCTGAAATCTCAGGAAATAAATCTTCTTTTAAGATAGTCCCATCTGTGTTCTCACCAAAGCTAGGAAGCATATAGGGTACATTCTTAACAACGTTACCTGCAGCTGTCGATGCGACATGTGAACCATGACCTTGATAATCTTCACCAATGGCAGGCCAACCAGGTATCATTGCCTCAAAGGCATCGGTTATCACATCATAAGAGCGAACACCAATGAGTTTACTATTGCATTGAACCTCTTCTGGCTCTTCAACACAGTCACCAACGTATGCGCCTTCTCCAAATGGGTTGATATGTTGATAGCCATCGCCGCCTATAGCTGAAAATGAAGGATGATCAGAGTTGATACCCGTATCGATAATACCAACAATTTGTCCCTCCCCTTTTCCTTTAATACCGCTCGGTACACTTGTGCCATCCCAAATTTGATCTGCACCAATATGCTTCGGACCTTCATCTGACAGTAAGTCATAGTTCTTTGAACGCATTACAGATGCAACAGAACCAAGCTCTGCTACACGGCTGGCTTCACGTTCAGTCATTTTCACAGAAAAGCCATTGAGGGCTTTAGTAAATTGACGACGCATATCTGTGCGGCCTGTAACGGCCGTTACTTCTTGCATCACTGAGTTTTGTTTATGTAATAATTTAGCTTGATACTCTGTGACAGCACTCACAGTAGCCCGGCCTTTTTCAAATATTTTTGTTATACCCTGTACTTGCATTGAGCGTGCGAGAGGTGACGCTAGATCACGCGCTTCGAGCGCAACAGAGTTCGCTTTCAAGCGCACTATATATATACTTTCACCATCAACACCTTCTTCTTTAAATTTCTTTTCTTGGCTATTGAGTTGTACATTAAGACCATCGTTTTGAAGCATAGAATCAGAGTCGCCTTGTGAAAACTCTTTGCTAAATGCTTTAATTTCTTCAAACGTTATATTAGGTGCTTTTAGTTGGTTACTTATTTTGTGCTGGCTCTCAATGTCGGCAGCATGTGCAGCACTCGCGCTGTAGATAGCGGCAGCTACTGCAATGGAAATGGTTTTCACTTGCATAGGTATCCCCTGGATAGTTGTTTAGTATTTTTATTCAAGTTTTGTGAATATCTATTTCACCACTTGTACATACAATTCAACCATAAGGAAGATAAAAAGTGACGCTAAAACGTGTAGCATTTTGTACATTCCATTAACAAAAATGAAATTTATAAAATACAAAGCGATCATTTTAGCTTTTCAACATACTAGGAATTAAAGAGACGCAGCTACGTTATCAACAAAATTTTACATATTAAGTTTAAATAATTGTTATGCTTTGGATTAAATAAAAACTAAGGGCAGACATAAAATGAAAAAAACGTTGTGTACTTTGCTACTATTTCTATGCAGTGGATGCAGTGCCGTTAAGGTATCTACCAATATCAACGACGTGATGATTGCAAATCAAATTGCTAAACATGATTTATATAAATTTCGAAACCACCAACATGCAAACGAAATGGGTGCAACGATGATGGGTCAGGTAGAGGGGCTTAGCTGTGAAGAGAGTCGCCGAGGGACTGTTAACAAAAATAACTTAAAAGCCGAAGCCCAATCTTTATTAAAGCAAGATGCTGTAAATCGAGGAGCAAACGCTTATACCATTGAGCAATGTAAAGCAGTGACATATGCTAAATATGAATGTGAAAAAGCTTACTTATGTACTGGTCAGTCTTACAGTTATTAAAAAAGTTATAAAAAAACCGAGCCTAGGGCTCGGTTTAAAATACCAGTTAATAGATGTATTAACTATTTGGATATTCGCGATAAGCGCGTTCTATATTCTTAGCCTGCTTTTTCGAAACACCTAAATGTGTAAGTGCAACACGTAGACGGGCACGTGATAAATCAGAGCCTAGAATTTCCATTGCATCAAGTACCGATGTCGATGACGTCTTTCCAGTAATAGCAACAAAGATTGGCTCTAAAAAGTCTTTAATTTTAAGCTCGTGGAATGTTGCCACCGCTTTAGCAATAGCAAATATCTCAGGCTTTTCCCAGCTACGTAGGCCTTCTAATTGCCAGATAAAGAACTGTAACGCTTGGCGAATAACATTTTCATCCGCTTTACCTGCCGTTAATAATGCGGGATCGTAAGTCGGTATACCACCTACAAAATGACCAGCTAAATCAACCATATCCGATAAAGTATTAATGCGGGTTTTCGCTTCAGGTAATACTTTAGCAAGCATATCGCCGTTAAACTTCCAATCCACAAAGCGTTGAACAAGTTCTGCATCAGTGAGGTTTTCACGGATCCATGTACCATTTAACCAACTTAGTTTATCTACATCAAATACTGGGCCGCCCAGTGATACGCGCTTCATGTCAAAGTGCTCAATCATTTCATCAAGAGTGAACTTTTCACGCTCATCAGGCATTGACCAACCCATGCGACCTAAATAGTTAAGTACCGCTTCTGGCAAGTAACCCATTTCTTTATAGTAATTAATAGAGGTTGGGTTTTTACGCTTTGATAGCTTTGATTTATCTGGATTGCGCAGTAATGGTAAGTGACCAAGTACAGGTGCTTCCCAACCAAAATCTTCATACAACTTTAATAATTTAGGGGCTGAGTTGATCCACTCTTCGCCACGAAAAATATGGCTGATTTGCATGTGGTGATCATCCACAACGTTGGCTAAGAAGTACGTTGGAAAACCATCGGCTTTTAGTAGCACTTGCATATCTACGTTTTCCCACGGGATCTCAATCTCATCACGTAAGTAATCATTAAACTTGAATGTGCCTTCGCTTGGGATGTTCATACGAATTACATATGGCTTACCAGCAGCTAAATTCGCTTCAACTTCTTCTTTCGTTAGTTTTAAACCACGACCATCGTATTTAGGGCGCAAACCTTCTGCCATTTGCTCTTCACGCATTTGATCAAGTTCTTCGCTAGTTGCAAAACAGTAAAACGCTTTGCCTTCATCAACGAGCTGATGTGCGTATTTCTTATATAAATCGCTGCGCTCTGATTGGCGATATGGGCCAAATTCGCCGCCAACATCTGGACCATGATCCCATTCAAGCCCTAACCAACGTAGGCTATCCATAATCGCCTGTTCAGATTCTGGCGTGCTGCGTACTTGGTCTGTATCTTCAATACGAAGTACAAATTCACCACCTTGCTGTTTAGCAAAACAGTAATTAAATAAGGCAATATAAGCAGTGCCAAGATGCGGGTCACCTGTTGGTGACGGAGCAACACGAGTACGGATTGTCATGGTATATTCTCTTTAAAAAAGGACTATAAAAGTTGCCTTGATGCTAGCATAGCAAGGGCAATTTTCGAAGTGGTCGCACGCCTTAGGCTGCGACTTTATCTAAATAGGCAATGATATCGTTTGATTCGTATAACCAGGTTACTTGGTTATCTTTTTCAATACGTAGGCAAGGAACCTTAACTTTACCACCCTGCTCTAGTAATTCTTGACGATATTGTTCATTGTTTTTAGCGTCGCGGGTTTCTACTTTTAAGCCTTCGCGCTTAATAGCTCGGCGTACTTTTACGCAAAAAGGGCACGCTTTAAATTGGTAGAGTTTAAAATCACGGGTTTGCTGATCGAGCTTTGCTTGGTCCTCAGGCGCACGTTTTTTACTGCGCGGTGTAAATATAAAATCAAAAAATAAGATTAAAGACCCTAAAATCCAACGTACTAATTTCATTTTCTACCCTATCGACAACAAATTAAGGGCACGGATTTTAGCATAACAGCTATTAAAATAGCATTAAAAAAGCTCAATGCCATCATCGTCATTTTGAACTTTTTCAACGACGTTAAGATCAAGGTACGAAGTAACCTGATCACGGCCATTATTTTTGGAGTGGTATAGTGCTAAATCCGCTTTATTTACAAGTGAGGCCACCATATCAACTTCTGTAAGTTTTAAATAACCAATGCTTACAGTTAACTGACCCACTTGAGGGAAAGGGTATTCTGCTACGTTTTTTCTAAAGCATTCGAGAATGTGTAGTGCATCAGAGTCACTTTTAGCATAAAAAAGCACAGCAAATTCTTCACCGCCATAACGAAATACAAAATCATCAACTTTAAAATTATTTTTAAGTAACCTCGCTAAGAGCAAAATAACTTCATCGCCAATCACATGGCCAAAATTATCATTAACTCGTTTGAAATGATCAATATCCACTATAGCTAAAAACCAACTTTGTGCTTCATTAGATAGAGAGAATTGATCATCAGACACAATCTCCATCACTTTGGTATCAAAGGTTTGTCGATTTAAAAGCTCTGTGAGGGGATCTAACCGTGAGCGATGAATAAGCGCAAGTTGGTTGGCATACACATTTAAAATATGAATGCTGAGCATGGTTGTACGTTCAGCTAACTCATGATCCGACTCCACCAGCAACATGCCAATAACGCGCCCTAAATAATACATGGGGATGTAACTTGTGTAGGAGCCAAAGGCCGCACTTACGCGTATTTTATTTTTTGAAACCTTTTGTAAAATTGATGCTATCTCATGACTCTCCAACACTCCTAAAGGAGAGTCTTTGTTCAGTAATATAGGCGCAACATCATCATTAAAATGCTTATTAACGTAAATTGCAAAAGCATCAATTTCTGCCAGCTCTGAAATCGCGTCTAGCAACGCTTTATCTAAACCTGGCTCTTCTTCTTGTTGTGTTATAGATACAATCCACTCATGTCCGCAAGGGTTGGCCATTTAAAATCTACCTTATAAATACATAACCCTAAGTCTAGAACAACACTGTTTTTTTACTAACTTATCTGGCTAAAACGCTAAAACAACACTAAATCATCGCGATGGATAACTGCTGAACCACAATCAAAGCCTAATACGTTAATAATATCATTGGAGTGACAGCCTTTGATTTCCTCAACTTCCTGATTATTAAACCGAACAACACCACGAGCTACACATTGATTATTTAAATCCACTAAATCAACTAAGTCTCCCCTAGTAAATACGCCTTTTGCTGCACGCACACCTTTGGCTAATAAGCTCGCGCCATGTTGCTGAATAGCCAATGTTGCACCATCATCAATGACTATTTGACCACTACTTTTTGGCCCTGCTAGTAACCACTTCTTACGGCCATCCTTTGGGGCACTGAGTTTTACAAAGCGGGTGCCGGGTAATTGATCAGTCATACAGTTTAAAATGACATTTTGACCCGCGCCTTTGGCTATTATCACTTCAACACCTGCGCGCCTTGCTATATCAGCAGCTTGAAGCTTAGTTACCATACCGCCCGTGCCTAAATTTGTGCTGCTACCACCAGCAAGCTGACGTAGCTCATCATTAATATGACTAACTTGTTCAATAAGTTGTGCGTTAGCATCCGTGCGAGGGTCACTGGTGAATAAACCCTCTTGGTCAGTTAATAGCAATAACTTGTCTGCATTGGCCAAAATAGCGACGAGTGCCGATAAGTTGTCATTATCACCCACTTTAATTTCACTGGTCGCAACGGCATCATTTTCGTTAATAATTGGCACCACATCATGACTTAATAAAGCCGTTAATGTGTCTCTGGCGTTAAGGTAACGATCTCTGTCATCTAAATCTGCACGGGTTAAAAGCATTTGACCAACATTAACACCATACAATGCAAACAGACTTTGCCAAATATGAATAAGCTGACCTTGACCGATGGCTGCAAGCATTTGCTTATCAATAACAGAGCGACCACAGGGCTTAATAAGTTGCTCTCGGCCCGCGGCCACTGCACCACTTGAAACCATTACAACTTGATGACCCTGTTTTTTTAATTCACAACACTGACGAACCAGCTCTACCATGTGTGCTTTGTCTAGTTTGTCTGTGCCGCCGGTAAGCACACTCGTTCCCAGCTTAACTACTATTACCTGTGCCCTATACATGGCTACTTACTACACAAAAGATGAATAATTTATTTATACCAGTTATCGCTTTTTGAACAAGTTAAAAATTTTCATGCTAGGATCGCATTTTTATTTATTCATATGAATTTTAAGTAAGAGCCAATCATGCCAGCTAGTTTATGTTTAATTATTGCCACCTTTTTATGGGGTAGCTCGTTTATTGCACTCAAATATGCAATTGCTATCTATGATCCTGCCTTGGTGATTTTTTTACGTATGCTAACAACATTAGTCATTGCTGTGTGTTTATGGCGATATGTTATTCGTTTTGATTACCATAAAGGGGATTGGAAATACTTAGTTGGTATGTCACTGGCGGAGCCATGCCTTTACTTTTTATTTGAAGGTCATGCTATGGAATACACCTCAGCCTCACAAGCGGGTGTAATTGTCTCTTGCTTACCTATTATTGTCGCATTTTTAGCGTTTTTTATGCTTAAAGAGTATATCAGCAAAGCCATCATTATTGGCTTTACCTTTTGTATTGGCGGCAGTATTTTACTGACCTTACTCTCACCTACTTCAGATCAAGCTCCCAATCCATTATTGGGTAACTTTTTAGAGCTAATGGCAATGGTGTGTGCTGCTTTTTACACAGTGGCGGTAAAGCACTTAGCCGCACGCTACTCTCCTTTAACACTCATTGCTTTACAAGGTTTTAGCGGAAGTTTGTTTTTTGCTCCATTCTTGCTGTTTATAGATTTACCAAGTGAAAACCAACACGACTTAACCGCTTTGTTAAGTATTTTATACCTAGGGTCGTGTGTTACTTTGGGCGGATATGGCTTGTATAACTATGCGATTAGTAAAGTATCTGTGCTAACGGCTGCTGCATACTCTAATTTAATACCCATATTTACCTTAATTTTATCTGCCATTATGCTGGGTGAAATACTCACTTTAGGTCAATGGCTAAGTATTGCCGTGGTATTTGTCGGTGTCATGATCAGTCAACGTCATCAAGAATTAGTTGTTGATGTTGATGACGACACTTTATCAGCAGAGACTAATAATCTTAATTCGGTTCCCGATGCTAATGAGTCAAAAGGGTAGCAGGTTAATAAATATAAGCCGCTACGCTCTAAAAATGCATGTTGAGATTGATGAATCACTTCAATATTGCGCACTTGATAATACACAATATTCCCACTTTGCGTTTGTAAGCTAAACTGTTCGCCTATTTTAACGTTTTCTAAAAAGGCAAAGTGGGTATCATTATGCCCTGCAATTAAAGATCCGTGCTGTGAGCCAAGCTCTCCGCTTGGTAAATAATGGCTTGGCGCAAAGGCTAAATTACGGCCACTTGCCCCTGCCAGTATCGATAACGTTTTGCCTTGGCTTGGCCAATTAAGTTGTGCAGTGACATAGCTATCAGCGTAGAACCAAGGTTTTACTTGCTCATTCGGTGTAACTAACGCTTGTTGCCATGCTTGCTCAATTAAGTGCTGAGCAAGCCATGCCTTTGCTTGTATATAACTGCCATGCGTGAACAACCCAACACCTAACACAAGGGCGAAAACACTTAGCCAAACTCTCATTTTTTAACTCTTAAAAAAGCAAACCCAGTGAGTAAAATAAAACCCAAAAGCATATGTAACCTACTTTGCCCATCAGTTTGCGGCAATCGCATGGTGAGCCCTTGCACTGGTTGATTTGCAACTTGCACATCATGTTCAGCTGGAGTGTTTATGGCTGTTTGCTCAATTGCGACAAATGCAGTAAACGGGCTTAGCAGCTGATGCTCTAAAGCGAGGTTTTGAACTTGCTCTTTTACTATTTGTTTATCGTTATAAAGTAATAACGATTTAATTTTTTGCCGTGCCCATAATCGACTTATCCCCACTGCATTTTGACCTTGCTGTGCATTAAGTTTTAAATTAAGTGGCCCTTGTGCTGTTTGGCCGAGTAGACTCACTTGCTCGTTGTTTGTTAATTTAATGGCCACCATAACAGGTTCTGAAAAATATAAATCAGGTAACGGTGATGGCCAATATTCAAGCTGCTTATCACTACTTTGCAAGGTTAGCTTGGTAATAGCAGGATGAGCCAGTTTATTAAATAGCTGCTGCATTTTCGGTTGTACGTCATGTGTACTGCCAATAAAAGTAAATGTTCCTCGCCCCACATCAGCAGCGCGTCTCATAAAGTAACTATTTGGTGCACTGCCAATCCCTACCGTAAATAAACGCGTATCACCTAATTGCATACGGATATGTGTAAATAGTTCAGCTTCGTTACTGACACTGCCATCAGTTAAAAATACCACTTGGCGCACAAAGCCATCTTGCTCGCTGTTATCAAGCACCGCTTCGAGTGCATCTTTAATATTGGTGCCGCCATCCGCTTGTAGATTGTAAACAAAGCGCTTAGCCCGACGCAGGTTGAAATCATTGGCTGCAACCGAATGCTCACTCATCGGTGCTACTTGGTCGTCAAACCCGATGATATTAAAGCTATCGTTCGCATCAAGTAAGGATAAGGCATAGTACAACGCACTCTTTGCCTGCTCCATAGATTGACCGTGCATTGAGCCCGAAGTATCAATCACAAAGACCATTTCACGTTGCAGTCTTTGCGTTTGGGTAAAGTGATCATCTGGCGGCATCAGCATTAATAAGCCGTAGCGTTCGCCATTTTCCAGCTGCTCAGTAAAGTACGCAGCTTGCGCTTGCCCTTTTTGCAGTGGTTTAAATTCCAGTAAAAAGTCTCGATTAACAGCATTGCTTTCATCAAGTGCAATTTGATAATGGCCAAACTGAGGATTAGTTACTGCAATTTGGTGATATTTAGATTCAATATCAACCAATTCCAATCCAACATCGATATTAATAGTTAAACTAAACTTTCCACTCTCAGAAGCCGAACCAGCTATTTTTTGATAAACTGGGCTAATCCAACCATTTGGAACAAACGGCTTGTTAATCGCCTTGTTATCCTCTAAGTTTGCAGCTGATAACTCGCCATTAAGTAGGTGATAACGTGGTGTTATCGTTGTCGGAAACCTAAGCGCAAAAGTACCACTGCGATAATCAATCACT
This sequence comes from Pseudoalteromonas atlantica, assembly GCF_043641955.1. Taxonomy (GTDB): domain Bacteria; phylum Pseudomonadota; class Gammaproteobacteria; order Enterobacterales; family Alteromonadaceae; genus Pseudoalteromonas; species Pseudoalteromonas atlantica_A. Next base: position 215,400 of record NZ_JBHZRV010000004.1, read on the forward strand.
TCTTGATACTCAAGCTCGATAACAACTGTTTCACCTGGGTTTACATTGGCTACATTTGTAGTGAACATATTTGCCCGTTGCTGCCTTACAATAGCCGCTTGCTTACCTGCTTTTTTAGCTTGTTGAAAACGCTGCTCTGCTTGCTCTTTTTTGTCTATTTGGCCTTTAATGATACGCTCGCCAATTCGCATAGTCATTGCATGTACCGCACTTTCATCAGGCAGTGGAAATACATAACGCGCATTCACTGCAAACGGGTTTTCGTTGCGGTAATGCTGAGTCACAATAACGTGGTTTATCAGACCTGTTACCGTCATTTTTCCATCACTTTGCAAAATAACACCCGGTGCAACGGCTGCGCCTTGACTGTCATACATTTGCAGCTCAACAGCACTTGCCGTCACTAAGCATGGTGTAAAACTACAAACTAATATAAAAAGGCTTACCCACACCTTTACATAAGACTGGGTAAGCACTTTGCTTGGTCTACTCAACATAAAATTCACGCCTAAAATAATTATGTGGGTGCCCTTTAGCGCACCCAAAACGGTTTAGTCATTACTGGCTGTTTGTGAGACGTTACTCGGACGAGTAGTCAGCGTTACGCGACGATCAAATACGTTCTCTTCATACGTATCACTATTAGCAAGCGTGTGTTGCTCACCAAATGCGTTAGCCGTCAACCGAGTATGACTAACGCCATGCTTAATTAAGTAACTTTGCACCGCCGAAACTCGCTTCTTTGATAGCTGTAAATTAGCCTGTTCATCACCTCGTTGGTCAGCAAATCCATTTAAATCAAGTAATAGCTTTGGCTGACTTTTCAATAAATTAACAAGCTGATCAAGTTGCTTAGCAAAGTGGGGAGCAATCTCGCTTGACCCCGTTTTAAACTGCACTGTCATTGCCATCAAGTTTTTCATTTGTGAGAGTGTAAGACGCTCATTGTGTTGCTCTAAAACATCTAACTGTTCGGTGAGCTTAGCGTTATGGGCTAAAACATGGTGGTAGTCGTCTGTTTTATCTTGCATCACAATCAGGGCACGTTTTTGCTCTGCAATTTTATCTTCAGCAACTTCCTTATCGCCAATTAATCCACCAGCAAAAGCACCTACAAATGCACCTACTGGTCCGCCAACGATGCCTCCTAGAATAGCCCCTGTACTAAGACCTATAAGTGTTTCTTTGTGCGTTTCTTTTTTCTCTTCATTACTTGCATGAGCAAAGTTAGGCGCTGCGAATAAAGTGGCGATAGTGCATGCGATAATAAGTTTTTTCATAATTTATTCCTTTGTACTTAATTGTTTATTCATTTGTTCAGCTGACGTTGGTTGGCATCTGCTGTAATTGGGATGTTGTTATTAAAACACCTCCAAGTGGCAACAAAGGGGAGCAAAAAGGGCAAACTGCTGAGCAATTGTGGCAAAAAAAGGGCAATTGCCTTGTTAGCCTTTTTAAATACAAAAACTTCGCTATAGTGCGTCTAAGTCAATAAGAGTAATAAAAAAATGAAAAAAATAGCCATCATTGAAGATGAAACTGCAATCCGCGAAAATTACATGGAAATGCTAACCGCTCAGGGCTATATGGTCAGTGGCTATTGTGATAGGCAAACTGCTGAGCGCGCGTTAAATGATGGGCTACCCGATTTGGCCATTGTAGATATTGGCTTAGGCCATGAAATTGATGGCGGTTTTTTGCTTTGCCAAACCTTGCGAACATTATCTAAAACATTACCGATTATTTTTTTAACCGCCCGTGATAGCGAAATCGATACCGTATGTGGTCTTCGTATGGGCGCAGATGATTACCTCACAAAAGACATTAGTATGGCGCATTTAGCAGCGCGTATTGGTGCTTTATTTAGGCGGATGGAAGCACTAGAGCAACCAGCTGATGAAACCGCATTAATTAATCGCGGCCTACTCATGTTAGATACCAAACGCATGCAAGTATTTTGGCAACAACAACTTGTTGATTTAACTGTCACCGAATTTTGGATGGTACATTCATTAGCACAGCGCCCAGGGCATGTTAAGAGTCGTAATGAATTAATGAGCGATGCCAAAATTTATGTAGATGACTCTACAATTACATCGCATGTAAAACGTATCCGTAAAAAATTTATAGCCTTAGATGCTGGGTTTGATTGTATAGACACCGTATATGGTATGGGCTACCGCTGGGAGCAACTTTAATGCTCCGTTTAGGCCTTCGCAGTAAGTTTATCTTTTTATCATGCTTTTTATTGTTATTGCCATGGCTAGGCTACGAATACGTATGGGAAATGGAGAAGTTTTTACGCCAAGGCCAAGAAAAAACTCTTGTTGGCACAACTCGCGCACTCGCCACAGCATTGCATGAACGCCCCGCTTTATTTGATTCACAAAGTAATTTTTTAGATCAAGTAGTTAAAGGACGTGATCTTTATGCCTACAACCTGAATAATCCGATTCAACTTGATGGCAAATTATCTGATTGGCAACCTTACCAGAACTTAATTTGGCATTATGATGAGCGTTATTTACAAGGTGATAAAACCAATCATCAAAGCGCTGATCTGTCTTTTGATCACATGGTGGGAAAATACGGCGAATTTTTATATGCTGTATTTAAAGTAACCGATGATTCATTAATTTACCGCGCTAAAAACAGCTTAAGTTTAACCCGAAACGATCACTTACAAATCATGTTAAAAACCCCAGAGGGTAAATTTAAACATTATATTGTAGCGGCACGCCAAGATGGCTGGGTAAATGCGTTTGATGCACAAACCAATAATCCATTTACTAAAATACAAGGTTATTTTACCAGTACTGCTACTGGCTATAATATTGAACTGCGTTTTCCGTTAAGCATGCTTGGTAATAAGCTGGGGTTTGCAATTGAGGATTGGGATTCGAAAAAGGTGGAACCGCAATTAATGTCAACCTCAAACATTCTCAACCCCAATGACATTGGTTCAGTGCTTGTCCCTTCACCCGAAATAAACCGAATTTTAAAAGGCATGGGACACAGTGGTAGCCGTATTTGGGTGGTTGATAATCATCATCGTGTATTAGCACAATCAGGCTCAATTCATCATGCCGATGGAGTTTGGGCTGACGGTATTACCGATAAGCCCGCCAAAACATGGTGGCAACGCTTTGAGCAAAACTACTTACATCCACTTTATTATAAAGTTCTCACCCGGCCAGAAAACGAGTTTTTAGACACCCTACATGACGTAGCTGCTATGCAGGGTAGTCATATCGGCAAAGCGCTAAGGGGCACACCCGCTTCATCATGGCGGCTAACACCGGATAATAAAGCAGTGATCTTATCGGCCGCTTACCCTATTTGGATCAACGATAAAGTAATTGGCGCAGTCATAGCCGAAGAAACCACCAATGGCGTTCGTACACTACGTAATAAATCGCTTGAGAAGTTATTTAATGTCATTTTAGCGGTAATGCTAATAGGCACTGTTACTTTATTCTTTTTTGCTTCACGTATATCAAACCGAATCAGGCGCCTACGTGATACCGCAGAGCAAGCAATTGATGCACAAGGGCGAGTTACTGGCACAATTAACTATTCAGATTCAAATGATGAAATAGGCGACCTATCGCGCAGTTTTGCCAGTATAGTTAGCCGGCTTGGAGGTTATACTGATTACCTTGAAACTATGTCGTCACGATTATCTCACGAATTAAGAACGCCAGTTGCCGTAGTGCGTAGTTCTTTAGAGAATCTACAAATGCAACCACAAAATGAACTGAGTCAAAAGTACCTTGACCGAGCAAGTGAAGGTGTTGAGCGATTAGGTAAAATCATTACCACAATGAGTGAAGCCACTCGGCTTGAGCAAAGCATTCAAAGCAATGAACCTGAGCCATTTGAGTTACAAAAAGTAGTTTCTGGATGTATGCAAGGCTACCAGCTGACTTACCCGCAACAAGCGTTTACGCTAACAATTTGCGACAGCTCACTCCCATTAATGGGGGCACCTGAATTTATTGCGCAGCTACTCGATAAACTCATTAATAATGCGCTAGAGTTTAACCTTGATGATAATGCCATTAGCATCAACCTACACCAAGATGAAAATAATGCTGTGCTGTCTGTTAAAAATAAAGGACCGTTATTACCTGAAGGGCTTGCTGAACATATTTTTGATTCGATGGTATCGGTGCGCAGTCAGCAACTTCAGCAGCAACCCCATTTAGGGTTGGGTTTATATATTGTCCGTTTAGTGTGTGAGTATCATAAAGGCAGTGTAACGGCACTCAATAATCAGCAAAATGATGGGGTTGAATTTATCGTTAGATTACCATTATCTAAAGATACCTCTGAAAAGAGCTGATGGTTACACTTCTACACAATTTGCTCAATAAGTATTCACTTATAATTCAGACTTACAAGCATATTCTTATTGTTAGCTTAGAGCTGCTTTAGGAGGTTAAAATGCCAGCTATATTAAAACGCGAAGAAATCGATTTTATATTCGACCTATATCATTGCGTAGAAAGAGATGAAAACAATACCGATGAAGTTGAACCAGAAACTGAAAAGCTTGATTCAACTCAAGGTATTAATATTTACCAACCAAGTTATTTGACCTAAAAGCTGTTTGCTCATTACAATGGCGCACCTTGAAAAAGTAATGTCAAATGATGAAAAGCCACTCAGCCAAAAAAGAACTTATTTTACTCCCTATCCTGCTTATTGTGATTGTACTTTGCGTTGCTGGGCACTTTTTATTACAAGCTAGTTTTGCCGACAGTAACCTCACCGAATACTTGCTCGCAGCTCTACCTTTCGCTATGTTTGCCTTTGTTATCATTGCTTTTAAGATTGCGAGTAAGAGTGAAGATAAAGAACGCCAAGAGCAAAGCGACACCGATTAGTCGCTTACTTGAGTCTCGACTTATAGAATATAATAACCATACCAGTCTGGCTTTATTTTTTGTGATTGGCCGCTAGGAGTTAGCTTAATGCTTAATTGGCAATCAAGTAAGTCAATAGCAAAACAATCATCAACATCATGTAAATCATCTTTGTGTATGTGGCTTAACCCAGCAAGTAAATTTGTTTTTGCGCGTTGCTTAGCCTGCTCAGCATCCCTCGCTACGAACAAAGCAAAATCATGCTGCTCTGCAAGGCTATCAGCGCGATACGCGCCTAGATTAACAAAAAACAATTTCTCAGCTTGGCTTACTGGCTCATTTACAACCTCAACGTGGTAACCATCAATGTGCTTGATTGCCATGTAGCTGTCCATATGAACACTGCTTTTATCACCAACCCATTGGCTTTTTAACTTTGAATAACACTGCTCTATTGAATCTCCAACAACAAATCGAACATCATGCATTTCAATATGACAGCCTTGTATTCTGCCACCTAAATACACCATAAATAACTGCATTTTCACTCCTATAAAATAGCATCAACATCAATGTTATGTTTTTTAATTAACTTATAAAAATCTGAACGATTTCGCTTTGCAAGTTTTGCACCTTCTGCAACATTGCCCGCGGCCATTTTTAGTGTATTAATTACATAATCACGCTCAAACTCTTTTTTTGCATCGTTTAAAGAAAGCGGCTCGACATTGGTTTCATTACTATTCAGGGCACTTTCAACCAAGTGTACTGAAATCACTTCACTAGGTGAAAGAGCCACTACCTGTTCAACCACATTTTGTAGTTGACGAATATTACCAGGCCAATCATAACGAACTAATGCGTACATAGCATCTGTAGCAAACTGCTTTTGCCCTTGCCCCATTCGCTTTGCAATCATTGAACTAAAATGCTGTGCTAATAAACTAATATCCTCACGACGCTCTTTTAACGCCGGTAGCTTTAAATTTACAACATTTAAGCGATAGTATAGATCTTCTCTAAACTGTTGATTAGCAATAGCATCGGGTAAATTTTTATGGGTTGCAGAGACAATACGTACATCAATCGGTATCTCTTCTTGGAAACCCACCGGGCGGATGGTTTTTTCTTGTAAAACACGTAATAACTTAACCTGTAAGTTTAACGGCATATCACCTATTTCATCTAAAAATAACGTGCCGCCTTGAGCTTGTTGAAATAACCCTTGGTGATCTTTTACAGCCCCCGTGAACGCGCCTTTTTTATGACCAAATAACTCAGACTCAAGTAACTCACCGGGCACCGCTCCACAATTTATAGCAACAAAAGGCCCGTCACATACGTGACTATGCTGATGAATCGCATTGGCGAGTAATTCTTTACCTGTGCCACTGGCGCCTGATATAAGCACATTTACTTGGGTTGGGCCTAAAAGCTTTACTTGTTCAAGTAAATGCAACATCGCACCACTGCGAGTCACGATAGTACTGCTTGAAGATTGCTCCTCAGCATTTAAACCATGAATTTCAATTGCTTTAGCTAGGCTGTCAAATAACTCATCTTTATCCACGGGCTTGGTTATAAATGCAAAAATGCCCTGTTTAGTTGCTTCAACTGCGTCGGGTATCGAACCATGAGCCGTCATCATTATCACAGGTAATGCCGGATAACGACTTTGTAATTGCCGATAAAGTGCCATCCCATCCATTTCATCCATACGTAAGTCGGTGATCACTGCATCAAATACGTGGCTTTTAAGTAATTGCAGCGCCGCCATACCACTTTCACACGTTGTAACTTGATAACCTTTAGATTCAATACGAATAGACAGTAATTTAAGTAAACTTGCATCATCATCCACCAATAAAACACGTGCACTTTGGGTTAATTGAGTTGCCATAGACTACTGCTCCTTAGTTTCTTCGCGTAACAGCAGTTGCTGCTCGATGGTTGCCAGAGACGACAAGGTCTCTTGCATTTTATCGCTCAATGCCTGTTGTTCTTTTTTCGCATTGAGCTGTTGTTTTATTTGCTGCTTTTGCAGCCACCAGTAATGTTTAATATCATCTGGCCAATAATAAGCTTGATCGAGCTGCAAAAGCATTGTTAGCACTTTTTCAGGTGCTAACGTATTATTTTTGCAACTAAAATTAAAATACGATTGAATTTCTCTCTTGCCCACATACTGTTTTTTATCAGCTGCTAGCGCAAAACCGCCACATGACGAAGCATGCCAAGCGATCACTGTACTTGCCGATGGGTAAGCTGGTTCTGTTTTGGGCCGAGGCTTTGGGTTTGGATACATCGCTTTAATTGAATCTGTATTTTTTGTGCCTACATCACTTATTAACTCACACCCTGTCAATCCTATTAGGGTAATGCAGGCCAAAACAGCTGACTTAAAATAATAAGCCATGTTAATTCACTCCTTGTGGAATCGGTATTCGAATAATGAAACAGCAACCTTGCGGTCTATTTTCCTCAACGGTAATTGTACCTCTAAGGTGCTCAATTGATTCTTTCACGATTGTTAACCCTAAACCGCTGCCATGAGAATTTTCATCTTGGCTCGCTTTTGTTTGATAAAAAGCGTTAAATATTTTTGATTTTTCATGCTCTTTAATTCCAATACCATTATCACTGACTGTAATGATTAATTTGCTTTCAACTTGCGCGAGTTCAACTTTGACAGTGCTCCCATTTGCTGAGTATTTTAATGCATTAGAAATAAGCTGGATAAGTGACATTTCAATTAATTCGCCAGCTAAAGGCAAAGGGTCATCGGCCACGCTAGCTTGCCAACATATAGTTTGCTCCCGTGCTTGCAACCGATGCTCAAAATGGTTATTTATTTTTTTTATTATGTGATCAAATTCAACTTCGTTTAGGTTATCTTTGCTGGTGCGAATTGCATTATAACTAAGCAGGCTTTCAATCATAGCACGCAAACGATCCATACTTTGAGTAATTAACACAAGCACTGCCCGTTGCTCATTATTTATGGGCCCTACGATTTCGTCACTCAGCAAATCGGTACCTTCAACCATAGAGGCTAATGGCGTTTTTAGCTCATGCGTTACATGACGTAAAAAGGTGTCCTTTTGCTGCTCTAACGTATGTAATTGAGCTTGCACCCACTGTAACTTATTACCCAACTCAACAAGTTCAGCCGAACCTTGCACTGATATTTTTTGCTGCCAATGCCCTTGCCCTAATTTATCAATCACGGTTGTTAACCCTTTCAGACGACCGCTGATGCGCCATAAAAAGCCGCCACCAACGAACATAGTCAACGGCAGAAGTGCAACCAACCAATTAATAAATGAGCTCTGTAATGTCTTTAATTGCTGTTGATTTTCAGCAATTTTTTGCTCATTTTTCTCTCGCAACCACAGTGTTTGTTCGTTAATAAGCTTGCTAATTGGAATAAACAGCTTGGCATTTTGCGCATTTTCCTCAATAAGCTGTTTTTTTGTATTGTGTAGCACGGTTAAAAGTGATTGCCATTTTTGCTTACCCTGTTCATTACTTAACACTGTTAATTCATCTATAGTCTCAAATGATGCAATCCACTTATCTTTTATAAGTCCATCAAGTGATTCACTTTTTAGCACCCAGTTTTGGCGTGTCGCACGCTCTAAACTATTAAGGTCTTGCTTAAGGCTATTAAATGATTTAGTCACCTTGTAGTTGCTATCCACAATAATTTGGGTGGTGGCAAGCTGTTTGTTTAATGCATTTAAAAAAATAATAACCACCAAAGACAAGGGCAACAAAGACAGTAAAATACTAATTAAAAACTGCCCGATAAGGCTCGGTCGCCATGCAAGCATAGCTTTGTATTTTTTGCCTATCGTCACTAGTATTACCCTTCCCTTTTAATAATGGACGTATTATCAGACAGCTAACTTAGACACTCGCTGAATAAAGCACCTTTAGATGCATTTGAAGTACTACTGTGGTTAATTGGCAACACACTAAGCGATTACTTTTAAAGATATTTTTTATTTACACCCTTACCTTGTTGCAAAAAAAACACACTACCGAGTATTTTTTTCTTACCTTAATCTTTATAAAAAAATAAACCCTTGATTTATATAGACAAATATTATTGGCACTATTTTTGTTAACACTATCAATTAAATACAATATGTATCATTAAAAAGGATGTTTATGAGCACTCGTGGAATCACACTATTTTGCCTAAGTGCACTATTAAGCTTTAGTGCTAGTGCTAGTGCTTTTGACAGTAGGGCCACTTTCGCCGAGCTAGATAAAGACAGTAATGGAACGTTAAGCGAAGGAGAAGCATATGAAGATGCCATACTTTATAAAAATTTTGAGCAAATAGATAAAGACCACAGCGGTCAAATTTCGTATGCAGAATTTAAGTTATTTATTCAGTAATCAATGTTAAGGAAACAAAGATGAAACAATTAATAAGCGCATTTGCGTTAATGTTTTTAGCTATCAGCGCATCTGTTTTAGCGTCTCAGCTTAATGTTAAATTTGCGCAATTTGACATTAATGCAGATGGCAAAATATCACGCATAGAAGCTAAAAAGAATGACAACTTGTTCAAACAATTTAGCGATCTTGATGAGAACGGTGACGAAGTGCTTTCAGAACGCGAATTTAAACAATTAAAGCGCTAACTAACCTACACTCAGTTAACTAAATTAAAGTATTTGCCATAATCCCGGAGGGATTGTGTAAATGGATTTATTGTTGGGACTTAAATTATGGCAAATACTTTATCTTTAACATTTATTAAAGGACTTAATAATGAAAAATAAAGCACTTATATGTGGATTAATGATCAGTGTGAGCTTTGGAGCATCTGCACTCAATGTTAAACAACGCTTTGACCACTTAGACAAAAATAAGGACGGTTTTTTATCACATACTGAGCTGGAGCCTCAGCCGCAGTTACTTAACAGCTACTCTATTTGGGATAAAGATCGCGATAACCGCATTTCCTTGCTCGAATTTAAGCAATTTTTAACTAACAACTTACACTAAGCCTATGAACATTTTTAAAAATCTTATTTTATTTTTACTACTAACGACAAGTTGTGGCAGTTTTGCAACAAGTAACCGAATTGCAGAACAATTTAAAGCCTTGGACAGAAATGAAGATGGGCTATTAACTCGCTCAGAGTCGGCCAAAGACCCTGCACTTTGGTCACGCTTTAAAAATTACGATTCAGATAAAGATAACAGGCTCTCACTAGCTGAATTTAGTGTTTACCTAAATCAATAACTATCTGATAAAGCAAAATTACCCTAGAAAATCGCTACGGGTTAATATCGGCTAAACTTAACTTAATTTAAAGTATTCCACTTGTTCCAATACTGATTTGCTTTGAGTAGCCATATTCGTACTACTATTTGCAGTCTGCTGAGAAATTTCAGCTGTCTTTTCTGTTAGGGTATGAATCGTATGCATATTTTGACTAATATCAGCAGCCACCGCAGATTGCTCTTCAGCAGCAGTGGCAATTTGTTGTGTTTGATCATTTACTTGGTTAATCATCCCCATAATTTCTTTTAGCAGGCTATTACTCTCATCCATTTTATCTTCGGCTTGAGCAGCAACACGGGTACTGTCTGCCATCATGGTTACTGCATTTTGACTGGCTGAACGTAATTCCCCAAGCATGGTTTCTATCTCATTTACTGAACTGTGAGAACGCTGCGCTAAAGTACGTACTTCATCTGCGACCACAGCAAAGCCACGCCCTTGCTCACCTGCTCTTGCGGCCTCTATAGCCGCGTTTAAAGCAAGCAGATTAGTTTGCTCTGAAATATTACGTATAACATCCAAAATTGTTTCTATTTTACTTGATTCACTTTGTAATTGGTCGACTACACCTGAGGTTTCATTTAATGTTCCTAATAGTTGAGAAACGGCCTCTTTTGTTTGCTCTGAGGCTTCTATTCCACTGTGTGCCAGCTTCATCATGCCATCGGAGGCGGTTGCTGAGTCAGCAGTATTCACTGCAATACTCTTACTTGTAACTGTTAATTCCTCAATCGCTGTTACAGCCTGAGTTGTATGATCAGACACCTCAGAAGTTGCACTTTGTATGTCAGAATTTGCCGTCAGTAGCTCACTACTATGACTATTAACATCACTCACACTCTTATAAATACTAGCCATTGTTGCTTTTAAATGGGTAATTGTAGAATCGAGTGTAAAACTCAGATCAGCAACTTCATCCTTCCCTCTTACCGATGATAAGCGGTCTAATTCACCTCGCTGTAAAGCATGAGCACTCTGACTTACCTCAAATAACCCCATAACCACCTTTTGCGAAAGCAGGTGACTAAACAAGATAGCTAAAAATAACGCGGCTAATATAGATATATAAAAAATTGCGTTTGCTAAATCGATAGAGTCTTGTGCCGCTACTTGCGCCTCTTTAACTTGTTTTGTGTTAGCTTTCTCAAACTGAGAAAAAAATGCAGTTAAAGCCTGATGGGAGTCTACAAACTCTCTATAAATTGGGTAATCGGCTTTGTTGTCTGGTGCCGATTCCATTGCTTTTTTAAAGTTCAATGCTGCAGCTTCATATCGTTGTGAATGGCTGTTTAATTCTTTAATAAGTGATAAGTCACCTGAGTAGGTTTGCTGTATTCGGTTGATTAAAGGGCCTGTTTTAGTGATGTGACTTTCAATTTTGCTAAGCACCTCAGGAGCTTGCTCATTTAAGCCTAAAAGATAGATAACTTGTAAGCCTCGTATATCAGCGATAATCCCATCTTGTGCTTGCTTAAGCTCTGCACTTAGCTGTGTGATCATAAAATTTTGTTGATAGAACTTATTAAAACTCTGAGCAATTTGGTTATTTGCCACTTTAATAAACATCATAGCAACAATAAAAATGACACAAATAACTGCCGACAGCAGAATAAACTTGCTCCGCATAGTTAATTCATTCAATTTCATGATAGTTCCGTTTGTTAGCTCACTTTATTCATTGATTTTTAAGCATAGTGCATAATCTTGACTATACATAAAGTTGATAAGTATTTTGCAGCTCTCGCATTCTCTGTTAATGTTTATAAAAACAACAATAAGAGACTCTCACAATGAAGAAATGGCTTGCTTTATCTCTCATTTTTCCTTTGCTCGCAATTGCTGACACCAAAGTTATTTACAATGCCAATGGCTATACGCCAAGCTATAAAGGTGAGCTGACACAGTTTTCAACGCTCGTAATTAAAGATGGTAAAGTCGTTAAAATAGGCACAGACGAGCTTAAAAATAGCTTTCCTGATGCCGAAAAATTTGATGCAAAACAAAAGACACTTTTACCTGGGCTGATTGATGCCCATGGCCATGTTATTGGTCTGGGTCAAAATTTATCGCAACTGGATTTACGTGGCAGCGAATCTGTAAAAAATATTCAAGATAAGCTAGCTAAATTTGCGAAAGGCAAAGAAGGTTGGATAATTGGCCGAGGATGGAATCAAGAGCTTTGGCCCTCAAAGCAATTTCCGACTGCCGCCGATTTAGACAAAATTATAAGCGATGTACCGGTCGTTCTATCGCGTGTTGATGGACACGCAATTTGGGTTAATAGCAAAGCAATGGCGTTGGCAAATATAACCTCAAACACTGGCGCCCCCGACGGAGGGGAAATTATTCGCACTTCAAATGGCAAACCCAGTGGTGTATTTATAGATAAGGCCGAGGGATTAATCACGCCATTTATTCCTTCGCCTTCAGAAGCCGATATAAATCAAGCACTAGATAAAGCGGGTAATCATTTATTAAGCCTTGGCATAACTTCCACTCATGATGCCGGTATCGATAAACAAACATGGCAAATCTATAAGCAACGCGCTGAACAAGAAACTTTGCCTTTGCGGATCGTTGCGATGCTTAGCGCAACTGACCCATCACTTGAAACGATGCTCAAAGCAGGTCGTTTTAAGGATATTAATGATTATATGTCTATTCGCAGTGTTAAAATTTATGCTGATGGTGCTTTGGGTAGTCGAGGAGCCGCGTTAATTGAGGATTATGCTGACAGAAAAAGCCACAAAGGTTTAATGTTAGAAACTCAGCAAAAATTAGAGGCGTTATTCACCTTGAGCTTTTCTAACGGGTTTAGCGCTAACACACACGCAATAGGTGACCAAGCAAATCAAACTGTACTTAATGCATATGAAAACGTATTTAAAAAAACGGGTGGTATTTTACTGCGCAACAGGATTGAACATGCGCAAATAGTAAACCCAACGGATATCCCTCGCTTTAAAGCATTAAAAATCATTCCGTCGATGCAGCCCGTTCATGCAACATCTGATATGCATATGGCAGAGCAACGTTTGACGCAAAAACAATTAAGCGGTGCATACGCGTGGCAAACCTTTTTAAATCAAGGTTCTGTTGTTGCCGCTGGTTCTGATTTTCCTGTTGAACTTGCCAATCCTTTTCACGGTTTGTATTCAGCAATAACAAGAATGGATCATCAGCTGCGCCCAGAAAATGGCTGGCGAGCAGATGAAGCGTTAAGCCGAGAAGACGCATTACGCGCTTTCACACTGGGAGGAGCATACGCTGCACATCAAGAGTTTAAGCTAGGCAGCTTAGAGCAAGGAAAGTGGGCTGACTTTATTTTAATTGATAAAGATTATTTCAAAGTGCCAGTAAAAGATATTTATAGCATAAACGTTGAACAAACTTGGATTGCAGGTGAACTAAAATATCAAAAAACGAATGTTAACTGAGTGGTTACTGCAGAATAGTATTATTCTGCAGTTTTTGACTTTTTACGATTAAGTTTAATTAAATGGTATAAGTTAACAAAAGTAAGTAAACCATTTGTTATTGCAATTGGCCATGCACTTATTGCAATACCATAAAGTGTAAATGCTATACACCCAGCTAAATTAAACCAGCGCAGTTTGACTACATCGCTCATAGTTAAAGAAGCAACAAGTAAAGCAGAAGCTGTATAACCTAGATATTCCCAACTCATTTTGTTTCTCCTAACAATTAAGATTAACACTATGGGTATTGCGATTTGGGTGCAATAGCGACACAATGTAGTAATGTATAAAAAACTAACTTACTTAAAACCTAAAGTAAGCTAAAAGCATACTTTTAAATAATCGTTACACGGGATATAAAGGTGTGAAACTTGTATAGGTGCTGAGGCGCTTAAACAAGCTAGTAAGTTAGTGTAAATTCTTAGAGTTTTAATGCTATCGTCATTAAGATGTAATAAATAGGACAATTGTCCGAAGAGCATATTTGATGTTTCAATATCATTTTTCGAGTTATCTAGTTGAGCAACTTCTCACTTTTGCAGGTAGTCGATACCAGCAATCAAAAAAAGAAGTGCTAATTCACCAAGATCAGCCTTTAACAAAGCTCGTGTTAGTACGAAGCGGTACTGTGTCATTTAGCTATGACGTGGGTAACGGCAGACGTCTATTGTTAGGGCAGCTTGATTGTAATAATACACTGATTGGCGAAATTGAAGCCCTCAACAACAACCCGTGTATTTATACTGTAACTTGTTTTAGTGATGTGAGTTATAACTTAATCGAATTAAAGCATTGGCGAGCCTTATTATTAGACAAACCTGAGTTGAGCTTATATACAGCACAAACTATTGCTGCAAAATTTCAAGAGAACCAAAAAATAAACTTGGATAAATTACTGCTTCCCCTTGGTTACAACATCGCTAAAGACTGTTTATTAAGAGCAGAAAATAACAACCCAACATTACTGCGTGCTTACCCAACGGTTAATGCCGAAGCTGAGCGGTTTGCAACAACCGAAAGAGCCTATCGCCGTGTTGTGTCAGAACTAGTTGAAAAAGGCTTAGTTGAAAGGTCTAACAATGGTTTGAAGGCGGTTAACCTTGATAAACTCAGTGATTACGTAGATAGCTTTTCACAGATCTAACTATATTATCCTTTTCACGAATGCTATTATTGATGAAATTACACAAAACATACATAATTTAGCAATATAAAAGATGCTAAATTATGTATGTTTTACATGGTATGCTAGTTACATTAGCATCTAAACTTTAGAGTAAGCGCTGCCAATACATTATTTGTACTCAACTTGAGTACACTAGTAACACTGATTACAATTTTCTTATTAATTTAAAGAAAGTATATATAATGTTCACTTGACGTATATATAATGTGCGCTTATCCTTCATAAACAAAATTATTGTATCATAGTAAAAGTACCTCTTTAAGGGACCTCTAATGATACTAGTTTAACTGCAATTAAGTCTGTTTACTTAAAGAGAAAGGAAAGAAAGGTAACGATTATGGGAAATAATAATTTCAAGCTAACCAAGCTAGCGCTAGCTCTTGGCCTAACAGCAAGCTTAACTGCTTGTTTCAGCGACAACGATGACAACAAATACGAAAAACCACCAGTTAAGCCACCTGAAACAGTAGTGGTTGCGGTACCACCTGCAGCTGCTGAAGTTCAAGCTGGTGCTATTACTGTAAGTCTAGTTGATGTTCAAGGCAATCAATTAGTTGACACTACTGCAACCATTAAATTTACCTCTTCTGAAGACGGCCTAGTAACTTCAGCTGGTGCTGAATTATCTGAAGAAAACAAATCTACGACTGCAAGTCTTTTTGCTTTTAATGTTAGCGCAATTCCAGCTGACGGCATTGACTACAGCTATGTTGTTACCGCTGAAGGGTATTTAAGTAACTCAGGAACTTTCTCCCTAACTGCAGAAGAAACCTCTCTTGCACAAGAAATCCGCTTAACACCTAGAACACTTCCTGATTCAGACGTTGCAGTTGTAGCAGCTACAACTGCTTTAGCTGATTTAGCTGAGGAAGGTACTGACGTTGCCTATGACGAAAGTACAGGCCTAGTTATTTCTGGTGATAAATCAGAAATTGAGCTGAAGCAAGAAATTTCTGGCGATAAAGCTAGCACTGCTGTTGGTGGAACAACTGTTAAGCTTAAAAGCGGTACTAAATTCATCAAGAAAGACGGTACGGCAATGACAACAGTCCCTGAAATGACTGTTGCTTACTTCGCAAATGAAGCGACTCGTAATACAACTGAATCTGAAGAAAATGCTGCTGAGTCATCTTCATTAGATGCTTTCCCAGGTGGTTTAGCCCTTTCTGTTGCAGGTCCAGACAGTGACGACGCTGTTGCTGGCTCATTCACATCTGGTGGTTTTGTAGCTATTGAATTAGTAGATGACGAAGGCAACAAGGTTAGTACTTTTGGTGAAGATGAAAATGGGAACCCAATTGCACTAACGGTTGCAATGCAAGTAGACAAAAATACTAACAACCCATGCCCTATTATTTTCGATGAAACTTCAGCAGACTCGTTAACTGCTCAAGCAGAGGCTGGCGGTTACAAAAATGGTGTTTGTACAATTGCAACACCTACTAGCCGTGATTTACAAGCAAACGATATATTTCCAGTTTGGAGTTATGACGAAGACGCTGGTGAATGGAAGTTTGAAAACTACGGTGTTGTAAAAGATAACGGTAATGCAACTACATTTGATGTTGAAGTAGATGTTGAACATTTATCTTATTGGAACCTAGATTTCTTTACTTACCGTATTGGCGCATCTAAATGCCCTAATAATAGACTAACCTTCAACATTGTAGATCAAAACGATGAGCCTAATGAAGTTAGATCGAGCTTGGTAATTGAAGCTAAAGGCTACCGCTCGGTAATTAACAGCTTTGGCGGTAATTACGACTCAGGTAATTTCTTAAATCCACCGTCATTCCCTGTAAAAATCAAAATGTTGAGAGATGGTAAAAACATTTTAGATGGTGTTGTTGGCCAGGCAAGCGCTGATGGAGTATCTTCAGCTGTTGAATTTGATGACTTATGTGACTTACAAGGTCAAACTATTAAGCTAAATTCGGCTCCTGTTACTATTGTTGAAAAACAAATCACTACTCAGCTAATTTGTAGTAATACTGAAGACTTTGAAGTTGCTACAGCTCCAGTTGTAACACCTACAAACGTTAATATTTACCAAAGTGGTAAATTCGTTCGTAGTATTTACTCAACGGGTACATTCTCGTTGAAACTGGAAGAAGGTGGAACATACACAGCTTCTTACGAAGACACAAACACTGGTGACTTTATTTCAACCGACCTTACAGCTGACGCATCAGCCGCTACATTTGATATCCCAACTGTATGTGAAGTTGAAGAAGTTGAAGCAACTGGTTCTGGTTCTGGTTCTTAATTACTACTAGAACACTACCTTCTAAAGCCGCGCATTTGCGCGGCTTTTGTTTATCTTGCTATTAAGTTATTGCTTCATTTATATTATGGTAGAAGTAACTTTGGGTTTTAAAATTTAAAACCTCATTTAAATCTAAATTGGTTAATCACGTGACTTATTATAAAAAAACTCTCGCGACACTTTGTGCAATTGGTGCCAGCTCTTCTGCTTTTGCTGCTAATGATTTAAATCATGGCATTGCATTTAATGGTTTTACTGGAATTTTTCATACTCCCACAGCGGCCGTAATGAATAAAGGCGATATTGATATAGGCTACAGCAACCAGCTGGAAATAAGAGATAAATACACCGATGGCCATAACTTCACATTTTCTGCGGGGCTTTTTGACGGCCTAGAGGTAAGCGGTAGAATTACTTCGTCGTCTATGCATGATAACCTTTATAGCTACGAAAATGACGGGCAAATTCGCGATCTCTCTTTTAATGCCAAGTATCAAATCCCTTTTATCCCTACAGACTGGTTTACTGTTGCTATTGGTGCAAAAGACATAGGCGGCGCGGCTAATAATTATGAAGCATATTATGCTGTAGTTTCAAAAGAGTTATGGGACTTTCGTTTTAGTGCGGGCATGGGAAGCTCTGACGCGACCATAGGTCAACTTGATGGCGCTTTTGCAGGTGTTGAATATCAGCCCTTCACTTGGCTATCTATCCTTGCAGAGCATGACTCAGAGGCTTTTAATTTGGGTGCTAAAGTGACTGTTCCTAAAGAGTGGCTTTATGACATTGCAACTGTGTCTCTGAATACCCGCTTTTATTCAAATACCGAACTTGCTGATGAAGACACTTATTGGGGAGTAAACATCAGTATGCCGCTAAGTAATGAAGCTCAAAGCAACTATACACAACCTAAAGCAGCCCCTATACCTGATACTATACAAACACCTTCTGTAGCAAAAAAAGATAGAAAACCACAATTTCAAGTGAGTGCTTTAGCAAACTTAAATTCACCGCAAACTGTATCCAAGTCTAAAAAAATAGATCAAGCCAATAAAAGTAATAATCAAAACATACACGGCTTAAAATCAGCTTTAAGCAATGATGGTTTCGAAAATCTGCGCGTGGGTTTATCTGAAAGTGATTTAATAATAGTTGAATTTGAAAATTCGGTTTATAACCGAAATGAAATTGACGCTTTAGGACTCGTGCTAGGCCGTATTACTGAGCACTTCCCTAAAGGAAATAACGACTTTATTGTTCGTTTATCAAAATTAGACATACCTATACTACAAGTAAGTGGGCAACTGGAAAATTACCGACGCTTTATCAGTGAAAATATAACGCCTGATTTACTCGTTAAAACTCAATTTACTAGTCAAGATACGCAATCTATCAAATGGGCTGGAAACACAACAACGACAAGCCCTTACTTTGTTCCAAGGGTAACATTTTCACCTTCTTTATCATCTAGGCACGCAACAGAGTTTGGCGTACTCGATTATTCATTAGCACTACAAGCCGACTTAAATATTCCTATTTGGCAAGGTGCAGGTATAAATGTAACTGGCCAAGTAAATGTAGCTAATACAAGTCACTTTGAAGATCGCAAAATTTTCTCTAACTCACGCCAAGAAACGGGGATTACGCGTGCGGTCGCTTACCAGACGTTTTCACTACCGTTTAATATCTATAACCAAACTCAGATTGGACTATTTCAAGATTACTTTGACTTTATGGGTATAACTAATGAAACGGCATGGCAAAGCCCTGCTGGTGCTCATAAATTAAAAGCTAAAATAGGCTATTTTGAATATAAAGATTACAACACAGATAAACGTGATTACTCATTACTTTCATACCGTTATTTATGGGCTGAAAAAGATGTATCTTTTCATATAACTGGCGGGCAGTTCTGGAATGAAGATACAGGCTATAAACTTGAAACTAAATTTTGGTTCGGTGATGCAAATTTACGATTAATGTACATAGATACCGATGTGCAAAAAGTAGGCATTGGTTTTAGCATCCCACTATCGCCTCGTAAAGATATGAGCGCAGGTAATTGGCAAGTCAAAGGCACAAAAAATTGGAGTCACAGTGTGAACACTGTTATAAACCAAGATGTTAACTTAATTAATAGAACAAGTGCAGTTACACCTACCTCATCTATTGACCTTGACAATACTTTCTTTAACCAAGATAGAATGTCGAGTAGTTATATTTATTCGCACATTGCAAGGTTAAAAGAAGCATTTGAAATATATAAATAATATTTTAGATAAATAATTACATACAATAAAAAAGGCCTATTAAAGGCCTTTTATATTGTATGAGTAATACTTGAATTTACTTTTCTAGCAATAAATCATGAATTTTTGCAAGATCCGTTTTACCTTCGATGATCTCATCAGGCGTTAACCCTGATAACTCATGCGGGAAAACGAGCCACTCTTCAGATTCATGAATGTAGTAATCTGGTTTCATATCAACTTTTGAGTTTTTCGGCTTGTAGTATGGGCATGCTACACGAATATCTTTTGGTAAATTTAAACGCATTAACTCTGAAAGCTTTTCTTTTAATGCAAAAATACTACGGCCAGAGTCAAAAACATCATCGACAATAAGTAGCGAATCACCGGCATTGGCATTTTCAATAATGTAATGTAAACCGTGAACTTTGATCTCTTTTGATTGCTGGTTAATACCGTAATACGAAGATGTACGTACTGCGATATGATCAGTTTCTATGCCTTTATAATCATAGTATTCTTGCACTGCAATACCAATTGGTGCACCACCGCGCCAAATACCAATAATAAAATCAGGACGAAAACCGTCTTGGTAAACTTGTGCGGCAACGCGAAAAGAATCTTCAAGTAATTGTTGCGCCGTGATGTAAGTCTTATCAGACATAATAGAAACCCCAGTGTATGTAGTTCAATCAAGTGTAGTCTAAGCAAGACAAAGTTAACCACCTGAAAAGCTGTGGGGCGAGATTTTAACTTAAATTAGGATAAAAAGCTTGTTTGCGGGGGATTTTTAATGGTTATCAGCTAAAAACGAATCTAAACGTACAGCACAATGAGCTCTTTAAAAAAAATAGCACTTTATTTTCACAAGGTGCTACTTTCATCAATAATGCTTATTAAGCCGCTTTAAATAGCTAAATTACGCTTTTTCAAGCAGTGTACGGGCAACTGTACGCATACCAACAGTTGTTGCACCTGCAGCCCATTGACCTGTACTCCCCATATTAAACGCAGCTGCTAAATCAATATGTACCCAGCCTTTGCCATCATTTGGTACAAAGCGTGATAAGAAACCTGCCGCATTTGATGCGCCGCCATAACCGCCACCCTTTTGTGCTCGGCTATTTGCCGTATCAGCATAAGGTGATGGGCAGTTTTGTTGATGCCACTTTTCAAGTGGTAATGGCCAGCCAGCTTCCATTTCTTGCTCTGCAAAGCCTTCAACTTCACGTACAAACTCTTTATCAAGACCAAATAATGCATTGTACTCTTGACCAACTGCAACCAGTGCAGCGCCTGTTAGAGTTGCAGCATTGATAATAAGCGGTGCACCGGTTTCTCCGGCAGCCATAAGACCATCAGCTAGTACTAGGCGCCCTTCAGCATCGGTATTTACAATTTCAACCGTTGTGCCATTTTTATAAGTAAGAATGTCACCTAGTTTATATGCATGGCCAGAAATCATGTTCTCTGCGCAGCATAAAAATAACTTAATACGTTTATTAATACCACGGCTAATAGCTAAGGCAAGACCAGCAGTAACAGTGGCTGCACCACCCATATCGCATTTCATGCCCAGCATGCCTTCACTTGACTTAATTGAGTAACCGCCTGAGTCAAACGTGATACCTTTGCCCACTAAAGCCGCGTCAACTGGTGCATTGTCGTCCCCAGTTGGGTTGTAGTCTAATGCTAGTAATACTGGCGGACGCTCACTGCCACGACCAACAGCATGAATACCAATCCATTGCTGCTCAAGCAACGCATCGCCTTTAATAATTTGGTAGCTAACATGCTCAGGTGCAAGTGATTGAATAAATTCAGCCGCTTTACCAGCAAGGCTTTCAGGAAAAATATCATCTGCTGTGCCATTGATCATTTCACGTGCCCAAGTGGCAGAACGCAGTAATGAATTAAGTTCTTGGCTATCTGTTTTAGCATTTTGTGCAAACTCAACGCCTGCTAACGTTTTAGGAGAAACAAAGCCTTGATAAAATGCCCATTGTGTTTCAGTGCACCAGCAATCGCCAGCTAAAACCACATTTTTAACACCTTGATTGGCAATGGTACGCGCCGCTTTTTGCACGTTTTTTAAGGTCTCTTGCTCGGCTAAATGAACCGTGGCGCCCTGCTCGTTAAATGAAAGTGTGGCGTTTTCGCCCCAATGAGATGCAGCCGCTTGTTCGCTTAATTGAACAACAAATTTTTCAGACATGTTAGAATACTCTTTGCGCTAATTAGTGGCACTGAGTCTACTATAGCTGGCACAACTTCCCAACTGATTGAGACTAAATAATGAAATTTGCTAAGCCTTTACAACCAGCCACATTAATCAAGCGCTACAAACGATTTTTAGCCGATTTACGCTTAGTGGATGGCACTGAGTTCACTGCACATTGCGCTAACACTGGTAAAATGACAGGCTGCGCCGAGCCTGAATTCAACGCATTTTACTCAACCAGTGATAATACAAAACGTAAATATCCGCATTCTTTAGAGCTCACTCAAAATCAGTTTCAACACCTCATTTGTGTTAATACGGCGCTTGCAAATAGAGTGGTCGATGAAGCACTGCAAAACAAAAGAATTGCTGAACTGAGCGGTTATGCGCAATTACAAAGCGAAGTAAAATACGGTCAAGAGAACAGCCGTATCGACTTTTTACTCAGCGACCCTAATCGCCCAAATTGTTATGTCGAAGTGAAATCAGTCACGTTATTAAGCCAAGACGCGCCAGAAACGGGCCAAGGCTATTTTCCTGATGCGCAAACGTTACGCGGGCAAAAACATATTCGCGAATTAATAGAAATGGTTGAACAAGGCCATCGTGCAGTATTATTGTTTGCTGTGTTGCATGAGGGCATCACACAAGTGAGTGCAGCTAAACATATCGATGAAAAGTACGCCCAGTTACTAACAGAGGCGATTGCTAAAGGTGTTGAGGTATTGGCTTACAAAGCGAAAATTTCGGCCAGAGAAGTTACTCTGGCCGAGAGAGTGGCATTTATTCCTTAGTTAGTGAAATATCCATTTCAGCAATCAAATTAAGGTTAATATCTTCATCTTTGAACAATAATGGCCTAAGCGTGGCATTTTCAGAGTAAAAACGTGATTGATCATCAAAATGATCCGACGTTGAGTCTGAGCTTTGCGACATCGTTAATAGCCCTTTGGCAACCGGGCCATCGTCGGTGAAGTTCATCACAAACATCCAGCTAGAACCATAATTGACCGGATAACCTGCACTACTTAGGTTTGAGCGCAGTGGTTCACCCGTAATAGCGTCATTTAACGCTTGATGATCAATGTAAGGGATCAAAGTTGAACGAGTCGTACCGCTACGATCGAATCGAAACACATTGAATCCACCTTCAACATGCATAGGGCCGCTCCACGGTAGTTTTTCCCCTGAGGCATTACCACCTGCGAGCGTTTTCTCTACAAATTGCATCTGCGCAAGGGTTGCATCAAGTGCGATCCCATTACTTTGTAATGTAGCAACAGCATGTGCCAAGGTAGCCAAGGCAGAGCCGTCAATACGCAAAGTATTCGGTGTGCTCGCAGGGTTTGTGACATCAAAATTATCTGCAAGCAACGTATCTGCATCAAATAAATGAGCAAACTCACGGATTAGGGCCGCACCTTTAGTCTCTAGATTCATTGCGCCATTCCACTGCGCTAACACACTGCACGCTTGCGTTAGGTCGATACTATCACCATTACTTAACATGACAGGCGTGTCACCTTGCGCTTGGCACTGAGCAACCAGCTGTTCAAACACCAGCTCACCAAGATAAATGCGATCGCCAACAAGCGCCGTTTCAAGCTCGTCAAGAGTGAATAAACCATCTTCACCACCGCCATCTTTTAACAGCTGTAAGGCCATTCGGGTTCGCAATGAAAGCGGTTTGTGTACATCACCATATTGTGCAGCAAAACCGAGTAATGGTTGCTCTGGATTGGTTACCCAATAACTGTCGTTAGAATTTTGCACATAGTCGGTACGGTTTAACTGCGGCGCTTTTTCAAACGGCACATTGCCATCAGCTTCAAATAACTTTAAGTTACCTGGTACTAAATCAAACCCGGTCGATTCGCGCAGTGCAACGAGCTCAGGCTGAATACGAATCGCCATATTAGCGGTATCACCCACATTAAGTACTGTGCTGTCATCAACGAAAAACACATTACCGTCTTTATCCGTTGCCATTGTATTGTTAAACGACACGCCGTCAAACTGTGCAAACGAGGCTTTCATGTCATCTAGGCTGCGCGCTTGGTTTAAAGCTGACCACTGAGCAACCACGTCCATATTGAACTCATTGGCATCTTTAATAGTAAACGCTTGGCTATCATCCCAGCCCAAGCCGTTTGCAGCCGGTGTTTCAATCATTAAGCCGTGGTGGCTGTAATAAAAGTCTTTTTCCAGCTCGATTGTCATACCCGGCGCAACCGCGACTTCGACAGATACTTTTTTAGTTGTAATGGTGTGGTTATCGCCTTCAACGCTGTAACTCATTCGGTCGTTTTCATTTAGCGCTAATTGATAGATTAAAAAATGTCGTGCGGTTGAAAATGTGTGCGTCCAGGCAACATGCTCATTAAAACCAATGTTGATTACCCCGGGCATCCCCTGCAAGCTGCCGCCCATCACATTCATCGCACCTGGTATAGTCAAATGTGATTGCCAAAATCGTAGGTTACCTTCGTGAGGAAAGTGCGGATTGGCTAATAAGCCCCCTTTACCATTGGCCATTTTATCTTTGCCAACACCCCAGCCATTCGACCCTAAATGCTCGTACTTTTTCTCTAGTTTAAAGCTTTTAGCTTGTTGATTGATATTTTTAACAACGCTTGAAACTGCACTAGGTGCTGACTCTTTCGGGGTAGGTAAATATTCGCTATCGTCCCCAGGGTTGGCTAAAAATGCCAGATCTAAAAAGTTAGCTGAACTTGCAAGCTGCACTGTCGCCATGGCGTATGCCAACATATCTTCTGGAGTTAATTCAAACACCCACGGCTGCGATGCGCACTCTGGGGCTAAGTTATCAGTACCAGTATCGCTCACATATTTGTTAAACCCTTGGACAAAACCTTCATAATGCGCGCGGCTAGCATCGTTTAGTTCACTGTAATGCTCTTTAGCGTAGGCATTTACGCCTAAAGCTTTATAACCAAAATCAGAGATTAAATGCGCTGAATCACCACTGCCAGGTACTTTGTCTGGGCCATAAAACTTAGCACGTTCGCCGCGGGTTTTTACTATTTGATCAAGCAATAAGCAGGCATGATCTTTTGCATACGCATAACCACTGCCAAATGCTAAGCTTTCTAAGTTATCAGCCTCAATATGAGGCACCCCAAAGGTCGTCCAGCGAATATTCGCATCGAGCGAGTTATCATCATCAAATGCCGTAATAACTGGTGCGTGTTCTGGGCTGGTCTCAACCACTACAGGTGGTGGCTCAACAGTATTGTTGTCATTATCCGAGCCGCATGCAGTTAATAATAACGCTGCTGCAATACTAATAGAGAGTGTGTGAAGTTTCATTGTGGTTCCTTGTTGGTTAATCTCAATGCTAGATACAATTAGCAGAGCTGTTAACCTCAATTCAGGTTATTTATTGTTTTATCCAACCTTTACCATGCCCTATAAAACGGTCTAAATCTTGACTCCCCACGCAAAAAATTGACTTTGCGCGCCAACTAATGCAGCTTGATGCCATCTATTTATTAAAAAGTAACTAAAATGTATTTTGTCAGTAGCCAAATAATCCGCTCCTTAGTGCATTTTTTAATAGCCCAAGGGCTTGATCCAGAAGCAGTAAATAAACGCTTACTCAACCGAGCAAAACACCTCGATGATAGCCGCTATAAATACCCAGTTACAGACTATGAACAGTTAATGGCATTTGCAGCACAACAACTTTGTTGCGATCATATAGGATTAAAATTTGGCCAATCTTTAAAAACGCAAAGCTGGGGTTTACTTGGCCACATTGCACTAGTGAGTGATTCTTTAGGCAAGGTGCTACAACACGCTTTACAACTTAATACGTTAGTACGGAATGTAGGGATTATTCAACTGCATCACGAGCACCAAACGAGTCATTTAAGTTGGTACCCAAGCACTCAAATCCAGCACCATATGGTTGATGAACTATTCAGTAGTTGGCTTTCTTTCGCAAAATATTGCAGTTTCAAAAATACAGATTTGTCACTTATAAAGGTACAGCTTACCAGAGCTGAGCCTAAGCCTGAGAGTTTACGCGCATATAAAGCTGTATTTAATTGTCCCATCGAGTTCCATGCAACAACTAATACGCTTAGCTTTAAAAGTAACATGCTTAGTAGTCCACTCAATTCAGCGAACCAAGAACTAGAGCAACTATTATCAGCGCAAGCGATTGAACTGATCAGTGAAGATGACCGTATAAACCAGCTTAAAGCATACATTACCGCTCACTTTCCTAATGTACCCAATGTTGAACAAGCTGCAACACAGTTTGGTTTTAAAAAACGCAGCTTACAACGTTATTTAACTGAGCAAGGCTGCAACTATTCAATGCTGGTTGATGAGCTGCGCAAATACCATGCTAAACGTATGTTGCTTAATAAAGTGAGTGTGCTGGAGGTTAGTAACCGATTGGGTTTTTCTGAACAAAGTGTATTACAACGCGCATTTAAGCGCTGGTATGGTTGCTCACCGAAAAAGTTTTTAACTCAAATAAAAAATTAAGTTGTATTAATTATATTTGCCCATATAACTAGGCCAGTTAAAAAATCACACTGTGATTAAAAAGCAATCAAAAATAATCGCCTGATACCTTTTAAAGCAGTAAAAACAAATTAACCACAGCTAATTAATTAAAAATAAATTTGCCTAGGCCATAGGATTCTGTTATTTATAGCCGCCGGCTAAAGCTGGGCATTATATTAAGGATTTAGGAGAAAGTTATGCCAGACCAAAAAAAATTAGGGTTATTGGCTCAGGCCGGATTAGAACCGTACCAGGAAAAACCGGGCGAAGAGTATATGAATGAAGCACAACGTGCTCATTTTAAAACTATTTTGGAAGCATGGCGCAACGATTTACGCAACGAAGTAGACCGCACTAAATCGCACATGCAAGACGAAGCTGCTAACTTTCCTGATCCAGTTGACCGTGCTGCACAAGAAGAAGAGTTCTCTTTAGAACTTAGAACACGTGACCGTGAGCGTAAACTGATCAAAAAAATTGAAAAAACAATTATCCTTATCAAAGAAGATGATTTTGGATTTTGTGAATCATGCGGAATTGAAATTGGTATCCGTCGTTTAGAAGCACGTCCTACTGCTGATTTATGCGTAGACTGCAAAACACTTGCCGAAATCAAAGAAAAACAAGCTGGACGTGGTTAATAACTTTTTAAGTTAAGCCATGTCTATTACCACAGCCGTTACTGCGCCTTCTCGCAACTATCGCGGACGCTTTGCGCCGTCTCCTTCTGGGCCTCTTCATTTTGGTTCTTTGGTTGCGGCTGTGGGCAGTTACCTTGATGCAAAACATAATCAAGGCTGCTGGCTGGTTCGTATTGAAGATATAGACACAACCCGCGTAGTAAAAGGCGCAGCTGATGACATTCTCAGAACATTAGAGGCCTACGGCTTGTATTGGGATGAGCAAGTTGTTTATCAAACTCAGCGCCATGAGTTATACCAACACACTATTTCGCAGCTACAAAGCCAAAACCTGGTGTATGCCTGCAACTGCTCACGCAAGCAAATCAAAGCACTGGGTGGAATATATCAAGGCCATTGTAGAAGTCGCTCCCTAGATAACAGTAATTGCGCTCTGCGCTTAATTCAACAACACCCTACAACACAATATCGCGACCTTATTCAAGGCGATGTTATCGTTGACTCTAACCTCGCCCAAGAAGATTATATTATTAAGCGCAGCGATGGTTTATTTGCTTACCAACTCGTGGTTGTCGCGGATGATATTGCCCAAGGAATTACAAATGTCGTGCGTGGTGCTGATTTATTAGAGCCTACAGCCAGGCAGCTCAGTTTATTTAAACAACTTGATAGTATTGCCCCTAATTATGCCCACCTTCCTTTGGCCGTTGCCAAGCCGGGGTTTAAACTATCAAAGCAAAACTACGCGCCTGCTATTTGCAAACAACAACCCAAACCAGCATTATTTAATGCATTTCAATTTTTAGGTTTAGCACCCGAGCAAGAATTACTAACTGTTAACATTGAGCAAATGATGAATTGGGCAATTACCCGTTATCAATTATTAAATGTACCCAAAGTAGCACAAATTCAAATTTCTCAGTCAGCAGATCATCAAGCAACGCTGTTTACTCACATAATTAAGTAAAAATTCGCTAAATAGTGTTTATTTTAAAGTCTTCAACTTAATTTTTGAGCTGCACTGGTATATTATACCCAACTTTAGCAAACCTTAAACGCAGTACGTTTTTCGCCAAGTATGCACATTCTTCGTGCAGTTAATAACAAAATACAGCTATACTTGGTTAGATTTTTGATGGATGTGCCGTCATTTAACAGAGTTCTGTAGGAGACAGATTATTATTTCCAAGCTTTTTCAATTTTGTCGGCAAATTATTGGGCCAAATGGCACTCAAACACATCAACCAGAACAAGAACAAACCTTGCCTTTGGTTATTGGACGTAATGAGCACGGTATTTCTCGTAAACAATTTAGCCCTAATGCAATCAAGGTATTATACCGCCTGAAAGATGGAGGATTTGATGCCTACCTTGTTGGTGGTTGTGTTCGTGATATTTTGTTAGGGCAACAGCCAAAAGACTTTGATGTTGTAACCAACGCCACGCCAGAGCAAGTAAAAAAGCTATTTCGTAACTGTCGTTTAATTGGTCGCCGATTCCGCTTAGCACATATTGTTTTTGGCCGCGAAATTATTGAAGTAGCCACAATGCGTGGCCATCATGAAGCCGCTGAAGACAAAAACCAAATTAGCCAATCAAGCGATCAAGGTCAATTGCTGCGAGATAACGTTTTTGGCAGTATTGAAGAAGATGCCGAGCGCCGCGATTTTACAATCAATGCCCTATATTACTCTATTAATGACTTCTCAATTCATGATTTTGCCAATGGTATTGCCGCTATTAATGCAAGGCAAATTGAGTTAATTGGCGATCCACAAACTCGCTACAGAGAAGACCCTGTACGCATGTTACGTGCAGTGCGCTTTGCCACCAAGCTTGATATGACTATTGCGCCTGCAACTGAAAAGCCAATGAAAGAACTGGCAAGCCTTCTTGATAACATTCCTCCAGCGCGGTTATTTGAAGAAACGTTAAAGCTTTTCTTAAACGGTAAAGCTGAAGAAAACTTTCTTATGTTACGCCGCTATGATTTATTTAAGTCATTATTCCCAG
The DNA here is from genome assembly GCF_043641955.1 of Pseudoalteromonas atlantica. GTDB lineage: Bacteria > Pseudomonadota > Gammaproteobacteria > Enterobacterales > Alteromonadaceae > Pseudoalteromonas > Pseudoalteromonas atlantica_A. The sequence goes on from NZ_JBHZRV010000004.1 coordinate 244,167, forward strand.
CACTTGATAAAATCTTAGATAAAAATCCTGAGGGATTAGAACATTCTCTTATTCAGCAGATGTTCCGCAATACAGATGAGCGTATTAACGCGGATAAAAAGGTCACGCCAGCTTTCATCTTTGCTGCTCTACTGTGGTTCCCATTATTAAAAATAGCGAAACAGCTACAACTCAGTGAACAACTTTCAGAGTATGATGCGTACACCCAAGCAATGAATAAAGTGCTCAGTGAAAACGCACAACACATTGCCGTACCAAAGCGTTTTACCTTAGGCGCCCGTGATATTTGGCATATACAGCAACGCTTAGACAAACGTTCAGGCCAACGTGCATTTAGATTGACTCAACAACCGCGTTTTAAAGCCGCTTATGACTTTTTACTCTTACGCGTGCAAGCCGGTGAACATCAACACCAAGAACTCGCAAATTGGTGGAGTGAATACCTAAATAAAGACATGAATGGCCAAAAAGACATGGTGAGAGCATTAGGGAGCCAAGGCGCACCTAAAGGCCGACGCCGTTCACGTCGTCGTAGCAGCCCAAAACCGGCAGCTGAGTAATAAAATGGAAACTGTATACCTAGGCCTAGGGGCGAATTTAAACGCCCCTCGTGAGCAATTAAACAATGCTATTTTAGCCTTACAAACGCTTCCACATTGCGAATTTATTAGTGTATCTCGTCACTATGCTAGCAAACCGATGGGCCCGCAAGATCAGCCGGACTATGTCAATGCCGTAGCGGCTATAAAAACGAATCTCCCTCCCGAACAGCTTCTTGATTTAACACAAAAAATTGAACTGGACCATGGTCGTGTTCGTAAAGAGGAGCGCTGGGGTCCACGGACGCTGGATATCGATATTTTATTATTTGGAAATCAAGTAATAAACACAGAACGGCTAACAGTTCCCCATTATGGTTTGACTGAGCGTGAATTTGTCGTCTACCCATTACTTAAAATTGCGCCTGATATTACCTTGCCCACTGGCGAGAAGTTAACAGATATTACCGCAACATTAGCATTAAACGAATTACAACAATTACCTCTGTAATTAATTTCAGGGCGTTGCCTACGAGGATATTATGTCTAAAATAACAGTCTCTACTCTCAATAAGATGAAAGCAGAACAACAAAAAATAACCGCTTTAACCGCTTACGATGCCAGCTTTGCGAAGCTCTTTTATGATAACGGTGTTGACGTTGTTTTAGTAGGTGATTCACTCGGTATGGTACTGCAAGGTGGTGACGATACCCTCGCGGTAACAAATACAGACATCGCCTACCATACTCGCTGCGTCCGTGCTGGCAGCCGTGATTTATTTGTCATTGCAGATATGCCGTTTATGACCTATTCAAACCCGCAGAAAAGCTGTGAAAATGCAGCGCAACTAATGCGTGCAGGGGCAAATATGGTCAAGTTAGAAGGGGGTGAATGGTTATACGATTCAATCACAGCCCTAACACAACAAGGTATTCCTGTGTGTGGGCACTTAGGACTCACGCCTCAGTCTGTGCATGTTTTTGGTGGTTTTAAAATTCAAGGTCGCGCAGAAGAGCAAGCTAAAAAAATGATTACAGATGCACAAGCTCTTGAAAAAGCAGGCGCACAAATGATTGTACTTGAATGTATCCCTTCTGAGCTTGCCAAACGTATTACAGATGCGGTCAGTATTCCTACAATTGGCATTGGCGCAGGGAATCAAACCGATGGCCAAATATTAGTGATGCATGATTTGGTAGGGATTTCTGCAGGTTACATCCCTAAATTCTCGAAAAACTTTTTACTCGAAACAGGCAATATGCCAGATGCCGTAAAAAAATATTGTGCTGATGTTCAAAATGGCACCTTCCCAAGCATTGAACATGAGTTTAAATAATGCAGTCTATAACTGAAATAAAATCATTACGCAGTCAAATTAAAGCATGGCGTCAAGTCGGCCTCAGCGTCGCATTGGTGCCTACAATGGGAAACCTGCATCAAGGTCATTTCTCACTAGTAGAAAAAGCCAAAACAATGGCTGACAAAGTTGTTGTAAGTATTTTCGTTAATCCAATGCAGTTTGGTGAAGGTGAAGACTTAGACAATTACCCGCGTACGTTGAATGCTGATAAACAAGGACTCGCTGAACTGGGCACCGATATTGTTTTTACACCAAGTGTAGAGACCATTTACCCTAATGGTTTAGGCGCACAAAGCTATGTTGATGTACCAAATATATCAATGGGCTATTGTGGCGGCTCACGCCCTGGGCATTTTAAAGGCGTGGCTACTGTAGTAACAAAGCTATTTAATTTGGTTCAACCTGACTTTGCCTGTTTCGGTGAGAAAGATTTTCAGCAATTACAAGTTATTAAAACGATGGTGCGCGATTTATCTATCCCTGTTGAGGTGATAGGCGTTGCGACTACTCGTGAAGTATCTGGTCTTGCGATGAGCTCTCGTAATGGTTACTTATCTGACCTACAAAAAGCCACTGCGGCCAATTTATTTAAAACATTATCTTATGTTGCAGCGCAGTTAAAAGCTGGTCAAAATGACTTTTCAGCTCTTTGCCAACAAGCAAAGCAAATGCTGAACGATGCAGGATTAAAAGCAGATTATTTTGAGATAGCACAGCGCGATACCTTAAAAAGCGCTACTGTAAAAGATGAACAATTAGTCATTTTAGCTGCTGCATATTTAGGTAATGTGAGGCTAATCGATAACTTACAAGTTGATATAAAAAATTAGGGATAAAAATGAATTCACTACTTAAAATAGCCAGCACCACTTTACTTGCTGGGCTTTTATTCGGTTGCCAAAACCAAATAGAAAATCCAGAAATGCAGCAATGTGCACAACAAAATTACCAATGTGAACTTAACTGTGAGCAACAGAGCACAGGAGAAGGCATGGCACATAAGGTATGCAGTACCAAATGTATAGAAACATTTAATCAATGCAAAGCCAATGCTGAGAAGCTAGGGGAAATGCAATAAATAATGGCTTCAAGCTTATCAACCTTGATGTGATAAGCTTCTTCCCTCCCCTCAAGCAAACACTAAACCGCGACTCACTAACCTAAATTATGAATAACTTAGTAAGCGATTAAAACAAACTTTAGCGAGTGTGTGAAGTTGAGTGTTAGGTATTATTACTAGCCATAAAAAAACCGCCTTTATAAAAATAAAGGCGGTTTTTATTATTATCAATTATATGATTATAAAAGGCCTAGTTTTTTAAGCTCTCTCATTGCCATTGCACCTGACAATGGTACGTATCCATCTTTTTCTACAATTTTTTGACCACTTTGAGAAAGTACCATTTTAAGGAACTCTGCATCAATTGGAGAAAGTGGTTTATTAGGGTGCTTGTTTATATAAACGTACAAGAAACGAGATAACGGGTATTTACCTGTTGCTACGTTATCAAGTGTAGCGTCTACGAACTTGTTACCTTTCTTAGCCAGTGGAACAGTACGAACACCCGATGTTTTGTAACCGATACCTGAGTAGCCGATTGCATTTACAGAAGATGAAATTGACTGAACAACTGATGCAGAACCTGGCTGTTCATTTACGTTGTTACGGAAATCGCCTTTACATAAAGCCATTTTCTTAAAGTAGCCATACGTGCCTGATACAGAGTTACGACCATAAAGCTGAATATCTTTAGCAGCCCAATCACCAGTTAAGCCTACATCACTCCAACGAGATACTTCATCTGATGCGCCACATTTACGCGTTGATGAGAAGATAGCGTCAACCTGATCAATACGAAGACCTTCAATTGGGTTATCTTTATGAACAAATACAGCAAGAGCATCAATTGCAACACGAACTTCTGTAGGCTTGTAACCGTAACGCTTTTCAAACGATTCGATTTCTTTTGACTTCATCTTACGGCTCATAGGGCCGAAATTTGCAGTACCTTCAGTTAAAGCCGGTGGTGCTGTTGAAGAGCCAGCTGCCTGAATTTGAATATTTACATTAGGGTAGAAGCGCTTATATTCTTCAGCCCAAAAAGTCATCATGTTGGCAAGAGTGTCAGAGCCCACTGATGAAAAGTTACCTGAAATACCTGTTGTTTTCTCATACTCAGGAATCGTTTTATCTAAAGCTAGCGCTTGTGCAGATACTAATGTTGTAACAGCCACACCCATTGCGGCAACTAAACTTTTAAATTTCATAGGGGTTACTCCGATTTGTTCGTCCCATTTCCTAACTGCTGACTACTTTAAAGCCATTAAATGACAGTTAGATTACTTAATTATTGCACTTTTATGACTTTCGAGTATTTTTGAATTTTCACTCTCTACAAGTTTCTCTTTTGAAAACGAGAAAGAGAAGCATGAGCCCTCACCAAGCTTACTTTTTATTTGTAAATGGCTATCATGGCGTGTAAGCACATGCTTGGTGATCGCCAAGCCTAAACCTGATCCACCCGTTGTGCGACTTCTCGCTTTATCTACACGGTAAAACCGCTCAGTGAGGCGGTTGATATGCTCTGGTGCTATGCCATCACCATTATCAACAACAGAAAAAACGGCTTGATTATCTACCCGCTGCCAGCTTACTGTTATTTTTCCATCTGGTTTAGTGTAATGAATAGCATTAAACACCAAGTTAGAAAACGCACTGCGCAGTTCATCCTCAGCGCCCTTAATATCAAGCTCAGTATCAACCTCAAATATGAGTTCATGCCCTTTATCTTGATTTAGTGACTGAGCTTCAGTACGAATATACGCTAATAACTGAGGGACATTGATTGCTTTATCATTGTCTTGTCGTCTTACACCTTCGATGCGTGACAATGACAATAATTGATTTACTAAGCTATCCATACGCTTACACTGCTCTAGCATGGTATTCTGTGCTTTATTCCACATAGCAGGTGGTGGCATCATATCGCCATCAAACATCTCTAAATAGCCTGTCACTACCGTCAAAGGTGTACGTAACTCATGCGACACATTTGCAACAAAGTCTTTGCGCATTTGTTCTAACTGCTTTAAACGAGTAACATCCCTTACGACCACCATAAGCTGTGAGCTTGCGTATGGCATCACACGGTATTCTAATACTTGCTCAATACTGTGTGAGTTTTCAAGTTCAAGGGCTTCATCAAATTTTTCTTGGTGCATGTATTTAGCAAATTTAGGATCGCGAATTAGGTTATCTAACCGTTGTCCATGATCAGCAGGCCATTGCAAACCGAGTATTTTTAAAGCCAATTGATTACACCAAACAATACTAAGATCCCGCTGTAATACCACTACAGCATCAGGGACAGCTTCTGCACCATCACGAAAGCGGCGAATTAAATCTGCAAGTTCATTTCTCTTTTTGCGATTGCGATGCTGTAGATGATAAATTCCTTCAAAAACTTGCTCCCATGCACCTTCACCTTCTGGTGGGTTAAAACTGCGTTGATTAAGTAGCCAATCACTGAGTCGGTAAAGTTGATGATAATGCCAAACTAATAAAGAAAAAGAGCCTAAAAATAAAAGCAAAAATGGCGCACCAACAAGCACGCCAATAAGTAGTAGGGGTAAAAAATAGATAAGCAAACGCTTCGCAAGCGCTTGCTTATTAACAACTCGATACATAAACTCACTTTACCTTAGAAAAATAAACTTAAGCTAATAAAGTCATTAACTTAACGTTTAAGATACTATAGTTTACTCGAAAAACGGTAACCTGCGCCTCTCACAGTCTGAACCAATCTATCATGGCCCAGAGGAGCAATCGCTTTACGCAAACGACGAATATGCACGTCGACTGTTCTATCTTCAACATAGACATTAGTCCCCCACACGTTATCTAGCAATTGTTCTCGGCTATATACGCGCTCAGGGTGAGTCATAAAGAAGTGTAATAATCTAAACTCTGTAGGACCCATATCCAGCTCACTGCCATCCGAGGTTACGCGATGTGAAATTGGATCCAAACGTAAACCGTGCACCTCAATCGCCTCTTCTAACGACGTTGGTGAAACTCGGCGGATAACTGCTTTAATACGTGCCATCAGTTCTTTTGGTGAAAATGGTTTAGTTACATAATCATCAGCCCCCACCTCTAGACCACGTACTTTATCTTCTTCTTCACCACGGGCTGTTAGCATGATGATAGGGATTTTGCGGGTATGCTCATTTTGTTTAAACTTTTTAGCAACTTGAATACCACTGCCACCAGGCAACATCCAATCCAGTAGTACCATATCCGGGTATGGTTCAACCATGGCTGCAATAGCAGAATCGTAATCTTCGGCCTCAATCGCTTGAAATCCATTTTGTTCTAATACAAAAACTAACATTTCCCTAATAGGCGCTTCGTCATCGACGACAAGTACTTTACGTGACATTCCAATTCTTCTCTTTCGTTATCGAACTTGTTTTCATTATTATGACTAAGTATGACATTTTTATGAAAGTGTAACGTGTAACTTAAAATGAGCGAAAAAAAAAACACAAACAACGCAAAAAAAGCATAAAAACTCATAAATTAGACTTGGTTCAATCAACTTCCTCTCACCTCACTGCAAATGAAATAGGTCAGAGACTACTATTTTCAATCTTCTACAATTGACTTTATAATTCAAAAATCAGCTTATTAATTCCAATTCATAATCTAAAAAATAAGCATTGGATCAAATTCATACCAAGCAAACAAATTCGGATCATGTTTATACTAAGCCACTTAGATCTGGGATCGTGATTGTACTAACATGAGAATGTAAGGTGTTGATCATTTGCTCAAACATTACGGTTTACGCTGGATTTTCAAACAAAAAATACATATTAGATCGTGTTCCTTAGTAAAAGACTGATCTCAAGAATAAAGCGTTGGTAAAAACCCGATCTTTTCTTTATTAGTTAGTAAAGGAATGATCTTTCCTTATGGTACGCGCATAAAAAAAGCCAGCTCTTTTCAGATACTGGCTTTATTTTCAATCGCTTAAATTACTTAACTTGAGGATCTAACTCACCTGATAAGTATTTAAGGTGCATCTCATCAAGTGAGATTGGCTTGATCTTACTTGCTTGACCCGCAGTGCCAAACGCTTCATAACGCGCTACACAGATCTCAGTCATTGCTTTAGTTGCTTCAGCAAGGTATTTACGAGGATCGAAGTTTGATGGATTCAGTGCTAAGTGACGACGAATGGCACCTGTAGATGCTAAACGTAAATCTGTATCAATGTTTACTTTACGAACACCAAACTTAATACCTTCAACGATTTGCTCAACTGGTACACCATATGTTTCAGGGATTTCACCACCATATTGATTAATAATTTCAAGCCACTCTTGTGGTACTGATGACGAACCATGCATTACAAGGTGAGTATTAGGAATACGTGCATGTATCGCTTTAATACGATCGATCGCTAATATGTCATCCGTTGGTGGGCGTGTAAATTTATAAGCTCCGTGAGAAGTACCACAGGCAATTGCAAGCGCATCACAGTGAGTTTTGCTAACAAAGTCAGCTGCCTCTTCTGGATCTGTTAGCATTTGATCCGTGGTTAATTTACCTTCAGCACCAACACCGTCTTCTTCACCAGCTTCGCCAGTCTCAAGAGAACCTAAAACACCTAACTCGCCTTCAACCGATACACCACATGAGTGAGCAAGCTCAACTGTTTTGCGTGTTACATCAACATTATACTCGTAGCTTGAAGGTGTTTTTCCATCAGTCATTAATGAGCCATCCATCATTACAGATGAAAAACCTAACTGGATTGAACGCTGGCAAACACCTGGTGAAGTACCGTGATCCTGATGCATAACCACTGGGATGTGTGGCCATTCTTCGATGGCAGCTAAAATCATATGACGAATAAATGGGGCGCCAGCATAGGCACGAGCACCTGCTGAACCTTGCACAATTACGGGGCTATTTGTTTTATCAGCCGCCATCATAATAGCGCGGATTTGCTCTTGGTTATTAACGTTAAAAGCTGGCACGCCGTAACCATTTTCAGCTGCATGATCAAGAAGTTGTCGCATACTGATTAAAGCCATTGGGTATTCTCCAAATTATCGATAGCTGCGTAAACGCAACACTACCTAGTCGAACGGAATAGTTTAATTCGATGCAATCACTGCATCACGACAGCCTTGGCACTTGCCAAACCTACCGCTAACACAAACCAGTAATTAAATAAGGGTGAGAGGTATTTAATTAATGGTGTTAGTTGGTGTAAGTAAATTTACTTACACCAACAAGCATGCTCGTTTTATTTAGCACGCTCTTCTAGCATAGCAACAGCTGGCAATTTTTTCCCTTCTAAAAACTCAAGGAAAGCACCGCCACCAGTTGAAATGTATGAAACTTTATCGCCAATACCGTATTTATCAATCGCTGCTAGCGTATCGCCGCCACCTGCAATTGAGAACGCGTCTGAATCAGCAATCGCTTGTGCAATTGCACGCGTGCCATTACCAAACTGATCAAATTCGAATACCCCAACTGGGCCATTCCAAACAACAGTGCCGGCGTTAGCAATAATTTTAGCTAGTTTACTAGCTGTATCTGGGCCAATATCAAAAATCATATCATCACTAGTTACTTCACTAACATCTTTTAATGTTGCAACCGTTGATTCTGAAAACTCCTTACCCACAACAACGTCAGTAGGAACTGGAATTTCGCCATTATTACTTTTAGCTGCTGCGCATAACTTATTAGCTTCATCGATTAAATCAGCCTCATAAAGCGATTTACCTACTGGATGACCTGCAGCGGCTATGAAAGTATTTGCAATACCGCCACCAGTGACTAACTGATCTACAATCGTAGAAAGTGAATCAAGTACTGTTAATTTGGTTGATACTTTAGAACCACCAACAATAGCAACAAGCGGACGCGCTGGGTTATCAAGCGCTTTGCCTAGGGCTTCTAATTCTGCTGCTAATAAAGGACCCGCGCATGCAACGTCAGCAAACAAGCCAACGCCATGGGTTGAAGCTTGTGCACGGTGAGCAGTACCAAAAGCATCCATTACGTATACATCGCACAGTGCAGCGAGCTTTTTAGACAATGCTTCGTCGTTTTTCTTTTCACCAACATTGAAACGTACGTTTTCAAACACAACGACTTCATTATCAGCGATTTCAACACCATCTAGGTAATCTTTTTCAAGGCGTACTGTTTGCTCAAGTGCCTCGTTTAAATAATCAACCACTGGAGCTAATGAAAACTCTTCGTTGAATTCCCCTTCCGTAGGGCGGCCAAGATGTGACATCACCATTACTTTTGCGCCTTTTTCAAGGGCTAGTTTGATGCTTGGTAATGCTGCACGGATACGTGCATCTGAGGTCACTTTACCTGCTTTGACTGGTACATTTAAATCTTCACGAATTAACACGCGTTTGCCGTTTAAATCTAAATCTACCATATTAATGACCGACATGGACTTCTCCTTAGTTAACGATACTGACTTGAGTAAAAATTCTTAATTATAATTCTAGCTTTTTGCAACCATCATGCACCGTGCGGTGTCTATCATACGGTTAGCAAATCCCCATTCATTATCACACCAGACTAACAACTTTATCAGTCGTTTATGACTAACTCGTGTCTGCGTGCCATCGATAATACATGAGTGTGCATCATGATTAAAATCAACAGAGACCAATGGCTCCTCTGTATAACTTAAAATACCTTCTAATCTATCTTTCGCGGCCGCTTTTAAAGCTTTATTTACCGCAACCAAATCTACGTCTGTATTCACTGTAACGCTCAAATCCATTGCCGTAACATTAATCGTTGGAACTCGTACAGCGATGGCTTCAAATCGGCCATGAAATTTGGGTAATATTCGCTCAATACCACGTGCTAATTTGGTGTCAACAGGGATAATTGATTGGCTTGCTGCACGTGTACGACGTAAATCATGGTGATAAGCATCAATCACTTGTTGATCATTCATCGATGCATGAATAGTGGTGATGGCACCCGATTCAATTTCAAATGCATCATCAAGTACTTTAATAACAGGCACAATACAATTTGTTGTACATGATCCGTTAGATACTATTGTGTGTGCAGCGGTTAATTCATCATCATTGATACCGTAAACAATAGTGGCATCGACATCTGCATCCGCAGGTTGAGAAAATAACACCTTTTTAGCGCCCGCATTTAAGTGCAGTTGTGCATGCTCTCGAGAATGAAACACACCTGTACACTCTAACACCACATCAATATCAAGTACCTGCCAAGGAAGCTCACACGGATTTTCTTCGCAAAATAATGCAATTGAATCGCCGGCAACATTGATACAGTCTTCACCGAGCGTGACAGGAAATTTGAAACGTCCATGAGACGTATCGTATTTAAGGAGGTGAGCGATCCCTTGAGGATCAGCTAATTCATTGATAGCAACAATTTTGATCTCATCATTTAGCCCTGATTCATACAGTGCTCGAACGATATTACGACCAATTCGACCAAAACCATTAATTGCAAGTTTGATTGCCATTCGAAAGAAAATCCACTCTAGTTGCTTGCAGATAAAGGCAATCTGCCTTTTTGATGGCGGTATTGTAATCGACCTTGCAGTTGAATATAAGAGGCAAAGTTAAATAAATGTTTAGCCCCTCTTCTTGATGGCTCTGATTTTGGTAATCGACCTTGGGGTTGAATATAAGAGACAAAGTTAAATAAATGTTTAGCCCCTCTCCTTGATGGCCCAAATTTTGGTAATCGACCTTGCAGTTGAATATAAGAGACAAAGTTAAATTAATGTTTAGCCTCTTTTCTTGATGGCTCTGATTTTGGTAATTACCCTTGGTTTGAATATAAGAGGCAAAGTTAAATTAATGTTTAACCTTCTTTTTGGCGAAGCTAATTTTGCTCACTAACCTCTGGAGTATCTATATTTTGAAAGTTTTTCTAATTAAACTGGCCGTTAGTAGTGATACAACCATAATTACAATGCAATAGGTAACAAGCATCGTTGAAGAGGTCGCAAGCTCGATTATCTGGCTATTTTCCCCAGTACAGAGGTTAGTTTCATAATTGAACGAACCGCCATTGTCTAAACAACTGTCAACGAGTAAAAATCCGTGTAACCACCATACAACAAATAAGCTGGCTAACACGCCAACTAATGAAGGCAGTAAAGTATTTTTCATTTTAAAACCAATTGATTAATGAAATTTCAGTGCTTTATAGTAACAAATGCTACTCAATATAACTGCTTTTAAAGCGCGACTTTTACAATATCGGCTAGTTTTATTTCATTTCCACAACTAATTTGATGACACTGTGCCAATAACAATTCTGCTGTCGCGGTCGCATCAGTTAATGCGTGATGGTTAGAATAATGAGGTAGCTTATATCGTGCCCGACACGCTGCAAGCGTTAAATCATCCAATGCTATTTCTTGACCTTGTTGCAGTAAACGCTTTTTTTCAATTTGAAACGTATCAATAATTAATTTCGGTTTAGCATTTATACCATGTGCTTTGAAAGCACACTTTAAAAAACTCCAATCTAAACTTGCATTATGAAACACTAAAATTGAGTCATCAAAATGCCTACTGAGCTTGTTTAAAATATCACTTAAGCTTTGCCCCTGAGCAACCTCTTGTTGGGCAATCCCATGAAAAATCGGGCTTTGCTCAAGTTGTTTAACTTCTTTATTAATATAGTGCTCTGCTTTACTTAACTTTATACACTGCTGATCCACTAGCACCCATGCCACTGACACTATCTCATGCTGTTTTGCATCTAAACCTGTTAGCTCTAAATCTATCACAATAAAACGCTGGCTAAATACACTTTTAGCGAGTAACTTTTTCCTTGATATATATCGGCTAAGCCATAATTTAACCACGCTGAGCCCTCAGTTTATCCGTCATTACAAGCTTCCTCGAGCAAATTTAAATGCTGCAGCTTGTTGGGCTTGTTTAATTAAATAAAACGCCTCTTTAAGCTGATGACGTTCTAACGAATTTAATTTATCAGGATTAATACAATTACTTGGTAAGCCTTCTTCGTTGATCTGCGTTCTTAACCGCAACTGAGTTAAAAATCGCCAACAATCCTTTAAGTTGTAAACATCTTGCTTATTTAGTTCAGGGTATTTCAATAACGCATCAAGGCGTTCTTGTGTATTTGCTCGACGAACACCGGCTTTAAGCGCATACAAACGCACTATGTCGTTGATAATTACGACACCTCGCTTTTTTAAATCAATATACTTGTGCTGTTTGGCGTCTTTTTCTAATTTAAACTGGTTAAACAAACCAATTGGCACTGGGGTCGATTTAATATCACTGGCCATGGCAGCATAAAATAACTCGTTACGCGAAATACGAGTAAGCTGCTCACAAAAGCTGCTATAAAGTGTGTTTGAGCCTTCAATAAATCGCAAATCAAAAAATATTTTACAGTTAAGCATTGCCTCTGGCGTCGGACTTTTTATCCACTTAAAAAAGCGTTCACACCAATCTGAAATACTCATTCTGCATAACGCGTTGCTAGCCATTATATTTCCAGGACAACGACGGATACCGCATTCAACGAGCTGCTCACAAACAAACTCACCCATACGACGAAAATAATCTTGATGCTGCTCATTTAAGTCATCAGGAAGTAAAAGTCCATTATCTTGATCTGAATGCAGTGTTTGTTCCTCGCGTGCTTGCGATCCAAAACAGATAAAACTAAAACTAGTGGGAGCTGCGCCATTATCTTCTTGAAAGAGGTATATGAGTCGTGAAGTTAACGCATCCGTTAAACCACTTAGTAGTTTGCCAATCAATGAAATATCATCAATATTATGCGAAAAGCCCCTTAGTAACTCAGGTATTTCAGCTGCATAGCGTTTTAAGTCAACAATACTGTGCGCTTTATAAATGCGCCCTATCAATTGTACAGGGTCACTTTTTTGCTGCCTAAGTAAATCAGTACTGGTGATCATGCCCAGCGCTTTATGATGTTCATCCAGCACGGGTAAATGATGAATGTTATGTTTTAGCATTAAATGCAGAGCAGAAAAAACCCGATTATTCTCAAAGATGTATTTAGGTTTTTTACTCATTATCGAACTGATAGCTTCTTTGGGATCTACTTCATCTGCAAGCACACGATTACGTAAATCACGATCTGTCACCACCCCCACTAATCTCTCAAACTCAGTGATCATGATTGAAGAAACGCCATATTTTTTCATTTTCTTTGCCGTTTGGCGAATACTGGCATCGGGAGGTAAAGTAACCGCTTTACGAGACATCAGCTCAGAAATCTTACGCTCCGACCAACTTTCGTTCTGACTTTTGTAATGTGATGAAAGTAATCGGTTTGCATGCGCTCGCACAAAGTATTGCTCGAACGGTTTATATTCTCGGCGCAAAAAGTCAAAGGCATCTTGATTGAGCATATACACAATGCCCTCTTTTTGCGTTTCTAAACGATTTTGTATTGCCTCGCCGGTTAGTAAAGACGGAAACCCAAAATAATCTCCCTGCGCTAAACGTGTGATCACATCACCTTTGGCATCAACTAAATCGTATAAACCTGAGCGAATCAAAAATAATTTAGGTGACGCTGACTGTAGCCACTGAGCCTGATTTTCACGGGTTAAATAAATACTATCTACGTGAGCAACAAAATAATCAGTGGCACTAGTATCAATCTGGCTAAAGGGTGTTTGGGCTATAACAAATTGGGCGACTTCCTGCTGCTCATTATTCATAACTGTACTCACATAAATAAGTGTACGAATACTGTACTGCTATCCGTTAAAAATAAAAAGCCCGACAAAAGTCGGGCTTCAAAATATATAACCAATATATTATTTAGTGGGCGTGAGCTTCACTAGAACCTTTAGGGTTGCGGATACCTTCAACCATTTCTTGAATTTCAACAGGTGTTTCACCAGTTAGTTTCATTACAATTGCAGCAACACCAAAGTTAACAATCATACCAATCAAACCAATACCTTCAGGTGAAATACCTAAGAACCAATGCTCTGGGCTATTCAGTTCAGGGCTAACAAATTTAAAGAAGATAATGTAAGCAGCAGTAAAGGTTATACCTGTTACCATGCCGGCAATTGCTCCCTCTTTATTCATCGATTTTGAGAATATACCCATAATGATCGCCGGGAAGAAGCTCGCAGCCGCTAAACCGAATGCAAATGCCACCACCGACGCCACAAAGCCAGGCGGGTTAATACCAAAGTATGCCGAGATAACAATCGCTACCATCGCAGCTAACCTCGCTGCCAATAACTCTTGTTTATCACTTATATCCGGTTTTAGGGTTCGCTTGAGTAAATCATGCGAAACAGAGGTCGAGATAACCAATAATAAACCTGCGGTTGTTGAAAGCGCAGCCGCTATACCACCCGCTGCAACTAATGCAATAACCCACGCTGGTAAGTTAGCAATCTCAGGGTTTGCCAACACCATAATATCGCGGTCAACTTTTACCTCATTAGCACTACTTGGGTCATCAATTTTACCTGCAGTATAGAACATTTTGCCATCACCATTTTTATCATTAAAGGTAATAAGCCCTGTTCTTTCCCAGTTTTTAATCCAAGCAGGTGCTTGTGCGTACTCGGTACCGCTGCCATCTTTACCATTGATAGTATCAATCATGTTTACGCGAGCAAATGACGCAACTGCTGGTGCTGTGGTGTATACAATCGCGATGAAGACTAAAGTCCATGCCGCTGAAATACGCGTATCTTTAACACGAGGAACAGTGAAAAAACGTACAATTACATGAGGTAAACCCGCTGTACCCACCATCAAGGCACCAGTGATTGCAAATACATCAATCATACTTTTAGAGCCTTCGGTGTATTGGGCAAAACCAAGTTCAGAGCTCAAGCCATCGAGCTTATCAAGAACATACATGCCTGAACCATCACTTAAAGTGGCTCCAAAACCGGTTTGTGGGAAGAAGTGTCCTGTCATCATCATTGAAATGAAAATTGCTGGCACTAAATAAGCGAATACTAATACACAGTATTGTGCTACCTGAGTATAGGTAATCCCTTTCATGCCACCTAATACAGCATAGAAAAATACGATCACCATACCAATGTAAACACCGGTTTCTATCTCAACTTCTAAAAAGCGTGAGAATACAACGCCTACGCCACGCATTTGCCCTGCAATGTAAGTAAAGCAAATGAAAATAGCACAAAATATTGCCACCATACGCGCTGTGCGAGAGTAGTAACGATCGCCAATAAAGTCAGGTACCGTAAATTTACCAAATTTACGTAGATAAGGTGCAAGGCACATCGCAAGTAGTACATAACCACCCGTCCAGCCCATTAGGTATACGCCACCGTCATAACCTGCAAACGAGATAATACCCGCCATTGAAATAAATGACGCAGCACTCATCCAGTCAGCAGCGGTTGCCATACCATTTGCCAGCGGCGGTACACCACCACCAGCTACATAGAATTCATTTGTTGAGCCAGCACGCGCCCAAATTGCAATGCCGATATAAAGCGCAAAGCTTAAACCAACAATCAAAAATGTGAGTGTTTGAACATCCATTACTTAAGCTCCTATTCGTCTACGCCGTATTTTTTATCTAACGTGTTCATTTTGAAAACGTAAACAAAAATCAAAGCCACAAAGGTGTAAATAGCGCCTTGCTGGGAGAACCAGAAGCCGAGTTTAAACCCAAAAAAACGTACTTCATTAAGTACATCTACCAGTAAAATGCCAAAACCAAACGACACAACAAACCAAACTGCTAATAATTTAAATAGCAGCGAAATGTTTTCCGCCCAGTAAGCTTTTGCTTGTTCTTCATCTTTAAAAGCCATTTTATTTTCCTCTTCAACACTGAAAAAAGTGATGTGTTTTTATTTTCATTATTAAACTTAGCAATGCCTTAACAAGATTGATTTGAGACCATAGTCGTAACATCAAGTTAACGTTTACGTAAACTGCAAAACACCAACTGTTAAACTAAAGTTAAAAAACATTAAAATCAGCAACTTAACGATTTTTAACACACTACTGAGTAATATAAATACGCTTTTATGATGATCTTCGACATTAGTCTAATAAAAATACAGATTTTAACTATTTTATTATTTTTCAAAGGGTTATAAATACTGTTAAATAACCTTTATAAATTGACGACGCAAATTACTGACAACTTCTGGTATGGTATGAAGCAACATAATAAAAATTGTATTAAGACATGACTGCCGCACTGATATTTGTCGCTTTAGCCTACATAGGCGTATTATTTTGGTTAGCTAACTGGGGAGATAAAACCACCCCATTATCAAAACGAATTAGCCACCACCCGTTTGTATACTCGTTTTCACTGGGGATTTATTGTACTTCGTGGACGTATTACGGCTCTGTTGGGACTGCTGCAACCAGCAGTTGGAGTTATTTACCTATTTTATTAGGGCCTGCGTTATTATTTATATTTGGCCAAGGTTTTTTACGTAAGCTGGTGCTAGTCAGTAAAAAACAAAACATCACCACCATTGCTGATTTTATCTCTGCACGTTATGGCAAACGTCAAACTACCGCGATCATGGTCACCGTAATTGCTTTACTTGCAACCATTCCTTACATCGCATTACAGTTAAAAGCACTCAGTAGTAGCTTTTTGCTACTACAAAGCGACAACAAAATATCAGGCTCTATGGTCGCTTTGTCTGCGACACTTGTAATGACCATGTTCGCCATATTTTTTGGCACTCGTAAAGTAGATGTCACAGAGTACCGCTCAGGCCTAATGCTAGCAGTTGCCTTTGAATCGTTAATAAAATTACTCGCACTGGTCGCAGTTGCTGGTTTAGCGGTATACACCTTGTTAAATTTACCCGAAGAGCGCGAAGTATTAATCAGTGAATCGCTCTGGTCACATTGGAATAATTTTAACTTTTTTGGCTTTAACTTTATTGGTCAATCATTAATGGCCGCAGCGGCAATTATATGTTTACCAAGACAATTTCATGTCACCGTAGTCGATAACCAAGACAAACGACATTTATTCACAGCGCGTTGGGCATTCCCGCTTTATTTACTACTGACCGCAGCGATGATTTTACCGATAGCAACCGCAGCCATTCATCCTAACATCGGCAACGGGTTTTCACCTGACAGCTTTGTACTCGCGCTACCGTTAATGCATGAAAATATCTCTCTTACCACATTTGTGTTTATTGGTGGTATTTCCGCAGCCACTGCGATGATCGTCGTAGCAACTCTGACTCTCAGTACGATGATTTCAAATGATGTGGTGCTTCCATTAATGTTGCGCCGTAAGTTTAAACGTAACCTAATCACCACCAGTTATAAATCGCAGATTTTACTAGTTAGACGCTTTACTATTGCTGGTATTTTAATTTTGTCATATTTTTATCAGCAATGGTTTGGCCACGGAAAAGCATTGGCAAGTATGGGGTTGGTGGCCTTCTCACTTGTTACACAACTTCTACCAGCCATTGTAGGTGGTTTATATTGGCGAAAAGGCCATGCTTATGGTGTTTACGCCGGATTATTAGCTGGCTTTAGTTGTTGGGTATTGTTTTTAATGCTGCCAATTTTAGATGCCGGAAACACCCTTAACACAGAGCTTCAGCAAACACTCATTACCCGTGGCACACTCATTGCCCTTTTTGCGAATATAGGTTGTTATATTAGCTTCTCACTAGGTGCAGATGAGCGTTTAATTGACAAAATTCAAGCAGCTGCATTTGTTAATCCAAAAGAACAAGCTGTACTTGCTAGGCGTTTAAATAAAAACGTTCAAGCCACTATTTATGATTTTAAAGTACTGCTGCAAACTTTCTTAGGTGTACAACGCAGTCAGCAAGTTATGGCTCAATTCTCGCTCACAAATCCACTTGGTGATAACAACGCTCACCCTTCTTCTGAATTTATTGCATATTGTGAACGTGCACTTACAGGTGTGCTTGGTGCGTCCTCTGCTCAAGCACTTGTTCATACTGTGGCCTCAGGTAAACGCATGGCCTTTGAAGAAGTGGTTAACTTTTTTGACGAAACCACACAAGCCCTGCAATTTAACCAAAACTTATTGTTCACATCTCTTGAGAATTTAAGTCATGGAATTTCTGTTGTTGATAAAGAACTAAACCTTGTTGCGTGGAATAAACGATACGCTGAAATGTTTGATTACCCTGCTGACTTTTTAGAAGTAGGCCAACCAATTGAAGATATTATCCGTTACAACGCAGAGCGCGGAGAGTGCGGCCCAGGTGAAATAGACCGACAAGTAGAAAAACGCGTACAACATTTAAAAAATGGCACGTCTCATCACTTCATCCGTCATCGTCGCAATGGCCAAGTATACGAAATGACAGGCAACCCACTGCCTGATGGCGGGTTTGTTACCAGCTTTTCAGACATCACCACGCACATTGCCACACAAAATGCGCTCGAAGAGGTCAACATGGACCTTGAAAACCGCATTGAGGCCCGTACACAAGAAATACGTACAATCAACAAAGATCTCGAAGCGCAAATCGACAGCCGCGTTCAAACTGAGCAAGCACTCACTTTAGCCAAACGAGAAGCAGAGCAAGCAAATGATAGCAAGACACGCTTTTTAGCGCTCGCCAGCCATGATATTTTACAGCCACTCAATGCCGCGCGGTTATATTTAGCAGCCATTGATGAAAAATCGTTAGCTGACAATAATATCAATAACTTTGAAAAGCTCGGCGCGAGTCTCGATTCAACCGTGCACCTTATGTCAGCCCTTCTTGAAATTGCTAAGCTGGAACAAGGTGCTATGACCCCGTCACCACGCCATTTTAATATTGACGATATTTTAGCGCCACTGCGTAATGAGTACGCTATTTTATCTAGTGAAAAAGGCCTTAAATTACATGTTCGCTCGCAAGGACAGATTGTGCACAGCGACATTACTTACTTACGCCGAATAATTCAAAATTTGGTATCTAATGCGGTCAAATACACCGAAAGTGGCAAAGTACTCGTTGCATGCCGTAAACGTAAGCACCATCTACGTATTGAAGTTTGGGATACAGGCCCCGGTATTAGTGATAGTGAACAAGCGAAGATATTTAACGATTTTTACCGCATAGAAGCCGGTGACAACAAAGGTGTAGGGCTAGGTTTAGGCGTTGTAAAACGTATGGTAGATTTACTGAGCCTGCGATTAGAAGTGCATTCAACGGTTAATAAAGGCAGCCGCTTTAGTATTGAAGTTCCTTACGGCGACAACCAATTTGTACAGCAAAAAACGGCCACTAATAGCTTGTTTGAAAACCGCGCGGCAATGAATGTTATTGCTGTGGATGATGACCCTGAAAACCTCAATGCCATGGCGAGTTTATTGCAGAAGTGGCAAGCTGATCACCAATTGTTTGACCAAGTTGAAACGGTGATGGAGTATGCAAAGGCGCATAAAGCGCCAGATGTTATTTTAATGGATTACCAACTCGGCCATGACTGTGATGGTATTACGCTTATTAAAACCCTGCGTGAAATTTGGCAAAGCCCGGTACCCGCTATTTTGATTACCGCGGTGCGTGATGATGAACTAAAACAAGCGACTAAAGCCGCTAATATTCATTACTTATCCAAACCGATAAAGCCCGGTAAATTAAAAGCGCTACTTAATCACAGTACGTGAATGAATACTTATCGTAAGACTTCTCTTTTTTCAAATTAACCTAAGGCGTTTAATTAAACGCCTTGCACTTTATCTATGAATATTTAAGAGGGATAAGATCATCACTAATCGCATTATAAAAATCAGGTTTTATAGCGTTGAGATCTATTACATCAACTAGGTAGGGTAAATTTGATTCACTAAAAGCACTTTTAAGGTTAAAAATAACGCTGTGTTCAATTACTTTATTTTTAGCTTTTAAGGCCAAATCTAGATCAGAATAAGTTCTAGCTGTACTTTTAGCTCGAGAGCCAAATACATATACATCTATCCCTATATCACTTAAGTTTTGCTTTTTTAAACAATCTTCTATGATTTTTAAATGTTGAGGCTCAATTTGCATTTCTTCGCTCAAGCTCTGCTAGCAAATGACTGGCATCAATAAAAAAAGCTTTTGCGGCTTGATACACCTTCTCAGCAACTGCTTCATCATAGGTATGAGAGGTTGTGTTTCGCGCAACATGATATTCAAACCAAGGAAGAGGGTCATTTATTAGTTGCTTATCTGCGGCTAACCTAAATAAATCTTTACGACTTAGTGGCGCAAGTGTTTCAGCGCCCATATCTTCAACCAAGTAACGACGAAGCATCTTCCAAGCAAGCTCATAGCTATATTCAAATCGCTGAATTACACTATCTCGAATAAACTCATTTTTAGGTTGCTGCAGCGCCAGCTCTAATGACGAAAGTGCTTTACCAAATGGTGTTAAAATTAACATAACAGCCTCGATTATTTTTTTACTAGTTTAATACAGCCTAGTAATTTACCCAAGCACATCTGTGTGTTTAGTCTTACTACTAAGCTTTTGGAATAGCCAACTCAAGCCTACCAGCGATAAACCTAAGCCAATAAACGATATCGCTTTTAGTAAACCAGTCAGGCTTGCCATATCAATCAAAAACACTTTAACGATTACTGCGCCAAGAATACCTAACCCAACTTTTTGTAACAGCAGTTGTTGTTTTAAATGCCCTGAAATAACCACCAGCGCGCCGAGCAAAAGCCAAATAATCGAATAACTATAGAGCTCCGCATCACTGGTTTTTCTATCTAGGTGAATATATGCGCCTTGCCAATACTGACGGATGAGTGCATTTATTGCTAATGCAGCTAAAACGCCCGCTACTACCAATATTATTTTACTAAGTTGGGTATTAACTGGCTTTACTAGGTTAGCTAACCACAGCGCTAAAGCACTTGGCACCAACCACATCATCAACACCCAGTTAAACACCGGAGTTTCACCTATATATAATGATGTTAGTAATGGGTTGTTATCAAACATTGTGCTTGCTAACAATAAACCAGCTAATGCCGACAAGATTAACCCTGCAACCCTGTAAAGCTTGCCTAGCTGCCCAGCACTTTGCGCGCGATACAAATAAACACAGCTTAATGCAAGCCAATTACAGCTTAATAAAACTTGCTCATAAAAGCTCAGGGAACCAAATTGAGGATAGTGCCCAACTAATTGGTAGCTTGTTTCTGTCGTTATGAATAAAGCCAGACAATGTAATGAAGCACCTTCGAGCCAGATTTTCATTTGCGTTTTCTGCCATTGCTTTGCTGCAAACCAAAATAAACCTACACTCAAAGGGTAAACAACCACACTCCAATGCATCGTTAAAAAGGTTAAATCTGTATCGTATATCCACGGTGCAAATGTTAAACGGGCTAAAACGCCAGCCACTAAGGCTTTAATAGGCCAATGTGGCATAGGTACTTTATGGCGTTTAACAAGAAAACTTATAACTAACACTTGAATTGCAAGCGCAAGCGTGAGGCCGCTATCAGCTAATAACATGGTTAAACACAAGGTGACATTGGCATTTGCACCAATCCAATAACTAAACTGCTGCCATTGGGTATGGGCATTTTGCGCACGCTTGATCAATACACCACTGCCAAATAGTAATAGTACTGTCCACAAAGAATACGCTACGGCGAGCTCATGCTCAGGGGTTACGGTGTAAAGCGTCGCGACCAAAGTAAACATACTAAATGCGGCAACTAAGTGAAAACTTAACCGTTTATAATAACGTGCGCCAAAATACAGCCCGTAACAACAAAAACCTATACCGAGTAATAAACCAAGCCCATACATATTTTTAAATATAAATAAGTGGTCGTTATTAGTATCAATATTATACGTTTGCTGACTGACAACCAGTAACACAGCAATTAGCAGTGCTAAACCTTGCCATAGGTCCCAACGGCTATTTTGTAGCACCAAAAATAGCAACATGACGATTAAACTCACCATCACAATTTGCCATTGCACACTCGCAATAGAGATTACTATTGTGATTAATAACGGCACTACAATCGCTAACAATAATGGGTGATCCGGCTGTAATCTTAATAAACGCTTTAAACTATGTGGGCGGTATTCCAGCAAACGCAAAGTAATACCTAAACGCATCATCGCGATTAAACCAATAATCGATAGCAGCGCAAAACTACCAACAAGCCAATACTCGGTTGACTTAACAACACTTAATGCCACCCAATACCAGCCAATGTGACCCGCCCAGAGTAAATACCATAACCAATTACGTTTTACTTTTTGCGCTACCAGCACAGCTGAAAGAGTGACGAAACCAATATAGGTCAATAGTGCGACTAAATTACCGCTTCCGGTGTTAACCCACAAAGGCACGCTGTAAGCCCCTACAATACCTAATACAGCGAGTAGTGGCCCTAAACGCAGTGCCATTGAACTTGCAGTCAGCGCAATAACCGCCAACAACACAAAGGCAGTGGTAGGACTTAACATGCTGTAGCTTGAATAAGCGAGCAGCGTCAATGCAAAGCAGCTAATAAAACCACCACCCGCCAAAGCTGCAGGAATATAATTATTGAATTCTTCAAAAACAATGCCTTTACGGTGTAAATACTCTGCAACCGTAATCAGCGAAATGCCAAACAATCCGCCAAGGGTAAGCCTGAGGCTAGGAGATAATAAGCCAGCATCTAAGCTATATTTTGCTAAAAATATACCACCAAATGCTAACGCAATACCGCCAATCCACGTCATCCAGTTGTCTTGAAATTGCGCCTTAAATTTATTAATAAAAGTAACAACAAGCGATGGAGCACGTTCTTTGGTGGGTGAATGAGTTGCAGCTGGGTGCTTTGACTGAGTGGTATCAATAGAACCCCTTTGCTGATGCAGAGGCGATTCGGGTTGATTTTCAGCTTCTTTCGAGCCATCAATTTGCTGTTCAGCGAGATAGTTTTTAACTATTTGCGCAGGCTGATTGGTCGATTTATTGATTATCTCATGCAACTGTTTTTTCAGAGCCGTAACATCATGCTGTAACGCGCTCACTTTTGTTAAAGCAATTAACCCTGCAATTGCGCCGAAAATCACTACTAACGACAGTATGACGATCAGAACTAACACATCATCCATTATTCAATCCCTGATTGCGTTTAATGCCCTTCTTTATATCGTAAACAACTGTAATTATAAACAAATAAAATAAAAGCCACTAATAACATAGATCAAAAATACTAAACTTATACTCAACAAGCTCATCTAACGGATGAAAAATATAACATACAGCATGCACATTTTATTATTCTACCTTCTTTAAAAACGTGCCTATAACGTGAGATCTCAAAATATTCATGTAAAGCAAAAAACATATGATTAACACTTGTTATCAAAAACTTATAGCTGTACCGTATTGGAAGTGCAATTTTGGAGGTAAGGATGGGTACACCCTTAGAAGAGCTAATTAATGGCTGGCAAGCAGGCTGTTCAAAAAGTAGCGACGAACTAAAAGCACGGCTTTATTACCACTTAAAAAAAGTGTGTCATGAGCATTTACAAAGTTACCGTGACGAGATTGACTCCACGTATGTAATTCAACATTTACCGCATACAGGTTCTTTACTACACCAATCGTTGCTTGAGCTTATACCCCCACAAAAAACAATCGTACATGAAACCCAGTTTAATGCTTATTTGAGTGTTTTTATCCGTAATATGCTACGTGATGAAATTCGTAAATTTCAGTCAAAAAAGCGAACACCCAACGACAATGAACCAAGACAAAATATTGACTTGTTAAAGCACCAAGAAGATTTTTTAGCCTTAGATAGCGCATTAAATCAATTAGAAAAAAACCATCCGCAAAAAGCACAAATATTTTCAATGCATTACTTTTTAGGGATTGATACCAATGAACTCGCTCAACAATTTAAAATATCATTGGCAACCGTATACCGTGAGCTTGATGCTGCAAAAGCGTTTTTGAGACTGAAGATCGATCAATAATATTCAACCAGTAAAATTAATAGTATTCGCATTTATACCTGCTCATCATCTAAAAATCATGAATAACACTTACATTGCTGCACTTTATATTTTTACTAGAAACATTATTTGCAGCAATCCTCATTGCGTTCATCTGCCTTTCTTTGAGATATCAACGCTTCTTTCATTACTTGTAAATTATCAGCAGTTAGCGTTGAAGCGTTAGTAGAGAGCGGACTATTAATTAACGGCAGCCTTAATATCTTTGCCGCAACCCCTGCAACCTCACGTCTGGTCATTGGCGTTTCTGGGAAGAATGCTCCTCCCTTAGTGTCCAGTAATTGGTAGAATTTAATTATAGTCGCAATGTTTATATCTTTTTCATTATTAAAGTTACCCAAATCCGTAAACGCTGTTGGAAAGTCATTTAACTTAGTGGGATCAAATAGCTGTAATAACTTTACAATAAATTCAGATAACCATATTCGTTTTGTTAACTCTTTTGGATTAATTTCATCAACTGAACCTAGCAAGTTCAATTCTTCTATTTTACTTAAAAATACAGAAGCCCACGAATAATCTTCAATCCCACCGCGCTCGTTAACCAAAATTAAATTGGTATACACTTTATCAGGCGGTGTTAATGAAATGATATTTCTAGAGTAAGCTGCCAGCATTATAATTTTTAATGCTTCAGCTTTTTTTACATATTGATCCGGCTCAAACAACCTTTGTGATGATTGAACCCCAGGGCGCCCAATTAATACCCCTTTTAATGCCAGATAATGGATATCATCATAACCTTGCTCACTCTTGGCAACATCAACAAACCTAAATGGTATATTTTTGCCATCTCGAATAATAAAATGAAGGGTTAAATTATGATTTACACTCCCTGATTCAATGTTAATTTTTACTGGATAAACTCCTATTTTATTAAATCTATGCCTGTACTCCCCTTCGACAGAGATCTCCCCTTCTCCCTCTATAGCAATTTTACTATCCGGGGGTAATTTCTGTGTATTAATAACCTGTACTTTAATTTCTTCATTAATTTCAGCACTATGATTACCAAAAAGTAAAAAGGCAAAGGGTGACTGCGCATTATGCGTATTTACTTGCTGTGAGTACGCATTTTTAGCATTTTGGTTTTTTGACAATAAATCAAACACGGAAAATTCGTCACTTTGCTGTGTATTTTTATTAAATAAACTGGAAAGGAAGCTAATGACATGTTTATTCGTCTCATTTTGTTCTGATAATTTTTGGTTTTTTAATGCGAGCGAGTAAGTAAAAATAGCCACCACTAAACTCAACAAAACCACAGAGCTTGTGAATATGTAATTTCTGCGCGTGTACGTAACAACACTTTCAAACAATTTAGGCTCACACCAACTCGGTCTGTTAAAGCTTAATATTTTATTGATCCCAACAATAAGCTGTTCAAAGCCTTCAACACGACTTTTAGCGTCATGCTCAGTACATTTTTTAATACATTCATCAACCCAGCGTTTTACAATATGATTACTTTTTGGTGCCCCTTTTATTAAACGCTTTAATACTTTCCCAGCCGAATATATATCACTGCTAACAGAAAGTTTTTTACCTTCAAGTTGCTCAGGGCTTGCATAGTCAATACTGGCCGCTGAATGTGTTTTTTGGTCAGTATCCATATTGCCATACGTTTGTGCTATGCCGAAATCCAACACTTTAGGCTCACCATATTTATCAACCAAAATATTTGAAGGCTTTAAATCGGCATGAATAACAAAATTTTTATGAGCTTCATAAATAGCTGAACACACTTTTTTAAATAATGTTAGTCGTTGGGTTAATGTTAAGGATCCATTATTGCAAAACACATCTATCGGTATTCCATCAATATACTCCATCACCATGTAAGGGATAGCGTCTTTTGTGACATCAACGGTATATACCCTAGCAATATTATTGTGCACCACATTTGCAAGATACTGGGCTTCTTTAAGCAGTAAATTTCCTTGCGTGATGGCAGCCATAGACGGGAAAATAAGTTTAATGGCTACTTGCTGTTTTAGCTGCTTATCATTTCTTTCCCCGAGATAAACAACCCCCATACCGCCTTGGCCTAATTTTTTTGTTAACTTATACACCCCTATTTGAGTGTTTTCTAAGTCTTGAATGCCCTTATCATCAACGAGCTCTTCAGCTTGTTGGCTGATTAAATGACTAAAAAGTGTGTTTTCTTTATTCGCTAAATGAGCTGAAATCAAAGCAATGACCTCAGAGTAAAACGGATGCTCTTCACTAATAAAGGTAGTAAGGCTGACCTCCATATCATCTTCATTCATTACTAACAAATGCTGAAACAGCGAAAGTGGTGAATCGAACTGCATTGTAATCCTTACATCTTTGTTTTTATTATTTGAGATAATACTTACTCAATTGCACTGATAACTGCCACTTTAAATGTACTTTAAAGCCAAAACGCATTCAATCAAAGTGCTGCCTATTCAAAGTTGAAAGATAAAAGCAATAAGACTAAGCCTTACGTATTTTTTGTTTGAATTGTTACTGGAGAAATATTTCAACCCAAATAAAATTACAAACCTAAGTTAACGCCCAGAGCTTTGCATATATAAACCCGTAGCAGCGACTTTACGTCGCGTTCTTTTAAAGGGTTTACCTCTCGTTTTAAGATAAATGACGCGGGGTGCATTTACGCGGGGTAAACCCGCTGCTACGCTTATATTTTACCCACAAGGATTGTGAATGAATAATGTGTATAAATTAAGAAAAGGCAGGGTGTCTTTAACCAATCATTTTTACAGCATCACCATTGTTGCCCATCAACGCCAGCCGTTCTTTACCGGGTTTGCTACAAATCGGCAAATCATCAAACATATGCAACAACTTCAGCAGCAACAACTTATAAAATCAATTGCCTTCGTGCTCATGCCAGATCACCTTCACTGGCAATTTCAATTACTTGAAAATACCACTCTTGCAAGCGCTATTCGAACATTCAAAGGTCGAACAGCAACCACCTGCCGCAAATTTGGTATCCACAAACTTTGGCAAAAAGGCTACTACGACCACTTAATCCGTGATGAAAAAGATTTAATAAGCCAAGCCCGTTATATAATTGCAAACCCATTAAGAGCAAAATTAGTAACAACCGTCGCCAATTACCCCTATTGGGATTGCATTTACCTCCCGTAGCAGCGGCTTTATGCCGCGTAATCGCTTAAGGCTTTACCCCGCGCAATCATTTAAAGGTTGCCCCCGCGATGTTTACCCGAAACGTAGCAGCGACTTTACGTCGCGTTTTTTTAAAGGGGTTATCCCCGTTATTTAAAGGGTTTGTCCCGCGCCGTAAAATAAACGCGTTATTTATCCGACGCGGGGTAAACCCGCTGCTACGTTCAAACTCGATGTGAAACAAACGCGATGTAAAATCGCTGCTACGAAAGCTCTGATAATAAAAAAGCGCGATAAAAATTACCGCGCTTTATTTTTGTTAAAACAAAAGGTCTATAAGATGGGCTTAGCGCAGTGCGCTTGCTCTAAGGGAGTTTATGTTATCAACAAAGTTTTGTGCTTTTTGGTGATCAAATAAGAAGTAGTTAAAATCTTTATCACCTCGCTCAGCATCGTTAGTCACTATGATATTAAAACCATCGGTAACTAAAGAAAGGTATAATGTATTTTGATCGTCAGGAAAGCTGATCATACCGGTATCATCCGTATTATATGTTTGCTCGCCTTCTGAATTAGCAAAGTTTTCATCACTGAAGAAAGTGATTTTGTCTGCATCAAACTTTAAATAACTGACGACCCATTTACCATCACGATCCCTATCAACCATAAATATCTCACGGTTTAATAAGTGTTCTACCGTGCTTACTGGTGTACTAGATGCTACTTTACTTATGTACTCTTTGGCATTCGCTTCTTCATAAAAATGAGGCCAAGGTAAGCCGTTATAAGCGCCAATGACTACATTGTTTGATTCGATTAAAAAACCATAATTGTGAGTTTGAATGCGGTCTTGTGTTTTAAGAATAACTTGCCCATCAGCAAAACTTTGGTAATCGCCACCTAATACTTCATCAAATAGTGTTTGGCTAAACTGTTTGTCATCGTTTAGTAAAATTGTCCCTGTAAATTGCTCTGCCCAATCATCGTGACTAGCAACATATAGTACTTTATTAATGTATTGGGATGGAGCTATTAATCCTGTTAAATGTACGAATGCCATCTCACCTATTTCTTGCAAGACATTATCAGGAAGTGCACTTAGTCTTTCATTAAAACGTGTAAACTTACGAATGCCAATTTGATCTGAAATACCATAACTTTCACGCCATATTAATTTCTGAGTAAGGTAACTTGAGTAACCAGTTCGTTCAAAAAGGTTCCAAACATACCGATTATACTCCCAACAATCAGCATCCGATTCAATGTAAAAACAATTATCCCCTCCACGATTGCGAATAATTGTTAGTTCTCCATCCCTTACAAACCAATTACCTTTCGTTATACTTACTTCATTACTAGATATTTCCTCATTTTCATCATAATCATACGTACTGACTGCCACAAGACGCCCATCAGGCCATAATTCAAACCAGAATTTATTTATTGAGTAATCTGGATTACTATAAATCCCTGGTACCATTTCTACATTGAATTCTTCGTTAGGTTCTATTCCCCCGCCAATACCAACTGACGAATTTTTATCCATAAAGTCTGATTGAACAGCGATGTTAAAGACACCACCAGTATTCCCGAATTGATGAAAGAAATACCCTTTATTGTCAAAATCGGAAAGTGTAATGAATAGAGATTGCGTACCACTAATATTAACTTCTTGCCACTGAATAGGGCTATTATTTAGCTCTTTTATCGAACCTGAACCATCAGGTTCCAAAACAAATGTTGCTGAAAATAAAGAGATTCCAGTTTCTTCTTTTAAGTTATTAGGCAATGGAAGAGCTAACTTGTCCACAGTTTGATGCAAAGAGAAATCAACCCGGTTATTACTAGTAAATGCATACGTTGTGAGGGTATTTTTATTTTCTTCATCAGGTAATTCATTTTTAGGGTAATGAGTTTTAACGTGACGGTTAACGTTTATTAGAGCACTATTATCATCGCTAGACAGTACTTCAAGTTCAATTTTATAAGTGCTTTTTTCAACATCGACCCTTACTTGCTCCCCTCCTATTGTGACAAGTTCTACTGTACTTTTGTTAATAATACCTTCTGTATTTTCTAACGTATATAACCCATTATTTTGGGACCATTGAAATGAAGTCCGCCCTAATTCATCAGAATAATAACCAGTACCATTGTTATCCAGTTCAATTATCGGTTTAAAGTTAAAATTGTTTCTATTGAAATAAAAGGCACTGAAAGAAGACGTTTCTGTTTTATCAACAACATTAGCATCAAAGAGCATCTCTGCCCTTGATTCTTTAAACTCAACCCTTTGTTTGATCAAATTGATAAATTTAGACATCTTTTGAGAATCTAAAGCTAACTCGAAAACATTTTCAACGCCATCAGGTAATCCCAGCTCAGCCGTTCCTTCAGAATGATCTAAAATTACTTTTATCGCAGTTGCAAATTGCACGAGCTCTTCAGCATTTAATTCATTCATTAAGCGAATCAAATCTTGTTCTGTTGAAATACCAGAATATGCATTTTGTCGCGCTAACAGCGCGGATTTGGCAGTTGTAAAATTAGTAATATTAACAGCAAAATCTTCGTTTGAGGTTAGTATGCCATCATCACCCGCTCTGTTTAGTAAGCTAGCAAAACTCATTAATTTCGATTGCAACAAGGCCGCTTGTTGATCATCTTTGCCCTGAGCTTCAAGCACGACTAACTGGCTCATGTCAGCATCGTCATCGAGGGCTAAATCAAGTGTATAATAACCATCACTTGTTGTTTTTGATGTAAACTCCTGCTCGCCAATTACAGCTTTAATATCAGCTTCTATTAATGGCGAATCTGTTGCTATACCTTCTATAGATAAGTTAACCAGCTGCTGCTTGATATCTACAACTAAATTCTTTTCACTTGCTAAGCCGTCACTGTCTGTCACTTTCAAATTTAAGGATATTTTTTTATCTTCGCTAACACTTGGCGCAACAAAGCTCACAGTATCTGTTGTTGTGTTCTGCAGTGATACAGGCAAACCTGCATTTTGGCTCCACAAATAAGTGACAGTCCCTTCATCTTCAACTTGTGAACTGATTGATATAGTTTGTTTCTCTAAGCCCTCAGCATCGCTGACTGTGATAATAGGTGCGTTGTTAATTGGCTCATCTGGATAGTCGATAAAATCCGAGCCACATGCTGTCATCAAGGCCAACGAGACTGAAGCTGCGAGTAATGATTTAATTGTTTTCAATTTTTCATCCTTTTTATTAAATGTCTTAACATTTATAAATTAAGGGTACAAACGCTAAAAGTCACAGCACGTATTCTGTTTAAAATTTTCTCATAAATTTAAAATATTTCTCTGGTAGCAGCAGGTTTACGTCTCGTTTTTTAAAGGGTTTACCCCGCGTTTCTCTTACGGGTTTTCCCCCACGTGAAATAAACGCGATGTGAAATTATGCGACCTAAAGTCGCTGCTACGTTAAAACACGATTATGTAATTACGCGACGTAAAGTCGCTGCTACGTTCAAACATGATGTGTAATTACGCGACGTAAAGTCGCTGCTACGTTCAAACATGATGTGTAATTACGCGACATAAAGTCGCTGCTACGTTTAAACGCGATGTGAAATTACGCGACGTAAAGTCGCTGCTACGTTCAAACTCGATGTGTAATTACGCGACGTAAAGTCGCTGCTACGTTCAAACTCGATGTGTAATTACGCGACGTAAAGTCGCTGCTACGACTCATGAGTAAAAATCAATTACTCAACAAAGCCCTTGCATTAGTATGTAATTGGCAAATAATAGGGTTGATTATCACGGGATTGGAATGAGGACTAATGAACATGATACTAACAACGCAATGTGCAGATGATGTGGGCTTAATTGCTAAAATCACCGGGCTGTGCCACGAACATAATTTAAATATTACTCGCAATAATGAGTTTGTAGACAAAGACGCTAATCGCTTTTTTATGCGCACAGAGTTGACCGGACAGCCAAGCGAAGACTTTATTGAGCAACTTGAATGTATTCTACCTAACGGGGCAAAGGTTACTTTACACAACGATGAAAAAACAAAAGTGGTGTTGCTTGCCACTAAAGAAGCGCATTGTTTAGGAGGCGTGTTACTCAAGCAATTTGAGCAGGCATTAAACATTGAAGTATTGGCTGTAATTGCTAATTATCCTGATTTAGCACCGCTGGCAAAGGGATTTAATGTGCCTTTTCATGTGGTCAGCCATGAAGGCTTGAGCCGTTTAGATCATGATCAACAAGTGGGTGATTTAATTACTAGTTACAAGCCTGATATTATTGGCTTGGCTAAATATATGCGGATATTAAGCCCTGAGTTTGTAGCACGATTTGACGGTAAAATTATTAATATTCATCACTCGTTTTTACCTGCCTTTATTGGCGCAAAACCTTATCATCAAGCATTTGAACGTGGTGTAAAAATTATTGGTGCAACAGCGCATTTTGTTAATAACGAGCTCGATGAAGGTCCCATTATTATGCAAGACGTAACACATGTGAGCCATGCAAATACTGCTGAAATAATGGCGAAAATGGGTAAAGATGTAGAAAAAACAGTTTTCTGCAAAGCACTGCAATTAGCGTCCGAGCATAAGCTGTTTATAAATGGTAATAAAACCGTGGTGTTTAGCTAAATTAGCAAAGTAAATGAAGAGGCTATTTGCCTCTTTATTATTTAAGTTAAGACGCCGACTCAATCGGTTCTAGTTGTAATTTTGCTGCAATAAGTACAGCTTGAGTACGGTTATAAACGCCTAGCTTTCTAAAAATTGCAGTAATATGAGCTTTTACGGTTGCCTCAGAAATATGTAGCTCGTAAGCAATTTGCTTATTGAGTAACCCTTCGTGAAGATATTGCAAAACTTTATATTGCTGCGGGGTAAGCGATGCTACTTGTGCAGCAATTTCTTTATCTTCACCTTCTACCGTTGCCACTTTATCTTTAAGATCAAGCGGTAACCATACATCACCATCAAGAATTTGATTGATTGCGCCGGCAATATCCTCTGACGACGATGACTTTGGTATGAATCCCATTGCACCATAGCTCATCACCTTGGATACAATATTTATATCTTCACTACCCGACACCACCGCTATAGGCAGGCTTGGATAATCTTCTCGGATACGAATTAGGCCGTATAAATCGCCATTACCTGGCATGTGTAGGTCTAGTAATAAGATGTCTAAATCTTCTTGCTCGCTCAGCACCTGCAATGTGGTATCAAAGTCTTCTGATTCAAATACTTCTAAATCAGCAAACTTAGTACTTAATGCCCCTTTTAGTGCTTCACGAAATAACGGGTGGTCGTCCGCTATTAAAAACTGACTCATGGTTCACTCCTAATAAATTCGGCTGTCATCAATTAGATGACAGCCGATATACTACGTTTAGAATCAACTTCTAATCAAGTTTTTAACGCATATTTAACGATTTAGTCTATTCTCGATAAGTTCATCAACTACACTCGGATCAGCAAGTGTTGAGGTATCACCTAATTGTTGGTGCTCATTGGCTGCGATCTTGCGCAAAATACGGCGCATAATCTTTCCTGAGCGTGTTTTAGGTAAACCCGGTGACCATTGAATCATATCTGGTGAGGCAATTGGGCTAAGCTCTTTGCGCACCCAGTTACGTACTTCTTTAGTCAATTCATCACTTACTGTTACACCCTCATTTGGTGTAATGTAAACATAAATGCCTTGACCTTTAATATCATGTGGGAAACCAACAACAGCTGCTTCTGCTACTGCTTCGTGAGCAACCAATGCACTTTCTATTTCAGCGGTACCTAACCGGTGCCCTGATACGTTAAGTACGTCATCTACACGGCCGGTAATCCAATAATAACCATCTTCATCACGGCGACAGCCATCGCCGGTAAAATACACACCCGGATAAGCTGAGAAGTAAGTTTGTTCAAAACGTTCATGGTCACCATAAACTGTGCGAGCTTGTGAAGGCCAGCTATCTAAGATAACTAAGTTACCATCAACTGCGCCTTCTAATGTATTCCCTTCTGCATCAAATAATGCAGGTGCAATACCAAAGAAAGGACGCGTTGCTGAACCCGGTTTCATATCTGTTGCGCCTGGTAATGGTGTGATCATAATGCCACCCGTTTCAGTTTGCCACCACGTATCAACGATTGGGCACTTTTCATTACCAATTTGTTCGTAATACCATGTCCATGCTTCTGGGTTAATCGGCTCACCGACTGAACCTAAAACACGTAAACTATCACGTTTAGAGGTCGATGTAGGCTCATCACCTTTAGCCATCAATGCACGAATTGCTGTAGGCGCAGTATAAAGAATAGTTACGCTATGCTTGTCAACCACTTCACCCATTCGACCTGCAGTTGGATAAGTTGGCACACCTTCAAATAATACTTGTGTACAACCATTAACTAATGGGCCATAAGCAATGTAACTGTGACCTGTGATCCAACCTACATCAGCACTACACCAAAATACATCGTCTTCTTTTAAATCAAATACGTATTCATGGGTCATTGACGAATAAACCAAATAGCCACCAGTTGTGTGTACTACACCTTTAGGTTGGCCTGTTGACCCCGACGTATAGAGAATAAACAATGGGTCTTCTGCATTCATTGGTTCAGGTTCGCACTGTGCTGGTACATCAGCTACCAAGTCATGCCACCACACAT
This sequence comes from Pseudoalteromonas atlantica, assembly GCF_043641955.1. Taxonomy (GTDB): domain Bacteria; phylum Pseudomonadota; class Gammaproteobacteria; order Enterobacterales; family Alteromonadaceae; genus Pseudoalteromonas; species Pseudoalteromonas atlantica_A. Next base: position 277,951 of record NZ_JBHZRV010000004.1, read on the forward strand.
CGTGTTCGTTCCAATCAACTTCACCGCCTGTAAGTTGATGCACAACAACATGTTCAATGGTTGTTACAGACTCTTGGGCAACGGCTTCGTCTACATTTGCCTTTAACGGGACAGTGTTTCCTGCACGGCGGCCTTCATCTGACGTAATTACAATTTTAGCACCAGAGTCTTTGATACGATCTGCAATTGCTGATGGCGAAAAGCCACCAAACACAACTGAGTGAATAGCGCCTAAACGGGCGCATGCTTGCATTGCATAAACAGCTTGTGGCGACATTGGCATATAGATAGCTATACGATCGCCCTTTTTAACGCCTAATTTTTTAAGACCGTTTGCAAACTTTGCCACTTCATCATGCAGTTTCTGATAGCTAATGTGCTCGCAATGTTCTGGGTTATCGCCTTCCCAAATTAATGCTGTTTTATCTGCTTTTGTTGCAAGATGGCGGTCGATACAGTTGTACGAAGCATTTAACTCACCATCTTCGTACCACTTGATACTGATATGACCTTTATCAAAAGAGGTATTTTTTACCTTAGTATAAGGAGTAGACCAATCAAGGCGTTTGCCGTGTTCTGACCAAAAACCTTCAGGATCATCAATAGATTGCTTGTAGAGTGTGTTATATTTATCGTTATCAACTAAGGCTGCATTCTTGATATTTGCAGGAACTGGATAGATACTTTGTGACATAGTCGTCTCCATTTTTAATTACTTGCCAAAGGCCTACTCCAAGGATTACCCAGCAGCGTCAATGAAAGTATTAGACCTTAGTTGTAATACTATTTTTATAATTTAGCCATCACACTGCACATAGCAGCTATGGCATTGATATTCACCGTAATGAAGGTTAACTCCCCTGTTTTTTCAAGTCTACCTGCGTGCCACCTTAGTCTAATAGACCAATAGGTAATTGAGTAAAAAGCGTACATCATCAAAAGTGACATCATTAAAAGTATAACAACTGCATCGAATAGGAAATTAATCATGACAACAAAAGCAACATTAATAAAATCACTCACTGCAACCGCTGTTTTATGCGCCCTTAGTACAACGACGCAAGCAGCATCGATTGGTGGCACCGATGTAAACTACGGTGGTTATGTCAAACTTGATGCAATGTGGAGTGATTATTCAGACGGCGTACCTGCCGGTGGAAGTATTGGTCGTGATTTTTATGTACCTGGCACAACCCCCGTTGGTTCTGGCGTTGACAGTGATGCAGTATTTGATATGCATGCCCGTCAATCTCGTTTCTTTTTTGGTACGGGTACCAAACTTGATAACGGCAAAGAAATAAAAACGAAAATTGAAATCGACTTTATTGCCTCAGCCCCAGGCGGCAATGAGCGAGTCAGTAACTCATACGCTCCTCGTGTTCGCCAAGCGTTTATCACCTATGACGGCTGGTTATTTGGTCAAGCATGGTCAAACTTTCAAAATGTGGGAGCTTTGCCTGAAACCCTTGATTTTGTAGGCCCGGCGGAAGGCACTGTGTTTGTGCGCCAAGCCCAAGCACGATATACGTCAGGTAATTTTTCATTCTCAATTGAAAACCCAGAAAGCACAATAACAGATGTAGGTGGTGCGCGAATTGCCACTGATGATGCCTCTCTACCTGACTTTACTGCACGCTACACAATGAATGCTGATTGGGGTCAATTTGTAGTTACAGGCCTCGCACGCCAATTAACATATAAACAAAATGGTATTGATGCTGATGAAACTTCGTTTGGTGTTAGCGCATCAGGTAAAGTTAACATGGGTAAAAACAACCTTAAATTTATGCTAACTCAGGGGCAAGGATTAGGCCGTTATGTTGGCTTAAATGCAGCACATGGTGCTGTACTGGATAGTGATAATGAACTAGATGCGATCGATTCTACCTCTGGCTTTATTGCATACCAACAACACTGGAACAGCCAGTGGCGCTCAACTTTCTTATACTCTTTCTTTTCAGCTGATAATAACGAAGATTTATTAACTATTTCTGGCGACCCAACAAAAACAAGCCAAAGTTATAGCGCAAACTTACTTTATTCACCGATTAAAAAACTAACCTTCGGGGCTGAATTCAAGCATGCAGAGCGTGAAGTAGAAAGCGGAACCGATGGAGATATGAAGCGGTTACAGTTTTCTGTTAAGTACGCATTTTAAATTTATCTATTCTTTCCTAAAGCGACCTATGGTCGCTTTTATTTTGTTAAATAAAACAAAAAAGCTCAAACACAATTGCAAACCATTATTATTTAGATTAAATTACGCATTAATTTGAACTTTCTGGAATGTAATATGTCTGCCCCGCAATTTTTAAAATTATCGAAACTCGCCATTTTCACCTCTGTAGCCTTGGGTGGGTTAGCCCATGCCTCGACTCAAAATAATACTGATGATTCAGATAAATCTCTTGAAAAAATAGCGGTATATGGGCAACACCATAAAAACTACATAACGGAAGATGCGCAATCTGCTACCAAGCTGGGCCTAACAATTAAAGAAACCCCGCAGTCAATTTCTGTCATTTCTCGTGCATTGATGGATGATTTTTCACTTGATGATATCAATGCGGTTTTAGAAACCACACCTGGCGTAACTGTTGAACAAATAGAAACAGACCGTACTTACTTTAAAGCCCGCGGCTTTGAAATTACTAACTTTCAAACCAATGGCATGGGTACACCGCAAGATAGCGGTGCAATTCAAGGAACTTTAGACACCTCTATTTTTGAAAGTGTTGAAGTCGTTCGTGGCGCTAACGGTTTAATGACAGGCGCTGGTAACCCCTCTGCCACTGTAAATATGGTACTTAAAAAGCCAACATATCAAACAAAAGTAAGTGCCTCTGCATCGTATGGCTCATGGAATAATAAACGTGTAGAACTTGATGCATCAACAGCACTTACTGATGACCACGCGGTACGTGTTGCTTTTACTAAACAAAAAACCGACTCTTATTTAGACCGCTACGAGCAAGATAAAACTATTTATTATTTAGCCTATGAAGGTCAATTATCTGCCAGCACTGTTTTATCTGTTAACTATGTAAATCAACAAAAAGACGCTGACAGCCCACTTTGGGGGGCGCTGCCTCTTTTCTACAGTGACGGCACAGCAACCAACTTTGATGCTTCAACTAGCACAGCTTCAGATTGGTCATATTGGAATAATTCAACAGAGCAATTGTTTGTATCTGTCGAGCAAAGCATTGCCAATACTTGGCTTTTAAAAGCAAGTTACGCGCATCTAGTAAATGAGCAGGATTCTGAATTATTTTACGTATTTGGTACACTTGACCGCGAAACAGGCCTTGGCTTAACAGGCTATGCTAGTGAGTATGATCACAAAGATAAGCACGATATTTTTGATCTTTATGCTGCGGGTAAATTTAACTTATTTGGCATGGAACATGACCTATCATTTGGTGTAAACCAAGCCGATATGGATAACTATGACAAATCGCTTTACGACAACACAACCGGCAATGGCTTTCCACCAATACCAGAGCTTAGTGGTTGGGATGGTATTGCACCAGTACCTACATTAACCGATGGTTTAACAGGGGCTGATGTCACTAACAGGCAGCGTTCAGCCTATATTTCAACACGTATACGTACAACAGAGTCATTGAGTTTATTAGCGGGTGTGAGTCAAGTTAACTGGCAATCTGAAGGTGAGTCATACGGTGTAGCCAAAGACAAAGACAGTGACCAAACGATTCCATATTTTGGCACTGTTTATGATATCAATGAAAACTTCTCAGCTTACGCCAGCTATACAGAAACTTTTGTTCCACAAACTGAACGAGACACCACTGGCGATTACTTAGATCCAATCACTGGCGAAAGCCGTGAAATTGGCTTAAAAGCCCAGCTTTTAGATAACGATTTATTTGTTACACTCGCTTATTTTGACGCGAAACAAGTTGGCCTAGCAGTTGCGATCCCAGGCTCAGCACCAGACGATACCCGCTATTATGGTGCAGAAGGTATAAACAGTGACGGCTTTGAAGTTGAGTTAAGCGGTAAAGTTAGCGAAACACTGAGTACTAGCTTTAGCTATAGCAGTATTAATATTGAGGGTGATGAGTTAGTTAAAAATTACACCCCTGAAACGCAATATAAACTTGCTGTTGCTTACAAGGTCCCTGAAGTTGATGGTTTAACTGCGGGTCTAAACTATCGTTGGCAAGATGACACTAAGCGTATTCAAGCAGCTACTTCACAAGGTGTTACACCCGTTACTAAGCAAGATGCATTTGGTATTTTAAACCTGATGGCGACTTATGATATTACTGATAATGTGGGTGTTTCATTTAACCTCAACAACGTAACCAACGAGAAGTACATTCACAGCTTGTATTGGGCACAGGGTTACTACGGTGCGCCACGTAGCTACTCAATCTCAGTTAACTGGCAGCTATAACGCTATATAGCTTACACGCGCTTAGTTTGAGAACGTTTAAACAAAAAGCCGCTAAACAGTTAAGTTTAGCGGTTTTTTTTTGTTAAGTGCGGGTCAAATCGCGCTTACTCTTACAATTTTATAACTCGTCTTCAGCGATTAAGCCTGCGTCTTCGCCATCTTCAGGCTTAATTTCAGCTTTTAAAAGCAACATTTCACGCAGTTTACCTTCAATCTCATCTGCAATTTCAGGGTTCTCTTTTAAGAACTTAATTGAGTTAGACTTACCTTGGCCCACTTTGCTGCCATTGTAGCTATACCATGCACCGGCTTTTTCAACAATTTTGTGTTTAACACCTAAGTCGATAAGCTCACCCTGTTTAGAAATACCTTCACCATACATGATGATAAATTCAGCTTGCTTAAATGGTGGCGCAACTTTGTTTTTAACCACTTTTACGCGGGTTTCGTTACCAACAACTTCATCGCCTTCTTTCACAGAGCCAATACGACGAATATCTAAACGCACTGATGCGTAGAACTTAAGTGCATTACCACCGGTTGTTGTTTCAGGGTTACCAAACATAACACCAATTTTCATACGTATTTGGTTAATGAAAATACATAACGTGTTTGAGCGTTTGATATTACCTGTTAGCTTACGTAATGCTTGAGACATTAAGCGTGCTTGTAAGCCCATGTGCGAATCGCCCATGTCACCTTCAATCTCAGCTTTTGGTGTTAATGCAGCAACAGAATCGACAATAACAACATCAACGGCACTTGAGCGTACTAGCATGTCACAAATTTCTAGCGCTTGCTCACCCGTATCTGGTTGCGATACTAAAAGGTCATCAATGTTAACACCCAATTTTTGCGCGTAAACAGGATCAAGTGCGTGCTCAGCATCTACGAATGCACAGGTTTTGCCTTCTTTTTGCGCCTGAGCGATAACTTGTAGTGTTAAAGTTGTTTTACCTGATGATTCAGGACCATACACCTCAACAATACGACCCATAGGTAAACCACCTATGCCTAAAGCAATATCGATACCTAATGAACCTGTAGATACAGCTTCAATGTCTAGTGCCTTATTGTCACCCAATTTCATGATTGAGCCTTTACCAAATTGACGCTCAATTTGTGATAAAGCGGCATCTAACGCTTTTTGTTTGTTATCGTTCATTTTGTTCTCCAAATCCGGCTAATGCAGACAAGTATACTGTATGAAATCACAGTATCAAGTTAATTTTATTAATTTATCTTCTCAATAACACTTTTTATTGCATAAACAATAGCTTGCGCTCTAACATTGGCTCTATCGCCAGTAAAAACTTGCTTACTTGAATACTGTTTATCTGCAATTTTGATACAAAACCAGACTAAACCAACAGGTTTATCATCACTACCACCACCGGGTCCAGCAACCCCCGAAATGGCGATCGCAATATCAGCATTTGCAGCCCTACAGGCTCCTTCAGCCATTTCCTTAACTACTTGCTCACTTACTGCACCAAAGTCAGATAATGTTTGCAAACTTACGTCCAGTAAATCGTGTTTAGCTTGATTGCTATAAGTGACAAAAGCACGGTCAAGATAGGCAGAACTTCCAGGGGTGTCTGTTAGTGCATAACTTACACCACCTCCAGTACATGACTCAGCAGTAGTGATCCATAAGCATTTATCCGTTAAAATAGCCCCTAATTGCGCAGCAAGTGTTTTAATCTCTTGATGTAACTCCATATTCAGCCTTTGGGTAAATACATGTCGTTTGATCTTTATGCACCACACACAATAAGTCAACAAACTCCGATGATGCAGCAGTATCTAAAAATAAAATCTGAACATCGTGATATTTTATTGTTTTACCGAATGGGTGATTTTTATGAATTATTTTTCGATGACGCAAAACGAGCCGCACAGTTATTAGATATTTCACAAACTCACCGTGGCAAAGCCGGTGGCGACCCCATCCCAATGGCGGGTGTACCTTATCATGCTGTTGAAAACTATCTTGCGCGATTAGTGCAAATGGGTGAGTCGGTCGCTATTTGTGAACAAGTTGGTGACCCCGCAACAAGTAAAGGCCCTGTAGAGCGCAAAGTAGTCCGTATCGTTACACCCGGTACCATTTCTGACGAAGCACTATTACAAGAACGCCAAGATAATTTACTAACCAGTGTATGGCAAAATAAGAAAGGTATTTACGGTATCGCTTATTTAGACATCAACTCTGGTCGTTTTAACATTGTTGAGGTCAATACCGATGAAGCATTTAGCTCAACATTACAACGTTTAGCACCAGCCGAATTATTGTATAGCGAAGACTTTGCAAATTTACACTTAATTGAACACATTAAAGGTATTCGTCGTCGCCCTGAGTGGGAGTTCGATTTAGATACCGCACAGCATTTGTTATGCGATCAATTTGGTACTAAAGATCTCATCGGGTTTGGTGTTGATAAAGCCAAAGCTGCACTTGTCGCAGCGGGCTGCTTAATGCAATACGTTAAAGACACGCAGCGGATTGCCCTTCCCCACATTCGTGCAATCACTCTTGAGCATAATGAACATGCTGTGATTCTTGATGCCGCAACCCGTAAAAATTTGGAGCTCACTGTCAACTTATCAGGTGGATATGAAAATACCCTTGCACAAGTGCTTGATAAAACGGCGACTGCGATGGGTTCGCGTTTATTAAAACGCCGTATTCATACACCTATTCGCTCAAAACCAGAGCTTAACGCGCGCCTCAACGCAATAGGTGCAATCATAGATGCGCAGCTGTGCGGTGAGCTTCATGAATCGCTTAAACAAATAGGCGATATAGAGCGCGTTATTGCACGGTTAGCTCTATGGACGGCAAGACCACGCGATCTAACTCGTCTGCGCAGTGCATTACAAGCATTGAGCCCATTACATGCATTATTAAATGACGCCAGCGATCCTCGCATTGCACAAATTATTGCCGATTCCCCAACCCTGCCTGAACTACAAGATTTATTAGAACGTGCAGTCATTGATAATCCACCCGTACTTATTCGTGATGGAGGAGTAATAGCACCGCTCTACAACAGCGAACTAGATGAATGGCGCGCATTGAGTCAAGGTGCCACAGATGTACTTGAACAATTAGAGCAGCGTGAACGTGAACGCACCGGTATTAGTACCCTTAAAATTGGCTACAACAAAGTACACGGCTTTTTTATCGAAGTAAGTCGCGCCAACTCCCATTTAGTACCAGCTGATTATATTCGTCGTCAAACGCTTAAAAACAACGAACGCTATATAATTCCTGAGCTAAAAGAGCATGAAGACAAAGTACTCGGTAGCCAATCAAAAGCACTTGCTCTTGAAAAGCAACTTTACGAACAACTCTTTGAATTTATTGCGCCACATATAGAGCAATTACAGTTAATGGCTGGTGCATTAGCTGATTTGGATGTACTCAATAACCTTGCTGAGCGCGCAATTGCCCTTAATTATGCAAAGCCACAGCTTTGTAATAATGACGATATCAGCATCAAGCAAGGCCGCCACCCTGTGGTTGAGCAAGTAATGAAAGACCCATTTATTGCCAATCCTGTTGAGCTGAATGCGCAACGCAAAATGCTAATCATAACAGGGCCAAATATGGGTGGTAAATCAACCTATATGCGTCAAACAGCTTTGATCGTACTGATGGCTCATATTGGCTCATTTGTACCCGCAGACAGTGCCAATATTGGTAACATTGACCGAATATTCACCCGTATAGGTGCAAGCGACGATCTGGCCTCAGGACGCTCAACCTTTATGGTAGAAATGACCGAAACGGCAACAATTTTAAATAATGCAACCGCGCAATCATTAGTATTAATGGATGAAATAGGCCGTGGCACAAGTACTTACGATGGCCTTTCACTGGCGTATGCAACAGCGGATCACTTAGCATCAAAAATTGCAGCTAAAACATTGTTTGCTACACACTACTTTGAATTAACTGAACTTGCTGAGCAACAAGCTGGACTTGTAAATGTCCACTTAGACGCAATTGAACACAATGATACAATTGCGTTTATGCACACCGTATTAGATGGAGCTGCAAGCAAGAGTTTTGGGTTACAAGTCGCAGCGCTAGCCGGTGTTCCAAAAGCTGTGATAAAACAAGCAAAGCAAAAGCTAAAAATGCTTGAAAACCATCAACCTGTTACCGCTGACTTAAATGCTCAACAAGCATCATTGTTTGAAAGTGAGCCAAGCGAGGTAGAAACCCAGTTAGCTGAAATTGATTTAGATAATTTGAGCCCGCGCCAAGCTCAAGACCTACTCTATAAATTAAAAGCGCTGCTTTAAAAATTAAACAAAAAAAAGCTGAAGAGGCAACCTCTTCAGCTCTATAAACTGTTTTATAAGTGTGTGTATTTTTTACTAGAACTTATGTGAACTGATCAAATAAACTATCAGTACTAAGCCCTTCATGTTGCAAAATGTCTTTTAGTCGGCGCAGCGCTTCAACTTGAATTTGTCTCACACGCTCACGTGTTAAGCCAATTTCACGACCTACATCTTCAAGTGTGGATGGTTCATAACCTAACAATCCAAAACGACGAGCTAGCACTTCACGTTGCTTAGGGTTTAACTCACCTAGCCAATCTACAATATGCTTATTGATGTCGTTATTTTGAACTTCACCTTCGGGGCTAAAGCCTTTCTCATCAGCAATAATATCAAGTAATGCTTTATCATTTTCGCCACCAATAGGTGTATCAACCGATGTGATCTTTTCATTTAAACGCAGCATTTTAGTTACGTCTTCAACGGGTCTGTCTAAGCATTCTGCAATCTCTTCAGCCGTTGGTTCGTGATCAAGCTTTTGTGTTAATTCACGCGCAGTACGTAGGTATACATTTAATTCTTTAACAACATGGATAGGAAGACGAATTGTACGTGTTTGATTCATGATAGCGCGTTCAATAGTCTGGCGTATCCACCACGTAGCGTAAGTTGAGAATCTAAAGCCACGTTCAGGGTCAAATTTTTCAACAGCGCGGATTAAACCTAGATTACCTTCTTCAATTAAATCTAGTAATGCTAAACCTCGGTTATTATAGCGGCGGGCAATTTTTACAACTAAGCGAAGGTTACTTTCAATCATACGTTTGCGGGAAGCTTCACAGCCTTTTAACGCTTTACGGGCAAAAAATACTTCTTCTTCAGCACTCAATAATGGAGAAAAACCAATTTCACCTAAATATAATTGAGTAGCATCTAAGTTTTTAGTCACTTCCTCTTTCGCGAATATATCGTCTTCTTTATCAACTTCTTCTAATAACGATTCTGTTGGCTCTTTAACCGTTACATCATCAAATTTATCGTCAACTGCGGATTTCGTTTTTTTTACGTTTGCTGTGTTACCCATTAGCGTACCCTCAAGCAAATAAGTGATTATATAATCACTGGTGTCTATACCCGTTAGCTAAGGCAAATATTTTTGGGGATTAACAGCCTTTCCTCTATAACGGATCTCAAAACGCAATGCCGTAACATCAGAATCAGAGCTGCCAATCTCTGCTATTTTTTGCCCTGCTTTCACATGCTGCTTTTCTTTAACTAACAACTTCGAATTATGTGCGTAAGCACTAAGATAATCATCATTATGTTTCAAAATGATTAAACTACCGTAACCTCGAAGTGCGCTTCCTGCATAAACAACGGTCCCTTGTGCTGCAGCGAAAACAGATGTACCTTTTTTGTTAGCTATTTGTAGTCCTTTATAGCCATTCTCCCTTGTGGAAAAGCGTTGTGTTACTTTGCCTTTTGCAGGCCAAGACCAACGTACCTTTTTAGGGTTAAAGCTACTAGAATTGCTAACTTTTTTACTACCTTGTTTTTGAACATACTCTCGTTGTTTTGGCTGATCAAGCTCTTTCTTTAATTTTTTGTTATTTTTTTGTATTTCTTTTGTAGACTTTTTACTCGGATTCGTATACTTTTTACGCTTTTTACTTTTAATTTGTACCTTTTTTAGGTTTATTATTTGACCGGGGTGGATAATATAAGGAGTTGGAATATCGTTGTTTTTTGCAAGGGTTCGAAAATCTTGTTGTGCACTGAAGGCGATAGAGTAAAGTGTGTCTCCTTTTTTTACTGTATATTTATCGCCAACTATATTAATTCTGCCAGTGTAAGGAGCGACGCTCGTATCTAAACTACTTACAGGCGCTGGTGCTTTACGCGAAGAGCAACCAGTGAGCAAAACACTCATAAATAAAACAACATAGCATATAAAGTATTTATTCACGGTGTTTTGCCCTCAATCCTTCAAACTGTCTCTTTTGGCGGTTAACGCAATAAAAAGTAAGCGACAACCACTAAAGCGACTAATCCCCAGCCAAGTGCTTCAACATATTGACGTAATTTCTGTTCCATTTTCACTCCGCCCCATTTCATCAGTGCTGCCACTAAAAAGAAACGCGCACCTCTGCCGACGGCTGATGCAAGCAAAAAGGGTAAAAATGCCATGTGTAAAAGTCCAGCCCCCACAGTAAACACTTTATAGGGTATAGGTGAAAAACCTGCAATAAATACCACCCATACTCCATAGTTTTTAAACCACTCTAATGCGACATTAAACTTTTCTTGCCAGCCCATTTGAGCAATAAGGGGCTCTACTACAGGTTCAAATAGCCAAAAACCTAACAAATAGCCTAAAATGCCACCTATCACTGAGGCAATTGTTGTAAAACTTGCAAAACGCCACGCTTTGCTAGGCTGTGCAAGTGCCATAGGTGCTAACATTACATCAGGTGGAACTGGAAAAAAAACAGACTCAGCAAAGCTCATGCCCGCTAAATAACGCTCAGCATGACGGTGTTTCGCCCACACTAAGGCCATATCGTATAACTTTGTAAACAATTTCAAGGTGGTTTCCTATTCAATATCACCAGGGACAAGTGGAACGAATCTCACTGGTGCAATTACGTGTTGAGTAAATTTATTATCTTTTCTAACAACCATAACAAGTTGTTGTTCTTCATTACCAATAGGGGCAATCATCACACCGCCATCAGCTAACTGATCAAGCAATGCTTGAGGAACTTGTGAGGCCGCAGCAGTGACAATAATACCTTCAAATGGTGCTTGGGATTGCCAGCCTTGCCAACCATCACCATGCTTCATCGTGACATTGTACAAATCAAGATTATGTAAACGGCGTTTTGCTTGCCATTGTAATGCTTTAATACGTTCAACAGAGCAAACTGTGGTGAACGTTTTAGCAAGTACAGCAGTTTGGTAGCCTGATCCCGTCCCAATTTCGAGTACTTTATCACGAACCCCTGCCAATCGCAGCAGCTCAGTCATTCGTGCAACTATATAGGGCTGTGAAATCGTTTGCCCTTGACCAATAGGCAGCGCTGTATTTTGATAGGCTTTATGTTTAAGCACATCATCAATAAACATATGCCGCGGTATTGTAGCAATTGCATTGAGCACCTGCTTATCTTCAACACCTTCTCGGGCGAGTAGATCGGCTAAAGCTTGTGCGCTGCGAGTATAGTTAGACAGCACCATTGATCTCCATCGTTTTTAGCCAATCACCAACCGCTTGAAGACTATCTTTAGCCGTCATATCAACACTTAGAGGAGTCACAGAAGCATAACCATTATTGACTGCATAAAAATCCGTGCCATCGCCTGCGTCACTCTCAGCACCCAAGGTACCGTACCAGTAAATATCACGTCCCCATGGATCCTGCTGCTTCGTCATGGTCTCTGCTTTGTGGCGCGCACCTAAACGAGTCACTTGCACGCCTTTTAGTTCGCTCAAAGGAACATCAGGCACATTAATATTTATGATTTGGTCTTTTGGTAACGGATGAGAAGCCAACTCTTTAATGATACCCACCGTCACTGCAGCGGCTGTCTCGAAGTGGTTACCTTCTTTAGAGCAAAGTGATACTGCAACCGCAGGCAAACCTAAATGCCGCCCTTCAGTAGCGGCAGCAACAGTGCCTGAGTACAAGGTGTCATCACCTAAATTAGCCCCATGGTTTATACCCGCAACAACTAAATCTGGTTTTTCACCAAGTAGTTCGTTAACACCTAAATGCACACAATCAGTGGGAGTACCATTAACTGAAATAAACCCGTTTTCAAGTGTTGTTGCACGTAACGGGTTCATTAAAGTAAGTGAATTACTTGCCCCACTGCAATTGCGATCAGGCGCTACTAGAGTCACCTCTGCAATTTGTGATAACGCTTGATAAAGGACTGCTATCCCCTTGGCATTTACACCATCGTCATTACTCAATAATATCTTCATTTAAGCATCCTTTTCTTTATGTACCCGAGGGCTTGCATCATTGTAATCCACCAGCTCACGAAGAAGTGCTGTAGCAAACGTTCCTTTGGGTAAACCAAAACTTAACTTGATAGTGGTTTCGTCTATCGTTTCAACAGCTAAATCCTGCGGGATTAAACGCAACATTCTGCGCTCATTTTTAAGACCGAGCTCACCTAGGCCGTCGCACCATTCTTGGTAAGGTTCTAACCATTGCTTTTCTTGCTCTGTTAGGCCCTTTTCACTTTTACCCACCATAGGAGCCGACATAATAATATCGCCCGACGCAAGTCGCGCGATGTTTTCATCATTGATTGTGTCTTCAAAAAATGTATTACTACTACCAAGCATAAACACTTCACGGTGCATGGTTTTAGCTAAACCGTGCTCTGCTACTCGCAGGTTCACAATTTGATTAAATACATACGAACGCGCAGCCGAAATAACTAAGCCTCGTAATTTTTTATCACGAATGCGCTCGCCTGCAAACATGCGTTTTGCCATATCAAGGTTATGGCCGTCGTGACCAAAGCGTTGCTCACCAAAGTAATTAGGCACACCAGCACGCACGGCATTAATTCTACAAAGGATATCTAACGGTTGCGTGACATTACGCAGGGTAATGGTAAATTTATTGCCTTTGTGACACCCAGTGCGTAATTTACGGTTATGTCGGTGCTGCGCGACAATAAACACAGAGTCACTATTGAGCTGTGTAAAATCAATCTCTTTTTTTATTGGCACAGGTACGCTAAACCATTGGCTGCATACACCGTGGCGGTCTTTCATACCGGCGTAACTTACATCGCGCGGTGAAATACCTGCTTTTTGCGCCAATAACTTTGCTACATATTGTGTGTTTTCACCTTTTTTTACGACCTGTAAACACACATGTTCACCGCTACCTGTAAATTCAATACCTAAGTCTTCATCTACCATAAAGTCTTCGGCGGTAGTTTTAAAATCAGCCTGAGATAACGGTTTACCATATAAGTAGTTTAAATCACTCATAGTGACGCTTTGCTCATAATCACTACTGCATGGCTTGATATACCTTCTTTACGCCCTTCAAACCCTAGCTTTTCAGTGGTGGTCGCCTTTACATTCACTTGGCTAATATCAGCGTTTAAATCAGCGGCTAGGTTTTTACGCATAGCTTGAATGTGTGGCAGCATTTTAGGCGCTTGAGCTACAATCGTCACGTCAGCATTACCAAGCACATAGCCTTGCTGTTTAGCTAAATCAACGACATGACGTAATAAAATACGGCTATCAATATTTTCATATTCACTGGCAGTATCGGGAAAGTGCTTGCCAATATCACCCATTGCAAGCGAACCTAAAATGGCATCACATAATGCATGAATAGCAACGTCACCGTCTGAATGTGCTAAAAACCCTTGAGGATAATCAATCTTTTCCCCACAAATCGTTAATGGGCCTTCGCCGCCAAACTTATGAACATCAAAGCCGTGGCCAATTCTAATCATGATGCGTTCTCGCTGTGTTGTTTTTGAAGTAAAAAGTGAGCTAAGTCTAAGTCTTCTGGAGTGGTTATTTTTATATTATCGCTACGCCCTGCAACCAATTTAACCGGCTTTTTAGCCCATTCAATGGCTGATGCCTCATCAGTAATTGCAACCTGCTGAGCCAATGCACCTGTTAAGGCATTAACTAAATCGGAGTACTTAAAAAGCTGGGGCGTTAATGCTTGCCATAAATCATCTCGCGGCACTGTTTGTTCGCTATGAGTGTGGCCGCGTTTAATGGTGTCTTTTATTTTAGCGGCGAGAATACCGCCCTCACCAGCATGTACGCATTGCTCTATTAAATTATTAATATCGCTAATATCAACCAAGGGTCTTGCAGCATCATGCACCAGCACCCAATCAGGTGGCGAGTCAGCAAGTGCTAACAAACCGCTTAAAACTGAATCAGCGCGTTCTTTACCACCGCTAGCACGTATAACTCTGCTATCTATAGGAGGTAACTGTGCATAAAATGGGTCATCATCGCTTACAGCTACCACGATATGAGTAAGCTGTGAAATCGCAGCAAGCTTTGTCAGAGTGTGCTCTAAAATAGTTTTACCCGCTAACGTTATATATTGTTTTGGCGCAGTATGTTGCATACGGCTACCAACCCCTGCGGCGGGTACTACAGCAGCTATTGAGTATTTATTGGTCATTATATTGTTGCCCAGGTAAAACACGTATAAACGTTTCACCGGGTTTTATCATTCCTAATTCGTTACGAGCGCGTTCTTCAACACCTTCTTGGCCAAGCTTTAAATCTTCGATATCGGCCTTAAGTACTTTATTACGCTTAATTAAATTGGCATTGGTTTCTTGATGGGAGTTTACAGCAGTTTTTAAGCGACTGTAATCTTGTACGCCATTGTGGCCAAACCACAACTTATACTGAACAAATAGTGCTAAACACAGTAATAAAAATTGAAACAGTCGCATAACATACTCCTTGAACGTTGCTCTTCCAGTATAAAATTAAATGCACATAATAAGGCTACTGGTCATTTTTTAATGAACGCGGGGCGTTTTAAGTTTCGCCAATTAATATTACTCGCAAGCAGCATTTCTCTTAGTGACAAAATACGCGGTGTACTACGTTTAGAAAAACGCCACTGATGGCCGCAACATGCCGCAGTCATTGTTGCTTTTGAAGGCTTTAATAACAGCCCTATTTGCCCGTCGAGAGGCTTTCCTTGGCAATCAAACCAACCGTGTTCATTACAATGAAGTTTATTGTCGCTTACTTGGTCGATGCTGTCTATTGCAACCCGTGACAGATTATCGTTTATAACTAATAACGGCACAATTAGGCCTAATTTATTATTGAGAGAGTAAAAATCGGCAAGATCATCTTGGGTAGGGGGTTTGGCTTTTTGTTTATCAAGCCAACTGCCATTTTGCGGATCGAGTACAAAAGGGGCCTCACCATTTACCACACGCGTAGCAGCGCGTTCTATGTAATAAGGTAAGCTTTTTAAAATAGCACGCAACCGTTGTTCATTTGGCTCCGTCACTAAACGCGCAATTTCCCTCGCATAAAAGGCATTACATAATTGGGCATAGAGCACACGTTGTGCGTCTGATTGCCAAATATTAGTTTGTTGATGGGGCTCACTCGCAGTCAACGTATCTACTCAAAAACACTTAGTTACGTATTTTATAGCATAGTATTGACTGCTTTTTAAGCGTCTACGCGGGCTTATTGCCCAGCTTTGCATCACCAGTTTCTAAAAACTGCACAACCGCATCACGCTTCTTGCCTAACAGCAAACTACCATCAGCTAAAAACATAAAGTTTTGCCAATTACGTTTAAATACATCAAAACTGGTTTCAATGATGTTATCTCGCGCCATACAAAAGTACACTGTGGTGTTCGCTTGCCAATCTAAGTGCGCTAAAATTTCTTCTGGTGGTTGTTCAGTGCCTTCTTCCCAAGCATCTTCCCAACGAACGGTTTCAGTGAAGGTTTCTTCTTTGCCGCACCAATCAGTTTTATCAAAAAAATCAGGGTGGTCATGCTCTCGGCTCACCATCGTGCTCCAAAGTACAGCAGCGCGTTCATGGCTCATAGGTTTAATTAAAGCAAGGTCTTGCTCTGATACGGGGGCATCTTGGTGGCGAAAAACCCACGCTTTTTTGTAATCATCTAACGGTATATAGTTCATAATAGTGGCAAATTAGTTAGCATTAAAAGTGCAAGCGCAAATTATACAAGAGATCAAAACATGACTACAGCAATAAAACCACTTCCCCTCAAATCAGGCTTATACCAACACTACAAAGGTCCACAATATAAAGTGCTCTATGTTGCCACCCACAGCGAAACGCAAGAGCCACTAGTGATATACCAAGCATTATATGGTGAGCATGGCATGTGGGCACGCCCATTGAGTATGTTTTTAGAAACCGTAGAAAAAGACGGCCAAATCATTCCCCGCTTTGCTTACCTTGGCGATGCCGAATAGTTATGGCATCATGTTTAAAATAACACTGCTCAGACCAGATAGGTATTTACGTGCAATTTAATTCTACAGATAACTACATCGCTAGTAATTCGTTAAAACAAGCGGTGAATGCGGCAATTTTGCTAGAAAAGCCACTATTAATAAAAGGCGAACCCGGCACAGGTAAAACAATGCTGGCCGAAGAGCTGGCGAAAAGTTTAGATACCACGCTTATTCAATGGCACATTAAATCAACCACCAAAGCGCAGCAAGGCTTATATGAATACGATGCGGTTTCACGCCTACGTGATAGCCAGCTTGGTGATGAGCGTGTGCACGACATCGGCAATTACATTGTTAAAGGCAAGCTTTGGCAAGCCTTTACCTACGGCGAAGAGAATAATAAACGCCCGGTATTATTGATTGATGAAATAGACAAAGCCGACATCGAATTCCCGAATGACCTATTACTTGAGCTGGATAAAATGGAGTTTCATGTTTATGAAACTGGCGAGCGCGTCGTTGCAAAACAGCGCCCTATTGTGATCATCACCTCAAATAACGAAAAAGAATTGCCAGACGCATTCCTTCGAAGATGCTTTTTCCATTACATTGACTTTCCATCGAGCGATGAAATGCTGCAAATTGTTGATGTGCATCACCCAGACGTAAAACAAGATTTAGTGCGCCAAGCGCTGGAAGTGTTTTTTGGCCTACGTGAAGTCAACGGTATTAAGAAAAAGCCATCTACCAGCGAACTACTCGACTGGCTTAAACTTTTAATGGCCGAAGACATCGACGCTAAAACCTTGCACGACAAAAGCCAAAAAGGCGGCCTAATGCCGATGTTTGGTGCGCTTTTAAAGAACGAGCAAGACATCAGCCTAATCGAAAAACTTGCCTTTATGAGCCGCCGTTAACATGTTGATTGCGTTTTTCTTCAAACTGCGTGAATACCGCTTACCAGTGAGCATGCGTGAGCTGCTTGATTTAATCAACGCGCTAAAAAAAGGCGCGGTATTTGCCGATGTTGACGGGTTTTACTATTTAGCCCGTACCATTATGGTTAAAGACGAAACCCACTTTGACCGCTTCGACAAAGCCTTTGCTGATTACTTTAGCGGCGTTGCCGATCTCGATTTACTTGAGAGCTTAAAACAGCAACATAACTTACCCAATGAGTGGCTACGCAAAGAGTTTGAAAAACACCTAAGTGATGAAGAAAAAGCACAACTTAAGGCCATGGGCGGCCTTGATGAACTAATGAAAACCCTTAAAGAGCGCCTAGAAGAGCAACAAAAACGCCATGCTGGCGGTAATAAATGGGTTGGCACCGGTGGTACATCACCCTTTGGCGCCTATGGCTACAACCCCGAGGGCGTGCGCATAGGTCAAGACGGCAACCGTAACCGCCGCGCTGTAAAAGTGTGGGATAAACGCGAATATAAAAACCTCGACTCAGATCGCGAAATAGGCTCACGCACTATAAAATTGGCCCTTAAAAAACTACGTAAATTTGCCCGCACTGGCGCAAGTGACACGTTAGATTTAAACGAAACCATTCGCGCAACGGCCAAACAAGGCGGCATGCTAGATGTAAAAATGGTACCCGAGCGCCACAACGCGGTAAAAGTGTTAATGCTGTTTGATATCGGCGGCTCAATGGATGATTACATTCACACCTGCGAAGAGCTTTTTAGCGCTGCTCATAGCGAGTTTAAACACTTAGAATTTTACTATTTTCATAACTGCTTATACGAACATGTTTGGCAAGATAACCAACGCCGTCATGCAAACGTTATCGACACCATGACGTTGATTAACAAGTTTACCAGCGACTACAAAGTGATATTTGTTGGCGACGCCACCATGGGGCCCTATGAAATCGCCTACCCCGGCGGCTCTGTAGAGCACTACAACGAAGAGCCCGGAAGTGCTTGGTTAAACCGCATCACCAATCACTTTGATAAAGTCGCGTGGCTCAACCCCCAACCCGTTGAACACTGGCGTTACTATCAATCCATTGATTTTATAAAGCAGTTGATGGATAACCGAATGTACCCGCTGAGTTTAGATGGCATTAGTAATGCAATAAGGGAGTTGAGTTAATCAAAAACCTTCTTGCAATACAATGAAGCTAAAATATTAATAATAAAACAACCCACGAATATTAACAAAATAAAGAAAATGCGACCGAAGGTTGGTATAGCAAAATATACTAAACAACCTAAAAAAGTCACAAGGGACAGATATAATATGTTTTGTTTCAGATTCCCTAAAGAGATAGCACCATCAAGCTTATTAAAATCTTTTAACTGATATGATTTAAAAGCTATTAAGCCACAGTACAGAAAAATAAAAAATAAAGCTAAATAGCTATACATCACATAATTAAGTTCCATTATTAAGTACGTACAACAAGTTGACGCATAAAAAGCATTTGATAACTTAATTTCATAAATATAATTTAGCA
The DNA here is from genome assembly GCF_043641955.1 of Pseudoalteromonas atlantica. Classification (GTDB taxonomy): domain Bacteria; phylum Pseudomonadota; class Gammaproteobacteria; order Enterobacterales; family Alteromonadaceae; genus Pseudoalteromonas; species Pseudoalteromonas atlantica_A. The sequence continues at coordinate 297,123 of NZ_JBHZRV010000004.1, forward strand.
GCCATATAATAGACAAAGCTAAAAAGATTGAATAAATCACTTCCATTTTATCTGAAAATCCATATTTTTATAATTAAGGTCTATTACTACAAGGCTGGATTTTACTATAGTGCGTACACCCTCAACCAGTGCAAACCTGTGCCCCTTGTCCCACAAACCCCACCACTTTGCGAGCCAGTCGAGGAGCCCGTACTAGAGCTATCACCTGTCGAGCTCGTACCACTACTGCCACCGCCAGATCCTGCTCCAACCTCTTCTGTTGTACCGTCTTTTCTAACAACAACTAACTTACCTCGCTTGAAAACTAAAATATCACCTGGTTTCAAATTTGATTTGTACCAACTAGCACCTATAAGAGCGTCATTTAATTCAGTAGCAACAATAGCTTCAGCAGTTAATTTGGGGAAAGTTAAATTAATAAACTTAGCAATAAAACTTGCAAATCGCCCAATAGGAATAGCTGCTGCATATACACTCGAAAATAATTTACTTTGAATTAGCTAAAGAAACATTAACCAAAAATAGTAAAAACAGATAAAAAACAGATAAAAAACAACTTTCATGATACATCCTTGTAAAAACAATAGGTACAACAATATTGAAAGTACTTTAAATAAAGCCCAAGCCACTTATTTCATTCTATATGCTCAAGCTTAACTTTACCGCATCACCAATCACTTTGATAAAGTTGCGTGGCTAAACCCACAACCCGTTGAACATTGGCGTTATTATCAATCCATTGATTTTATAAAGCAGCTAATGGATAACCGCATGTATCCGATGAGCTTAGATGGCATTAGTAATGCAATTAGGGAATTGAGTTAATCACTCCCTACAAGTTTAGGCGCTGAGAACTAAAATTAGCGCCTTGTGTTTAAAGCGTCACAACGAAACGACTTTAACGCCAGTCATTTGCAGTTCACCATTTGGCCTTGTCAAAATAAAACGCGGGCTGACCATTTGCAAATTGCTGTGCGCTAAGTTTAAAAACTGGATCCCGCCTGTTTGAGTGCTTCTTCCTGTTGTGTTTTCGCCAACCAATGGCGCAATCGAAAAGTCTTGTAGGGTGTTAGCAAACACAATAGCCGACGAGTAAGTATAAGCCCCTATTTTCACAGCAACATCCCCTGTAAAAAAGTTAGCAAGCTCAGGCTCTGGCTGTATAAAACGAGTGTTCTCGCCAGACTCAATTTCACCTACTATTTGGCCTGGATCACGATACTTTAACAACACCTTAGAGCGATAATAGGAAAAGTGACGATACGGTACATCCGTTATATATCGCATAATTCCCGCCATCCAAAAGTCATCATCGCCACCGCCATTATTACTGATATCAATCACCAAATGCTTAATATTTTTTTCTTTAAGCTGAGTAAAAGTGGCGTCCATAAAGGTAAGGTATTGCTTAAAATCAGGCCATGAAAATGAATTAACAGTCAGGGTTGCCGACTCACCTGCATACTCAACATAAAAAGTATCTGCAAATGAGCGTTCAACCATGCTTTGTGGCATGGATTTGCTCGCAGCGAGAGTGAGATCTTCATCTGCCAACGTAATGCTAAATTGTTCTGAGTAACCAAACGTTAAATAAAATAAACGATGAAATTGACGCGCTAATACTTCTTGCCTAAATTCATCAGTATCACCATGCGTGCGACGTAATAATTGAGCCATGACTTGCTCATAAGGCACGCCATTTATTGCCTTGATTTGTTGCTTAGCATAGTCACTCTTAGTACCGCCCGTGTTTGATTTTATATAAAGTTGCTGGTTTACAATCGCAACTTCAAATGGAAAAAGCCCCACGCCACCACTGACCCATTTACGCCATTGCGACGTAGGAGCATGCCCTACTTTTAAGTGCCCATCAGCCAATGTTGAATTTAATACCGCTATACGTGCCCATAACTCCCGCACGCTAATATCGTCAGTAATACCTGCGGTTATAGTGTTTAGTTGCAAGTAAAAAGCATCAATATCGGCCACACTGTGTTTTAGATCAGGGTGCGTACTGTGCAGCCATTGTGACCATTGCGCAACATCTTGCTTTGCTTGTTGAGGCGTGATTATTTGTTCAAAAGGTAGGTCAGTAGCCTGCACGGGCTTAATACCCACAAAGCTTACTAAAACCAATAACGCTATATTTAAAACCTGCTTTAAGTAGTTCATACAAAACCTTTATTATTGCTTTAAAACTTAGTCGCAAAAACTGATATAAAGGTTTAAATACAAAGTAAAAATATGTTTTATCAAGTAGGTGGATTTAGAAGAGGACTAAATTAAAAGGTGAGTTAATAACAACTCAGTGCCATAGGGAGCCTTTCAAAAAGCGAATAGTAAAATGCAAGACGCGAGCCTACTGTTACGCGCCCGCTTAAACGACCTTTTATGCTTACATTTCGGGGATCTCGTACAAAAAGTCCGTCGCACCAATATCATGCCCCATTTGATTTAATAATGTTGAAACTTGACCTCTATGGTGAGTTTGATGGTTAAACAAATGGCTGACCAATTCACCAAAATTACGCGAGCTTTTAATACCTGCTGTATTTGAATACTCTAGATTTCGATGAAAGTCAGATACATTAATGTCTTTATCAAGCCAGTTTACTAGCGCAGAATCCACTTTTTTTCTTACACATTTATATGATTTTAAATCGGGGTACAAAATATCACTTAGACTTTTGGGTTTAGGTAATGTAGTGACGCATTTAAGTGATACGTAGCTTTCTGAATGAAGATTAAAACGAGACAACCAAATAATATCACCGACAAGAATATGATTTAACGTACCAATAATTGATTTGAAATACGCACCTTTATTTTCTGTTAAATCTATGGGGTTTAAACTTTCAACAACGCTTAATATTTGATTGTTCATTCTATCATTATACTTAGCCATCATTTGAAAGTGACGCTCAATGTACATATTTACTCAATCCTTTGATCAGCATAACGTTATGATAAACAGCGCTTTAATGTTGGCTGAAATAAGTGGGGAATGAACGCTTAGTCAAATTTAAGACGCCCATTCGCTTTGTCACCTTCTTAAACCTCATTTGCTGACAAGTTCCTTAATGCTTTTTACAACCAAATCACGGTCTGCGATGTGCAGGTGATGCTTTTCTGATTCCGAATAGATAACTCGGCTATTTGTAGATAAATTTTTAAAGTAACTCTCTGCATTAGCATACAGGGAGTCCATTGATTTGGCGATTTCTTCAGGAACAAAAGGAGGATCATAACGCTCTTCGGTCTGTTTAGCGCGTAAAATTATAATAGGTTTATCACCGAAACTCGCTGCATTAGATAAGGTTGCATAGCTTTTCATATGATCTACGTTTTCAGGAACTCTTTCAAACATTGGATCATGAACACTTTGCTCAAAATTATAAAAACGCTCCAATTTTTCATTGTCCGTTTTAAAGTTTTCAGGCCACCTTGTACCCATAGTGTAAAAGTAGCCTAAAGGAGGTGGATCGATTAGCACAGCCCCCATCACTTTTTGTGGATATAGGTTATTGAATGACGTTATGACATATGATGCGTATGAACCACCAGCAAAATAATAGGGTTGCTCAATTTCCGCCGTGTTCAACAAATTATGAAGTCGAGTTGCCATTTCATCAACAGTGAAAGGCACGGGGCCCTTTTCACTTTTTCCAAGGCCTGCTCGATCATATAAACAAATACTGAAATCATTTTTCAATTGTTTAATGTTCTCCAACCACACCCCATCTGAACCAGAGCGACCAAAGCCCTGCTCAAGTATCAGTCGAGGCTTGTCATTTTCATAGCACTCAAGATACAACTTAAACCCACCAACGTCATATAACCCAGACTTTGTTGCTTGTAACTCCTGCTCTGTACCTAGTGCACTAAAGCTAATAAAAATTGAAAATAAACATAGTATTGATTTCATTTAGACTCCATTCTCTCGGTGAGGCTTAACAAGGCTGTAGATTAACTCGTTTTAAATTTATTCTTTTATTGATGAATCAACCATAGCCGAGTTCCTATTTTGGTTCAATTAGTTATCGCTATCTTATATATAATGTAAAAAGAGGGTTTACTGTTGTTTTAATTGGTGCTTTGGAAGCCATCACAGGTGTTTAAGTGGCTTATTTCGAGAGGTAATAGCTTACTTTTTTAATGCAGACTGCTTTGCAGCTTTTCTATGTTATGAACAAGGTAATACAGTTGCCGAAGAATAAAGTAAATACATTCACCTTCGCTTGTCATTTTTTTAAAAAGCTTTTGATGTCTGAAGTCAAGGTTTGACCAAATATATTTAAACCACAAATTTGTTATTAAGCAGCGAGAATGCTGCCAAAACTGGGCTGACATTGGTACTAAACGATGACTGAGGCGAAAGCCAAGGGCCTTAATTAATCATCAACGATGCTTGATTAAACTGCCTAAATTCATATGGCGTTCTTTATTCAAACCAAGGTTCATATTCACACCAAACGACGTCATTACTGAATGCATAGTCATATTTAAAGTAAGTTAAAAAATAAGAACATTTGGTTTTTGACTAAAAATATCAAGAAAGCACAGCTGCCTGCTTGACCGGAACTTTCTAATGGGTGACCCCGTCACTTTTCTTTTTATACCAGCCATTTCTATTACTACCATGATAAGTATCTGCAAAGAGTTTAAACTTGGCTTTGCAATTAGAGCATTTAAAGTAATTTAGAATTATGTCTGACCATGGAGCCTTATTGGGAATTGCATTAAACTCCTCTTGAAATCTATCATCAGTTGGAGGAAGAGCTATCAACTTTCCGTCATTAACATCAGCTCGAATACGCTTAATTAATGTAGATAATTCAGCAGGATTTTTAACTAATTTAGTGCTTTTCCAAGAACGACATTGATCACATTTTTTCTTCTTTAGAAAATCAAACACCGAATCCTCTCAATACACATAACGAGCCTGTAGATTAACTCGTTTTAAATTTATTTTTATTGATAAATCAACCATAGCCGAGTTCCTATTTTGGTTCAATCAGTTATCGCTATTTTACGTAACATAGAAAAAGAGAATGTGCGGTTGTTTTAATAGATGTTTTAGAGGGAATTACAGTCTCTTGATTGGCATATTTCGGCTAAAAAGGCTCCCCTTTTTTAATGCAGCCTGTTTTGCAGCTTTTCTATGTTATGAATAAGGCAATACAGTTGCCGCAGAATGAAGTCAATGCATCCACTTTCGTTTGTTATTTCTTTAAAAAGCTTTTGATGTCTGAAGTCAAGACTTGATCCTGAGAGATACATTATAAAAGAATAAAAACCACCAGAATATTTGACTCAGGCGGAATGACTATAAAAGTCCTCTTTGTTTTAATGCTCAATACCATACTTATCCTTCAGCCCTCCTATGACTGTTTCAATTTCATGCGCATATCGTTCCAATTCGTTAGTGCAAATTTGTATTACATCTGCTTCAGTAGTAAATGTTATGCTTGGGTTATTAAGACCATTTTTGCAGTAATTATATAATTGTCCTGATACCTTTTCTAAGTGAGGAGTTATAATTACGGCACTTTCTTTATCCAATTTACTATTCAGCCTTTTAAGTTCTATTACAAATACTTTAGCCCTCCAGTTATAAGTATTGTAATAATAGCTAAGTGTAGATTCTTCTTTTTCATTTTTTGTTGTTAAATCTTTTACAGCTTCGCACCCTGCGATATCGACTCTATTACTTGAAATCAAAAACATATCAAGTAGCTGCTTCTGTCTATCATACTCAATTTGTTCTTGAAATTGCTTCCTTTGTTCTTCTAAATTTTCTTTACTAGCTAGCTCTGAGGACTCAATAGAGGTAGCCGTGTTTTCATTTGCTTGTGCCTGCACTTCATTACTTTTTGACTGTAAATAAACAGTATATATAACACCCAAAAATGAGAAAAACGAAAGAAGCGGCCCTAAAACACCACCAAAAAAGCTTCCGAAATGAGCCCATGTTTCAGTCGTTCCACCATAACCTACACCCAGCCCTTTTTGCCACACATAAAAAGTACCTAATATACATCCTGCGGCAAGAAGTATAAGAACAAATAAAAGTCTCTTAGGTGATTTGACACTACTAGAACTATACATAAGCATTCCTTTGAAACTAGGAGTAATGGGTCGAAAGTGATGAACTGGTCTATTTTTTGTTAGCAGAAAGATTAACCAGATTTATTAAAACAACTCACTTTCTTAAATGAAGTTATGACAACTCAGCTATATGATTCAACGTTTCAGGATGACGCTGCACTAGCTTTAATAAAGTAACAGCCTGACCATTCGGTGCGCTGCGGCCTTGCTCCCAGTTTTCAAGGGTCCTTGCTGATGTATGTAATAGGTTTGCAAACACGCCGCGCGACATATTAAACGTTTCGCGAATTTTAATGATTTCATCGGGTGAAATGGCAAGCTCGTCTATATCATTCACTGCATGTGTGCGTAACGTAAGTTTACCTTGTGAATGTGCTTTAGCATCAACAAGAGCTGTAGTTAGTTCTGAAAATAAATCACGTTTGCTCATTGCACCATACCTCTAAAAACTCTTTTAATTGCTTTTTCTGATCTGCGGTTAAATCTACCATTTCATTTTTACCGTAAATCGTGAGTAGGTAAAAACGCTTTCTTTCGTCTAAGTAGTAATATATAACTCTCGAACCGCCACGCTTGCCTTTTCCTTTGCTCGCAACTCGAACTTTACTTAAGCCGCCCGCTCCTTGAATGACATCACCCTGCTTAGGATTAACCATTAATTCTGCTTGAAATAAACGATACTCGTCATCACTCAAATACAGATCACGGTACTTTTCGAATATGCTTGATTCAACGAATAGACTTTTCATATATAAAAGTATACGCAGATAACGTATAAACTCAATAAAATATTTTAAACAAGTGGCTGTAGGTATTTCTTGCTTTAGCTTAAAGCGTTTTATTCATGAACAAGCTGTAGGGATCTAAAACATAATCACCAAACGGCTGGCACTCTTTAAAACCAAACTGGGTATATAACTTTTGTGCGGGCAAAAACGCATCGGCGGTGCCGGTTTCTAGGCTTAGTGTCTTATACCCGCGCTGTGTTGCTTGTTCAATAATGTGGGTAAGCAATTTTGCGGCTATACCTTGGCGTAAATGAGCTGATGATGTGCGCATAGATTTAATCTCGCCATGAGTCGCATTGAGCGCTTTTAATGCGCCAACTCCTGCTAAATTGTTATCTTTCCATAAACTGTAAAACGTTATATTAGGCACTGCGAGCTTGCTCACATCCAGGGCGTGTACGCTTTCTACTGGTGAATGCTGTAGCATATCATTATGGTGGCTTTGCAATAATGCAATAACATCTGGATGTGCAAGTTCGCCAGTTTTAATGTTCATTTATTCCTCTTTGCTCGTTGTATTACGGTTTTATTTATTACTTTTTAAGCGGCTAACTTCCAAATTATAAACGCCAACGCAAAACCAATCAGATAAACCAAACCTACCCAACTTAAAGTACGTACTCGTTTAGAATGTTGAATACTGGGCTCTGAGCGCACTAAACTAAAATTAAGCCATGCAAAAATGGGAGTCGTTACAAACGCAAGTGTCATGGCAAAGGTGAGCATGGGGCCGAGGGCTGATTTAAAAAATAAAATCACCGCCATGCCCGCGAATGATTGCAGTATTAGCCAGATATTTAAGCTGTGTTTAGATTGCTTAAAACCTAATAATTTATGTGATTCATTAAGTGTGCGGGCATAGCCATCGAGCACCGTTAAGGTAGTACCAAACATACATAAAAAAGCGATAACCGACACCAAAGGCCGCGCCCATTCGCCGATTGTGAAGGCGTACATATCAATAAGCTGCTTTGCGAATGCCACGCCACCTAATGCAATTTCATTGTTTTGACCGTATTGCACTAGCACACCCAAGGAGAAAAACACCAGCGCTAATGCGGCGGTTAGCCAATAACCAACATTAAAATCAAACAAGCCCTGCGCACGTGTTACCGTTTGCTGGTTTTGTTTTTCTTTAAGCCATAATGAACTGAGCGCTGAAATCTCAATCGGTGCAGGCATCCACCCCATTAACGCCACCATAAACCCCAGCATAGCGAGCTCATACGGTGACGGGCCAATATAATCAACAGGTGCTAGTGTTCCATGGTTCATAGCGCCATTACTAACTGCAATAACAAGCGCTATCACTGTAGCTAAAGTGAGTAAGCCCATAATCGCTTTAGCCACGTTATCAAGCGCTTTAAAATGGCCAAGTAATAAAATAACTAAGCAAACCGCTAATATTAACCAACATAATAAGGTTACTGAAATACTCATTGGCAGCGCATAGTGCAGCAGGCTTGCTGTGAGTAATAACACGCCAGCCGTATTCACTACCGCAGCTATAATATTCAAACCGATAAAGCTGTAAAAAAACCATGGGCCTTTACTTTGGTAGCCTTCAACTAGGCTTTTTTTAGTGGCTAGGGTGTATTCAATACCAAAGCGAAAAAACGGGTATTTAAGTACATTAATTACCACAATGAGCCAAAACAACTGCCAACCAAATATGGCGCCTGCTTGGGTTGATGCAACAAGGTGAGAGCCACCAATTGCCGCTGTTGCCATTAATATACCGGGGCCTAATGCGTTTAAACGAGTGTGCCAAGTTGATGCTGTTGGATGCATGTCCATGCTTACATTTTATTTTTATTAATAAGCAAGTTACAACGTTTTACAGAGGATTGAAAGTGAGAAAGTGAGTGGAAGATTAAACGGTTCGCTAGATCCTAGTTACCTAGGACCTAGCGGCTTTAGTTATTAACGTAAGTCCATTTCTTGAACTTTTTCGTGAGCAATCTCAGGTGTAGTGCTCACTGGTTTTTCGTGTAGGTTCGCTTTAATTTGTCCTTTACGATGCTTTAGTGCCGCATCGAGTTTTTTAGCCGCGCTTGCAATAGCTGGGTATAGAACTTCGTTCTCACCTTTAACTGATAAACGCGCGCCTTCGTATATGGTGCTAATTTCTGCTTGGAGCTTATGATGCTCTTTTGAAAGAATAATATCGAGTGCGATCAGAGATGGAAAATGGCTCGCAATTTTTGAAAACTTTTCGTTGATGTGTTCTCTAATAGAGTCAGTAACGTCAACATGGTGACCAGAAAGATTAATTTTCATAGGGTATCCTTTTTTTTGTTACCTCATAACTAGTATTGGGGGCTATTTAGATTTACACAAGCGCAAAACACAGAAATATGACATTTATTTGTTAGTAAAGCTGATTAAGATCAATTGGCGAGCATTAAATATGCAAAACCCCGCGTGATGCGGGGCTTTCAGCTGCATGTTTATTTTTGTATATTAAGTGTACGAACAGCAGTAATCGGCAAAATCAGTCACTTTTACTTGGAAAGTAACGTTAGCATCAACATTAAATGATTCACCCGCTGACATAGTTTTCCATTCGCTCTCACCTGGGAGTAAAACTTCCCACTGACCACCGTTAAGTTCCATTAGCTCTTTTTTACTTGTAGCAAATTCAAACTCACCCGCTTGCATAAAGCCTAATGTTTTGGTGCTGCCATCTGCAAAAATCACTGTACGACTTGAAACTTTACCATCAAAGTACACGTTCGCTGTTTTAACAACACTCACATTATCAAACTGAGACATCCTCACTCCTGTTTATTGTTTTATAATTTATTAACGACCACAGTGCCTGATAGTCATAAGCCTTGCAAGGGACAAGATGTGAAAAAAGCTCACGTGAAACGCATTTTACTTTTTTCGGTAAACCTCAAACCAAAATCAAATAGACCTGGACTTAAACTTATTTTATAAATAATAAACCATCACGCAGTACTACCAATGTAAGTTCCTACAAATAATGTCTGCATACTTTCTTGCAAAGCAAACTTTAACCCTCATAAATTCAAACTTTCATATACATAAAATTAACCAGCTGTTCATATTGGGTGTACTAACTTTATTGCTTGGATCGGTAGTGTTCACTTACTTGTTCAGGTATGACCAGAAACGTGAATATAATTCACACAAAATAACTACGCAACATTAAATTTACAATGCTAAATTATTAAAAATTTATTTACATTAAGGCATTGAGATGAGTAAGCGAATAGCACTGGCTATCCTTACTAGTTGTTTTTTAGTTGCATGTGGTGGTGGCAATGAAGCAAACACAAGTAAGGAAGCACCGGTATCAGATACCCCAACAACTCCTCCTGTTAGCGGGGACACTTCAGATGACGATACGACCACCGATAACACAGCTCCGGTTATTAGCCTCTCCCCTCCCGATAATGTGAGCCACGGTCAAACACTCACTTTAAACGCCAATGCAAGTGATTCAGATGGTGATACGCTCACCTATAGCTGGCAACAACTTTCAGGCCAGACAATTGAAACCTCAGGCAATGAGGTGCTAACAATCACTATCCCCTCTCCCCTTACTGGTTATGATGAAACGTATCGCTTTTTGCTTAGAGTAACGGATGAACACGGCGCACAAAGTGAGTTTGAATTTGGTTTTACAGCCAAAGCGTATATGGACAGTGCACATGCCGCTCGGCTGTTACATCAAGCCAGTTTAGGGCCAACCTATGAAGAGATTTTATCGGCGCAGGGGTTAAGCGCTGAAGAGTGGATAGATGCTCAAATGCAGCTACCTATTACTTACCATGTTGATTATTTAGAAAACTACCCTGATAGAGATTACCCTCGGCAAATAAATCGCATTGATGCTTGGTGGAAAGGCAGCATTAACGCTACTGATCAACTTAGGCAGCGTGTTGCCTATGCTATGAGCCAAATTTTTGTGGTGTCTGACTTTAATAACTCATTGGCAAATGAGCCCAAAGGTATGGTGAGCTACTACGATATGTTATTAGAAAATGCCTTTGGCAATTACCGTGACATTCTTGAGACTATATCTCGCTCCCCTATCATGGGAAAATACTTGGATCATTTAGGCAATGAAAAAGCCGACGAAGACCGTAACATTCGCCCAGACGAAAACTATGCCAGGGAGCTGCTACAGTTATTTAGCTTAGGTTTAGAAGAGTTAACGCTAAATGGTTTAGTAAAAAAAGATGAAAATGGCCAACCAATCCTTGCTTACACCCAAGCTGATATTGAAGGATTTGCTAAAGTATTCACTGGCTGGACATTCGGAGCCAGTGAATTTTGGGGGCGCCCGAGTAATAACCATTCAATTCTTATGAGCCCATTTGAGGCGTATCATTCAACTGCTGAGAAACATTTAATTAGTGATGTGGTTATTCCTACTAATACTGATGCAGAAACCTCACTTAAAATAGCGCTCGATACAATCTTTGCACACCCAAATATAGCTCCATTTATAAGTAAGCAATTAATTTTAAAGTTAATTACCTCAAACCCGTCCCCAAGTTACATTGAGCGGGTTGCTCAAGTTTTTAATGATAATGGCCAAGGTGTTAAAGGTGACTTGAGTGCTGTTGTTAAAGCTATCTACCTTGACCCTGAAGCTCGGCAGTTCGCAGCGCCCCTTGCCTATTTTGGTAAAGTCAGAGAGCCTCTCCTTAAACAAATGCAACTGTGGCGGGTATTTAAGGCTAAGTCGTTAAATGATCGCTATTACACCAGCAATTTAAGCTTACAGTTTGGCCAAGGCCCGTTGCAGTCCCCCTCTGTTTTTAACTTTTACCAACCGGATCATCAACCTCAAGAGCTATCTGGATCTATGCTTGTTGCACCTGAATTGCAAATTGCCAACGATGCTTATGTGATCAATACACTGAATACTCATTTTGATGAAATGAGCCGACGCGTTGCAGAGCGTTACGATGAACTCAATGAAAACTACGTCTATTTATACATGGGTGATGACTTAGAGCTACTGGCTAACTTTGGCCTAAATGCGGTTATTGATAAGTACGACACATTATTTTTTGCAGGTGCTATGTCACAAGATATGCGCAACGCAATTTACGATATGGACGCTTACTTTTCATCAAGCGAAAGTCATTTAAGGCTTTCATATATCGTGTATTTAATTTCGGTTTCAGCCGAATACAGCTTGCAGCAATAGGAGAGAGTCATGGATAGAAGAAAGTTTTTAGACTTATGCTTAAAGGGGGGTGTGTCAATGGCTGCACTCAATCAATTACAGTTGCAGGCATTTCAAGGGGCTAGCAATTTTGCTGATGACGAATATAAAGCACTCGTGTGCGTTTATTTAAGTGGCGGTAATGATTCTTTAAATATGTTGGTACCGCTCGAAGGCGAAGCCCGCAATTTATATGAACAAAGCCGACAAAACCTAGCGATTAATAATCCCCTACCCTTGAATCCTCATACTGCACAAGATGGTGGTGTGGGATTACATACCTCATTATCGCCACTGCAATCTCTATTTTCAGACCGGCAGTTGGCATTCGTTACCGGAGTGGGCAGCTTAATTACACCAACGACCCAGCAAGATGTTATCAATAAGTCTGTTCCACTACCACTGCACCTTTTTTCGCATAACAAACAGCGAGCAACGTGGATGTATGGCAAAGAGCAAAGCTCGCTAAATAGCGGCTGGGGCGCGAGGTTATTAGAACGACTGCAACAGAGTGAGCAGTTTGGCGGAAATATTTCACTCTCAGGAATGAATCTCTGGCAAACCAGCAACAACAGCATGCCCTTTAGTTTAAGTAGTAACGGCATAAGTCGCATTAATGCATTAAGCGGCTCACAAGAACGAAGCGAACATGTGAGCAATCTGTTTAATCGCGTATTAACAGGCCAAACAAATCCTATTGCACAAGCGTATGGCTCACGTGTAAAAGCATCCATTGATAAAACCTCAGCAATGAATATAGCCCTTCAAGACTCTGATCCTATTGATGGCGTATTTTCTAATAGTTCGCTTTCACGTAGGCTCAAAACAATTGCACGAACAATATCAATTCAATCTCAACTTGGGTGTAAACGCCAAGTGTTTTATGTGTCAATGGGTGGCTTTGATACCCATGGCGATCAAAACCGTAGCCATGCTTCATTGCTTAGCCAATTATCACAGTCGTTAGCTGAGTTTAATAGTGCTATGTCTTACCTGAATAAACAAAATAATGTGACATTGTTTACCATGAGTGAATTTGGCCGAACATTAACCTCTAACGGCAACGGCACTGATCATGGTTGGGCGGGGAACCATCTTGTGATGGGCGGCGCGGTAAATGGTGGCGATTTATATGGCTCCTTATTGACGCAACATTTAGGTGGTCCAAAAGACACCCGAGGTGGCCGATTAATACCCGACGTTTCTAATGAACAGTACTTTGCAACTTTGGCCAAGTGGTTTGGCGTACCTGACTCAGAACTGGTAGATATATTCCCTAATTTAGCCAACTTTAACCAACATACTCTGGATTTTATTTAACTTATACTCTGGCTAATTTGCTTATCATATTAGCCTGCGTTCAATGAGAAAATAATAAAAAACCCGCTTAGTTTATATCACTAAGCGGGTTTTATTTTGTTAGGCTCGGTATTAATAGCTGACCATTAATACCTCAGCACTTAGAACAATTCGTTTGCTTTGCTTACGATGTTTTCTACCGTGAAGCCAAAGTGCTCAAACAGCTCGTTAGCTGGGGCTGACTCACCAAAGGTGGTCATGCCGACTACTGCGCCATTTAGGCCAACGTATTTGTACCAGTAATCAGCGATACCCGCTTCTACAGCAACGCGGCGTGAAACGCTTGCTGGCAATACGCTTTCTTTGTAGGCAGCATCTTGCGCATCAAAGACATCTGTTGATGGCATTGATACAACACGTACTTTTTTACCTTGCTTACGTAATTCAGCCGCTGAGTCTTGTGCTAATTGCACCTCAGAACCCGTTGCGATTAAGATAAGCTCAGGCTCACCATCACAGCTAAGTACATAACCGCCTTTTTTCACATCGCTTAATTGCTGCGCTGAACGAGTTTGTTGAACTAAGCCTTGGCGCGTAAAGATAAGTGACGTTGGACCGTCTTTACGCTCAATCGCTTGTTGCCATGCGATTGCAGACTCAACTTGGTCACACGGACGCCAGTTAACTAGGTTAGGCGTTAAACGCATGCTCGCAATTTGCTCTACTGGTTGGTGAGTTGGACCATCTTCACCCAAACCAATTGAATCATGTGTATAAACAAAAATGCTTGGCACTTTCATTAATGCAGCCATACGCACAGCATTACGCGCGTATTCCATAAACATAAGGAATGTCGCACCGTAAGGAATAAAGCCTTTATGCAGCGCAATACCATTCATAATTGCTGACATACCAAACTCACGCACACCGTAGTATATATAGTTACCGCTTGCGTCATTTGCTTCAAGGCCTTTAGAACCTTTCCAAATTGTTAGGTTTGAACCTGCTAAGTCAGCAGAGCCACCCATAAACTCAGGTAATAACGGGCCAAATGCATTAAGTGCATCTTGTGATGCTTTACGTGATGCAGGGTTTGCTGGATTTGCATCAAGCTGTTCAATGTACGCTTGTGATTTTTCAGCCCAATCAGCTGGCAACTCGCCGCTTGTACGACGTTTAAACTCTGCTGCTAGCTCAGGATGTGCCGCTGCATAGGCTGCAAACTTTTCATCCCAGCTTGCTTCAAGTTGCTTACCTTTTTCTTTGCCATCCCACTGACTGTAAATGTCAGCTGGAATGTCAAATGCGTCGCCAGTCCAACCAAGGAACTCACGTGCTGCTTTAATTTCGCCTTCACCTAATGGTGCACCGTGACAATCGTGGCTACCTGATTTATTAGGTGAACCGTAACCAATCACCGTTTTACAACAAATTAGTGTTGGCTTGTCTGTGATGCTGCGTGCTTCTTCGATTGCTGCGCGAATAGCGTCTGAATCATGGCCATCAACACCACTAATTACATGCCAGCCGTAAGCTTTAAAGCGCGCTGGCGTATCATCGCTGAACCAGCCTTCGACTTCGCCGTCGATTGAAATACCGTTGTCATCCCAAAATGCTACTAACTTACCTAGACCTAACGTACCAGCAAGTGAACAGGCTTCATGAGAAATACCTTCCATAAGGCAACCATCGCCCAAGAACGTATACGTGAAGTGATCAACAATATCGTGGCCTTCACGGTTAAACTGAGCCGCTAGCGCTTTTTCAGCAATCGCCATACCGACTGCATTTGTGATCCCTTGACCAAGTGGGCCCGTAGTGGTCTCAATACCAGGTGCATACCCATACTCTGGGTGTCCCGGTGTTTTTGAATGCATTTGACGGAAGTTTTTAATTTCGTCAATCGGCAAGTCATAACCACTTAAATGCAATAGAGAATAAATAAGCATTGAACCGTGGCCGTTTGAGAGTATAAATCGATCTCTGTCTACCCACTCTGGATTAGTTGGATTATGATTTAGATAATCGCGCCATAGTACTTCTGCGATATCTGCCATGCCCATAGGGGCTCCAGGGTGGCCAGATTTGGCCTGTTGTACTGCGTCCATTGATAAGACGCGAATAGCATTTGCAAGTTCTTTGCGAGACGGCATGAATTCTCCTACCTTTACTGTATTTGCGCTGGTTGATTGTGTGTTTTTCAAGAACACCCATTCTTACTTATTGTAGGGGCTGTGTGCAATTAAAAACCCTGATTAAATTGGCTATTATGAAAATTTTTTAAGAACTAAAAGTTATTAGTAATTTTATTTAGACGTCTAGGCGTAAAATTACTATGCAAATATACTTGTTTTAGATAAAATACGTCCCTTAATTTTTTAGCGCTCTTACCGACGTTTGTGAAGCGCAATATTTGTGAGCAGAAATACAATGGCAAAACATTTATTTACTTCTGAATCAGTTTCTGAAGGTCATCCGGATAAAATCGCGGATCAAATCTCTGACGCGGTACTAGATGCCATCTTAGAGCAAGATTCTCATGCACGTGTTGCGTGTGAAACTTACGTAAAAACCGGTATGGTCATGGTCGGTGGTGAAATCACTACTAGTGCATGGGTTGATATCGAAGAAATTACACGTAAAACGGTACGTGAAATTGGCTACACGCATTCAGACATGGGTTTTGATGCTGATTCGTGTGCAATTTTAAACACAATCGGTAAGCAGTCACCTGATATCAACCAAGGTGTTGACCGTACAAGCCCTGAAGAACAAGGCGCTGGCGACCAAGGTTTAATGTTTGGTTACGCATGTAACGAAACTGAAGTGCTAATGCCTGCACCAATCACATATTCTCACCGTTTAGTTCAACGCCAAGCACAAGTTCGTAAAAGTGGCGAGCTTAACTGGTTACGCCCTGATGCAAAATCACAAGTAACGTTTGCATACGAAAATGGTAAGCCTGTTGGCATCGATGCAGTTGTTCTTTCTACTCAGCACAGTGAAGAAATTTCACAAAATGACTTAGTAGAAGCGGTAATGGAAACTATCATCAAGCCAGTACTTCCTGCTGAGCTAATTACTAGCGCAACGAAATTCTTCATCAACCCAACTGGCCGTTTTGTTATCGGTGGCCCAATGGGTGACTGTGGTTTAACTGGTCGTAAAATCATTGTTGATACCTACGGCGGTATGGCACGTCACGGTGGTGGTGCTTTCTCTGGTAAAGATCCATCAAAAGTTGACCGCTCAGCTGCGTACGCTGCACGTTATGTTGCTAAAAACGTGGTTGCCGCTGGCCTTGCTGACAAGTGTGAGCTACAGGTTTCTTACGCAATCGGTGTTGCAGAGCCTACGTCAATCAGTGTTGAAACGTTTGGCACTAGCAAATTAGAAGAAGCTCGTTTAATCGAACTTATTCGTGAGCACTTTGACTTACGCCCTTACGGCTTAATTCAAATGCTTGATCTTGAGCGCCCAATTTACCTACCAACAGCGGCTTACGGCCACTTTGGTCGTGATGAATTCCCATGGGAACGCACAGATAAAGCAGACGCACTTCGCGCAGCAGCTGGCTTATAAACCACGCTTTGTGTGAACGAAAAAAGCGCCTTTAGGCGCTTTTTTTTGTCTCTGACGTTTATACTTTTTAAGTTAACCTGAACTCTGGTTAAGAGATGTACTAATATATTGATATTAAATAACAAATTTTTTTCTTAGTCTCCAGCCGGAGACTTTTAGCGATAACAAGACGAATTTACGCGTCAATAGCTGGCCTATTGCAAGTAAATTCAACGCAGTTAGCGTTGAAAGTAGCCGCTGGAGATATATTTATTATCCAGAGCTCAGGTTAAGTTAGTGCATCAAGGTGATAACCTTTTCATACCCTGCTGCTGCCCATACTATAAACAAGACTATTAAAGCTAAGGTTACTGCTGCTGATGCTATGTCTTTAGCACGCCCTGATAGCACATGATATTCAACACCTACCCTATCTGTTAATGCTTCAATAGCCGAGTTAAGCAATTCAACAATCAATAAAAATAAAAAGCTAACAATGAGTATCACCCAATGTTGTAAAGACTGCGCTAACCAGAACGATAAAGGCAACAAAATGACACCTAATGCCAACTCTGTTCTAAATGCCGACTCTTCTTTAAAAGCCGCTTTAAACCCTTTTATAGAGCACTGAGTGGCTTTTATAATACGGCCTATACCAATGCCGTTAGGTTTATTAACTAAATTTATTTCTGGTTTATTCATTATATTATCTTTTAAAAGCGGCTTTAACTTTGTGGTGTATTACTAGCAAGGTTTCAATCCATACCACGAGTAAGCAAGTGCCATGCAGTGGCCATATAACGATTATAAGCTTGCTCTGTATCAGCATCAACATATTCAAACCCTGATGGACTGAATGACGTTAACTGAGTTTTATCGTGTTCATTAACCTTATAATACTCGTAAATCGCCTCTAAATCTCCCTTCCAGAGTTTTTCATTGCGACGAATAGTTTGAAAACCAAAAACAGTGCGCTGTTCCTGAGCACTTAACAATGATTGGCCCATACTATAAAACGCTGTATTTTTTGGTGCGATTAAATTAAGTAAGGTCGGCGCAATATCCATATGGCTTGCAACTTGTTGCGATGACAATAAATCAGGTGTAATTCCTTGTCCATAAATCACCATTGGCACATGTGTTAGTTCAAATAAATTAGGCCGGCTATGTAGGTAACGACGACTAAAATGATCCCCCGTGATCACAAAAAGAGCATCAGGGTAACGCTGTTCCATTTTACGCACAAACTCGCCCAGCATTTTATCTGCATACCATAAATGCCCTAATACATAAGGGTCTAATAATTCCCCTTCTAACGATTGTATTGTTGCTGGGTAATCATCATAAGAGGCGTATGGGTAGTCAAGTTGCGTTAAATCTAAGTTAAATGGGCCATGATAACTGCCGCTTAAAATTACATTAAAACTTTTCTGCTCGGTTTTAGCCGCTGCGAGTTCAAATAGTTGACCGTCATCAATTCCCCATACACCCGCACTGCCTTTACCACCAGCATCTGTTGCGGAATAAATGTTATCGACACCTTGCGATCCTACATATTCACCTACATTTTGCCATGAGAGTAATCCTCCATAGAAAAATTGACTGGTATAACCAAGCCGCTCCATTTGATTAATAAAAGAAAGCTTACTAGCAGGTTGTTGCGGGCCAATGCGGCTCATGTTCACACCTGAAAATGGAATACCAGACAAAATACTTGATAGTGAATTCATCGTACTACTAGCAGCAGGTAGCATATTATCTAAATAGATCCCCTTACCAGCTAAGCTTTTTAATTCATTAGTCACATTAAGCGATGCGTATTTTTGCTGCAGAGGCCACGAGTCATAACTTTCCATGATTATCAAAAACACTTGAGATGGAGGGTCAATAAACGCTCCTTTTGTGTGTTGCTGATAATCAAGTAATGGGTTATTAAGTGGTGCTGCATTTGAGCTCAAATATGGGTTTTTGCCATCCATCCCATGATTTTGCAGTTCGTTATAATCTTTTATTGCATACACAAAGCTACGAAAAGGGTTAATCACTAGATTGTTTACAAACGGATCAGGAGTAACCGCTGACCATTTACGGGAAGCCGGACGGGATTCGAATGAGCCGCGAATAGCGCAGATAAAAAGCACTGTGATCAAAATAACAAGTATTGATCGTTTCCATTTACAGGCAGTATAAATGCGCGTTAGAAAACCAAGGCTAGTGTGGTCAACATGCTTACAATATCTAAACGCAACAAACAGCAGAAGCACTAAACTTATAAGGCTTCCCCAAGGTTTGTATTGTTTTATTGCGGTTAATGCGATGGCCTGCTGATCATCATGTAGCCCTTCAAACATAAAATAGTTAAATTGTGTACCATACTCAGAGATATAGGTGACGCTGGTAATGCATAATAAAATCATTACGCTAAAAAATACTCTCGCTGTATAGAGGCGAATTTTTGAAACCCAGTGCCCTAACCGCATTGGTTGAAAAATACAATTGAGTAAAAAAGGAATACTAAAACACACTCCACTCGCTGCTGAGTCAAAAGCAAAGCCAGTCTTTAAGGTATTGTATAGAGCTGTTGCATCTAAAGGTGCTGCAATATGATCATAAAAATATACTAAGAAGAAAATACGAAAGCTCATGAAGAGCAATACACCTGCAAACCAAAGTGCAGCTAAACGCCAACACTCTGTTACAAATGAAAACCAACGACTACTGGGCGTTGAAGTAACATTAAACACTATCTATGTCCTTATAGCACATATTCCCAAAAGAGGAACTGTACCAATAAAGGACACAAATTCAATTCATATTATGTTTTAAAGTGTAAGAAAGTGTAAAAAAATACAATTTATTAACTTATAAAAAACAAGGAGCTAACACTATATAACCTGAACTCTGGTTAAGAGATGTACTAATATATTGATATTAAATAACAAATTTTTTTCTTAGTCTCCAGCCGGAGACTTTTAGCGATAACAAGACGAATTTACGCGTCAATAGCTGGCCTATTGCAAGTAAATTCAACGCAGTTAGCGTTGAAAGTAGCCGCTGGAGATATATTTATTATCCAGAGCTCAGGTTATATAGAGCAATGACCCTCTTTAATAACAATAGGCGCAGCACGATATAACTCTTGAGCGAGCTCACTGCGTAAAGCTTGTAGTGTTTTGAGTGTACTTTTTAAACTTACCTTATTGCTTAACCAATGGGGAATTGCACCACCAGGGTCAGCATAAACTGTGTAGGTGAGCGTCAAACTAAGCTTTGCTGGGGTATTATTTTCTTCGAGTAACCAAGTCGCTTTTAAGTCCTTGATGCGCACAACAGAGTCGACTTCCTCCTTAAAACCTGGGTAAGCACTAATCGTTAATAACGTTTGCGTGGGACTTAGCCGCTTGTAACAGGAATAACTCACCATATCCCTGTCTCTAACAGGCCACGGTGAGTTAATTTGTGTATATACGATGGTTTCTGCTTCGCTTGGACGCGCTAACACCTGAACGTGACTAACATTTTCGACCCATTTCGCAGCTCGTTCAGTATCACTTAAAAGAGCTATGAAGTCGCTCGCAGTGCTGTTTTCTATAAGCAACGAGCCTTTAACTTCAACAATACCATTTTGATGTTTCTTGTAGGAAACATTGATCCCTTCTTGAGACTTCCATGATAGCCATGATGTTTGCTGTGCAGCATGAACTGTACAGCAACATAGTATGATTATTAATCCGGCTATTTTACGCATTGGCATTCCATTGTGTTACTGCCAGTACCAGGCTATTCCCAGTAGGGTGAAATCTTAAATGATGCTAGACGACTTTGCTCCATCGCACTCACTAAGAACTCAGATTTCATTTCAAGCCAATGCTGAATTTTGGCAAGCTCTTCATCTTCTTGGCCTGCACATAGCTGCTTTAAATAATCGAGCGTGCACAGCTCATAAATACCATGAGAAATATCTAACCAAGGAATACGGAACTCACTACAATCCTCTTTATCAAACAATGCACCTAAACAGTTTCCGCTAAGTAAGCTATTTTCCAAGCGTGTACGCAGGTTTAAATAGTCTTTACAAGTGAGGGTTTGTTGTTCTGGTAACAACTGATGCAGGTCCTGCCAATCTTTATGAAATAAGCGGTTCGCTATTTCATCAACAGAGCGTTCTGCAGCTTGAAACTGGGTTTGCCCCCAGCTTTTACGCCACTGTTTATCTACAAGCCAGGTTGTTAAGCTAAGTAGTAACCGATTATAGCGGGCGCTGTGAAAGAGCTTGTTGATGTCATCAATGCTCGGCTGTAACTCTTTAAGGTCATTAATGACTTGAGTAAGCTCTGGAGCGCTGTTAATTTTTTTGTAGTAAGCATGACGTTTTGATGTGTATGTTTTCAGCTGAATAGCATTCTCAACCCACGCCAGTTCACTTAACAACCATTTAAGCTCTACTCTCAATGACTCTGTGGTACTTTTATCTACAATGTCATCAAATAACCAAAATGTGTGGCGAATCAGGCTAATGCCATCAGTAACACGTTTAAGGGTTTTTAAACTTGGCTTGTCAAAGTAGCACTGCTCATGCTTTTGCACAAAGCGAATACCAAACCCTATCGCTGCAATGAGAGCTTGCTCTTGCGTTGCCTTTTTAGGCAATGAAACAAAACCGATTGATTTGCTCGGTTTAAGCGGCTTTTCATCCGCTAAACGATAACCTCTCGCTGCTTTAGAATACAAACCAAGACGAATATTACTTTGTGCAACCAGCTTGTCAGCCAAAGCAAACAACTCATTGCGGCTGCCTTCCATAAGTTCAATTTCCAGCTCACATATTGGCTCAATACGTCCAGAGGCTGAAACTTCACCTTTATCTAAAACCACCTCAATTTTTGCCCCACTCTCGGTTTCAATTAACCAAGTACGGCGAATAAAGTTAGTACTGAAAATTGGATATAAATTAGCGGCTATTGCGTTAACTTGCATACCGTGAGGCCAAATACTGCTGTCAAATTCAGTGATATCTGGGCGGTTACCTTCAATCGGCAAATTATATTCAGGGCGCTGATGTAATCCACCAACAACCTCTCCTGCCAATTTAATTGTTTGCTCACATTGGTTGTCTGCACAACGTGTTCTAAAGCCAATATCAAGTGCTCTTAACTCACGACTTGGAGTGTCATAGTAAGCATTTTGCAAGCTACGGGAAGGCTTATTTGTGACGGTTTTTGCAAATTGAGTAATTAACGCGGGGATCAGTGGAACGACGGCATCTGACACCAAAAACTTAAGTTCTATCTCAGTATCCATTAGGCTTGAGGATTACCTTTAAAATAAATAAGAGCTCAAAATAAACAAAGCAAAGCGGTAATGCAAATTTTTTAGCGAGATTTCATTTATTCACTGTAATGTGATTACAATATCAGCCTTGCTATTAGCGTGTTAAATCCATACTATCTCTATACTTAGAACGAAAAAAATTGCCGTAACGATCACGGTTACATTAACAGGGTAGATTAATGTTTAAACATTCTTTATTAGCTTTACTTATTAGTGCTGTTGCGTTTTTTAGCCACGGCGAAGAAGCAAATTCAGCAAACAATACAAATACGGCTTATATTGTTGATAATCTGTATACGTTTATGCATTCTGGTGCGAGTAAAAACTACCGTATTATCGGGTCGGTTGATGCAGGAACAAAGCTTACGCAACTGTCACCTGAAGAAAATGGCTTCGTCAAAGTCGTTGATGATAAAGAACGCGAAGGCTGGGTAGAGGCTAAGTTTGTCTCTAAATCAGCTGGTATTCACCAGCAGTACCGTACTTTGAGTGAAGAGATGACGTCGATGCAAGAGCAACTTCGTCAAACACAGATTGAACTGCCACAGCTGCAAGAACAGAACCAATCACTGACTGATCAAAATTTAATGCTGTCAGAACAAATAACCAAACTACAAACGACCCTCAATGCAGAACGTACTCAAAAGCAACAAGCAGGTGCTAAAGAGAAACGCCAGCTACTTACCTACGGAGGAGCTATCGCATTTATAGGGTTGTTTTTAGGGATTATTTTAACGATAGTGCTGTCGCGCCGTAAACGTTACGACGGATGGGCATAAGCAATATAATAAAAAAAGCACCAATTGGTGCTTTTTTATTTAATCGAGCTTGAGACCATTGTCTTCCTTTATTTTCTCAATAACCATATAGGTATGGTGCGTACCCACACCTGGTATATCAACTAAATCGCCTAACACTTGGCGGTATTCGTCCATATCTGACACACGTATTTTTAATAAATAATCGTAGCCGCCCGCCACCATGTCGCACTCGATAACTTGAGTTATTCTTAAAATATGTTCACGGAAGACTTTAAACACAGCCGTGTTTGATGTTACTAATGACACTTGTACATGCGCTAATAAACTCTGATTAAGTTTTGCTTCGTTAAGCTTAGCAAAGTAGCCCTCAATATAGCCTTCTTGCTCGAGTCGTTTTACTCGGTCAAGACAAGGGCTGGGGCTTAAGTTAACCTGCTTTGCAAGGTTCACATTAGATATTCTGCCGTTTTTTTGCAGAACGTCTAATATTGCTAGATCGATACGATCAAGCATGCGTAATCTATTGGGACTTGTCATAACAGAATTTTATGCGGATAAGTTTAACGTATGCCCTGTAAATTATCGTAAATCGGCAAATTTAACCAGCATATTCTGCTGGAATTTAATTAGAATGCACGCATTAAACAACATGATAATCGAGCGGCACACTTTTTTTGCTGCAAGACTCCACACTTTTGAGGTTACTTATGTTATTCAACGGCGATTTGACTACAACGTGTCCAATTCGACAAAAAATCCGTGACTTTTACCGCATTGATGAAAATGCTGTAATTGATCATATTTTACCCCTTGCCGAAGTAGGCGTAAAAGCACGTAGTCGTGCGTGGGAGCGTGCACGTCAAATAGTTCACAATATTCGTAAAGACCAAGATGGTCAAAGCGGTGTTGATGCACTTCTAAATGAGTTCTCACTATCTAGTGAGGAAGGTGTGGTACTAATGTGTTTGGCTGAAGCCCTACTTCGTGTGCCAGATAAAGCAACCCAAGAAACGCTAATTCGTGACAAATTAGCAAAAGGCGACTGGAGCTCACATTTAGGTAGCAGTGACTCTCTATTTGTTAATGCATCATCTTGGGGTCTATTAGTGACCGGTAAAATGGTTAACTACAACGACAAAACCAAAGATCAGCAATTTGGTGTGTTGAAAAAAACCATTGGGCGTTTAGGTGAACCAGTAATTCGTAAGTCAGTTAACTTTGCGATGAAGATCATGGGTAAGCAATTCGTTATGGGTCGTACCATTGACGAAGCGATTGAACGTGCTGCAGATACAGAACGCAAGGGCTATGTATACTCATACGATATGCTAGGTGAAGGCGCGCGTACAATGAAAGACGCGGACCGTTATTACCAAAGCTACCTAAATGCAATTCACTCTATTGGTAAAGCTGCAAATGGACGCGGTCCAATTAAGAGCCCGGGGATTTCAGTAAAACTTTCAGCGATTCATCCACGTTATGAGTTCACGCATAAAGAACGTGTGATGGAAGAAATTGTACCTAAGCTAAAAGCATTGGCACTTGTCGCTAAAAGTTATGATATTGGCTTTACAGTAGATGCAGAAGAAGCTGACCGTTTAGATATTTCACTTGATGTCATTGAAGCTGTATTTAGCGACGACGATTTAGCAGGCTGGCATGGTTTTGGCCTAGCTGTTCAGGCATACCAAAAGCGCGCTATTTTTGTTATCGAATGGCTTACAGAGCTTGCTACCCGTGTTGGGCGTAAACTCATGGTACGCTTAGTTAAAGGTGCTTACTGGGATACAGAAATCAAAACTACCCAGCAAGATGGATTAGACCATTTCCCTGTATTTACCCGAAAAGCGACGACTGACGTTTCATACAAAGCTTGTGCTATTAAAATGCTTGAAGCACGTGATGTACTTTATCCGCAATTTGCAACACACAATGCATACACCGCAGCCACTATTTTAGAAGTTGCAAAAGGCGATCATGATGGATTTGAGTTCCAACGTTTGCATGGCATGGGTGAATCATTATTTGACCAAATTGTAACGCAAGAGAAAATCCAGTGTCGTGTGTATGCGCCTGTTGGCCAGCACGAAGACCTACTAGCTTATTTGGTTCGTCGCTTACTTGAAAACGGCGCTAATTCATCATTTGTAAACGCGATTGTTGATACCACGCAACCTGTTGAAGCATTGTTGCCAGATCCTGTTGAAACGCTGCAGGGCTTACGCAATAAATACAATACTCAAATCAAAATGCCTATTGATTTATACGGTGCAGAACGCGCTAACTCAAAGGGTATGGATTTAACTGACATCAATGCAATTACACCATTTAAAGAAAACTTAGATGCGTGGTTTGAAGAACATCGTATTGATGAAAGTGACGTGCCTGAGGGCTCATTAGCCGTTAAAAATCCAGCCAATCATAAAGAAGTCATTGGTCACGTTAAATTACATAACAGCGATGACATGCTAGGCCTACTTGCTAATGCAGAAACAGCCTTTGAGTCATGGTCGCAAACACCTGTAAAAGATCGTGCAAATTTACTTCGTCGTATTGCAGATATTTTAGAACGTCACCATGATGAACTTGTAGCAATCTGTATTAAAGAAGCAGGTAAAGTTGCACAAGATGGTATTGATGAAGTACGCGAAGCCGTTGATTTTTGTCGTTACTACGCAGCGCGTGCAGAAGAGCTTAGTGAAGATGAACGTTTTGAAGCCCGCGGTGTTATTTTATGTATAAGCCCGTGGAACTTCCCGCTCGCTATCTTTTTAGGTCAAGTAGCTGCTGCAATCGTAACCGGTAATACTGTTATCGCTAAGCCAGCAGAACAAACAAGTTACATTGCACTGCGCTCTATTGAGCTAATGTTATCAGTTGGTTTACCTGAGCATGTTGTACAACCTGTTATTGCTCGCGGTAGTGAAGTAGGCAAAACAATTGTACCTGATGAGCGTATTCAAGCAGTGATGTTCACAGGCTCAACCGAGACTGGCACTATCATTTCACAAACACTTGCAGCGCGTAACGATATTCAAGTACCGTTAATTGCAGAAACCGGTGGTCAAAACTGTATGATCGTTGATTCAACTGCACTCCCTGAGCAAGTGGTTGATGATGTGATTAGTTCTGGTTTCCAAAGTGCCGGTCAACGCTGTTCTGCATTGCGTGTATTATTTTTACAAGAAGACGTGGCAGATGGCATCATTGAGATGATCAAAGGTGCGCTTAAAGAGTTACATGTTGGTGATCCTTCACTACTTTCAACTGACATTGGTCCTGTTATCGATGACAAAGCACTGAAGAATCTAACCGATCACGTTGAGTATCTTAAAGGCAATGCCACACTGCACTATGAGTGTGAAATTCCTGATAATACTGAAAATGGCGCTTATTTCTTTGCTCCACGCTTATATGAAATCAAAGATTTATCAGTACTTAAACGTGAAGTATTTGGCCCATGTGTGCATGTAATTCGCTTCAAGGGCACTGAACTTGACAATGTTATTGATCAAATCAATAACACTGGCTATGGCTTAACTATGGGTATTCATTCACGTATCGAAGAGCGCTGTGAACACCTTGCTAAAATGTCACGCGCGGGCAACGTTTATGTAAACCGCAATATGATTGGCGCTATTGTTGGTGTGCAACCGTTTGGTGGACGTGGCCTATCTGGTACTGGCCCTAAAGCAGGTGGTCCAAACTACTTGCAACGCTTAGTAAAAGAAAAAGCGTCACCTGATAACGTGCAAATGACCAACTTAACACCCGATGAGCTTGATTTACACCACTACTCAGGTGCAAATGAGCAAGTTGAAAAGTTAATGACCAATTCAATGCGCGACGAAAAAATCTGGCGCGCAACGCCATTGAATGATCGTGTTTCTGCGGTACGTCAGTTGCTTGCAAAAGTTGCCACTGTCGATATTATCGATGAGCTTGCAGACGATTTGGCATTAACACTTGCCGACGCACGTGCTCAGCTAAACCGCCTTGAAAAGCACATGCGTAAATATACTACGTTACCTGGGCCAACAGGCGAATCAAATACACTGCACCTTGAAGCTCGCGGTTGTGTAGTATGTTACGCAGATAAGAGCACATCATTTAACTTTTGGGCTATCTCTATTATCACTGCACTTGCAGCGGGTAATACTGTAATCACGGTAGCATCAGAATTATTCTATGATGAAGCTGTTGCGTTTAAAGACAAGTTTATCTCAACGGGTGTCGCTGAAGGTGTGTTCCAAGTTGCAAAGCCAAACCAGCTACAAGCAATCTTGGCGCATCCACATTTAGCGGGCGCAGTGGTTGCAGCACGTTCATCACGTCTAGGCTACTTTAGCCAGCAGCTTGCACAACGCAAAGGCGCAATCTTACCTGTGATAAGCTCAGAGTATTACGATACGCTGATCAAACGCCTGATCACAGAAAAGACCATTAGTATTGATACTACCGCCTCAGGTGGTAACACATCGCTAATGACTTTGGTCGAAGATGACGAGTAAAATCAAAGACTAAGTATCAAAGGGCGCACTTTAGCGCCCTTTTTGCTACTTATATGTTAAAAAGTTTGCTAGTTTTAATGTATGTTGATTTTTTTTAAGTAAGCAATGTTCAAAACCATCCCTATCAAACAACTTCTACCTGGTATGTTCGTTCAACAAGTAACGAAGCAGTCAGGTAATATCAAAATAAAAAACCAAGGATGGGTAAAAACGCAGGCTGGTATCGATAAGTTAATTAAAGCGGGTATTTTAGAGGTCGAGATTGACCCTGATAAAACCATCATAGAGCAACCAAAAGAGCTAAACGACACACCGATTATAAGTGCCCCACCAAAACAACGTGATCCATGGCATACCACTCACTCTGTTGAACAAGAGATGGGCAAAGCCCAAAAACTTTATTGTGAAGCTAAAGACCTACAGAGCAAAGCATTTATTGACATTAAAGCTGGCAACACCATTGATATCGCACCATTTAAAGAGCTTGCAAGTGGCTTTATTGATTCGGTTTTTCGTAATCAAGATGCGCTGGCCTGTATTACACGGATGCGAGAAAAAGACAGTTATCTTTTAGAGCATTCAATTAATGTTTCTGTTTTAATTAGTATTTTTGCCAAGCATCTAAATTTTGAAAAAGAACTCATCGAAGAGCTGGCGACAGGCGCACTGCTGCACGATATTGGTAAAATACAAATCCCTGATGAGATTCTTCATAAACCCGGGAAACTGACTGAGCAAGAATTTAAAACTATTCAAAATCATGCACTTTATAGTAAGCAAATTCTAGAAGAATCAGGTTTAACAGGCATTGCTGTTGATATTGCAGGCTTTCACCACGAACGCTTAGATGGCAGTGGCTACCCGTTTGGAAAGCACGCAGACGAAATCAGTCAATATGTGCGTATGGCATCGATTGTTGATGTATATGACGCGCTTACTGCTGAGCGAGTTTATAAAGAAGGCATGGAGCCCATTAAAGCCTTTAAAATACTTAAAGATGGCTGCCCTGATAGCTTCGATGGCGAGCTATTGACCAAATTTATTCAATGTATTGGTATCCACCCTGTTGGTACTTTAGTGAAGCTTTCAAGCCAAAAAGTCGGATTGGTAACAAAAAGCAACCCAGCAAGCCCGCTAAAGCCGCAGGTTAAAACCTTTTATCATGCCAAACATGCACGCTACACTGGTGTAGAAGATATTGATTTGGCTCATAGCCGTACTCATGACACATTGGAATCAGCCGTGAAACCTAAAGATTTTAATATTGATTTAATCAGATTTTTTAAGCATTCAATCCTGCCGTAATACTACGGCAGGGGTATACTCATAAAAACCAGTTACTCTGGCCAGTCTTGCAGCGCTTTAATACTAAATTGATAGCCATCATAACTTAATACACTTTGTTCTGGGGTTATCTCTAACACTTCAATATCACCTAAACTATCACCCTCATACAACTCTCGGTTGTTAAGCTTGATCCATCGCTTCTCAACGGACGATGAATAAATGTGTGCCTGATATTTAATTTTAGGTAGCAAAGCTAATAAGCCATCTGGTAGTAGCTCAATAGGCTCTGCATAGGAAGAGTTTCTTGTTGCTTGGGTAACTTGATTGGTCGTGACTGTTTCAGTGTCTTTAATTGCTTGGGCAAACGCATTTTTAAGCTCGTTAGGGACGGCCTCTAATTCGCTATCACTTTGCTGCGAGGTTTGTTTAGCTGTATTTGAGTCGCCAATAGGTCTGCCAAGCACCTTATATTGGCTTAAATCAATATCTCTTGATCGTGTATTTGATGGTTGTGACTGTGCAAACTGTTGGGGTTGAGCATATTGCTGAGGCTGCGAATACTGCTGCGGCTGATACTGAGCAGCAGGAGCATTGATCACTTGCTGATACCCATTAGGAGTTTGGACTAAAACAGTTTGCCCTTGCGAGTAAGTTGGTACAGAATTAACAGGCACTTGGACCCATTGATATTGTTGAGATTGGTTCGAGTAGCCTTGAGCCATCACTGGCTGCTGTGAATGAGTAAACTGTGCGGGTACATTTTGAGCTTCTTGCGGTACATTCTTAGGCAATGTATCGCTGCCCTTTTGTACGCTTGAAATTTCTTCTTTCGGCTGTGTCTCTTTTGCAACGGTTGCTTCAGGCTCTTTAAGGCTAGGTTCCGACACACTATCCGTTTGAATATTTTTAGCTTGTAACCACTTACCAATGGCAAACCCTGCCACTAAGGTCAGTGCTAAAGCTAACAACAGGGCAAGTGACATCGCGATTAGACGATACCGTTTCAGCTCTTGTTGCTGTTTAATTTGTTGAGCATTTTGATCAAAAGCAGATGCTTCATCACGATGCTCAGACTGTTTTAATGCATCTAATAAAAACGACATAATTTACCACGACTAAAAAATAAACGACAAGCCAACACCGGCACCCAGCACTGTTACAAAAACGAAAGGTATTAAAAGCTTACTGGTTTTTGTTTCATTTTTAACTTCACTTTGCAGTACGCTAGGCGGCAACGCTTCTTCTGCTGAACGCATAACAATATCACTGTCAATGACCATAACTTGTTTAGAAAATGCCCCCATTAAGCATCGCTCGCACAATAAGTTAACTAATCGAGGGATACCTTTTGTCACAGCATAAACAGTTTTTAATGCATCCGCTGAGAACATAGCTCGTTCACAACCGGCAACATATAAACGGTGTTTGATATAAGCAATAGTTTGCCCTTCAGTCAGCGGTAATAAATGGTACCGAGCTGTAATGCGCTGCGCTAACTGCCTTAATTCATTACGCTTCAGTAGTTCTTGTAGCTCTGGTTGACCAACTAAAACGATTTGCAGTAACTTTTTATGATTCGTTTCTATGTTGGTCAATAACCTCAGTTGTTCAAGTACATCTGGTGCAAGTAACTGCGCTTCATCAATCAATAGTATAGTGTGACCACCTGATTCATGATTAGCCTCTAGATGCTTTTTTATCGCATCTGTTAAGGTTTTTAGAGTGGCATTAACCTCATCATAATTAATTATAAGCTCATCGCAAATACTCGCTAACAACTCTAGCTGTGATAATGCCGGGTTATGGATCATTGCCACTTGCGTATTCTCAGGCAGTTGTTCTTGCAAGCTACGAATTAGGGTTGTTTTACCCGTTCCTACCTCACCTGTAAGTAATACAAAACCACCAGCTTCGCCCAAACCATAGGTCAGATGAGCTAATGCTTCTTTATGGCGCTCGCTTAAAAATAGATATTGTGGATTTGGCGCGATTGAAAACGGTTTTTCCGACAAGCCAAAATAGCTTAAATACACCCTGAACTTCCTTACTGAGTAAATCTGCGCCTATAATGGCAAAAAAATGCACTAAGTGAAAACCTTGTTAGCGTTTTATTACTTAAATAACGTAAAATAACCTAAACAGGTTAACTCTAGGCGTGACTATGGAAGTTTATTTAGTGGGTGGTGCAGTGCGTGATGAGCTGCTCGGACGTAAAATTAAAGAACGTGATTATGTTGTCGTTGGTGCGACTCCAGAGCAACTTTTACAGCAAGGCTTTGTACAAGTCGGTAAAGATTTTCCTGTTTTTTTACACCCAAAAACCAAAGAAGAATATGCACTTGCTCGTACTGAACGCAAACAAGGTCAAGGGTATACCGGGTTTACTTGTGAGTTTTCAGCAGATGTTACACTTGAAGATGATCTGCGCCGACGCGACCTTACAGTTAATGCCATCGCAAAAGCTGAAGATGGCAGCTTAATTGATCCATACAACGGTAAACTAGATTTAGACAACCGCATTCTTCGCCATGTATCCGATGCATTTAGTGAAGACCCACTTAGAATATTGCGTGTTGCTCGCTTTGCCGCACGTTATCATTACCTAGGCTTTACTATCGCTGATGAGACCAAAATGCTATTAAAAAAGATGGTGGCTCAAGGCGAGCTTAAGACCCTGACTCCTGAACGTATTTGGCTTGAATGTGAAAAGTCACTCAGTGATGGTGCTTTTGCTGAATTTTTACAAACGCTTTACTACCTTAATGCTCTCCCTTCGATTAGCAACGCGTTAGCTTCAACGTGGACCCCAGATATATACGAGCGACTCAATGCCCGCTATGAGTATGCAAATAATCAAAACATTACTGAGCCTAGCTTACTATTTTGCCAAGCTACCAGTGACTTATGTCGTGATTCAATAATTACATTAGCTACATCGATTCGAGTGCCAAATGATGTTCGGGATATGGCGCTCTACTTGCAACAACACCTTGCAACTCTTAATAATGAACAACTTAACAGCAATGAATTACTGGCACTTTGTAATCAACTTGACCTATGGCGCCGACCAGAACGATTCAGTACTTTATTAAAAGCAGCAGAGATAGCCAATTGCGGGCCATTAAAGCTGCAACACACTCTAGTAAGTGCTACCGAAGCAGCTAGAAAAGTTAGCCCGCAACAGTTTATTGCTCAAGGTATAAAAGGTGCTGATATAAAAACCGCGCTTGATCAAGCGCGGTTAGACATGTTTACACAGTATTTAAATAATTAATCTTCATACCGCACAAGGCGAAGGTAAACATTAGAGGTTTTAGCATGAAGGCTGTTAAGACCTCTGTCGAATGTGTATACCCACGCAAAACCGGGGTCAATAACGCCCGATGTACTAGTCCAATAGTTTTCACTTTTATTCCCGTTAAAAATAACCTCATTAATACTTGGGGTTACACAACTGTGCTCTAAAATACTGGCCAGTTCTTTATTATTTGGCACTTGCCAATCATTATAATTAGCGGTGCGATCATTAACAGATGCTCTAAGCGCCTCTTGCCACGTCGTTTTAATTGCGCTATTTGTACAGCTAGTGGTGTCGGCATCATAGCTTTGCCCGTAACTGCAAGTTTGCCACATTAACCCCGTCACGCTATCACTCACCGTGCCATCAGTATTGAGTGTAAAACGCGCTGTAGGTGTTGTTTCCGGAACAGTGCTGTAACACGTTTGCGCGGCTACAAAACTGGGGCTTAAAAGTACTATGCTCGCAAATAATGTTTTCATTGTGATGCCCCCGCCGTTCTAACTAAACGCACAAATGCTGTTTCACTCTTAGGATAAGCTAAGTCATTACCATCGCTCATATCTATTATATAAGCCTGCGATAAACTGGTGCCATCTGCTGCAGTTTGCGAGGTCCAATAAGGTAAATACGGTTGGTTTACAAAGGGATGTTGAGTAGGTGTATTAACAAAGTAATCATTATCAATTAATAATGATTGCCCATGTTGTGAATAATCCAATAAGGTCATTAGCTCGGTGTACGTGGGAACTCGCCAATTGGTTCCACCACAATAATCTGAGTTATTAACGGCGTTTATGTACACTTGTAAACCACAATTCGTTGTTGCAGAGCATGTTGTGGTTGCACCTAGTTGACTACCACCTTGTACGCCAGTTTCTCCATTTAGGTACCATGTATAGTGGTTCTGCCCTTCTCTGAGGGAGGTTCCGTTAGGTAAAGTACCTGTATTTGGGCTTTTAACTTCCCAAATTAACCCAGTGACATTATCGCGAACGCAACTAAAGTCACTCGCATTGTCAGGGAGTTCATCTGCAAACTCATTTAACTTGGTAAAATCAAATGCGGAATCACCAGCGCCTACTTTGTTGATATGCGTATTAACAACACTGTCCCGACCAACGGCTGCATCTTGGCGAGGAAAGTCTGGGCTGTCACACGCTATTTGTTGAGTATTGTTGTAGCACGTATTCACCCCAGTATCATTAATCAGACCTAATGGTTTAGACTCAATATTGATTTGTACGACATCAGTGTCTGTTCGACCTTTACTGTCGGTCACTGTCACCTCAAAACTAAACGTATTAACAGCTTCGGTTTTTGGTGCGGTAAACGATGTAATACATTGTTCTTTATTTGCCAAAGTAACAGTGCCAACAACTTGTTCCCAATGACAGGAGAATGTTTCGGTGACGGTTTCACTTGCAGTTGCATCGAGCGTGACAAGTTCAACCTCATTTACAGTTTGATCAGCCCCCGCATTAGCAATAACAACTTTATCTGTTCTATTTAATTTATGATTATATTGAATGCTTGCTTCTCCCCCTTCATCATCAATAACGGTTAGCTGCCAAACTAATGTCGTGTTTACATCTAACAAGGGGTGAGAAAAACTGATGGTCTCATTATTGTAGCTATCGACCGCAACTGTTGGACCAGAGATTTGCTGCCAACGGTAACTATTAATAGCCCCATTTTCATCGGGATCTGATGACTCTGCACCGCTCAGCGTAATGGTGTCTTTATAATCGGAAGGCAACTCTGCAGGCGCAATTTGTGTAACTACCGCCTCGGGTAGCTGGTTATTCGAGACAATATCAATAATAACATCATCACTGACTAACTGACCGTCTGCTGTTTGATAGTTAACCCGCAGTAAAAGTTGGCTGTCCGTCTTTACATCAGGCGCTGTTAACGTTTGTTCATCGCCGTCAGCAGGTAATCCCTCTACGGCGGGACCATTAATCCTTTGCCAAGAAAATGTCCCATTTGCAGGTGAGCCTATTGCTGATAGAGTAAATTCACTCTTCTCAATAACTTGCTGATCTATCCCGGCATTGACCGACGCAGCAACATCGGGGTTATCATTTCCACCACCTGAGCCACCACACGCACTGAGCAAGGCAACAACTGGAAGTATAGTGAAAAGAGCTCTCATGCAATGTTTCCTCATTTTCATTCATATAGTTATGTAGCGCGATTATTTAAGCTACATTCTTTACTCAGATAATAAGCAACAACAATGCCAGTTATTAATTTTGGTGTTACATGTAGCTATCTTGATGGATACGTACAAATAATTTGGTGCCTACTTTACTATAATCTACTTTATATTCTCGGCCATCTAATGCCTGAATGAATAACAGTCGTTTTTCTTCGCCAAATACATCTGCACTGCTTATATAAACCATATCAAGGTAACGCTCTTTTGCTTCGCGGCGATTTTTTGGCAGTTCTTCTTTGAATGGTTCTAAACCATTTTGAGTAACTTTAATTTTAGGCTGAGTTTCAGAGTTTACGATCACTAAATCGAGCTTTTTCTCTTTGTGGATAATCGTATTTCTTCCACTTTTAATAAATGATCTATCTTGACTCATCGCATTATCCTACTGACGTCTAATTAGGCGTTTCTAGCCTTTTAACTGAGATTGAATAAAGAGTTTGGGGTTTTGCTGCCAACTGTTTAGGCCATGGCTAAAATCCCAAATACTTCTATCTAATACACTGGCAGGCAACAGCAAGTCATACCCTGTTAATTGCTGCAAATGTCGCATTCGGTTTGCGAACATTGCAATTAATCCATTAAATTTGCGACCGTTTAAAGATGTATAGTTATTGTCTTCTACCAACCATTCTGATGGGCAATTGCCATTTTTGCAATGTTTTTGAACAACCTGCATAAAAAGGTGGCGTTGTTCTATTAATAGTTTACCCGCTAGTCGCGGTGAAATTTCCATTAAAAAATCATCCGTATCCCTAAGTTTAATACCTACAGCATTTAACTCAAGGTATTCAAGTCCATGCTCCGCTTTAGGTATTCCGCTATGCTGCAGATTTTCCCTATTTAATGACCATGAGCCATACTTATGATGATATGTAAGTAACTGCTCGGTAATAATTAAGCTGTAAAATGGCTCTTGTGTCTTTAAAAAACCAATAAAAACGGCAACAAGGCTCACACTCACCAAGAATATTTCTAATATACTAATCGTACCTGGACGAAGTAAATTAACCAACATAATAAACACAAGGCCAAATGAGCCAACCAACAGAATTTCCATTCCGTTTTTTGAACCCTGTGAGCGCAGCTTTAAACATAACATTGCGTGTTTAACCATCATAATAAATCATATAAAAAACAAACATAATTATAGCCCAAATTACTAATTTACGAATTTTCCGACATCGTTCACAGCCTGTTTTTATCTTCATAGTTGCAATTTATCCTTTTTAAAAAAGGGACAGCGAGCGGTTTTACGGCTAACTGACAGATTTCTGAGATACACGGGCAGTCTTTTTACGCCGTTATTTCGTACACTAGTGGTAATTAATCTTTCGGTAAAAATAAGATGTATTTAAAGCAGTCAGGCAAAGCATTATTTCCATTCATTATCACAGTGTTGATCGGGTTGTGTGTGTACCTTTATTTGCCAAGCAGTCAGGGTGAACAATTAGGTTATAAACCAACAGCAACACAAGTAACCGCTCATACGGTAACAACCCATGAAAACCCGATACTTATTGAGGCTATCGGGAGTGCCCGCGCGAATCAAGCAATTTATATCAACAGCGCGCAAAGCGACTACGTGACTGACATTTACTTTAATGACGGTGATCGCGTTGATAAAGGGCAAAGACTTGCCCAATTACAATCTCAACAAGAACAACTTACGGTCAAAGAGCTTGCTATTAATTTAAAAGAGGAAGAACGTCAACTTTCGAGGTTGACTGAACTCTCTCGCTCTCAAGCCACCGCTAAATCATTGCTTGAAGAACAGTTATCTCGCGTTGATGCTACCAAAACACAGCTGCAAAATGCAAAAACTAAACTCGCCGAGATGACTATAACCGCACCGTTCTCTGGCGTTTTAGGGAAACGCCTTATTTCAGTAGGTACCTTTGTAAATAGTAGTACGGTATTAACCAGTTTAGATGATATCAGTATTATCAAGGTTGACTTTAAAGTACCAGAAAAATACTTAGCTCAACTGGGACTTGGTATGAAAGTGATGACACAAAATGATGCCTACCCTGGTAAAACATTTTCCGGTCAAGTAACCCACATTAGTTCACGTATAGATTCTGTAACGCGCAGTATTGAAGTCACTGCGAGTTTTGTTAATGAATCTGGTTTACTGCGCCCTGGTATGCTTTTAAAAACCGCTTTGCAATTAAGTACAAATAAAGCACTAATGGTACCTGAAAAAGCCATTATCCCGCAGCAAGACAGACATTACGTGTTTCAAATAACCGAAGGCGTTGCAACCAAGGTAGAAGTACATGTTACTGGCCGACACAACGGCTGGGTAGCGATTGATGAAGGCCTAAATGATGGCCAGCAAGTTGTAACCGAAGGAATTATAAAAATTCGTTCTGGTAGCAAAGTAACAGTGAAGGGATAAACAGTGAAAATTACTGATACCAGCGTTAAACGCCCTGTCTTTGCGATCGTTATTAACTTATTACTACTGACTTTTGGTTTAGTGGCATTTTCGATGCTACCACTGCGCGAATACCCAGATATAGAATCACCAATTGTAAGTGTGAGCACGAGTTATACAGGTGCGTCAGCTGAAATTATAGAAACAAAAATAACCCAAGTACTGGAAAACCGCATTTCAGGTATTGAGGGTATAAAAAGTATTAACTCATCAAGCCGTAATGGCCGCTCTAACATCACCATTGAGTTTAATATTAGCCGTGACATTGATGCAGCATCTAATGATGTGAGAGAGCGTGTTGCCCGTGCGTTAGATAGTCTACCTGAGCAAGTACGTCCGCCTGAGGTGTCTAAATCAAACAGTGATGAGAGCCCTATCGCTTGGTTTGTTCTTAACAGTACAACCATGGACTCCTTACAGCTTTCAGATTATGCACAACGTTATATTGTTGACCGCTTAGCCGTTGTGGACGGTGTTTCTAATGTTCGTGTTGGTGGCGAACGTAAATATGCCATGAAGGTGTGGCTAAATCGCCAAGCAATGGCCGCACGCGGTATTACTTCAAGTGATATAGAAAATACGCTTCGTACAGAAAACGTTGAATTACCAGCCGGTGAAATTGAATCTATCGATCGCGATTTCACCGTTCGCACAGCACGTAGTTACAAAGATCAACAGGACTTTAGAAACCTAGTTATCAAGCGCGGCGAAGATGGCTATTTAGTTCGCCTAGGTGAAGTGGCCGATGTACATCTTGAAGCCGCTGATGATGAAAGCCTATTCCGTGGTAATGGCCGAAACATGATTGGACTAGGCATTGTAAAGCAAGCCAAAGCAAACACCTTAACTGTAGTTGATAATGCACGGGCTGAGCTTGAAAAAATCAAGCGCAACCTCCCTGAGGGCACGACGATTGAAGACAGTTACGATTCTTCCATCTTTATCAAAGAGTCTATCGATGAGGTGTATCGTACTTTAGCAATCTCAATGGCATTGGTAGTTTTAGTTATTTACCTTTTCTTGGGTAATATACGCGCAACGCTTATTCCTGCAATTACGGTTCCCGTAGCGCTAGTGGGTAGTTTTATGTTTTTACTCGCAATGGGCTACTCTATCAATTTACTGACCCTGTTAGCGTTAGTGCTAGCAATCGGCCTTGTAGTGGATGATGCGATTGTTATGCTTGAAAACATTCACCGTAGAATTGAACTTGGTGAACCACCTCTTTTAGCCGCATACCGCGGGGCTCGCGAAGTTGGCTTTGCGATTATTGCAACAACCTTAGTGCTCATCTCTGTTTTTGTTCCTTTAGTGTTTATGGATGGCCGCATTGGCGCGTTATTCACTGAATTTGCAATGGCGGTCAGTGCAGCCGTATTCTTCTCAAGCATTACGGCATTAACGCTCTCCCCTGCATTATGTTCAAAAGTTCTCAAACCATCTGAAAAAGAGAGTAAATTCAGTCAAAAAATGGATTTCTTTTTTGGCAAAATTGAAAATGCATACAGTAATTCTCTCAGGTCCAATATGGCTCGAAAATGGAGCTTAATACTAACAATGATATTGGCTGGTTTAGCCAGCTTTATGTTGTATCAACAAGTACCATCAGAGCTCACGCCTAAAGAAGACCGAGGCACCTTTTTTATTATGATGAGTGGCCCAGAAGGCGCCAGTTATGAAAATAACGCCGCAAATATGGCGAAGATAGAAGATCGCCTCTTACCATACTCTGAGTCAGGCGAACTAAGCCGCGTACTTGTGCGAGTACCGGGCTGGGGCGGCAATGGTGGCGTTGCTATCATTGGCATGGCTGACTGGGATGAGCGCAAGCGCTCTACTTGGGAAGTAATGGGTGAAATTAGTGGCAAAATGAGAGAAGTCACTGATGTGCGCGCTTTTGCTATAATGCGCCGCGGCATTGGTGGCGGTGGCTCATCTCGCCCTATTGAATTTGTATTACAGGGCAATGACTACGCACAGTTAGCTGATTGGCGTGACAGAATCATTGAAAGAGCAG
Organism: Pseudoalteromonas atlantica; assembly: GCF_043641955.1. Lineage (GTDB taxonomy): Bacteria > Pseudomonadota > Gammaproteobacteria > Enterobacterales > Alteromonadaceae > Pseudoalteromonas > Pseudoalteromonas atlantica_A. The sequence continues at coordinate 335,954 of NZ_JBHZRV010000004.1, forward strand.
AGAAGAACCCGGGCTTAGTTCGTATTGACCATGATTATAAAGAAACCTTCCCGCAGTTTTTGATCAACATCGACAAAAATAAAGCCGCGGATCTCGGTGTATCAGTTTCTGATATTGGCCGCACGCTTGAAACCATGCTTGGTCAACGCCGTGCTACGACCTTTATTGACCGAGGTGAAGAGTACGATGTGATACTGAAAGGAACTAAAGCTGATTTTACCGACCCGACTGATATTTCAAATATTTATTTGAAATCACGTAGCGGTGAGTTGGTACCACTCGATAGCATTATTAGCTTAAAAGAAGAAGCGACTGCATCGCGATTAAACCGCTACAACCGCATGCGCTCTATTACTTTAAGTGCAAATTTAGCGGATGGTTATACACTAGAGGAAGCGCTTAATTTCTTAAACAAAGTAGCAGCAGAAGAAAACGACATAGACGGCGCGGTAGATTACAAAGGTGAATCTCAACTGTTTTATGAAGGCGCATCTGCCATGACATATGTGTTCATTTTGGCATTAACAGTGACCTTTTTAGTGCTTGCAGCGCAGTTTGAGAGTTTTGTACATCCATTTGTTATTATGCTTACGGTGCCACTTGGCTTAGTAGGGGCACTATTTGGGCTATGGTACACAGGTTTAACCCTTAATATTTATAGCCAAATTGGTATTGTTATGCTGATTGGCCTCAGTGCTAAAAATGGTATTTTGATTGTCGAATTTACCAACCAACTGCGTGACAAAGGCGTTGAGTTTAGTGAGGCTATTGTTCAAGCTGCAACACAGCGCTTACGCCCTATCATCATGACTTCTTTAACCACTGTTATGAGTTCAGTGCCGCTAGTGTTAGCTAGTGGCCCTGGCGCTGAAAGTAGAATGGTAATAGGTGTTGTTGTATTTACAGGGGTCATTGTTGCGACCTTACTGACTCTGTTTATTGTGCCTGCGGCTTACTCTGCTCTTGCACGTAATACTCAGTCACCAGAGTTTTTACAACAAAAGCTTAATCAACAAGAAGCCGAGAAACCTCTAAAAGAAATATAAGCAAAAGCGTTGCTGCATCCGCAGCAACGCTTCCCTACCCCAACTTAAGATCCTTGAAATAAAATACTGGTATTGCCGTTCTTCTGATAGGCTAAAGCATGTCGCAATTTAACGTTTTTGGGAGTAAACAATGAGCAAAACAATTGAAGTAGCCACGTTTGGTGGAGGCTGTTTTTGGTGTATTGATGCTGCTTTTCGCCGTGTAGAAGGCGTAATAAATGTCAGCTCTGGGTATACGGGTGGTGAAACCGATAACCCTACTTATGAGCAAATATGTACTGGACTTTCAGGCCATGCAGAGGTTGTTAAGCTTGAATTTGATGCAAACCAAATAAGCTACAACACGTTACTAGAGATGTTTTTTACACTGCATGATGCTACCCAACTAAACCGCCAGGGTAATGATGTAGGCACCCAGTACCGCAGCGTTATTTATTATCATGATGAGCAGCAACAATTACAAGCGAATGCGATGATCAGTTCATTACAAAAACAGATCCGTGAACCAATTGTTACCGAAGTAAGTGCAGCAAGTCATTTTTACTCGGCAGAACAATATCATCAAGATTATTACAACGAAAATCCAAATCAAGGATATTGCAGTATATTAATTGCACCTAAACTTAAAAAGTTTGAGCAATTTTATGCTGAGAAATTAAAATAGCCTGAACTCTGGTTAAGGGTATAGCAACATACTGATTTAAATAAAGCTCGCCAAGTAGGTGGCGAGCTTTAAACTCAGTGCTAATTATCCATAATATTAGAACTGGTATTGGGCTCCAACAAACACACGACGCTCAGCGGTGTTGTAGTAGTAAATTTCGTCGTTTATATAATCGCCATCAACATCTTTACCATATGCATCAACAGCGTTGTAGCTTCTATCAAATAGATTCTCTACACGCAACGACACTGTCAGGTTATCCGTTGCTTGATAATGTCCCACTAAATTCCACAGCGTATATGAAGGTAATTGCGTTAATTTACCACGGCGATCACCACGGTACTGCATTTCAAGGCCAGCATCGAATGCTCCCCACGCTTTATTAAGCGACCAGTTTATACTTTGCTTAGAGACATACGTCAGTGATTCACCCGTTTGCGCATCTTCAGCAGATAAGTAGGTCATATTGAATGCGTGATCAAACCCAAACAGCTGTTGTATAAAGCTAAACTCAACCCCTTCATGACGTGCCTGGTTAATATTAGTAGGCACCCACTTGCCAGCGGCATTTGGTGCCCAAGCAATTTTATTTTCTATATCGCTTCTAAAAATTGCCACGTCTAAGCTAATATCTTTCACATTTAGTGACAAGCCAAGCTCTTGGTTATCAGAAGTCTCAGGGTTTAGTGCAGGGTTACCAGAACCTGGGTAGTAAAGGTCGTTAAAAGAAGGTGATTTAAAGCCAGTGCTTTGGCTCACTCTAAACGTTGCTATATCGTTTAGGTGATAGCCCACAGCGGCTGTGTATGTCGTTTCATTACCAAACTGCTGATCATCATCTTGACGAAGTGTTAAATTAGCAAGTACTTGCTCGTCATCGTAATAAGCACCAGCAAACACTGCAAACACTTCACGACTGTCTTTTAAGTAACTGCCTGAACTGGTGTTTATTTGGTCTTCATACCAGTTTAAACCACCACTCAAAGTTAAAACTTGGTTTAAAAAATACTGGCCGTTATAGTCAATTTGCTCACGCTCGGTTTCAAATGTATCAACAACCGTATCGCCGGTATAGCTGACTCTTGAATCATCAGAGCGCTCGTTTGAATTAGCAATATCAATCGAATGGCTGTGATCTTCAAACTTTCTCTTCCAACCAATTGAAGCTTGATAGTTTTCAAATTCACTTTGCTCAACAGTACTGTCAGCGGGACTATAAGCACTATCATAGAGAGCATCCCCTTGAGCATACTGACCTTGGGCTAAGAACGTACCTAATTGCTCATCTTGATATGCGATATTAAAACCGATGTTTTTATTTTCATAACCATCTTTATCAGGTGCCAACCCTTGCAATACATCAAAGCCATCCGTTTTTTCATAACCGGCATTTAAAGCTATATCAACATCGCTAACCTGCCCACTTGTTGCAAGCTGTAGCTGTTTATAAGAATCAGACCCTGCGGTAATGTCGATCGTCGTATTTTGCGCTTTTCGGGTGATAATATTTATTACCCCCGCTAGCGCATCAGAGCCATAAACAGCAGCACGTGAGCCTTTTATGATCTCAACTCTTTCAATGCTATTAAGTGGAATATTATTAATACTCTTATAGCCAAGAGTTGCAGAACCAGTGCGAACCCCATCAATTAAAATAAGTGTATGGCGTGAGCTTGCGCCACGTAAAGACAACCCTGCATTTTGGCCAAAACCACCATTTGCATTAATTTGAAAACCGGCTTCTTTTGATAACAAGCTTGGTAGGTCACGTACATAACTTGATTCGATATCAGTACGGTCAATCACCGTGACACTGGCAAGTACATCATTAATGTTTTGTTCAAACTTATTAGCAGAAACCGTAATATGTTCAATAGATTGTTGTTCAGCAGACACTGAATGTGATAACACAGCTGCAATAGCTACGCCTAAAGTCGATTTTTTTAACATGAGATCCCCAAGCCTGTGCCCACCGCACACGCAAATAGTAAATTACTTCAAGGCCGGTCTCCGGACTCTGTGCATATGAGCACATTACCGTTGCGGGGGCAGTGTTGGGATTATAGTCTTCATGGCTACGCACCAACTTCCCGATTATCTCACTAAAAATTTCAATACCTTGAAACCTATACCTTAGTATTTAGTAAGCACCTTGAAAATAGGTCGCTATTGTGATGATTTTAGGGATAAATGTCAATGGACGGCTATACTTCTATACACACTAAATACTAGAAATTTTCATCCACTTTGAAATAAAAAAGCCAAACAATAAAATTGCTTGGCTTAGTGCATTATTAATTTTGAGACAAGCACACACAGCACCTAGCTCGAAGCTTTAAATTAATCGCGAAAGTTTTTAAACTGGAATGGTTGACCTAAATCAGCACTACGAACAACTTGCATAGCTTCTTGCAAATCATCACGCTTTTTACCTGTTACACGTACTTCTTCGCCTTGAATAGCGGCTTGTACTTTTACTTTTGAGTCTTTAATTGCTTTAACTACTTTTTTAGCTACGTCTTTTTCAATGCCTTGCTTAAGCGCTACATTACGAAACACGTTTTTACCTGCACGCGAGATATCTTGTAGCTCAAGGCTCGATACGTCCATGCCACGTTTAGAAATTTTGTTCGCTAAAATATCAAATAACTGTAGAACTTGTGAATCAGCTTCTGCTTTTAGTTTGATGGTTTTGTCGTTAAGTTCAATTGATGCGTCAACGCCTCTAAAGTCAAAGCGGGTTTCAAGTTCACGTTTTGCATTATCAACCGCATTTTGTGCTTCGTTCATTTCTACTTCAGATACAATATCAAAAGAAGGCATTCGTCTCTCCTAACAAGATTTTAAAAAATAAATATGCCAAGGATTATAACGCCAAAATTATAAATCTTTACATATTTCTGCATATCGTTCAGGTGCAGTGCAAAATTAGTTTGATATACTGTGGCTCTATTTATAGACAATTTAGGATTTTTTTGTGACTCGGCGTGTTTATCAAGTACTCTTTTTAGTTAGTATAGTGGCTTTTACATTTTTATTTGCCAAAGAAATTAAAGGCGCTGCAAGCTTATTTCCGCATGTTGATAAAGTGGCTCACTTTGGAATCTTTTTTGCTCTAGCTGTTGTGATGGACAAAGCATTTAAAATACCTTTATGGGTGCAAATCTTTCTGCTTGCAGGTTATGGCGCAGCCATTGAAATAATGCAAGACATGCTGCCTTACCGCCAAGCTTCTGTGGCTGATTTTATTGCTGATTTTGCCGGAGCTGCAAGCTACTATATCATTAAGCTTGTATTTCACATTGGTAAAAAACCGAGCCATGAGTAATATTATTGTAGTTGGTGATGGAGCTATTGGACTTTTATATAGTTATTTTTTAAGTGCCACAAACCATGTAACTTTAATCACCCGTAGCAAAAAGTCAGGCCAGCAATATTACTATCAAGGTAATAATGGCAAACAGTTAATTAATATTAAAACGCTCAATAACCAAAGTTTAGCCTGCTTAGGCGATATTGATATTGTTATTATTGCGGTTAAAGCGTATCAAGTTGAGACTGCTTTAAGTCAATTAGCCCCACACCTTAATGATGCGTGTAAAGTGGTTTTATCTCATAATGGTATGACTGATTTAGCGCCTATTATGGACATGTTAAATAATCTACCCGTTTATTTTTTGACAACGCGATTAGCGGGTTTCAAAGAAAACTCAACTACAGTGATACATACTGGAAACGGTGAGAGTATATTAGGGGCCTGTAATAGTGCTGCCGATAAAAAATACCACGCATTAGTATCGACTCTTTGTGCTATCCCAAGCCTTAGCTATAGCAAGCAAATTGACACCATTCGCTGGCAGAAATTATTAATCAATATAGCGATTAATCCACTAAGTGCATTTTATAATGTGAAAAATGGAGCGCTTAACTCACCTAAATACAACAGCGATATTTTCAACTTACTCAGCGAAGCTTGCTTTATAGCCAATAAACTTGGCATTGCAGTAACACTTCCTGATTCATTAGAAAGCGCATATAAGATAATGGGTGCTACTGCGAATAACTTTTCCTCCATGCATCAAGATATTATATATAGTCGCCGAACTGAAATTGATGCGATGTGTGGCTATATTTGCCAACAAGCTGAATTACATGGTAAAAAAACACCATACAACCAATATTATTTGGATGTGATCAGGCATAAAAAAAGCGCGAATTAATTCGCGCTTTCTATCTCTCTGCCAACTGTTATGGGCGATATACCTTCACATTAGCAAAACCGTTTTCATGCAATATAAGCGCTTGTAATTGACTCATTACCCCTTTTGCACAGTATAAGTAATAGTCTTTATCTTGCGGTAAATCACCAAACTTAGTCGCTAAACGGAAAAATGGTAAATGCACAACCTCAGTACCGTCAATTTCTAACGGGTTTGCATCTTCTTCTTCTGGTGAGCGAATATCAACAACCACTGCACCAGCAGGTAAATCAGATACCGACTCAGCCTCTTTAAGCTCTTGCTTTGCTTCTACATCAATATCACGAATATCCATCACACGTGCATTGGTTACAACAGTATCAAGCACATCAAAATCGAACTTTTGTTCTTCTGCTTCAATGACCTGTATTTTTGCTTTAACAGTCGGCTTTTTAGAAATTACACCACAATACTCTGGCATAGTTTCAGCCATTTCTGCTGTGCCGATTTTACGTGCAATATTGATAATTTCTTGTTTATCGTGCTGAATGAGCGGGCGCAAAATTAGCGTTTCTGTTACACGATCAATCACGCTTAAGTTAGCCAAGGTTTGACTTGAAACTTGACCAATACTCTCACCTGTAACTAGCGCTTGAACACCCATCTTCTCGGCTATTTTGCTACCAGCACGCATCATCATTCGCTTAAGCACTACACCCATTTGGCTGTTTTCAACGTTTTCAAGAATTTCAGCAACCACTGGCTCAAAGTCTACGCTGACAAACTTTACTTTGTGTGTAGAGCTAAACTGCTTCCAAATGTAGTAGCTGGCTTGCTTTACACCAATTTCATGGGCAGCACCACCTAAGTTGAAGAATAAGAAGTGAGTACGGGCACCTTTACGGATCATTTGGTAAGTAGCCACACCCGAATCAAAACCACCTGACATAAGTGATAGCACATCTTCTTGCGTGGGTAATGGGAAGCCCGCCATACCAAAATGAGTTTGCGTCACGATATATGCTTTATCATCTTTGATTTCGATGCGAATTGTCACTTCTGGGCGGCTAAGTTGTACGCGAGCACCTTCAACATGCTGATTTAATCCGCCACCCACATAACGCTCAACATCTGTAGAGGTGAATTCATGCTTACCTTGGCGTTTACAACGCACACAAAATGATTTGCCCGCAATGGTGTGGCCAATTAAGTCATAAGCAATTTCGTAAATATCATGAAGATTATCGTATTGGGTTTCTGTCACTTCAATAAACTGAACGATACCTGGGATTCGTTGTAGAGCGTCGATAAAATCAAGGCGCATCTGCGAATCATCACTTTTTGTGACAACCGAAATATTATCCCAATTATTTTTAACCTGCACTTTTTCGTCTAGCTTCCGTAGCACGATTTTAATGTTATTTTCTAACACTTTTGTAAAACGTTTACGCACTGAACGGCTCTTAATGGCTATTTCAGGATGAAGTTTGACGATAAATTTAAGCATAGTTTACTCGTTTGGCAATTTAAGAATTCACGCACCCACGTGTTGGGCGCGCGATTATAGCAAAAAATCTAACGTCTAGGAAATAAACAAATTTAGCAAGCTTGTGCTGTAGACTCTGGCTGTTGTGATAGTTGAGTATACTTTTCTTTTAATTGATTGAGCTTAGGAATGCTTTGCTCTGCCGCATAAGCTTTAAAAAGTAAAATAACTTTTAAAATACCTTTATAAATATCTTGCTGGGCAAGTTCACCACTCAAGCGACGCGCTTTTATATACGGCGTCCAAAAGCTCACGGTCAGCTTTAGCATGTGTGCAAGTTCAGTGGCATCTTCGTCATTAAGCTCCATTAAACCACTATCACGTAAGCTAATAATTATGCCACGTACTTGAGTCAACAGCGCGGCTTGAAACGCAATATAGTTCTTTTTAAGTTCATCGTCGCGCGACAGAATGTCACCTAAATTATCGTAGAAGAAATGGAACCTCCACATTAATTCAAACAATGCATCAAGGTACCCACTTAGCTGAACAAAGCCATCTGTATTTTCATCTACAGGGCTAAATTGGGTATGCAAATGCTCACTGTATAACGCAAAAATGTGACGAATAATGTCTTCTTTGTTTTTAAAGTGATAGTAAAGATTGCCTGGGCTGATCCCCATGTGAGAAGCAATATGGTTAGTTGTGATTGCACGTTCCCCGTGCTCATTAAACAGCGCAATGCTGGTCTTAATTATTTTGTCCTTGGTACTCATATTCGGCTACTCTAGATTTTTTTAAAGCAAATGCTCAAAGTTTACGCAATTAATACTAGCCGCGCAGTATATACAAATCCATTCGAATAAAACACCACCATGAAAATTTCTATCTTAAAATCAACATTTATTTAAGTGAAAATGAATTAAACTAACTTTACGCAAAAGCCGAATAAGTAAGAGGGCTGATTTGCATTGCAAACACTGCTAATATAGCCACAAAATAACACTAAGCTAAGTTCTATGAAAGTAACAGCAATTTACCCGGGTACCTTTGACCCATTAACCAATGGCCACACAGATTTAATTCAACGCGCAGCAAAAATGTTTGATACTGTGATTGTTGCTATTGCGAACAACCCAAGTAAAAAACCTTGCTTTAGTTTGCAAGAACGCGTTGCCTTAGCTAATAGCCTTTTAAACCATATTGAAAATGTGAGTGTTATTGGTTTTTCAGGTTTACTTGCTGACCTTGCTCGCGAGCACAACGCAAATGTTTTGATCCGTGGAATTCGTGCTGTATCAGATTTCGATTATGAATTTCAATTAGCGAATATGAATAGACGCCTAAACCCTGATTTAGAAAGTGTATTTTTAACTCCCGCAGAAAAGAATTCATTTATCTCCTCAACGCTTGTTAAAGAAGTGGCACGCCATAAAGGCGATGTTAGTGAGTTTGTCAGCCCAATTGTAGTCAAAGCTTTAGAGGAAAAATTACACGGATGAAGTTAACTAAACTTGCGAGTTTTGCCGCATTACTCTCACTTTCTTTACCGAGTTTAGCTGGCCCGTGGATTGAGGGAGATGATCCACTTTTACGTGCTTCAATTGAAATGCTCTTTAACCAAGGTGTTATTAAGCAACCGATTAATAGTTATCCTTTGATGTGGCAAGGTATTGCGCGCGACCTAAACAATGTCAATGTTGATACCTTACCTGTGCAAAGCCAGTTTGCTTTACAACATGTAAAACATGCCCTCGCAAATGCAAAGCAAAGTACCAGTTCAGGTCTTAAAGCACACTACAATAGTGATACAAGCTTACAACAAAGTTTTGGCAGCCGCGCTCAGCAAAAAAGCGGAGTAAATAGCTATGGCTCTATTACTGGTAATAGAGTCAGCGCTAAAGTCAGTGTAAATTATGCAGATGAAGCGCTTGATGATAAATACATAAACAATCAGGGGAGCTATTTAGCAGTCCTAATTGCTGACTGGTCAATCAGTGCCGAGCAGGTAAGTCACTGGTGGGGACCAAGTAATGATAACGCCCTACTACTTTCAAATAATGCAGCTCCCATGAAAGGTATTAGAGTTAACCGTGCTAATACTCAATATGATGGGCCAAGTTTTCTCTCATTCATTGGTAACTGGCAACTTACCGGTATTTTCGCTAAACAAAAACCGACTCTAAGCAATAATAATGAAGGTAATTATTGGGCGATGCGATTTGCCAGCACACCATTACCTGGTTTAGAAATTGCGTTCAGTACATCTGGGTCTGACTTTTTAACCAGCTCTTTTATTGATACTGCAACATTAGAAGCTGACAATAAAAAGCAACAACTTACTAGTCTAGATGCCAAATATTCAACGCAAATAGCAGGCCAAGCGATTGGGGTTTATGCAGAGCTAATGGGCCGTAATGACAGCGGATTTGCCCCCAGTGATCCATTTTATACCTTAGGCATTGAAAGCTTTTTTGGTGATCAGAACCAATTACTAAAAACTTACCTTGAGTATACCAATACTCAACAAGAATGCTTTTCAGCAATGGATTGCACTTATGGCAATGATACCTTAACTGATATCAGCGCAGGCTATATTCATAAAGATCGGTTAATTGGCAGCTCAACACCTTATAACAGTAAGTCAGCTGTATTAGGCGCTCAGTACCACACGATGCAAGGTTATGCTGGATTTGCCAAGGTGCGCTGGCTAAAAGGTGAATCACTCATAACAGCACCTGCAAATGAGGTAGGTTCATTTAAACGGCTACAATTAGAACTTGGTTATCAACAAGCAATATTTTCGGGTCTTTGGAAAGTGAGTGGCTCAGTGTTTAAAGACGAACTTAATAGTGATTCAGACACAAACACAGAGGTTAAAACCAGTTGGGAATACCGTTTTTAAAGATTTTAGAGCGACTGCTAAGTACATTGAGATCATGCACTTTGCTTGGTCTCAAACCCCCACCTATAACACCGTAATAGCCCTAAAAAGTCTTTGTTAGTTAACAGTGCAACAATCATCATCACATCCATAACATTGACGGTAATCGAGTAAAAAGTCCAAAACCACCAATGTTCGTAGTGTAATAAAACATTGATATCGATATGCATTGCCAAAAACAGCAGCATGTTCACCGTTAAACCAACAATGACGTAGAGCTTAGCAGGGAGGTTTTGCACTCTTGATTTTCTTGTTATAAATAAAATTATAAGCAAAATAACTAAGTCGCTGATAGCCCAGATAATGTATCCATTAATGCTATAAATAATATCAACTCCCACAGATAAGCTAAGAAGTGGGTCTGAACAAAGGTAAGATAAAAAAATAGCTAGAGACATCCACATCAGCACACCATCGCCATTAGGTGCTGCGGATTTTTTTACTAGGTTGTACAAGAACGCCATCAAGAAACTCCACATCACTAGTGAAGCGAGATACAAGCTTGCATACTCTTGGAAAAACTGCATTAAAAACTGTGGAATAAAATTAGCAATTTTTAAGATTGCTGATGTGCTTTTTCTTATTCCGTTTAGAAAATAACTTACCTATTCGCAACCAATCTTTTCCAAATACAAGAGTTACTACCATGAAGAAGTCAACAACGTTTATTCCAACTGAATAAAAACTCCAAAACCACCAATAATCAGAGTTACCAAGGTAAACAATGTCAACATGGATCCCAAAAAATATGAGCGTATTAATTGATAAACCAACTAATATATATTTTAAAGTAGCGGTAAATTGTAACTTCAGTATTTTGTGTGCTGCAAGAAGGGCAATTATGGTAATAACATCATACTTAACCCAAATTAGGTAAACATACATTCCCGCATTTAGATCAACAAACTCATAGCTCAAACCATACGAGAGGAGCATTATAATTGATATAACGAGAGGTGAACTATTTCTATCTTCTACTGTAAACTTGAGCAATAAATTGTACAAGCAAGCCATTAAAAAACCCCAAATGATAATAGTATCAAAGTGGATTCCTAAAGACGTTAAATCAAAATACATACACCATCTCGTTTTGCTAAGCCTAATTTAGCAAGTTATGAAGGTTTGCGGCGATCCGGGTCTGTAGATAAACCACCACCACCACGCTGAATCTCAGCTCCACCACTTGCGGCTAATAAGGCTTCATTAGATATAGACACTGTATCAGATTGTAGGGTTTTATTGCTAGCGCTTTGTTCTAAAGCAGGCTTTGATTGTTGCATAGAATTGTATGCTTGCATTTGCAGCTGGCTATTACCTGTAACTTGCATGAGATTGTTCCTTTCGTTAAATGTTGAGATTACTTAAGCAATTTAAGTTGTTATTGCATAACGCTATGATATTTTTTTGGCGTATTGCAAAGATGAACCCTTACTGAGTCATCTAATAAATATAAAGCAAATAGTGATCCAACTTTTAATGAAGCTTGATCTATTTATGATCTTTTTCTAGATATGCGAGCTTCAAGTGGTCATACCAGATGATGAAAGATATAAAAAAACGTACAGGGGTAACCGTACGTTTTTTATATCCAGGGATTTTAAGCTACGTTTTTACACGGGATCGCCGTATTCCGACTTGGCTTTAAAATAAATTCCATTGCGACTTCATCACAATTGTCTTTGCGTAAACACAGTTCACAATCTTTCATTACCTTTTCAGGTAAGCTTTCTTTGGTACAGAATGTAAAACCTTGTTTTTCAAAAAAATCTGGTACTCGCGTTAACACTATAATGCGATTAAGTGCCAATTTTTTGGCTTTTGTCAGCAGGTGCTCAACAAGTTGCCTTCCTTGACCGGTTATACCCGTTTCAGGATCAATCCCTAACGAGCGTATTTCAGCAAGGCCAGTATCATAAATGTACAAAGAAGCACATCCTGCAACTGTGGAGTTCACCTCAGTAACAGCAAATTCATTAATTGAGTGCACCATATCACTTTTGGCTCGCGGTAAATTCTCACCTACGGTGGCCCAATGCTGTATTAGCTTAGCGATAGACTCAACATCATCTAAATTTGCATCACGTACCGTTATTTGCTGTTTTTTTTTGGCATCTCTTACAGCAATAGATACTTGCTCAAGTGATGTGCCACCGAGTGCCTGACGTGCTTTAATACACGCATCTATTTCTAAAACAGGATATACGTCTTGTTCAAAAATACTATGCACTGACTTAAATTGTTCTAAACTTAAATCTTCTAAGTTATTACCTTGTGCAATAGCCATTTGTACCAGTACACCAACAATGTGATGACCTTCTCTAAATGGGATCCCCTTGGCAACTAAATAGTCAGCAAGTTCGGTCGCATTTGAATGACCGCCCTTTGCCGCAGCAAGTGTACGTTCGCCATTTACTTTTACACCTTTAATGCACGCTTGCGCCATATGAATACACGCAAGCCAAGTTGGCATGGCATCAAATAAGCCCTCTTTGTCTTCTTGCATATCTTTATTATAAGCAAGAGGAAGCGCTTTAAGCGTCATCATCATGGCACTAAACGAGCCAAATACTCGGCCAGTTTTACCACGAATAAGCTCAAGGGCATCTGGGTTTTTCTTTTGCGGCATTAAGGATGAGCCAGATGTCACGTTATCAGCAAGCTCAATAAACCCTGCTTCACCTGAGTTATAAAAGATTAAATCTTCTGCCATACGAGATAAGTGGATCATTGAAATAGACGCACAACTTAATAGCTCTAAAACAAAGTCACGATCAGATACCGAATCTAAACTATTTTTAGTGGCAGCGGTAAAACCTAGCCCCGTGGCAAGTGTTTGCCTATCTATTGGGTACGCAGTCCCCGCAAGTGCACCACTCCCCAATGGGCAAAAGTTCATCCGCGCTTTGGCATCATTTAAACGGCTTTCATCTCGCTCAAGCATTTCAACGTACGCCATACACCAGTGACTAAACAACAAAGGTTGAGCGCGCTGTAAGTGTGTATAACCAGGTAAAATAGTCCCAAGTTCACGCTCAGCAAGGGCAATAAATTCACCTTTTAACTGCCCTAATGCTTCAAGTAAGTGATCGGCTGTATCACGGCACCACAATCTAAAATCTGTCGCTACCTGATCGTTACGGCTACGCCCAGTGTGCAGCTTTTTCGCTAAGTCACCCACCTTTTCAATCAGTGCTGCTTCAACATGTGAATGAATATCTTCAGCGCCTGACGTCGCCACTGCACGTGGGTCCGCTTTTACTTCATCGAGTAATTCATATAATGCTGCAACAAGCGTTTCATGCTCGTTACTCGTAAGTACATCAACTTGCTTAAGCGCACCAGCCCATGCCACAGAGCCAACAATGTCTTGCTCTGCGAGTTGATAATCGAAGGGAAGTGAGTCGTTAAATTGTTTAAACGCCTCATCTGGACCCGTAGAAAAACGTCCGCCCCATAATGCCATGAAATATCTCCAAACCCTGAAACTGCCCCATTAAAATGGGGCGTATTAAATTACTTCTTCGCTAATGCCGAAATTCTGCTGGAAAGCGAGAACAAACGAATAAACCCTTCAGCATGTGATTGGTCATAAACATCATCTTCACCAAAGGTTGCAAAATCTTCACTGTATAAGCTGTTTGGTGATTTTTTCTGCACCGCTGTCACTTGGCCTTTATAAAGCTTAAGAACAACTTCACCCGTTGCTAAAGTAGATAATGCTTCTGCGCCCGCTAAGATTGAATCTTTAAGTGGGGTGAACCAGCGACCGTCATACACTAAGTGTGAGAACTCACCGCCCAATACTTCTTTCCATTTACGGCTTGATTTATCAAGTACAAGCTCGTCAATCGCTTGTAGTGCAGCCATGATCACGGTACCCCCAGGTGTTTCATAACAACCACGTGATTTCATACCGACTAAACGGTTTTCAACGATATCAACACGACCAACACCATGAGGCGACGCAATATCATTAAGTTTCACTAAACAGTCATAAGGTTTAAGTTGCTCGCCATTTACTGCGACTACTTCACCAGCAACCACATTTAAAGTAACAAGTTCTGGCTCATTAGGTGCCTGCTCAGGAGAGTTCGTCCAAGTCCAAACCTGCTCACTTGGTTGGCACCATGGATCTTCAAGTTCACCACCTTCATGAGAAATATGCCACGCGTTAGCATCGCGGCTATAAATTTTAGTTGCAGATGCTGAACAAGGAATATCACGCTCTGCTAAGTAATCTAATAGCGATTCACGGCTTGATAAATCCCATTCACGCCAAGGTGCAATTACTTTTAAGTCAGGTGCTAGGGCTGCAAAACACGACTCAAAGCGTACTTGATCATTGCCTTTACCAGTACAGCCATGAGAAAGCGCGTCGGCACCGACTTTACGGGCAATTTCAACCTGTGCTTTGGCAATGATTGGGCGCGCCATCGAAGTACCTAACAAATAAGTACCTTCGTAGATTGAGCCAGTTTTTAACGTTGGGTAAATGTAATCACTGACCATCTCATCTTTTAAATCAACCACATAACATTCTGATGCGCCTGACGCGATAGCTTTTTCTTCTACGCCTTCAAGCTCTTCAGCGCCTTGGCCTACATCGGCCACAAACGCGATAACCTCACAACCGTAGTTCTCTTTTAACCATGGCACGATAGCCGATGTATCTAAACCACCTGAATAGGCTAGTACGACTTTTTTAATTGAACTCATTGGTAATACCTTAAACAAAATTTGGATTTAATAATGTAACAAGCAGTGCATTTTGTGCATGCATACGGTTTTCTGCTTGCTGTATAATTTTTGACGCCGGGCCATCCATTACCTCAGAGGTAATTTCAAACTCACGGTGTGCTGGCTGACAATGCAATACAGTGTCAGCGCCTGTTTGTTCGAGTAATGCTGCATTTAACTGATACGGCATGTACTTTTCTTTAACTTGTTCAAGCGGTGTGTCATCACCCATTGATACCCACGTATCGGCATACACAACATTAGCACCTACCGCAGCTTCAACACGGTCGCTCACCATTACTGATGCACCATTCATTGCGGCTATTTGCTCTGCTTGCTTTAATATTTGCGAATCAGGTGAGCTGCCCTTCGGGCAAACTGCGACAAAATCAGTGCCAAGCGTTGCGGCCAGTAACATGAGTGAATGCGTCACATTGTTACCTTCTCCTAAATAGGCTAATTTTAGCTGGCTTACATCACCATACACTTCTTGCAGCGTTAAAAAATCAGCCAAAGCTTGGCATGGGTGATATAAATCACACAAACTATTTACCACTGGCACACTGGAAAACTCAGCCAGTGTGGTCAGCGTTTTATGCTGATTAACACGTGCGACTATGCCGTCAGCCCAGCTAGCAATATTTAGTGCAAAATCTTTTACTGACTCACGAGCCCCCATAGCCCCATTTTGCGAATCCAAATAAACCGCATGGCCGCCTAGTTTGTTAATACCAATGTCAAACGATAAGCGTGTACGTAAGCTTGGCTTTTCAAATAACGTGACGACTGACTTACCCGCGAGCGCTTGGCTAAAATCAGCGGGGTTTGCTTTTATTTTTTGCGCAAGATTAAGTAATTTAAGTACGCCTTTTTGGTCTAATTCAAGACCCGATAAAAAATGATTAAACATGTAAAACCTATGGTGTAATTTTTGTTCCGACGTGCTCACCGTTAAGTAAAGCAATTAAATTATCTGGCTTTTGCCAGCTCGAAATATACACACCTCGTCGTAAATGTTGGGCAGCGTGAAGACTGGTCTTAACTTTGACCTCCATCCCGCCCACAATTACTCCCTCTGCAATTAAAGTATTGATCTGATTTGTGTCAAGTTGATGTAACGGCTGTTTATTGCCATCTAATACGGCTTCTACATCCGTCATAAAAATAATTTCTGCATCGAGCTCTTTCGCAATTGCCGCGGCTGCTTCATCCGCGTTTACGTTATACCAAAGACCATCTTCACCAAATCCAACCGAACTAACTAACGGTAAACGCCCTAGCTTTAAAAGTTCAGGCAAAACACTTTGCACACCACTTTGGCATTGACCAACCTGACCTAATGCTTTTAGTTTTTGTGTAGAAGTAATACCGGCCTCATACAAGCTAAGACCTACTGGCTTATGACCTGCAATGATTGCTTGGCTCATCAATTGTTTATTGGCACATCCTGCCAATGCACCAACAATATAAGGCATCTGTTCTTTTGGACTAATACGTAAACCTTGGTGCTTGGCTGTTGCAAAGCCTGCATCTTTTAGCCAGCTATCAACAAGTGCACCACCGCCATGAACAATCACATATTGCGATTGCAACTGAGATGCTAAAGCTTCAAATAATGCTTTTGCTGCATCTTCAGTATTAAGTACTGCGCCACCTAATTTAATAACCCATGTCTGCATTACTAAAACTACCCTTTTAAACCTGTGCTGTGGGGCAAGCCCATAGCTAAATTAATACATTGCAATGCTTGGCCAGCCGCGCCCTTTAATAAATTATCTATCGCAGCCATAACAATCAGCTGGCTACCTTGTTGCTGCCATGCAATATCTACATATGGCTGCTTAGCAACCCCTTTGATAGACGGAATTTTGCTGCCCAACAAGCGAATTAACGGCTCATCTGCTAATACCTGATAAGCATCTGTTATTTGTTCAAGTGTTACGTCTGCTTTTAACTGAACGTAAATAGTTTCTAAAATCCCTCGTGGGAAATTACCAAGATGCGGAGTAAATAACACTTTATGGCCTAAGTATTGTTCAATCTCTGGGCTGTGTCTGTGGTTAAACAAACCATAAGGTGCTAAAGATACCTCACAAAAATGTGTCCCCACACTGGCTTTACGCCCAGCACCTGTGACTCCTGATACTGCATTTATAATGACAGGCTGATCAGCTAATAAACCCGCTTGTTGTAATGGTTTTAATGCATTAAGTGCCGCGGTTGGATAACAACCAGCAACAGCAACTAACTGCGCCTGTTTAATTGCTTCGCTATTCCACTCAGCCAATCCATAAGCTGCTTGGGCTAATAAGTCAGTGTGTTGGTGCTCAAAACCATAGTAAGTTTGGTAATCTTCATTACTGCTTAAACGAAAACCGCCAGATAAATCGAACACCTTTTTGCCCATAGCTAAAAAGCGTGGCGCTAGGTCAACACTCACTTTGTGATCTGTACATAAACAGACAAAGTCAGCTTTACTATTAATTTCGTTATAGGCAGCTTCGCTTAGCGGTAATAAGGGGGTATCCAGTAAACCTAAATGCTCTGGATATAAATCACTTAACATCTTGCCTTTATCTAAACTTTGTTCAGATACATAACAACCCGTTAAGGTTAACTGAGAGTGTTTTACTACTAAGCTGGCTAACTCAGCACCGCTATAACCACTTGCGCCAATAATTACTACGTTCATTCGTTACTCTTTCTAGTGTTAATTAGGTATACGTATAGATTTTAAGTGCGTTACAAGGCACTATTTTGAGGAATGAAATTTCGTTATCGTCGTATATTAGTCATAGCTCTGCTTTGGTATATTTATGCTTAAAAAGTGAATTGATATTCATCATAAATACTTTTATATTGTTATGCAATTAGAATGAATAATTATTTTGGAATTTTTTATGTCACTCCCTTCTTTTATGTCTATGTATCAGCAATTAATTGCTGCGCCTTCAATTAGCTCGATGGATGACTCTTTGTCGATGAGCAATAAGGGGGTAATCGATTTGCTTGCTAACTGGTGCAAAGAGCTCGGATTTGACTGTGAAATAACAGAACTTTCAGGCACTAAAGGTCGTTTTAACTTATTAGCAAAACGCGGTAAAGGCGATGGCGGATTAATGCTTGCGGGCCACACTGATACTGTGCCTTTTGATGACAGCCGTTGGAACTTTGATCCATTTAAATTAAACGAGTCTGATAATAAACTTTATGGCTTAGGCAGTATTGATATGAAAGGTTTTTTCGCTTTTGTTTTGCAAGCAATAAGTGAACTTGATGAGAGCAAACAAGCGCAACCGATTTTAATTTTAGCCACCGCCGATGAAGAAACCACGATGGCAGGTGCTCAGCAAATTTGTAAACACCAAAATTTAAAACCTGCACGCTGTATAATTGGTGAACCTACCGACATGACACCCGTTTTTACGCATAAAGGGCATATGAGTACGGCTATTCGAGTTATTGGCCGGTCAGGTCATAGCTCTGATCCTGAGCGCGGTTTAAATGCCATTGAAGTCATGCATCAAGTTACCTCAAGGCTGCTAGTTCTAAAACAAGAATTAAAGAATAAATATTCAGTTGAGCACTTCGTTATTCCCTACCCGACCCTTAACCTTGGGCATATACATGGTGGTGACAACGCCAATCGCATTTGTGGTTGCTGTGAAATGCATATTGATATGCGCCCATTACCTGGGTTAAGCGTACAAGAATTACAAGCGATGCTGTTAAATATAGCTGCAGATATTAATAACCAATACCCTGATTCAGTGAGCGTGATTGATATGCATGAACCCATCCCTGCTTTTACTGGCAGCACTGATTCTGCACTCGTTAAACTGGCAGAAAAAATATCTGGCGAACAAGCTGTAGCTGTAAATTACTGTACTGAGGCGCCTTTTATTCAACAGCTTGGTTGTGAAACTATCGTGATGGGACCAGGCTCAATTAATCAAGCCCACCAGCCAGATGAGTTTTTAGCGATGGAGAAAATTAAACCTTCGCAAAAAATTATTAGTGAAATGATTAGAGCCAGCTGTTTTAATTAAAAAATTAAAGTGGGTGCTAGCACTGCTAGCCCCACGCTAATCCATGTACTTAGATAAAAACTTTTTAAAGACAGGATCTGTTTGAGCGAGCTCTTTTTGTTCAGCTAAAATATCTTTTAAAATGGCTTCTGAGGTCAATGGGTTTGCCAGCACTACACGAAATACAACAGTGGGTTGATGATCGTACTTTGCTGGGGTTAAACGTGTACGCGACACAAAAGAACGACCCGCTTCACGTTGGCGCTTTTGCATACTGGCTGTAAAGCGGTTCAAAGATGCAAATATTTCTAACCGAGTGTGCTCATCTGCATTAGCTATCTTTTGCTGAATTTGTTTCGGCACATACCGGTAAGTCAGTAAACATAACTCTGGCTCTGAGATCAGCTCAAAGTCTTCATCGGCACTTACTAAATCAGCAAAGTAACGCGCTTTTTCAATCCCTTTATCTATCAGTATTTCATAGCCTTTACGGCCTATTACACGTAAGCATGCATGTACTAACATCGCCATACCAGGGCGACTACCTTCAAGTGTATGACTGCCTAAATCTTTTGAGCCTTTACGTAAGATGTACTCCGCATGATGCTCTATCGCATCAGTAGCGGCGGGGTCTTTAAATAAAACTAAACCTGCGCCCATTGGCACGTACATTTGCTTGTGTGCATCAATTGTTATTGAATCAGCGCGTTCAATACCTTTAAGTAAAGGTCTGTATGTTTGTGAAAGCAGCGTCGCACCACCCCATGCTGCATCTACATGAAAATGACATCCCAGCTCTTGGCTTAAATCAGCCATATCATCAAGAGGATCAATATTGCCTGTTTCAGTTGTACCTGCTACACCCACAATCGCCATGACCTTAATACCTTGGGATTGAAGTTCGTGGGCTTTTTCACGCATAGCTGCAATGTCTACTTTATTATCATTGGCTGTTTTTATCGCAATAAAATTATCACGGCCTATACCCAATAAATCTGCTGATTTACCCAACGAGTAGTGTCCACGCTCAGACACCAATACAGCCAACCCTCTGTAACCATAATGCAGCATGGCACTTATTAAACCTTGTGAGCCAATTCCTTTAAACTCACCATCGGCTTTTAACAAACGATTGCGTGCGATCCATAACGCTGTAATATTAGCCACGGTGCCACCAGAGCAAAACGCACCCAGTGATGTTTTTGCGCTGTGCATCCACTTGCTATAAAAGGCATCATTTTGCCCATACGCAAGGTGGTGGATCATACCTAGTACTTGACGCTCTAAAGGAGTAAAAGCTTTTGAAGTTTCTATTTTGACTAAGTTTTGATTTAGCCCCACCATTAATTTTGATAATGGCAATACAAAATGTGGCAATGCAGAAGTCATGTGACCAATAAAGCTAGGTGCAGCAGTATGCACAGAGTGTGCAACCAGTTGCTCCATTATGTCTTGCGCATAAGCAGAAACAAACGTCGGATCTTCTGGGATCACTGCCGATTGAAAGTCTTTTTCAATTTCATGCAGTGGCTTTTCTATAGCCGCGATGTTCTCATTTAAGAAGCCAGCCAAATTGCTTGATATTTCAAGTTCAATTTTACTCAATGTTGAGTCTGGTGCTTCAGGCACGGTAAATATACGCATCAGAGTTTCTTTAGAGGCGACGGCACAACGCTTTTGATCCATCTTAATACCCAGTAAGTGCAGTTTTTCATAATCAAAGTACCTAGGTTATATGGCTTTTTGAATAACAAACTAAACCGCATTGTTTCTACGAAATGCGCTAACTTTACTGCAATAGAGTATAAATGTCTCGTTTAAAGCCATAAAAGCCGACAATTGCATGACAAATTAATGATAAATTAGTTAATAATCCAAGAAAGATTTAATTATAGGCAGCAGTTCCTTTTTTTGTATAATGCGCCAGTAAACAAATAAGGAACAAAAATGATTAAAACAAGTTTAAGGACAAACTGGATAATTGCAGGTTTTTTAATATTTTTAGTAAGTTTGCTAAGCTACGTTTATTATACTTATCACACTGCACGTGCAGAGATAATGCAGCAGATTGATGCTCGATTATTAAATGCAGCAGTGAGCGTAAAACATATATTAGGCAATGATTACCACGCACACATAACGTCTGGAAGAACCGTCCCACCTTTTTTGTACCAACAAAAAAGCCGTCAGCTATCAGAATTCGCCAACGCACTTAATATTGCCTATGTTTATGCCATGGTATTACAAGATAACCGTGTACATTTCACTGCCTCAAGTTATACACAAGAGGATCAAAACTCAGGTAAAGTAACTCAATTTTTTGATCTCTACCCTGAAGCCACCAAAGCCAATGTAAGTGCATTTTATTCTACCGAACCTGTTTTTGAGGTTTCGAAAGATCAATGGGGGCATTTTAAAAGCATTTTTGTACCTTACATCGACAGCGCAGGCAATACCTATCTCACCGGTGCTGACATTAAGGTGAATGATCTTAACCAGCATTTGAATGAAAGCGTATCAAAAGCGGCAGCCCTTGCTAGCTTTTTCTTCTTTATCGCCATACTAGTTGCAAGCATCTACATTTACCTTTTAAAAAGAGCCCTTTCAACGGATAGTAGCAGTGGCTTTGCTAATCATATTGCGCTTGAGTACTACATGAACAAATCATCTAACTTTCACTTACAGGTTGCTGTTATCTGGATCAATGAAATTGAGGATATTAATAGTTTTTATGGTACACAAGTAGGCGATAAAGTAATGAAAAACTTACTTGAGCACTTTGCCAAACATCGCCCTGTTGGGAGCGAAATATTTCGTTTAGCGACGAATAAAGTTGTCCTAATTGCCCCGTTTAAGGAGCAACACACCGGGTTTAGTGACTTAATACAAGGGTATAACTGCAGCTCTCCTCTGCTTAAAGAACCGTTTATTTATATTACGCTGTGCGCTGGTATTGCGCACGGAAACAAGGCAATGCTCCTTGAGAATGCTCATATTGCAGCCCTACAAGCAAAACAGGGACGTTTTAGTGTTATAAATTATTCAAACGCATTACATGATGTTAAAAATCAGTATCAATATAATGTCGAAATGGCCAAAGAAGTCAGAGAGGCTTTTGACAATAATCGTATTGTTGCGTACTTCCAGCCTGTTTATGATTATCGAAGTGGTATGGCCATAAAATACGAATGCTTAGCGCGTATGATTACCTGTCACGGCGAAATATTACTTCCTGAATCATTTTTAAATGTGGTAAATCGTTCACGTATGGATGGCACACTCATCCGTACCATGCTCACTCAATGTTTTGAACGTTTTAGAAGAACAAGCCTTTGCTGGAGCATTAACATCACTGTGCACGATATGTTAGACCCTAGCCTTACTGAGTATTTAGAGCAAGAGCTCAACCGCTACCCACAACCTAGCAACATTACATTAGAGCTTTTAGAAACCGAAGCTATTGCAAACTTTTCTGAGGTAAAGGCATTTATAGCACTAGTAAAAAAACGTGGTGTAAAAGTGGTTATTGACGACTTTGGGACAGGTTACTCAAATATCTCTAACGTGTTAAAACTCGATGTAGATGGGATAAAGCTTGATGGGTCGTTGATAAAGCAAATTATTCATGATGCTGATATTTATCTATATATTGAACATATTGCGAGCTTTGCCAAACAATTAAATCTACAGCTAATTGCAGAGTGTGTTGAGAATAAACCCACCATCAACACACTCTTAAAAGCAAATGTGCACCTTATGCAGGGGAATTACTTCGCCGCACCCGCCCCACATATAAACCCACATATTGAAATGCTTAATTTAAATCAATCACTAAACGGTGACTCTGTTGACCACTCGCCCAATATTTACGCTCAAATGGAGTGATAGCTTCATCGCTTTCATATAATTCAACCTGTGTCTGTTGCCCAGCTAAATGAAGAGCTTGGGCAAATTCTTTGACATAAATATCCCAATTACTGCGTACTTCTAAGCGACCACCTAATTTAACAATAAAAGGAAAGATTGCTGCACCATGCCAACGGCGCTGAATATGTTTTGCTTTTGGCCATGGGTTGGGATAAAGCAAATAATGATGCGTGGGCTGCCAATTTGCAGCCACCGCTAAGCGCCAAAAGTCATTTAAATCAGCTTGCACCAAAATATATTGGCCTGAGTTCGTTTGTTTGTATTCCACATCATGCTTATCTAAACGATGTGACGACTTATCTATACCAATTACTAACGCATCAGGATGGCGCTTCGCTAAGTTAGCCGTACTCTCACCGACACCACAACATGAATCAAGGATCAGTGGCCCATTGAACGAGTTTACTTTTTCGTTCACTTCATCAAACGCAGATTGTGTATGCGTAGCGATAGGCTTTTTAAATTCAGCTTTTAAATGCTTAGTAACAATTTCATCAAGCTTTTCATTTAAACCATTTTGATTTGATACGATACTTCGTGAATTTGCATCACTCATTAGTGTCTAAGCCCCACACCTTTTTTGATTAACGTCAATGCTAGCGTAAACAAAGCTGTAATAAATAAAAACAACACCCCAAATGCAACGGTTAAATCAACATCTGACACACCTAAAAATCCAAACCTAAATGCATTAACCATATAAATAATCGGGTTTATCTGCGATACACCTTGCCAAAAATCAGGTAATAAAGTGATTGAATAAAATACACCGCCTAAATAAGTCAGTGGTGTGAGTATAAACGTAGGAATAATACTAATGTCGTCAAAACTATTGGCATAAATCGCATTAATTAAACCACCTAATGCGAATACTGCTGACGTTAAAATAACAGTCGCAATGATGACAAAGATATTGTGAATTTGAATATCAACAAATAACAAAGACACACAAGTAACAATTAAACCAACCAACATACCCCGAGTCATCCCTCCTCCCATGTAACCCAGTACAATAATGTAGTTAGGCACAGGAGCAACAAGTAGCTCTTCTATACTTTTTTGAAATTTGGTGGAGTAAAAACTCGATGCAACATTAGAATAGGAGTTAGTAATAACCGACATCATAATTAAGCCCGGAACAATAAACTCCATATAACTAAAGCCACCCATTTCGCCAATTCGAGAGCCAATTAAGTTACCAAAAATAACAAAATATAAACTCATCGTAATTGCTGGCGGTACTAATGTTTGCACCCAAATACGTAAAAAACGGATGCATTCTTTCATCCATAAACTTTTTAAGGCTACGCCATATTTAAACATTTACTTATCCCGCCCTTGCTCTAATAAACCAACAAACAGCTCTTCTAATCTATTTGCTTTGTTGCGCATACTTAATACCGTATTACCTTGCTCTGTTAACGCGCTAAAAACAGCGTTAAGGCCTTGAGATTTAGCCACTTCAACTTCAATCGTGTGGTCATCAGCCATAGAAAACTGGTAGCCATTGAGTGACACTGGTTTTACCGGTTGTTTTAAATCAAGAATAAAGGTTTCTTTATCAAGCTTTGCCAAAAGTGCTTTAATTGTGGTGTTTTCAACAATAATACCCGAATCGATTATTGCGATGTTTTTACACAATAACTCAGCTTCCTCAAGGTAATGAGTAGTCAATATAATCGTCACTCCTTGTTCATTAATTTGCCTTAAAAAATCCCACATGGAGCGACGCAGTTCAATGTCTACACCCGCTGTTGGCTCATCAAGAATAAGTAGTTTTGGCTCGTGCATGAGTGCACGAGCAATCATTAAGCGACGCTTCATACCACCTGATAATGTACGTGCTTGTTTATCTTTTTTCTCAAGCAAACCAAGCTGAGCAAGGTATTTGTCAGCACGTTGATGAGCTACTTTACGAGGCACACCATAATACCCAGCTTGATTCACTAATATTTGGGTGAGTGTTTCAAACTGGCCAAAGTTAAACTCCTGTGGCACTAAACCTAGCTCAGACTTAGCAGCTTCTAAGTCGGTATCAATATTGTGACCAAATACCTCAACTTGACCTGCGGTTTTATTTACCAGCGACGAAATAACGCCAATAGTGGTTGATTTACCTGCGCCATTTGGGCCTAGCAGTGCAAAAAAATCGCCCTTTTGCACCTCTAAATCAATGTTTTTGACTGCTTCAACGCCATTTTTGTAGACTTTTCTGAGACCTTGAATTTTTAAAGCTGTAGATTGTTCGCTCACTTTTTACCTTCCCCATAACCCCATCGCTTCGTTAGGGTATGCTCAATGTTTAAATGATCTAAAATTCGTGCCACCATAAAATCAACCAAGTCACTGATAGACTCAGGTTGATGATAAAACCCCGGTGCTGCTGGCATAATAGTAACGCCTAACCGAGCTAGTTTAAGCATATTCTCAAGATGAATCTCACTAAATGGTGTTTCGCGCGGAACCAAAATAAGTTGGCCACGCTCTTTAATCACCACATCAGCCGCACGCTCAAGTAAGTTATCAGACGCACCCACAGCAATCGCAGAGACTGAACCTGCACTACATGGGCACACTATCATTTTTTTAGGTGCTGCTGAGCCTGATGCTACAGGACTAAACCAGTTGTCTTTACCAAAAACTTGAAGCTGCTCAGGTAGCGCATTAAAAAGCGCACATAACTGCTCAGTTGCTTTGTCTTCATTGGCTGAGAGCTTAATGTTTGACTCTGTATCAAGTACTACTCGTGCTGCACTTGATATCAATACGTACACTCTAAATTGCTGCGCTAAAAGCACTTCAAGCAACCGTAAGCCATAAGGTGCACCTGACGCCCCACTAAACGCAAGGGTGATGGTTTCTTTATATTGCACTGTGGCTCTCTCTTTAAATTAATTAAACTTTTTGGTTAAATGGCTAATCAGTTGGTCGTGTAAACCGTTAAAACCGCCATTACTCATAATTAAAATATGTTGCTGCGGGCGCACTTGATTGACCACTTGAGTTACTATCTCGTTTGTACTGGTAAAACAATTCATACCCGCTTGCTGAGCTTGCTCACTCAATGACCAGTTAAGATTATCTGGCTCAAATAAGTAAACATCATCTGCATCACTCAATGAAGCTAAAAGTGTATGTTGATGAACACCCATTTTCATGGTGTTTGAACGAGGCTCTAAAATCGCAATGATTTTTTCATCACCGACTTTAGCCCGCAGCCCTGCCAGTGTAGTTTTAATGGCTGTTGGATGATGTGCAAAATCATCATACACTTTGATATTTGCAATATCCGCTTTTAGTTCCATGCGCCTTTTTGGGCTAATAAACTCTGCTAATGCAGCAATACTATGATCAATTGCAATACCAACATGGCGCGCTGCTGCAATAGCCATAATAGCGTTTTTAACATTATGCTCACCAATTGCTTGCCATTTGACCGTGCCAACAACTTCATTTTGAAGTAATACAGTAAACTCACTGCCATCACTTTTAACTAGGTTATAACCCCAATCATCGCCTAATGTTTCACTCTCGCTCCAGCAACCTTGCTGAATAACCTCATCCAAGGCAAGCTCATCACTAGGCCAAATAACTTTGCCGCTACTGGGTAATGTACGCATCAAATGGTGAAATTGTTTTTTTATTGCATTTAAATCGTCAAAAATATCGGCGTGATCAAACTCTAAATTATTCAAAATTAATGTGCGCGGTAAATAATGAACAAACTTACTTCGCTTATCAAAAAAGGCAGTGTCATATTCATCAGCTTCAATAACAAAAAATGGGGTATCGCCGGCTCGCGCTGACACTCCGAAATTTTGCACAATTCCGCCTATCAAGAATCCAGGCTTCAGACCTGCGTACTCTAATATCCATGCCAACATACTTGCGGTAGTCGTTTTACCGTGAGTACCTGCAATAGCCAACACCCATGAGTCTTGCAGTAAGTTATGTTTTAACCACTCAGGGCCCGACGTATAAGGTAGGCCTTTATCTAACACATATTCTACACAAGGATTACCACGACTCATTGCATTTCCAATGATCACCATATCAGGTGCTGGTTCAAGTTGAGTGGTGTCATAACCTTGGGTAAGTTTTATACCAAGCGATTCAAGTTGAGTACTCATTGGCGGGTATACGTTTTGGTCAGACCCCGTTACTGTGTGACCAAGTGATTTAGCGATTGCGGCAATACCACCCATAAATGTACCGCAAATTCCCAAGATATGAATATGCATTTGTGTTCCTTTGCTGCATTTTTAGGTGCGCAGCACAATTAATATTAGCGATAATAGGCCTGATATAATGCCAAATTTAGCGTTTAGTTACCATTGCCATCTCGCATAACACTTTTGCAAAAAAGTAACTAAAGAACAGTAATTTCACAAAAGTTCATTATCCACGGTTTAAATGCGCAAAAATCAAGCGTCAGTTTTTATACAAAACCCACATTTCAGCTCATTTAAAACGCTAAGTTATTTATAAATAATTTCATTTTAGTTAATAAACAAAGTTTTAAAGACTGATAAAAAGAACCCCACCAACAAGTGTAAAGCGATGATTACAAAATAAAAACCACAAAATCATTAATATACCAAAAAATACCCATTACAAAAACAAAGTACACATTTATGAAACAATTGACACATTCCCTTATTTCAAGACTCAATTTGGGTACTGTGATAAAACATCTGCAAATTACATTTACTTACATTTTCTGATGTTTATTTGGTGTCAGCCAAAACTAGCTCAGTAGTGAAAGTAAATAAGTTCCATCAAGTTTTAATCGGTCTTTAAAACTTGTCGAAATTAAAAGGTGTTATGTTGAAAAAAATAAATCTTATCGCAGCCGCAGTAAATACAGTACTTGTAACAGGTGCTATTGCCGCATCGAGTGCATTCGCTCAGTCAACAGCAGATGCTAAACCTGTTGAACGCATTCAAGTGACTGGTTCAAAAATCAAACGCTTTAACCTAACGTCACCAACGCCTGTAACTGTGATCAGCGGTGTTGAGATGGAAAACCAAGGTATTACAAACGTCAACGACTTGCTTGCAGAAATGCCACAAGCAACGGTTGGCCTCTCACCTGAAACCACTACAAATACTATTTATGCGTCAGGTCTTAACACTACCGATCTTCGTGGTTTGGGATCAGAGCGTACATTAGTGCTTGTAAATGGTCGTCGCTTTGTGCCTGGTTCTGTGGGTGATACTGCAGTTGATTTAAACAACATTCCTACCACAATGATTGAGCGTATTGAGATAGCTACAGGTGGTGCTGCAGCCGTTTATGGTGCAGATGCTGTAGCTGGTGTGGTAAATATCATTACTAAAAAATCAATGGACGGGATTGAGCTTGATGTTTCTACCGTACGTCCAGAACAAAGTGGCGGCGAGCAAAACAACTTTTCAATTACAGGTGGTATGGAAGGCGATAAACTTTCTTTTATTGCTTCATTTAATTACACAGAAAACAAAAGCTATGGCAAGTTGAGCCGTGACTTCTATCGTAACCCTGTGAACTCATACGCAAACCCAGCAAATACAAGCGGTGATGATGGCATTCCTGAGCGTATTATTTTAGGTCGACCTACAGGCCTTGCTTATTATTCTGAAGGCGGTGATTTTTTCTCAAAAGGTGCCTTCACAAATGATGGCTACAACAACCACCACTATACCTTTGATGAAAATGGAAATATTCGTCCATTTCAGATGGGCTCTGGTCGCATTCCAAATCCAAATCAAGCATTGATTGATGATAAATTGGCAAATCCATCAAATAGCTATTTTGAAGGTGGTAATGGTGATGGCGTATTTGGCCATGGTTATAAAAGCTATTTCCAAACACCATTAGAGCGTATGATTGCTTCAGCGTATGGTACTTATGAACTTAATGACGACCATGCTTTAACTTTTGATTTCACTTACTCAAATACAGAAGCCACAACTGAGAGTTCGCCTTCTTTCTTTCGCCATACAATACGTCGCGACAATGCTTTTATAAAAAGCGACATGGCGAAATTAATGGATGATAATGAGCTAACATCAGTCACGCTTCGTCAAGCAAACGAAAATTTGTGGGGCGATCGTGCATATAACCAAGAGCGTGAAGTATTCCGTACTTCAATAGGTGCTGAAGGTATATTAAGCGATGACTGGGGCTATTCAACCTACGCTCAATTTGGCCGTATCGAACAAGATACCCTTTGGACTGGCGAAGTGTTAACGCAAAACCTAGCTAACTCTATTGATGCAGTTGAATACCAAGGCAATGTTGTATGTGCTAAACGTGATGCCGACGGCGACGTTATAGGTGCTATAGAAGGTTGTACACCATTTAATACCATGGGCGCTACTTCTGCAACACAAGCACAGTTAGACTATATAGCTACTGATGCAACACGTTTTGCTAAGCACGACCAAGTTGTATTTGCACTTACCGTAGATGGCGCCTTATTTGAATTGCCAGCAGGTTATGTTGCCGCTGCGTTCACTGCAGAGCATCGTCGTGAATCTGCAACAATCACACCGTCTGAAAATATGGAGAAAGGCCTAATTTTCGGTAATTCAAGCCTACAAATGGATGGCGATATTGATGTTAATGAATTATCAGCCGAAGTTTCAATTCCATTGCTAGAAGATGCCTTTTTAGCAACCGATTTAACGCTTGAAACAGCGTTCCGTTACATGGATTACTCGGTAACAGGTGAAGATAATGCTTGGAAATTGGCGCTTAACTGGGGCGTGACTGATGAGCTACGTGTTCGTTTGAATCGTTCTAAATCAGTAAGAGCACCAAATATAGGTGATTTATTTACTCCTAACTCAAAAACATTTAGCTCAGGCCGCGCAGACGTATGTCGAGCAGACTCTATTGCTACATCAGGTAGTAAATACAAAGATAACGTTATCAAGAATTGCCAAGCAGCTGGTTTAGAGCAAGGATGGATGCCTTCTAAAGAATGGTTAGCTGGCGGTAGTCTTCCTGGCTATATTCAAGGTAACCAAAGTCTTGAAAATGAAACATCTAACGATTATACCATTGGCTTAATTTATACACCTGAGTTTGTGGAAGGGCTAGATATAACGCTTGATTACTGGTCATTCGAAGTAGAAGGCGCTATCGAATACTTTGGCCGTAACAGTGTAGAGCTATGTTACGAATCATCTTCGTTAGATAACCCTTTCTGCAGTAATGTTGTGCGTAATGAACAAACGGGTGAAATTGAAAACTTCTTTACTCGTCCTATAAATGCCGCTGTTATTAATAAAAAAGGTGTTGATGTTGAATCTGCATTCCGCACTGAGTTGTTCTCTGGTGACTTGGCATTAAAATTAACGGCAACATACCTTATTGATGACAATAGTAATTCAACAGGCCGTGCTGAAGACTATAGAAGTGATGTAGGCGAAATTGCCTCTCCTCGTTGGAAGGGCCGTTTTAATGCTGTTTATTCATATGATGACTCAGCTTATGTGTTAACAATGAATTATCGCCATGCAACTGTTAATGACAACGACTGGACCATTGAAGACAACAACTATAATGAGATTTCGTCTTATACTACGTTTGACTTCATGTATAAAACATACGTAATGGATGAGTTACAATTGCGTGTTGGTGTTAACAACATCCTAGACCGTGAGCCACCACGTAACCCGTTCACATACGACGATGGTGAGTTCTTTGATGTTAAAGGCCGTCGCTTATCGTTAGGTGCTAAATACACATTCTAAATGTGTATTAGCTAATAACAAAAAACGCCTTAGTTCAGTGAACTAAGGCGTTTTTATTTGTGTCACATAACTGACTAAATCATTAAAAATACAATTAAACCAATACCGAGTAATAAGCGATAAATAACAAATGGCATCATGCCCATACGTTCAATGATTTTTAAAAACAGAAAGATACAAGCGTATGCAGAAACAAATGATAAACCTGCACCTAAAATTAGCATAGTCCAATCCACAACTTCATCACCCAACGCTAACTCAACTGTATAGTACAACCCCATCATCGAAATAACAGGAATGGCCAGTAAAAATGAAAACCTTGCCGCACTTTGCTTATTCATTCCAAGTAATAAACCTGCGGTCATTGTAATACCTGAACGTGACGTACCCGGGATCATTGCCATGGCTTGCGCCATACCAATCATAAGGGCTGATTTCCAGTTTAATTGGTAAATTGTTTTTGTTTGCTTGCCTTTCACATCTGCGTACCAAAGGAGTAAACCAAACAAAATGGTCGTTACAGCAATAACCCATGCACTGCGCAAATATAACTCAATTAAATCTTTAAATATTAAGCCTAAAACTGCCGCGGGAATAGTGCCCAAAATAATCCACCAGCCGAGTTTACTATCATCGGTTGTACCCTGTTGTCCAAATGATTTGAACCACGCACCTAAGATTTCAACTACTT
The DNA here is from genome assembly GCF_043641955.1 of Pseudoalteromonas atlantica. Classification (GTDB taxonomy): domain Bacteria; phylum Pseudomonadota; class Gammaproteobacteria; order Enterobacterales; family Alteromonadaceae; genus Pseudoalteromonas; species Pseudoalteromonas atlantica_A. The sequence goes on from NZ_JBHZRV010000004.1 coordinate 367,419, forward strand.
CTTTTCTAAAATAAATGACAACAGCCACTAAAGTGCCGACATGTACTGCAACATCAAAGGCTAAACCTTGGTCTTCCCACCCTAATATTTGTGAAGGAAGAATCAAGTGTGCTGAACTTGAAATAGGTAAAAACTCAGTCAATCCTTGGATCAGGGCTAAAACAATAATTTCGATAATACTCATGGGTTAGTAAACTCCACCTTCCATAGTTTTTGATTGGGGTTGTTATAGTTACTCCATAGCTGGGCAATCGTTTGCTCAGCAACAGGGTGATAAAAATTAGGGGCTATTTCTGCCAGTGGCTGCAGTACAAATGCATTTTTTGTTATTTCATCGCGCGGGAGTTGTGCCGGAGCATCGCAAACAACATCATCATAAAATAATAAATCTAGATCTAACGTCCGCGGGCTAAACTTTTTATCATTGATTGTTCGGCCATTTTCTTGCTCAATCTCTTTTAGTAATTGGCATAAATGATCAAGCTGCATTTCTGTTTGCGCGCCCACAACAGAGTTGTAAAAGTTACTACCAGTGAATCCTACAGCCTCACTTTCAAATACACTAGAATGCTCAAGGTGGGGGAAATAAGACTTTAACGTTTTCAAAGCCTGGCTAATGTAGTGCTCTTTATTTACATTTGAGCCAAGGCTAATATAAATCTGGGCCATATTAACTGGCTACCATTTGGCGTGTAATTTCAACACCTACAGTCTGTGCTTGGGCAACCGCAGCAGGCTTACTTACTTTAATCGTTACCTGAGAGGTATTAAATTCAGCTAATATAATTGCAGCAAGTTGCTCTACAAGGGTTTCTAATAGCTCAACTGGCTTAGCTGTTGTATGCTCAATGACACGTTCACTCACTTTTGAATAATCTAATGCAAGGCTTATATCATCCGTTGTTGCAGCAGGTTTGATGTCGCATAGCATCTCTATATCAAAAAATAAGCTCTGTTTAGTTTCTTTTTCAAAATCATAAACGCCTATGATAGTGTCAACATGTAGTTGTGATATAAAAACCTTGTCCATAACTGCTCCAACTAGAAATTTAAACTCTTTAATGAGTTTACACGCGCTATAATTTATATTTATATCATTTATATACTTTTAGCGTGTTTAACTATGAGAAATTTAACAATACAATGTGCAGTAGGTGCAAAGGAATTACCTAAATATTGAACGCACATGTTTGTGATGTTAATTTTGTCGCCAATGATAGCCGAAAATGCATGATTAAAAAATAAGGAACCGCGTGATAGCCGTATTAATGTTAGTTTTAGCCTATTTACTGGGGTCGATTTCATCGGCTATTCTGGTGTCTCGGCTCTTTAAACTACCAGATCCACGCTTGAATGGCTCAAACAACCCAGGCGCAACAAATGTATTTCGCTTAGGGGGCGCTTTACCTGCCGGCTTAGTTTTGGTTTTTGATATACTTAAAGGCACCATTCCTGTTTGGGGTGCTTATTTTTTAAAGTTAGATCCGCTCATCCTAGGGCTAATTGGTGTAGCTGCTTGTCTGGGTCATATGTTTCCCATTTTCTTCAACTTTAAAGGGGGAAAAGCGGTTGCTACAGCATTTGGTACACTATTACCGATAGGTTTAACGTTAGGTGGGCTATTAATTTCAACGTGGGTTGCTGTGGTTGCACTCACTCGCTATTCATCCTTGGGCGCACTGACTGCAGTAGCATTAGCACCGCTTTACACATGGTGGATAAAGCCATTGTATACATTACCTGTTACATTTTTAACGGTGCTAATTATAATCCGTCATCACGGCAATATTAAACGTTTGTTCAGCGGGCAAGAACCTAAAATTGGCGACAAAAAAAAGTCGCCAACTCAGAATGACAATAGTGTTGATTAAATTGCTTCTAAACTATCTATTGGCCAACGTGGCTTAGTCTTCATATCGAGGCTAGCAAATTGCCCTGCTTTTAAACGCTGCATGCCTGCATACGCTATCATCGCGCCGTTATCAGTACAAAACTCCGTACGTGGGTAATATACTCGCCCTTTCATGCCTTGCATTACGCGTTCAAGTTGTGCACGTAATTGCACATTGGCACTTACGCCACCAGCAATAACAAGGCGCTTGATACCCGTTTGTTTTAACACACGTTTACATTTGATCACTAGTGTGTCGATAACGGCAGTTTGAAAGGCATGAGCAATGTCAGCTTTGGTTTGCTCAGCATCATCATTATCACGAATCGTGATAGCTGCAGCCGTTTTTAAACCACTAAAACTAAAATCAAGCCCTGGCTTGTCAGTCATTGGCCGTGGAAATATAAATCGTTTAGGCTCACCTTGCTCAGCCAGTTTTGCTAAGCGAGGCCCGCCTGGGTAATCTAAGCCTAGAAGCTTTGCAGTTTTATCAAATGCTTCCCCTGCGGCGTCATCAACAGACTCCCCTAGTACTTCATATTGACCAATGCCTTCGACTTTAACCATCATGGTATGACCGCCTGAAACTAAAAGCGCAATAAATGGAAAGTCTGGTACATCTTCTTCAAGCATAGGAGCGAGTAAATGCCCTTCCATATGATGTACTGCAACGGCAGGAATACCCCAACCATAAGCCAATGAGCGCCCAATTGAAGTACCAACAAGTAAAGCTCCGACAAGTCCTGGGCCTGCGGTGTAGGCGATACCATCAAGATCCTCAGGGCCACAACCGGCTTGAGCAAATGCTGCATCAATAAGCGGTAGCGTTTTTCGAACATGGTCACGAGAAGCTAACTCAGGAACCACTCCCCCATAATCAGCATGCACTTTTACCTGGCTATATAATTGATGCGCAAGTAACCCTTGCTCATCATCATAAATAGCAATACCAGTCTCATCACATGATGACTCAATGCCTAAAATTCGCACTGCAACTTTCTCCTAACTAGTAGATTTACTAGGATTAATTTTATAACGTTAAACCAATGTTTGTTTGTCCATCAGCAATGGCATGCTGCTTAAGTGATTTAACACTCTGTGCTGTCACCCGTCCCATCTGCTCAACAAAATCAATCATTTCACTGAGTACTTCAATTTCATATTGCATATGGGGATGTTCTCGCACCGTTTTGTTATCAGCAATTTCACCTTCAACTGTCAGTTGGTATTCAATAAAGCGTGCTACAGTTGCTTGCGATATTTTACTTATGCTAACGAACTCACTACTATTTTGTACAATTAAACCATGCATTAAACCAAGTAAAGCGGTAGCAGCATCAATCGCTGGGTAGGTTCCAAACATGTCAAAGTCTGCTAACTCAGGCACATTCGGTTCAATTTTTTCAATTTGTTTTTCTAAATCAATTTTACTTTTAGGTAAAAGAATTTTTTCCCAGCATACATTAAGTGCACTGCGCAGCGTTGTTTCATCACCAAACCCTGTCGCCTCACTAAATAAACCGTAATTTGGTAGCATTCGCTCAATAAGTGCTGCGGCTAGCACCGCTTGCTGTAAATAGTTAAGCTCTCGAATTCGCTGAAAATTATTCGCTTTAGTCATTCTTTGATGTCCTACAGGACCAACACATTTCAAATGTTGACCCATTATGCTCATTACAATTGGGGCACACCCAATCAGGAGCGGATTGTTGATCTTGCCTATAGTTTACCAATATTTCTCGTGCCTGGCGCTCTTTAATCGCATAAACCTGAACACGAACTTCAGTTTGTGCAATAGGTATTTCACCCACAGCGCTTTGTAAAGACTCACCTAGCAATTGACAATTAACGTCATTAGCTAAAAGTAAACCTTTAACAATATTTGCCTCTACAGCATCCGCAGCACTATAAATGGTGAGCCATTGAAATGGATTATTCATTTGCTACTTTCCTATCATTTTATAAGCGAACTCTTTTACTTTCATTTACTTGATTGCTAGGCTAATGATGAAACTACTTGTTACTCAGGATCTCACTATGACCCTCACAACCCCTGGCTTGCTCTTTCCTGCAATATCATTGTTGCTGCTAGCCTATACAAACCGTTTTTTAGTATTAGCGCAATTAATTAGAGAACTAAATGCCCGTGAAGGGAAAACGATTCGCCCCCTTGTGGTAGAGCAAATAGCGAACCTCAGAAAGCGTATTAAACTTATAAGAACCATGCAAGTTTATGGTGTAGCCTCATTTTTAATGTGTACTATTTCGATGTTTGCATTATTTATTGAGTTTAAAACCGTTGGCGTAGCCCTCTTTGGTATCAGCCTAGGATGCTTAGCTTTGTCACTTTTGACGTCTTTGTATGAAATTCATATTTCCTGTGATGCCATAGAAATCGAGTTAAAGAATATTGAAAAAAAAACCCACAGCAAACAGGCAGACTAAAAAACAGACACTATACTCTATATGTGAATAATCAAACTTAAGGGTATTCATTTGAGCGACTTTTTATTTTCAAATGAGGTAATTCAAGAGGCCACATCTAATAGCGAGCCAGATTTCTGGGATGTGTTAGTTGTTGATGATGAAGATGATATTCATCAGGTAACCAAACTGGTTTTATCCGGATTTAAATTTGAGAATAAAGCTCTCAGGTTTCATCACGCATATTCTGCGCAAGAAGCTAAAAAATTATTGCAACAACACACTGACTTTTCTGTTGGTTTAATTGATGTCGTTATGGAAACCAGCCATGCGGGACTTGAGCTTATAAAGTTTATTCGCGAAGATATAAATAATCATGATATACGTTTAATCCTCAGAACAGGGCAACCCGGTGAAGCGCCTGAAGAAGCAGTCATTCGTGAATATGACATTAATGACTACAAGAACAAAACGGAACTAACCGCGATAAAAATGAAGACGCTACTTTATTCTGCGCTTCGAGCTCATAGAGATATTCAAATTATTGAGCGCCATAAAAAAGGGCTAGAAAGAATAATTAATGCATCAAGTTCATTTTTAATGTGTGGCAGTGTTAATGAATTTGCGTCAACGATTTTAACTCATGTAAAAAATGTATTAGGCCTAGATGGAACCGAAATTTATTGCGCCGCGGCAGTAAACCAACAAGCATCTCCAGCAACTGACTTTGAGTTGCTTGCTGCCTCAGGAGTAAAGTCCCAACCAATGAATAGTGATATTCCTGAAAATGTAAAAACACTATTTATTGATGCGCATAATCGTAAATCTTCTTATAAAACAAATCATGACTATGTAGGCTACTTTTCTACTCAAGCAGGCCTTGAAGCCATGCTTTACATTCATAAGGGCTCTCAACTAGAGGGTACCGAGCACCAACTTTTAGAGTATTTTGCCAATAATATTGCCCTAGCTTACGATAATTTAAAACTACGTGAAATGGTAAAGGATTCTCAAAAAGAGCTATCTTATATTTTAGGTGAAGCCGTTGAAAAACGCTCTAAAGAAACCGGTTCCCACGTTAAAAGAGTTGCCTTATATAGCGAACTTTTAGGCAAGTTATACGGATTAAATAATTTTGAATGTGAAGTAATCAAACTGGCCTCCCCACTTCATGATATTGGCAAGATCAGCATTCCTGATAGCATTTTAAATAAACCCGGAAAACTGGATGCTGATGAATGGAAAATCATGCAGACTCATGCTCAAATCGGCTACGATATTCTTAATAAGTCCAATAATGAAATTTTAAAATGCGGTTCACTTATCGCTTATCTTCATCATGAAAAGTGGGATGGCACTGGTTACCCTAATCAATTAAAAGGAGAAGATATACATATTACAGGACGCATTACAGCACTTGCTGATGTCTTTGATGCGCTTGGTAGCGAGCGATGCTACAAAAAAGCATGGTTAATGGATGACGTTGTTGCACTTATTAAAGAGCAAAGAGGTAAGCAGTTTGATCCTAAGCTAGTCGATTTATTTATTGAAAACTTACCACTTTTTCTAAAGATAAATAAACAATACCCAGACTAATGGTTGTAACATTTGTGTAAAATAGCCTTTTCAAATTAGGTACAATGCATTAGTATCTATTAGGTTTATTTCAACTATGTTCGCCTCCGTGTGGCTTACTTATTACAAAGGACTATAAAAGTGAGATTTGAACAATTAGAACAATTTGTAGCACTGGGTCAGCTAAGGCACTTTCGCCAAGCAGCTGAAACAACAAAAATTAGTACATCAGCGTTGACGCGCAGTATTCAAACGTTAGAAGATGAAATGGGTTACGAGCTAGTCAAACGCTCTACTCGTTCGGTCAAATTGACCACTGAGGGTGAATTATTTTTAGCCTATGCCCAAGCTGCATTGAATGAACTTGAAGTAACTAAAAAACGCCTTTTTCAATCTGTTAATGGTTGCTCTGATGAAAAGTTAGTAATTGGCTACACCAATAAAGCAAGTGCAATCGTACCCGTTTCTTGTGGGCAGTTTTTAGCACAATACCCCCATGTAAAAATTGAGATGCAACTTCAAGAGCCAAGTGAGTTGACGCGTAAGCTTCAGCTTGGGGAAATAGATATTAGTGTGTGCTCGCAAGCAATTAATAGCATTGGTACTGACATTCATTTACCTGATCAACTTATTTTATTTGTAGCTAAGACTCACCCATTAGCTGAAAAAAGTGATATTAGTAAACAAGATCTAATTGACTATCCAATGTATAGTTGTTTCTCACAGTCTAAGCAAATCCAAGCCATGTTAAACGAAGCCATTGAAGGGCTAAATAAAACACCATCAATTAAAGTGGGCAGCATAGAGCAAGTGATGGATGGTTTGTGTAAGTCAAATCACTTTGCAATTGCGAGTATCGAGCATGCTAACACAATCGCAGAGCATACTGGTTTGGTGCAATTGAAAACAAACAAGGATTTAACACAAGAACAACTGATTGTTAAAACAAGTCACCATGTTCCACAAGGTGACCATGTAAATCAGCTGCTTTCACTTATTAAAAAGACAGCGCTGTCTATTAGTGAGTGAACATAGATCAAAAGCCTGATTACTTCAGGCTTTTTTTGCTATTCCTTAGTAGATTTAAGTTCGCTAAAACGACTTAATAGGCTAAACTAACTGCCCTTTCACCCTTAGTATGTAAAATGGTCCCCTATTTCATTTCAGATATCTATTTAGATGATATCGAAAAGCATGGTTATACAATAATCCACAACGCGGTCTCTAAGAACCTTATTGCGCAACTCATGCTTGATTGCTATAGAATAAATCCTGATTTTAGTATTGCGGGTATTGGTCGAAAAAGTGACTTACACGTTGATAAAACTATCCGTAAAGATAAAACGTTTTGGTTTGATGCCAGCAGTGAGGCGCAAATTCATTACTTAGCGCTTATGGAAGAAATGAGAGTCGTGCTCAATCGTAGTTTTTTTCTAGGCCTATTCGATTACGAATGCCATTATGCTAAGTACCTTAATGGGGACTTTTATAAAAAGCACTATGATGCATTTAAGGGTCGTTCTAATCGTATTTTTACAACTGTACTGTATTTAAACACTCCAGACAACGGCGGCGAATTAGTAATCTACAAACCTAAAAGCAAGCAAGTCGAAGTTAATATTAAACCTCAAGCAGGCACACTCGTTATGTTTGAAAGTGATCGTTTTATGCACGAAGTACTTCCTGCTGTCGATGATCGTTACTCTATTGCAGGGTGGTTTAGAATGAATACGTCGATCAGTGGGATTATTGATCCACCTCGTTAATATTAATTATTTTAAGTGCTAAGTGTTAAAGATGTTACTAACCCAATAAATATTACTAAACCGACATAATGGTTATTTAAAAATGCTTTAAAGCACCGCTCTCTTTGACGCTTATGGATTAACCATTGCTGGTAAAATAAAAAACCAGACGCAACACTCAATCCAAGCCAGTAGAAATGATTTAGTTGGTAAATAATACCAACAGCAACAAGTAACCCTATAAAGCAGCAATTTAGAAGAAATATAATCACCCTATCTGCAGAGCCAAACAAAATAGCTGTTGATTTAACCCCTATTTTCAAATCATCATCTCTATCAACCATTGCATACATTGTATCGTAAGCAACTGTCCAAATCACATTAGCGAAAAACAGTAACCATGCTGCAACTGGGACATAGCCACTACAGGCCATATATGCCATGGGTATTGCCCAACTAAACGCAGCCCCCAAGACCACTTGCGGTAAATGGGTAAAGCGCTTCATAAATGGGTAACTAAACGCTAATACAAGCGCACCTACCGAAAGCAAAATAGTTTGCCAACTTAATAATAATACAAGCCCAAAAGCAATGGTAATCAACAATAAAAATAAGCTTAATGCTTCCCCACTACTCACAAGTCCAGCTGCTAGTGGTCGCTGAGCTGTACGCTTCACTGAGCCATCTATTTTACGATCAGCAAAGTCATTGATCACACACCCTGCGCTGCGCATTACGAACACACCTAACGTAAAAACAACAAAATTTACTAAGCTAGGAACGCCTTGACTTGCAAGCCAAAGAGCCCAATAAGTTGGCCAAAGAAGCAGTAACGTTCCAATTGGCTTATCTGTTCGCATTAACTGCTTATAATAGGGTATATGTGCAATTTTTAATGAAGCAAGTTTCATTGGTATATAAAGGCCTTAGGTAAAAATATTTCACAAACCAAAAAGCGGCTTTGCGCTAGAGAAAAGACACTCCGACGCCCCCACAATGATCGTCCCTCATCTGTAGGTTGCTCTATCAATTGTTGTACTGGGTGATGCTCATCAAAGCAGGCGACTTCAATTTCAGTTCGTCTTAAATCAGGGTTTTGAAAAATGACATCACCTAACGGTTTATCGCCCAGTTCAAGTAATTGCTGCTGTTGCATACTCTTGGTTACTGGCAACCAGCTTTGTGCATAGACCATTGGCTGAGAATTACACCAAAGTATTACTTCGCGGTTTATGCCCTCTTTAAACTGACCATCGAGTAACGATTGTTGCTTAACATTTAACTTAAATACTTTTTCACTGAGCACTTGCACATGAAAGTTACAGCCGTGATGTTTTAATTTAGCCGTTAATGAATTAGGCTCAAGCAACCAATCTTTCTCATGATGAGTAAGTGGCGTAACAGTGGCACCATGCTGCCAATTAGCGTTCAATGGAAGAGGGAATGTAATCACGATAACTCTACTTAATAACAACCGAGTAAATGATACCACTCGCGGCTGTTATGAAAAAGTGATGATTAATGAATATAATAGCCTCTTCAGCCTGTATATTAATTGGTATTACGTATAAACTGTTAACCATGGCAGGAATATGAATTACTTTACTTAATATGAAAAAAACGCTCTACACAAGCATTTTACTCTCAACAATGTTATTTGGTTTACTAACAAGCTTTACTAGCCGTGCAGAGTCAAACGTCGGTTACTTTGGTTTTGAGCCTGATATCATTGCCAATTACATTGCTCAGAATAATAAAAAGCTAGGCTACGTTCGTTTGACTGTAGATTTAATGCTCAGTGATATGGCGAATATTGCTGTTGTAGAACACCACACGCCATTGCTACGTGATGCGATTATTGAAATTTTATCGAAAGAGCCTGAAGAAAATATTAAATCACTAACAGGCCGTGAAGAAATTCGTAAACGCTGCGCGCAAAGATTAAAAACCCTGCTCAAACAAGAAACAGGGCAAGAGATTATTCGTGAAGTGTTATTTACTAAATACCTTTATCATTAGTTTTTTTCGTTTTAAAAAATAATGAGGTAAAGGCATAAGCCATACCGCTGAGTAAGCCACCTAAGTGAGCCCAATTAGCCATACCTACAGGCAACATTTCAGCAAAACCCAAAATAAGCCAAATAAGCATAAAGCCAATGATCGCATTATTTACAAGTGCAGGTTGCTGCGGATTAAGGGCACTATATATCCAACTATATCCTAATAAACCATAAACTACGCCACTCAAACCACCAAAGTTAGGGCCTACCATTAAAAACTCAGCCCAATTACTAAACAAAGCGGTCACTAAAAATAAACCTATTAACGTACTTTTGCCTGCAAGCTTTTCAATACCATCGCCCAGTGATATCCACCAGATAATATTGAAAATTAAATGAATCGCGCTAAAGTGCACAATAGCAGGCGTCAACCACGTGAGCGGTTGATTAGGGTTAAATTGTAATACCCCATAAATAGACTCAAAACCACCGAGTAAGAAGGCAACATAAATTCCTACACATAATAAGGTGATAGTTTGGTTAAGCCAGCTGAGTGCTTTAAAGCGTTCTTTTAAATTAAGTGACTGACCTTGGTAACTCAGAGGAGATTGCGTGTTGCCAACTTGCCACGATGCATCTTGATAACGTGCATGGTTAGGGTTTTCAACAAACGCTTGCCATAAAGGTTTAGCCTGATGAAAGTGCTCAGGAGCAATACAAATAATCACATTTTGGCCATCACTTGAGCGTAATTCACCTCTAAGCCCTTGGCTTTTAATGTAGTCGATAAAACCTTGCGCTGCGCGTGGATTATTAATACTGCCAAGCTCTATCATTTTTCAACTAGCTCCGGTAACTGTACTTCCCACTGTGTAAAGCCGCCATCCATGCTATACACATCCTCAAACCCTTGCTCTGATAAGTAGTTAGCAGCACCTTGCGAACTCATACCGTGATAACAAACAATAATGATTGGCTGATCAAATTCTTTGTTCATCATAAATTCGCCAATATTAGTATTCGATAAATGCTCAGATCCGGGAATGTGGCCTGCTTGATATGAATTAGGATCACGAATATCTGCAATCACCACGTCTTCTTTATTAAGTAACTCTTGAGTTTGGCCGATTGAAATATGTTTAAATGCCATTGCTGCCTCTTAAAAATTAAATAAATCAATAAAAAAGGCGGCTTTAATCGCCACCTTTATTTAAACTAACTAAAATGAGAGTAAGTTAATCCCAATTGAGGATAACTTTACCTGATTGGCCTGAAATCATCATATCAAAGCCTGCTTGGAAGTCATCAACTGAATACTGATGAGTAATGATTGGCTTTAGGTCTAAGCCTGATTGAATAAGGCTGGCCATTTTATACCAGGTTTCAAACATTTCGCGACCGTAAATACCTTTGATCACTAAGCCTTTAAAAATAACTTGGTTCCAATCAACCGCCATATCTGACGGTGGAATACCGAGCATGGCAATTTTACCACCATGGTTCATGTTATTTAGCATGGCGTTAAATGCCGATGGCACGCCTGACATTTCAAGACCAATATCAAACCCTTCTGTCATACCAAGGTCATTCATTACATCTTCAAGTTTTTCATTGGCGACATTTACGGCGCGAGTAGCCCCCATTTTGCGAGCTAAGTCTAAGCGGTACTCATTTACATCAGTGATGACTACGTGGCGAGCACCTACGTGCTTAGCAACGGCAGCCGCCATGATACCAATAGGACCTGCACCAGTTATAAGTACGTCTTCACCCACTAAATCAAACGACAAAGCAGTATGAACGGCATTACCAAACGGGTCGAAAATTGATGCCAGCTCGTCGCTGATATTATCTGGAATTTTAAACGCATTAAATGCAGGGATCACTAAGTACTCAGCAAATGAGCCTTCTCTGTTCACACCAACACCTGTTGTGTTACGGCATAAATGTACGCGTCCTGCACGACAGTTACGACAATGACCACAAGTAATATGGCCCTCACCTGAAACACGATCCCCTACATTGAAGCCGCGTACTTCTTGGCCCATATCGACCACTTCACCAACATATTCGTGGCCCACAACCATCGGCGTAGGAATCGTATTTTGTGCCCACTCATCCCATTTATAAATGTGTACGTCGGTGCCACAAATGGCCGTTTTACGAATTTTGATTAATAAATCGTTATGGCCTACTTCTGGCTTTGGCGCATCTGTCATCCAAATGCCCGGTTCTGCTTTTAATTTTGATAATGCTTTCATGATCACACACTCAATAAAAACCGCGGACATGCCGCGGTTTAATAATTAATTAGATAACACCCATTTCTTTACCGATGCGGGTAAAGGCTGAAATTGCCGTATCTAGCTGTTCAATGCTGTGTGCAGCTGAGATTTGCGTACGAATACGAGCCTGACCTTTTGGCACAACAGGGAATGAGAAACCAGTTACGTAAATACCTTCAGCAAGAAGTTTATCAGCCATGGCTGATGCAACTTTTGCATCCCCTAACATAACAGGGATGATCGCGTGATCTTTACCTGCGCAGGTAAAGCCTACTGCTTCCATTTGCTCGCGGAAGTACTTAGCATTTGACCACAACTTAGCACGCAGTTCACTGCCATCAGCTAGCATTTCAAGCACTTTAATTGAAGCTGTTACAATTGACGGCGCAAGTGAGTTTGAGAATAAATAAGGACGTGAGCGTTGACGTAACCATTCAACAATTTCTTTTTTACCCGAAGTGTAACCACCTGATGCACCACCAAGCGCTTTACCTAAAGTACCTGTGATTATATCAACACGATCTAACACGTTGCAGTATTCTGGTGTGCCTTTGCCGTTTTCACCAACAAAACCCACTGCGTGCGAGTCATCAACCATCACTAATGCATCATATTTATCCGCTAAATCACATACAGCTTCTAAATTACAAATAACGCCATCCATTGAGAATACGCCATCTGTCGCGATAAGCTTGGTTTTAGCACCCGCTTCATCTGCTGCGATTAATTGCTTTTCAAGGTCGGCCATATCGTTGTTAGCATAACGGAAACGTTTTGCTTTACATAAACGCACACCATCAATGATAGAAGCATGATTTAAAGAGTCTGAGATGATGGCATCATCTGGGCCTAAAATAGTTTCAAATAAGCCAGCATTCGCATCAAAACATGATGAATATAAAATTGTATCTTCAGTTTCTAAAAACTCACTAATTTTTTGTTCCAGCGTTTTGTGAATATCTTGAGTACCACAGATAAAACGCACTGACGCAACACCAAAACCATGCTCATCAAGACCGCGTTGTGCGGCTGCAATTAGCTCAGGGCTATTTGCTAAGCCTAAGTAGTTATTGGCACAAAAGTTAATAACTTTATCACCAGAGGCAACTTGGATTTGTGCTTGTTGTTGCGAGGTGATCACTCGCTCACTTTTATACAGACCTTCGGCTTTTACTTCATCAATTTGTTGCTGAAGTTGGCTAAAAAATGCAGATGCTCTCATCTGAAATCTCCAAATAATTGAACGGGTAATCAAGCGTAAATTTAATCGCCGATCACGAATTGTGGCTATTGTAAAAGTTTAGCCAACTAAATGCACTGTTTGTAGTTCATCGCATAAATTGAGACTGACAACTTAAGCTGCCAGTTTATATTTAGCTACAACAGTAATGCAGGTAAATCAGCTAAAGAGTCACAGACGTGATCTGCCGCTGCTATAGCGCTACTATCAAAAGATTGACCTGAGCGCACAAGTATTTTAGTTGCAATATTCGCATTACTTGCCGCTTGCATGTCACTGAGCTTATCGCCCACCATAATACTTCGCGTAGCATCAATATGATGTTCATCAATACCCTGAAGTAACATCCCAGGTGCAGGCTTGCGGCACTGACATTCTTTTAAATATTCAAGAAGTGCTTTTTTAGGGTGATGAGGACAAAAATAAATTCCACTAACGGTGATATTATGCTCTGCAAATTGCGCTATGACCCAGGTGCTTAGCGCATGAAAATCAGCCTCAGAGTAATAACCTCGCCCTATTCCTGATTGATTGGTCACAATGATTAATTTATAGCCTGCATCAACAAACGCCTTACAGGCAGAAAATACGCCTTCGACAAATTCAAACTTATCAGGTTCATACACATAACCATGATCAACATTAACAACACCGTCACGGTCTAAAAAAAGCGCTTTATTTAACATTAACAAACCTTAGCTGCGAGCAATTGCTCTTTTTTAACGACTAGATCAAACATCAATGTTACATCTTCAACGACTATTTGCGTCATTAAATCACTTCCCTTTACCCGAGTACCCCAAGCCACTTGCTCAGCGGTTTTGCCTGTTTGCTGCAATAAGTTTTGGTGATAAACCTCAACCACATAATTTTGGTACAAGTACGGCCCCGTTCGTTTTGGATTTGAGTGGGCATACAAACCAATAACAGGCGTACCAACTGTAACCGCCATATGAGCGGGCCCTGTATCAGGTGCAAGCACTAATGCAGCACGCTTAAGCACACATAGTAATTGTTTGAGCTTGGTTTTACCGACTAAATTTAATATTGGCGCATTAGCGCAGCTAATAATTTGCTCACTCAGCTCAATTTCAAGCTCTGTTGGTCCCCCAGTGATCACGACTTGGAACCCTTGGCTATGTGCATGATCTGCAAGGGCTGCATATCGCTGTGGTAACCAATTACGCTCTTTTTTACTCGCAGCTGGCGATATCACAAAAATTGGACTGGCAAGACGCTTTGCCCCAAGTAACTCATCAGCTGCGGTTTGATCTTGTTCTGTCACTGGCATAGCCCAGCTAGGTTGGTAGTCAGGTACACCTATTGCTTGTGCAAACCCTTTAAATCCTTCTAGCACATGTGCTTGTGGCTCTGCTGCGATGCGGTTGTTAATAAACAAACTATGGAGTTCTTTCGCGCGTGCCCAATCAAAACCTATCTTTACCTTTGCCGGAATACAGCGCGCGACAAGGTTAGCGCGTAAAGCAACTTGCATGTGTAAGAGCACATCAAACTTGCGACCTTTAAATTGCTGCTTTAACTCCTCAAATGCTTGCTTGCCCTGTTTTTTATCAAACACAACAAGCTCTACGCCTGGTAAATCAGCCAATAGCATTGCTTCAACTTTGCCCATCACCCAGGTAATTTTAGTATTAGGGTGTGCTTTTTGAATTGCTTGTACCGCAGAAACTGCATGACATACATCACCAATTGCTGAAAGTCGTAAAATACAGATATCTGAATAGTTTGCAGTCGGGCTCACAGGCATTGTTCACTTTATTATTAACTAGAGCTTGATCTTAAATTAACCACTCACTATTGCAAGTACTTATGCTTGGCATTAAAACACGTTAAGATGCCTTATTGCCTGTAATAAAGTATCTTAGCCATGTTTAATCAACAAACAATCAATCAACACATCATATTGAGCCACCCGGAGTACAGCGCTCAAATTAGCTTAAATTGGTTTGATGCTGAATATTGGCAACAACAAGAAAAGATAGTCGGCAGTAAAAAAGGCCGAGCGACGGCATGGTTTTTTTGTCATAACGAATTAACGGCGGTGCTCAGGCACTATTGGCGCGGCGGTTTAGTGGGTAAAGTTTTAAGCGATCAATACGTGTACCTTAGCCTTGAAAAGACCCGCGTTTACCAAGAGTTCGCATTAATGATGACACTGTGTGAAATGGGCCTCAACGTACCAAAGCCCATAACAGCAAAGGTCACTAAACAAGGTTTAATTTACCGCGGTGATATTATCACTCAAGCAATAGAGGGAGCACAAAGCTTACTTGATGTACTCAAACAACGTGCCTTAACAGCTGATGAGTTAACAAAAGTTGGCAACACCATCGCACAGTTTCATAACTTAGGTGTTTATCATGCCGATTTGAATATTAATAACATATTATTCGACAGCATCGGTGCTGTGTATATTATCGATTTCGATAGAGGCGAGATAAAAGAAATTAAAGGTCAATGGCAGCAGGCGAATATATCGCGCTTACTACGTTCGTTTGATAAAGAGCTTGGTCGAAATCAGGTAATGCATTGGCAACAAAGCGACTGGCAGCAATTAAATACTGCGTACCAGTCATCCCTTAAGCCTAAGATTTAATTTTGCTGATCACTTTAGAGGTTGAGCAACCATCTAAAAACTCCAGCACTTCAACCTTACCACCATGGCGTAATACATGTTCAGCACCCGCAATTTGCTCTACGGTGTAATCCCCGCCTTTAACTAAAATATCAGGGCTAATTTGCTCGATTAATTTTGCTGGCGTGTCATTTTCATCAATGCTGCCAAACGGAATAACCCAATCAACCGATGCCAATGCACTCAGCACCATTGCACGCTCATCAAGTGGGTTAATAGGTCTTTCTGGGCCTTTCAAACGCGCGATAGACTCGTCATTATTTAAACCAACCACTAAACGGTCACCACGTGCTTTTGCTTGCGCCAAATAACGGACATGACCTGCATGTAAAATATCAAAACAGCCATTAGTAAACACAATGGTTTCACAATTTTGTTTTGCAAACTCTATATGCTGCAATACATCATCAAATGGTGTTTGATAATGCTCACCATTTTTTTGTAAGTACTGACCCAGTTTACGACTTAACTCTTCAGGAGAAACAGTTGCCGCACCAAGCTTACTAACAGCAATACCCGCAGCAAGGTTAGCAACTTCAACAGCATCTTTAGGCTGCATACCAGCTCCAAGCATTACCGCTAGCGTTGCTATAACGGTATCGCCAGCGCCAGTTACATCACTGACTTCAAGCTGCTGCGCCGAGTAATCATATTTCTCATTTGCGCTGATCAATGACATACCTTGCTCTGAACGAGTAAGTAGCATAGCTGCAACACCAGCATCTTTTATTAGTTGACGCGCGCTGTCGGTTAAACTTTGCTCTGAATCAGTTTGTCCACCAGCGAGCTTAAACTCATTTAAGTTTGGCGTGATATAGTCAGCACCACGATACTGATTTAAATCTGATGATTTAGGGTCAATAAGAACCGTTTTACCTGCTGCTTTAGCGAGTTGAATCATTTTTTGAATTAAGCTTAGAGAGCCTTTATCGTAATCTGAAAAAAGTACAAAATCATACTGTTCTAAAACAAGTTCTAAGCGATTTAATAATAATTGGCTGTGCTGTTCGGTAAATTTTTCTTCTAAATCTAAGCGAACAACTTGTTGGTGACGGCTAATAACACGCATTTTAGAAATAGTCGGTAAATCACACACACTGACAAGCTGCGAATCTATACGTTCATCATTTAAAATGCTTTCAAGAATTTGACCGCTTTCATCTTCGCCTATCAAACCAAGCAAACCAACTTTGCCGTCTAGCCGAGCAATATTTTTAGCCACATTAGCTGCGCCACCGGCTTTGTCTTCAAACTTACTCACCTTAACAATCGGCACCGGCGCTTCTGGCGAAATACGCCCTGAATCACCATGCCAATAGCGGTCCAACATGACATCGCCTACAACTAGTATTTTGGCGTTAGATAAATTTTTAAGTAGCCCTAAATCCATTACTCTTGCCCCGCAACAACCATATCTATGGCTTCACACAACCAATGACCAATAAACATATGTGCTTCTTGAATACGTGCTGTTTCATCATCTTTGATAATAATGGGTAATTTAGCGATATCTTTAACTTTACCGCCATCACGGCCAGTAAATGCAACTGTATACGCACCAATCTCATTAGCAGCCGCTAGAGCCAAATTAATATTAGCGCTAGTTCCTGATGTCGTTAAGCCAATGACTAAATCTTCAGGCTTACAGAGTGCTTGTACTTGACGTTCAAACACAGTGTCAAAATGATAGTCATTACTGTGCGCGGTTAATATTGATGTATCAGTGGTTAAAGCTATAGACGCTAACGGACCGCGCTCAAGTTTATAACGGACCACAAATTCAGCTGCTAAGTGTTGCGCATCGGCGGCGCTACCGCCATTACCAAACCAGACTACTTTACCGCCCGCCTGTAACACGCTGTGGCACACCTCAAGCAATTGCATAACTTGTGGGTGATACGTTTCCATCGTTTCAAACAAAGCTTGATGACGGGTTAAGCTTTCTAGGTAGCTCGCTGCTACTGAGTCACTGTTAGACATACTTATTTCTCTCAAATTTGTTACGGTATATAAATACTAAAGGCCACTTATTACCAAAAAAGTGAAACGGATAACCAAGCATAATCATCGCCAAAAACATCTTCGCCATACGTCAGTGTGGTTTCGATATTGTATTCTTGCCATTTTCGGTTATTGCTTATTTGTAGCTCAATCGCTTGTTCATAATTAGCGGTTGTTTGGCCAAACTCATTTAAGTAATTACTTTTATTTTCTATGCTGGTTAATTTTGCACGCCAAAAAGAGCTGTGATTATCATTATATACTAACTCCACTGAGTGAACTTGTGTTGGAGGGGCGTCAGCATAAACACGTTCAGAACCGCCTGAGTGCTGATCTAAATAGCGCTGATCCGCAGCAAAATGGCCTGTGCTAAACCCACCTTTAGTATTCCCATAAACAGGATACACTTCATTTACATACCAAAGGCTATGCATATTGGTGTACTCGTACCTAAATGATAACTTCTTGGTTAATTGAGGCAAAAATAAACCAACATTCGCTACCGTATTACCAAACTGGTAATTTTTATGGTTTTTAGTATCCTCACCACCATACTCAAAGTAAAACTCTGTCGGAATACCCCAATTAAAATTGATATTACTTGTGATGGTTACATACTGATCACCCAGCTCGTTATCTCGCCCACCTTCAACCATAGCTGCATTATCATTTCCAGCGGGATCAAAAAACGCTTTAAATACATCCCCAGCACTTACTTCGCGAGGGCCGCCACCAAACTGCATCATGCGGTTTAAACCAATTTTCCAACCGTTTACAGGTTCAATACTAATATGTGTTCCGGCAAGTTTTGGCGTGCCATCATGTAGTTCACCTTGATATAAAATGGCTTTTTCTACATGCTCAAGCTCTGAATAATAAAGCTCAAAATCAAAGTTCCACCAGTTTTGCGCAGGTGCTACCATACCTAACGAAATAGAAGGTGAAGTGCGCGCATTGGTAGATATTATTTGTGCTGATTGCTTGAAGGGTGAAAACCAGTGCTCTTTGTAACCAATATTTAACTGTAAGGCGTCACCAGCAAAACTAATAAAACTATTGTAGTTGGTGAATTTATTTTGTTTGGCACGGTAATCTGCACCGATTTGCATTAACATGTAATCATTCGGACGCCAAATACCTTCAAAAAAGCCCTGTCCCCATTCATCCGAGCTGACTCCACGTTGATTAGCAAGCTTTACTGTTTTATCACCATCCACTGTGAGCTTTACACCAACGCGAGTGATGTTATCAGTGCCTTGGTAAGGCTTTATTTTAGCACGAATTGCACTGACTAGAGCCGGTTGTGTAGCTTGCAGTTTACTTAAAGCAGCCTCAACTTCTGTAAGGCGATATGGCTTAGCCATAGGTGTACCCGATGTAAGTGCAAATAATGTGTCTAGTTGGTGATCAAGCTGCGCATCCATGCCTATTGGTAAATATGCTGTGGGGCTAGCAACTGCTGGAAATGTGCCCCCTAAAAAACAAGCTACTACCGCAGCTTTAATAAATCTGAATTCCATAACATCACATGTTTTCTAATAAGTTAGCCAAATATTACCAAATTAGGGCAAACTAAACACTCAAAACTCTCTCAAATAACGCTTTTTAACAATTTCATATTTAGCTTATTAGGTATAAGCGTTATTATTACCTTTTATTATTTGAGGCTTAAAAATGGCACGCTTTTGTTATTCGCTTACTCTTTATTTATTAAGCCCACTGATTGTTTTTTACCTTTATGGAATAAGGGGGAAAAAAAACTCAGCGTACCGTCATCACTTTGCTGAGCGCTTTGGGTTTATAAAAGCGAACAAAACTTCTCCTTTGCTTATTCACTGCGCCTCAGTGGGTGAGGTACTCGCTGCAACCCCTTTAATAAAGCAACTACAATTACAGCACCCTGAATTAGCTGTTATCATAACTTGTAATACCCCTACAGGCCGTGAGCAAATAAAAAGTAACTTTAAAGACTCAGTACAAGTACTTTACTTGCCGCTTGATTTCCCATCGGCAACGGCTCGTTTTTTAAAAAAGACTCAACCGCAAGCACTGTGTATATTAGAAACTGAACTTTGGCCAAACTTAATGGCACAGTGCCAAAATAAACACATTCCGGTGCTTGTTTTAAACGCGCGTTTATCAGCAAAATCACAGCAAGGCTACAATAAAGTAAAGCCACTAACCCATGTGATAATGAACTCAATTACATGCCTTGCAAGCCATAACCAAGAAGACGCACAACGCTTTATTGAGCTGGGCTTAGCGCCTGATAAAGTAGCTGTAACTGGCTCAATTAAATTTGATATTCAACCAAACATTGAGCAAATTGAACAAGTGTCTGAATTAAAGTCACTTTATAATCAGCATCGCTTTATCTGGGTTGCAGGCTCAACACATCCCGTTGAACATGAACTTATTTTACAGGTTCACTCAGATTTACTTAAGCAATTCCCTGATGCATTGCTTGTTATCGCCCCACGCCACCCTGAACAATTTAATAAAGTTGCCAACCTACTCACTGATTCAGCCCTTACATTTAGTCGCAGAAGCGAGAATGATTATGCTAATGAGCAAGTGTTATTAGCGGATACCCTAGGTGAATTACAATGCCTTTATGGCATGGCTAATGTGAGTTATATCGGGGGTAGTTTAATTGAACGTGGTGGCCATAACCCGCTCGAAGCAGCCGCATTTTCTGTAGGGGTAGTATCCGGTCCGCACACCTATAATTTTAACCATGTGTACCCGGAGCTAGTAGCGCTTGGCGGTTGCATGCAAGTGAAAACTAGCGACGAGCTTTACAAGCAACTTTGCTTATATGCAAAACAGCCTGAATTAACTAAAGCACTCGGTATACAAGCTAATAAATGCCTAATGAGCAACCAAGGCGCTATTGCAAACACACTCACCATAATTAATCAGTATATTAAATCATGAACAATCAAACCGTCACATTAGCTGAATTACAAACCCGTCAGTGGGTCTCAAATGTTATCGTCAAATACAACTTCTGCCCGTTTGCTCGTAAAGAAGTCGAGAATAACTGCATTCATTATTATACCAGCCAAAGTGTTAGCATCGATGATGCGGTAATGGAAATGCTTGAACAGTGTAATCAACTTAATTCCTTAGCTGAGCGTGAAACAACACTTATCATGTTTGAACAAGGCTTTAGTGATTTTGAAGAGTTTTTAGATTTAGTAGATTTAGCCAATGCTTTACTCGTAGCACAGGGGTTTGAAGGGAAGTACCAAATAGCGAACTTTCATCCTGATTATGTATTCGCTGATAGCGATGAAAACGATGCCGCTAATTATACCAACCGAGCCCCTTTCCCCACGTTGCATTTAATACGTGAAGCAAGCATGAGCGCAGCGTTAGATGAATATAATGAGCCAGAGTCAATCCCTGAACACAATATTAATTTAGCACGCCGTAAAGGCATCGACTTTTGGCAAGCCTTATTGGCCAATTGCAAAAAGCCGAAAGTATAAACTTTCGGCTTTCTTCGTTATCAACCTATGGTTACTTTTTGACCCACTCACCATTAATTTCAACGAAGTGCCCTGTTTGGGTTTTTTCAATCGTTTTCGCTGCTGCCAATGCTTCTACTTGAGCAAGTGATAAGTTGTTCTTTTTCGCAAGTTTTAAATACTGTGCTTTACGCTTTGCGTTAATTTCATCAACAACCGCTTTCGCCTCTGCATTTTGTACGACCAAACCTAAATAACCCGAGCTATCTTCACCTACAAGCCCTTGGTTTTTAGCGCTATCTAACGTAATTGCCCAGGCAGAAAATGACAAGAAAACGGCACTTAAAAGTGTAAGCACATTTAACTTTTTATTTTTTAATAAACTCATAATTGCTCCTTAGAATAACTCACTGTCATCGCCAAATAGATCATCTAGCTCTTTATCAACTTTTACACGAATTTCATGATCAACCTTCACATTTAAATTAATGGTGATAGGCTCTTTCGCTGCCACTTCAACGCGATGCGTACATGCACTAAGCAACCCCAGTGCTGTAAGTATTACCAGCCATTTAGTCATTTTTAGTTCCTTTTGTTGAATACTCTTGTTCAACTTTTTGAGTAATTTCATCACTTAAGCGCAATGCTCTTAAGAGTGTAAAAACATTTTCTTCATGGTTGTAATTAAAGTTAACTCGCTGTGCCTGTTCTTCATTGTACCCCTTTAAGTTTACACCTAAATAAAGCCAACCATCAGGGTTTAAATCAACACTGCTTTTTAAACTCTGGATGTCTAAATCTTCCAGCAGACTTAAAATCGGGCCCAACTCTTGTTGCTGAGCTTTAACCGCATCAAAAGCAGCATTGTCAGCAATAATTAACTTACCAGTCCCATGGTTTGATAACTCACCGGACTTTACCGAAATACCTTGTTGATCAAAGTAAACAGGCAAACGTCCATTCACTCGACCCGTTAATGTAATGCCTGACTTATCATTTAAGGTAATTAATTTACTGGCATCAATATTTTCAAATGTGACCAGAGACTGCTGAGCCTCTTTAATCTCTTTGTAGCTATCCAAAGCGAAGCTACCACCCAGTACATCACCGGTTAACTGGTAAGCGCGTGCAACAGAATTATCAACACTGAAATTACCTGCCATGTTACTCACAACAGCACCCGCACGTAACTCTTTTAGTTCAAATGTAGTGGGAGCCACATTAAGCTGACCTGAATCATAAGTCCCCATTAGGCGGCTGCTAAAATGCTTCGCTAAATAATCGTTGTATAAGCCACTTAGCTGCTCTACTTGCAATGTAAAGTCAGCCTGCTGTAAATTAACATCTCCGCGAACAACGCCATTAAAGCTACCGTCGGTCAGCGTGGCTAATGGCTCAAATTGCTGTAAAACAGGGTTGAGTTTAGTCACGGCTTGCTCTGCTATCGTTATCTCAAATGGATGCTCCACAGCAGATACATGGTGACTGGCTACTAATTCAATACCATCAATAAATACATGATGTGAGGCTTGCAACGCTCTGCTTTGCAAGCCCTTTGAACTTATACGAATATTACTTAGGTTTAAAAAATCACTGTTAAATTGAGCTAGTTTAGTTTCACTGTTTAAATCGACAAACAATTCACCAACAGTCAAACTAGATGATGCTGATAATTGATTCTTTACACCAAGCACTTGGTATTGATCATAAGTCACTGAACGCAAATGACTATCCAAGCTTGCGTTGATATTTTGTTTATTATCAAGTGCAGTCGTAAACTGCGCCTTGTAATCCTTTGCCGTTAATTTATCAAACTTAATCTCAGCAAAAGCAACCTCGCTGGTTATTTTCGCATTTTGTTGCAGTTGTAAAACATTCGCTATTTTAAATTGGCCTGTGCTTGCTACCTTTTTAGCTGATGCGGGTAAAAAACCAGGGAGCTCATCGACGCGCAATTGGTAATCGCCATTCATAGCCAAGTTATTCAAAGCTGCGTTTATTTCTATATGCTCAATATCTTCACTGCTAAACAACACCTTAATATCGCCTTTGGCTTGTTCTAATGGCTGCTGAACATTGATTGCTAAGTTTGTAAGACTGAACTTCGTTTCACTATTTTTAGCATTTAATAGCATTGATGGCATAACGAGTTGTTCATTTTTAAACTCTAGCGTATCGCTCAGCATCAGTTGCCACTTTAAAGGCAGCTGCCTTGCTATAAAGTCACGCTGTGGTTGATTATTTATAAGCGCTAAACAGCCACTATCAAACGTTACCCAGCTCGTTAATTGCTGCGCATTTAACGATGCTTTTTTATCGTTAAAATGATAGTGAGCATTCACATCACCTAAAACATCAACCGTCAAAGGGCATTGACTAAACTGCTGAGTAATCTCAGCATCTATATTTGATTTTACAGCAACGGATAACCCATCAAAGGTGAACTCATGCTCACTGTTTAGTGTAAGCACCGGTATCGGCTTTATCTTTGTTAGTAATCCATCAGCTAAGTCAAAACGACCAATAACTTTATGATTGTTGACTGCTACCTCACCTGTAACATCACCTGAAACCACAAACGTATTTAGCTTTTCTTCAGCAATGCTAACCGCCAGTTCATCATGAAGTTGTGGGTGAGTAATTAGTAGCCTTTTGATCTCAATTTTCGGCCGCCCTTTGGGTAAATTAAGTGCCAACCTTTTGAAGGAATTATTACTTGATGTGTCACTCTCGCTATCATTTAAGCGCAGGTTAGCGCGGCCAACGGTTATTTTTTTGGTATCAGCTACGATGCTGCCAAGCTCAATTTGATGACCTTGATAAGTCAAGCATAATCGGTTTACGCCTAAGCTAAAATTAGAATTTAGTGACCAATCTAAACAATGTAATTCAACGCCAGATTGGCTCAAAGACGGGGCTATAGCCCATTGCGTGATAGGCATACGAAATACATAGCCAAGTGTTAAAACACTCAGCAATAAAAACACGAGTCCCCATGTGATACGTTTGATCATACTATCCTTAATTTGAACCTTGAACCTTGAACCTTGAACCTTGAACAGTGTAGACAAAAAAGGCTGCACAATGCAGCCTTTTATTTTACAACTAGATTCTGAATCTAGTGTGTATAAATGCAGCTTAACCTACATTTTTACGTGCGTTACGGAACATACGCATCCATGGGCTATCCTCTTTCCACTCATCTGGGTGCCAAGAGTTAGCAACTGCGCGGAATACACGCTCAGGGTGTGGCATCATAACTGTTGCACGCCCATCCGCCGATGTAATACCGGTAATACCTTCAGGCGAACCATTCGGGTTATTAGGGTATTGTGTTGTTGGGTTACCATGGTTATCAACAAACTTAACCGCCACAGTGCCTGAATCAACGGCTGCTTTAACAGCTGCATCATTGGCAAACTCTGCATGACCTTCACCGTGAGAAACCGCGATTGGCATACGAGAACCCGCCATGCCTTTGAAGAATACAGATGGACTTTCTTGTACTTCTACTAAGCTAAAGCGTGCTTCAAAGCGCTCTGATTTATTGGTCACAAAACGTGGCCAGTGCTCAGTGCCAGGGATCAACTCTTTTAATGTTGATAACATCTGACAACCATTACACACACCTAAACTAAATGAATCTTGACGCTCAAAGAAGCTTTGGAATTGGTCACGTGCCATATCATTAAACAAGATTGACTTAGCCCAACCTTCACCCGCGCCTAATACATCACCGTAAGAGAAGCCACCACATGCTACTAAGCCTTTAAATTCTTCTAGACTTAAGCGCCCTTCAAGAATATCGCTCATATGTACATCAACCGCAGCAAATCCTGCACGGTTAAACGCCGCAGCCATTTCTAGATGCGAGTTAACACCTTGCTCACGCAAAATAGCCATTTTAGGCTTAGCGCCTGTAGCAATGTAAGGTGCAGCTACATCTTCGTTTAAGTCAAAGTTGAGTTTAACGTTCAGACCAGGATCTTTCGCATCAAACTTAGCATCAAATTCTTGCTTAGCACAGTCTGGGTTATCACGACGCGCTTGCATTTGATACGTTGTTTCGGCCCAAATTGTACGAAGTTCAGTGCGTGTATTATTCAGTACAGCATTACCTGCACGGTTAAATACCACAGCATCATCGTTATTAAGTGTACCAATTTCATGGCTAATAGCAGCAATACCGTGCTCAGCAAATACCGCATTCACAGCGGCTAAATCGCTATTAGCAACCTGTATAACAGCACCAAGCTCTTCGTTGTAAAGTGCTTCGATATCTGAACCTGTTAAACCATCAAGGTCAACAGTTACACCCGTGTGACCTGCAAACGCCATTTCAGCTACTGTAGTAAATAAACCACCGTCTGAACGGTCATGATAAGCAAGTAGCTTATTATCAGCGACAAGCGCCTGCATTGCATTGTAGAAGCCTTTTAATAACTCAGGGCTGTCAACATCCGGAGTTACATCACCAAGCTGCTTATAAACTTGCGCTAAGCTTGATGCGCCTATGCGGTTTTTGCCAGCACCTAAGTCAACTAAAATAAGTGATGTTTCACCTTTGTCAGTACGTAATTGTGGAGTCACAGTTTTACGTACATCGTCAACACGACCAAATGCAGTGATGATCAAAGACAACGGCGCAGTAACTGATTTCTGCTCGCCATTTTCATCCCACTGAGTTTTCATCGACATTGAGTCTTTACCCACTGGAATCGTTAAGCCTAGCGCAGGGCAAAGCTCTTCACCTACTGCTTTAACGGCTTCATACAGGCCCGCATCTTCACCTGGGTGACCCGCTGCGGCCATCCAGTTTGCAGATAACTTAATATTCTCAAGGCCACCAATATTGGCACACGCAATATTAGTTAATGACTCAGCCACAGCTAAGCGTGCTGATGCGCCATAGTTAAGAAGTGCCGCAGGTGTACGCTCACCAAGCGACATTGCTTCACCGTGGTAAGTATCATAAGTTGCTGCTGTAACGGCACAGTTAGCAACTGGCACCTGCCAAGGGCCAACCATTTGGTCGCGGGCAACAAGGCCTGTTACCGAGCGGTCGCCGATGGTGATTAAAAAGGTTTTTTCTGCAATCGTAGGCAAACGTAATAAACGAGTTGCCGCTTCAGCTACGTCAATTTTGCTCGTATCAAGCGCTTCGCTCACAGCTTTTTGCGTATTCGCTTCACGGTGCATTTTAGGCGCTTTACCTAATAACACATCAAGTGGTAAATCAACTGGATTGTTGTCAAAGTGACTATCAGCAACCGTTAAGTGGCGCTCTTCTGTCGCTTCACCAATTACAGCGTACTGTGCACGTTCACGCTTACAAATCGCTTCAAAACGGTCAAAATCTTCTACAGCTACTGCAAGCACATAACGCTCTTGTGATTCATTACACCAAATTTCGTGTGGTGCCATGCCTGGCTCATCATTTGGAATATCGCGTAGTTGGAACTTACCACCACGGCCACCATCATTAACAAGTTCAGGGAATGCATTTGATAAACCGCCAGCACCCACATCGTGGATAAATGCAATTGGGTTAGCATCACCTAGCTGCCAACATTTATCGATAACTTCTTGGCAACGACGTTCCATTTCAGGGTTTTCACGTTGTACTGAAGCAAAGTCTAAATCTTCGTTAGATTGACCAGATGCCATTGATGAAGCGGCGCCGCCACCTAAACCAATGTTCATCGCAGGGCCACCTAAAGCGATTAGCTTAGCACCAACTGGGATATCCCCTTTTTGCACGTGATCAGTACGAATATTACCTAAACCACCGGCAAGCATAATTGGCTTGTGGTAACCACGTACTTCCAAACCATTATGGCTGGTGACTTGTTCTTCATAAGTACGGAAATAACCAACTAAGTTTGGACGACCAAACTCGTTATTAAATGCAGCACCACCTAGTGGGCCTTCTGTCATAATATCAAGGGCATTAACTATACGAGCAGGCTTACCAAAATCAGTTTCCCAAGGTTGTTCATAACCAGGAATACGTAAGTTAGAGACGGTAAAACCAACTAAGCCAGCTTTAGGTTTAGAACCTCGGCCTGTTGCACCTTCATCACGAATTTCACCGCCAGAACCTGTTGCTGCACCAGAGAATGGCGCAATCGCTGTAGGGTGGTTATGGGTTTCAACCTTCATCAAGATTTCAATATTTTCTTGATGATAAGCGTATTCGCCTTCAGCATTGGGGAAGAAGCGACCAGCTTTAGAACCCGTCATTACTGCTGCGTTATCTTTATAAGCTGATAACACATTTTCAGGGTTTTTCTCGTAGGTGTTTTTGATCATCTTGAACAATGATTTAGGCTGTTCTATGC
Organism: Pseudoalteromonas atlantica; assembly: GCF_043641955.1. GTDB lineage: Bacteria > Pseudomonadota > Gammaproteobacteria > Enterobacterales > Alteromonadaceae > Pseudoalteromonas > Pseudoalteromonas atlantica_A. The sequence goes on from NZ_JBHZRV010000004.1 coordinate 395,050, forward strand.
CATCAATTGTCCAATCAGCATTAAATATTTTATGACGACAATGCTCTGAGTTTGCTTGTGCAAACATAAATAATTCGATGTCGTTCGGGTTACGCCCTAACTTTTGGAAGTTTTCTACTAAGTAGTCAATCTCGTCATCTGCTAATGCAAAACCTTGCTCAACGTTTGCACTGGCAAGTGCTTCGCGACCACCGCCTAAAATGTCAACTGATGACATTTCACTTGGTGAATCTGTGCGGAATAACTGTTCAGCAGCATCAAGCGAGCTGTGCGTTGCTTCAGTCATACGGTCGTGCAGCAGTGCTGCAACTTGACTAACTTGCTCAGCGTTCAAATCACCTTCTACGTAATAAGCAATACCACGCTCTACACGGTGAACTTGCGTCAAACCACAGTTATGCGCAATATCCGTTGCTTTTGAAGCCCATGGCGAGATAGTACCAGGGCGCGGCGTTACTAACACCAAAGTACCTGCTGGTGTATGTTCTGCGATCGTTGGGCCGTAGGTAAGTAACTTCTCAAGCTTAGTTTGCTCATCACTTGAAAGCTCTGCTGTTAAATCAGCAAAGTGAGCATACTCGGCGTACACGTTGTTGACTGGAAGTTGCGACTGTTGGCAACGGGCTAAAATTTTCTGGACTCTAAAATCGGAAAGTGCTGGTGCACCACGAAGGATCAACATAGGTATTTTCATCCGGGGTTAGGGATTGAACGATATTTTAGGCGCATATTATATACTCAAGTCAGTCGGAAATACAGGATTTGGGCGGAATTAAAATTGTTTAAATGTAGCAGCTAATTGTATTATCCGAACAAATAAAACCTTTCCTTAAACTAATCGACAAGTGACGCGATGTTAAAGTTTTGGTATAAGAGTTATAGGGCATCAAAGGGGCACACTATGATTAAACAAAAGTTAATAACAATCATTACGTTAATCATATTTTTATGTGCCTGCGATATGCAGCAGCAACAGTCACAGCTAAGCCAAATAAAAACGCAAAACAAAATTCGAGTAGGCACTTTAGCCGGTGCGAGTAATTACTACCAAGCTGTTCAGGGCGAACAAGGGTTTGAGTATGAATTGGCACAAGAGTTTGCCGATCACCTTGGAGTTGAGCTAGAAATGGTGCCATTTTTTAGCCTAACAGATATGTTTTCCCGCTTAGATAGCGGCGATTTAGATATAATAGCTTCTGGTTTAACTTATGATAAAGTACGCTCTCAAAATTACCGCTTTGGCCCAACGTATCGAACCATTAGCCAAAAATTAGTTTATAAACAAGGTAGAGTGCGCCCTCGCGATTTTGATGATCTAACAGGAAACTTAACTGTATTGGCTAAAAGTAGTCACTCTCTCGCTCTTCAACAAGTCAAACAAACCCACCCCAACTTAAACTGGAATGAAACTGAAGACCTAGATGAAGAAGAGCTATTACAGGCTGTGATTGATGGTGAGATTGATTATACACTTGCCGATTCTCATACTTTATCGTTGTTTCGTCGCTACCACCCAAATTTAAGTATTGGCTTTTCTGTTACTCGCAACGACCCAATAGCTTGGCTTATGCTAAAAGACAATGACGACTCTTTGTATGCGCTTATGGTGCCTTTTTTCGGCGAAGTAAAACAAAATAACCAACTTTATGTGCTCGAAGAAAAGTATTTTGGTCATGTTCGTCAATTCAATTATGTAAACACCCTTGCCTATATTGAAGCAATAAAAGAAACCTTGCCTAAATACCAACCTTGGTTTGAACAATACGCTGGCAGTTTAGATTGGCGTTTACTGGCTGCTTTAAGTTACCAAGAGTCAATGTGGAACCCTAGAGCAAAATCTCCAACTGGGGTGCGTGGAATCATGATGCTAACTCGGGCAACAGCAAAGCAAGTTGGCGTAACAAATCGGCTAGAACCAGAACAAAATATAAAAGGGGGAGCGGAATACCTAGCTAAATTAGTAAAGCGTATTCCTGAGCGTATTCCACAGCCCGACCGTACGTGGCTTGCATTAGCTTCATATAATATTGGCTGGGGACATGTTAATGACGCCCGTATTATTACTCAACAACAAGGTGCTAGTGCAGACAAATGGGCTGATGTAAAAAAACGTTTACCGCTGTTAATTAAAAAGCGCTACTACAGAAAAACAAAATACGGCTACTCAAGAGGTGACGTAGCAGTTAAATACGTAGATAACATTCGTCGTTACTATGATGCACTCGTTTGGTTAGATGAAAATAATGCGATGGAAAAATCTGTGCCAAAAAGTGAACCAAACACTCCCTCTAAACCTATAACAGAGAACAGTACCCAATAAGATAATAATTTTACAACGTTGATGAGCAACCTGTTTGATTAAAATATATGTTTACTTGTCATTAAATGATCACTAATGTGAGGTAAATTAATTACTTCTCACTCTCACACTTAGGAGAAACCATGCTAAAACGTCGGCGTACCCACGCATTTAAGCGCAATGTTATCTTTTCAACTGCAACACGCCGTAGAATAATGCTACGCAATATCCATAAAAAAACAATATGGCGCCGTCGTATGTTTGCAATGCAAGTAATGTCTGAGTTGAATGACGCATCTAGTCCAAACAGTTAAGGTTTAAATTTTTCTTGGCTTGCTTTTCAGCCTTAATTTCTTCTCGACGCCGCTTGAAAAAGTCAGAAATCGTCTGCCCACATTGTTGTGCAAGTATTCCTGAAGTGATATCAACTTGGTGATTTAATCTTGGCTCTTGCAGTAGATTCATAATAGATCCTGCCGATCCTGTTTTTAAGTCAGTCGCTCCAAATACAACACGTTTGATGCGACTGTGTACTAACAAACCTGCACACATAGAACAAGGCTCTAACGTTACATAAAGGGTGCAATCAATTAAGCGGTAATTTTGGAGCTTTTGACCAGCTTCACGAATAGCAATCATCTCTGCATGAGCTGATGGATCATTGTCAGTTATCGAACGATTATAACCCGCAGCAACAAGCTGATTATCTTTTACAATAATGGCCCCAACAGGGATCTCGTTCAACTTTTCAGCCTGTTTTGCGTATTCTAACGCAACCCCCATCCAATATTGGTCACTATGTAAGGTACTCATCTTTCTCAACCTTTCGCTAATTATTGTTTTATTATACCTACTTAGAGTAAAAAAGTGCTAAACATGTCGATTAGTGACAAAAATAAAACAAATTAAAGGTGCTTTGCCATGGCTCAGTGACTGCGATTTGCGCTATAATCTCCCGCTTTTTTTATTTAGCTCACAACACACGGGTAGCGAATGAAATTTCCTGGACGCCGCAGGCATAAACATTATTTTCCGGTGGAAGCCAAAGATCCACTAACGAATCAACTAAACGCCAGTGATAGACTGCAGCGCAGCTATATCACTGGAATAGACCAAATTGTCGTTGATATCGAAGCAAAAGTTGATCAAGCTTTCCTTAACGAATTTCACCTGCGCCGAGGAATGTCGCAAGTTATTGATAGTGATATAACTAACGCACTATACGATCGTCTTAAACTAAACGACATGGTCGATTATGAATTTGCCGGTGGTACAATTGGTAACACAATGCACAATTACTCAGTATTAGCGGACGACCGCTCAGTACTGTTAGGTGTGATGAGTGAAAACATAAAAATAGGTAGCTACGCCTATCGCTTTTTATGTAATACCTCAAGCCGTGTTGACCTTGATTACTTGCAACCAGTTGATGGTCCTATTGGTCGATGCTTTACGTTAATTGATGACACAGGTGAACGAACGTTTGCGATAAGCGCAGGGTTAATGAATCACTTGCGCCCGGAATCTATTGATAAATCGCTTATTGAAAACTCGTCGGCTCTTGTTATCAGCGCTTACCTAATGCGTACACAAGGTAATGAAACGATGACTGAAGCAACTATGCAAGCAGTTAAATATGCAAATGATGCGGGCGTACCGGTTGTACTTACACTTGGAACTAAGTTTTTGATCGAACAAGATCCAGCTTGGTGGGCTAACTTTGTAGCAGAGCATGTTGATATTCTTGCCATGAATGAAGAAGAAGGCTTTGCGATCACAGGATTTGAAGATCCACTGCTAGCTGCTGATAAAGCCCTTGATTGGGTTGATTTAGTAATATGTACAGCAGGAGAAAAAGGCCTATTTATGGCCGGCCACGTTGATGAAAAATTTAAAAGAGAAACAGAATACCCTCTTTTACCTGGTGCCATAGCAGACTTTAATCGTTACGAGTTTTCACGTGCAATGCGTAAAGCTGATTGTGAAAACCCTATTCGAGCTTACAGCCACACTGCACCGTTTATGGGTGGACCTGATAGCATTAAAAACACCAACGGTGCGGGTGACTGCGCTCTGGCGGCGGTGCTACATGATTTATCCGCTAATGTTTACCACAAGCTCAATGTAGGTAACTCAGCTAAACATCAACAACCAGCAATGACCTATTCATCTTTGGCGCAAATTAGTAAATATGCTAATCGAGCAAGTTATGAAGTATTGGTTCAGCACTCCCCTCGTTTATCACGTGGTTTGCCAGAGCGAGAAGACTGCTTAGAACAAGTTTACTGGGAACAGTAAACTTGTGAAGCTAGTTTTAAAAAATAGAGATATCTAGTTTTTCTGATAGCAGCTCCAGAGCTGCTATCCCCGCTACTGAATTACCAAACGAATTTAAGCCTGGCGACCAAACTGCCACAGTAAACTTATTAGGCAAAACTGCAAGTATAGTCCCTGACACTCCTGACTTACCAGGCATACCAACGCGATAGCCGAAATCACCTGCTGCATCATATAAACCACTAGTAAATAGTAATGAATTTAACTGTTTGCTTTGACGGTTAGTAAGAACGACTTTACCTGTTGTATTATCAACCCCTTTATTTGCTAAGAAGTTATAAGCCTTTGCAAGTTCGACACAATTAAGCTCGATTGCGCAGAAATTAAAATAAGCCCACAAAACATCATCAACCTCGTTGTCAAAATTATCAAATGATTTCATCAGGTGTGCCATAGCGGCATTACGGTGTCTAAAATCGTATTCTGAGTTAGCTACTTTTTTATCAATCACTATCGCTGGATTACCAGATAACAAACGAAAAGTTTCAAGCATAGAATGCATTGGGGCTGAAAGGCGACTATAAAGTGCATCGCATGTAACAATTGCACCGGCATTTATGAATGGGTTTCGAGGAAGGCCCTTTTCAAACTCTAGCTGCGTTAAAGAATTAAATGCTGTACCAGAAGGTTCTTTACCAACCCTTTGCCACAGCTCGTCACCGTAACGCTGTAAAGCAAGTGTGAGGGTCATTACTTTTGATACCGACTGTATCGTAAACCGCTCTGAACAATCACCAGCACAGAACGTTTCACCATCAGTAGTGTGAATAGCCATTGAGAATTGATTGGCTTTAACTTCAGCTAAAGCAGGAATATAATCAGCCACCTTCCCTTGAGAAAGTAATGGCTGTACCTCAGCTGTAATTTCATTTAACACTTGTTGGTAATCAGAATTAACCAATATCGCTCTCACTCTCTGTCTTGTCTGTGTTAGTAAAATAAAATTCTAACATGATAGTTGATAACAGTTGAGGGCAATTTATGTGTTTGTAGAACTACCAGGATAGACTCGGTCAAATGAATCAAAATTTTCAAAGTAATACACAGGGCTCTGAGGTGGTCATGGTGTTCTTCTATCCGTGGGTTTCGTAATACTCAACTCACGCTACGGTGGTCAGGTTCACGCAGTGCTACTCGCTCGCTTTACCCTCGCTAACTCGCTTACTATTTAGCTTTCTTTCAGATGTAAAAAAGCCCGACTCTTTGGAGTCGGGCTTTCTTGTATTTGGAGCCATGGTGCGCTACGCAGTAGGATGACCTACTTTCATACACAATGTGTTTAATATTATTTAAAAAGGACTCACTGGGCTCTGGGCGGGTCGTTGCGTTCTTTTATCCGTGGGTATCAATTACTCAACCCACGCTACGTGTATTGATTGACACTGCGCTACTTGGTAGCTTTCCTGAAAACGTAAAAAAGCCCGGCTCTTTCGAGTCGGGCTTT
>NZ_JBHZRV010000005.1:0-303104 GCF_043641955.1 Pseudoalteromonas atlantica
AGGCTTAACCATACAACGCCAAACGCGTTTTATGTGATAGTGAAACAAGCGAAGAAGTTAATAGACTAAAGTAGATTACTGAAGACTTTATTATCAGAAATTCCAAATTTTAGTAAGTTCGATTAGTTCGACCTTACACCAAATTTGCTTGGTGACAATAGCGTTTTGGACCCACCTGACCCCATGCCGAACTCAGTAGTGAAACGAAACAGCGCCGATGATAGTGTAGCATTTGTTATGTGAAAGTAGGTCATCGCCAGGCTCCAAATACAAGAAAGCCCGACTCGAAAGAGTTGGGCTTTTTTACGTCTGAAAGAAAGTTACCGAGTAGCATAGTATCAACCTGACCACCGTAGCGTGGGTTGAGTAATTGATACCCACGGATAAAAGAACGCAACGACCCGCTCAGAGCCCAGTGAGTCCTTTTTAAATAATATTAAACGTACATTGTGTATGAAAGTAGGTCATCCTACTGCGTAGCGCACCATGGCTCCAAACAAGAGAAACCCGTTACAGCAATGTGACGTTTTTTTGTTGTCTGGAATAAAGTTATAGCTCTCAGCAACACAGTGCCAATCTGACCACCGTAGCGTGGGTTGAGTAATTGATACCCACGGATAAAAGAACGCCACGACCACCTGAGAGCCTAAGTTACATCATTAAAAACATTAGATTACTTTGTTATGTGGCTCTTTATTGCTGTAGGTATTCGCACTCAGCTCAAACTTGACCTTGCAAGGTTGCTACGATGCGCCGGCTACCACCATGATCTCTGTGCTCGCCAAGGTAGACTCCTTGCCATGTGCCGAGCTGTAAACGACCATTGCTTATTGGAATTGATAGCTCACAGCCTATTGTGCTGGTTTTTATGTGCGCCGGCATGTCGTCATCACCTTCATAATCATGGCGGTAATAAGGCTGGCACTGAGGAACAAATTTATTAAAATGACTTTCCATATCCATACGAACTGTTGGATCGGCATTTTCGTTGATTGTTAGACTTGCAGAGGTGTGTTGTATAAACAAGTGAAGTAAGCCAATTTTATAATTCGCTAACTCAGGAAGTTGTGAAGTAATCTCGTCATCAATAATATGAAAACCTCGCGAACGAGGTTTTAAATTAATCGTTTTTTGTAACCAACTCATAGTTTATCAAAGCTGACTTCAATATTTGCGTTACCTGAATCTGAAGTGAAAGGGATTAAAATTTTTGCCCCTTCGCTTTTATGAGTAATAGTATGACCTTCACCTGATACAACGATAGGTGTTGCCATATCAAAATCATATCCTTTCTCACCAAGTAGATTCTTTGCTCCACCTGTAACCATGTTTGTAATTTCGCCAACCATATCAGTAACTTCTTCGTTTACAGAATCAGGTCGCTCGCCAAGCATGCGTTCCATAATTGTAAGCGCTAAACTTTTATCAAAGGTGATAGAAAAAGAACCTTTGGTTTGAGGGCCTACCATACCTATCAATCCTGAAACATCACCGCAGGCAATTTCATCTTTTTTGATTCTAGGCTTTCCTGGCTTTAACTCTGTTTGCGCCATTGTGCTCAATACATTTAACAAGGAAGCTAGAAAAGGATTGATAAACTCTACATTCATTGTTACTTATCCCTTAAGTTTGGCAGTTAAACTGCGTTTATATACTTTAAAGTGTAGTGCTTTATTTTAGCTCTGCACTTTATTATTCTTTACACGATGCACATTGTCCATGCGCTTCAATTGTTTGACCCGAGACTATAAAGCCACTTTCAGCCGCTAAACTATTTAGTTCGTGCGATATGAGGGTCGAGTGTAATTCTTTTACAAAACCACAACTGTCACAAATTAAAAGTTGTACAGGGTGTATATGATCAAAGTGATGACACAGCATAAATGCATTCGTGCTTTCAATTTTATGTATAAAACCTAATTCAGACAAAAAGTCTAATGCACGGTAAATTGTTGCTGGTTTTGCACCTGATTCAGTTAGTTTTAGCTGTTCAAGTAAATCATACGCGCCAACACCGCCTTGTGCACTTGCGAGAAGGCGAAATACTTTTTCACGGATAGGGGTAAAACGAGCCCCACGGTTGTCGCACACATGTTTTGCTTTACTAACGAGTGATTCTATATTCATCTTCTCTTATCCTTACGCTACCGTGATATACTAACATATTGTATTGTACTTGCAGCGTTTTTATTAGACAGTTTTAATCTAGGAAGTCTAGCAATGAATGAATTATTAGCGATTTTCATATTCTTTTTTGCCGTTATCGATCCCATTGGCACTGTTCCTGTTTTTATTGCAGTAACGCGTGGAGATAGTGAAAAGTTTAAGCGCAAAGTCATTTACAAAGCTGTTGCAGTTTCTGCAGCAGTGCTGCTTTTCTTTGTGGTAGCAGGGGAAGCGTTATTAAACGCAATAGATATTCCACTCTCTGCATTTCAAATTGCGGGTGGGATAGTACTTATGCTATTTGCTTTATCCATGATATTTGGTGAAAGTAAGCCCGAAGAAGAGATTAAAAGCGTAAGAGATAGCACTGAAACTGCTATCTTTCCACTTGCAATTCCCTCTATTGCCAGTCCTGGCGCGATGCTTGGCGCTGTTTTGATGACAAGAAACAATGAATATACATGGGTAGAACAAGCAATTACGTCATCCATGATGTTAGCTGTTTTAGTTGTCGTTTTAATTTTACTTTTGCTGGCCACCCATGTGCATAAATTAATTGGTGACAGTGGTGCGAGTATTATTAGCCGTATAATGGGGCTTATTCTGTCCTCTGTAGCTGTGAATAATATTTTAGATGGCATAGCTCATTATTTTGGTTTAGCTATTTCAGTTTAACTTCCTCTTTTCTGTCAGAGTATTTTTTTCCTTGGGTTATTAGCTTGTATGTTTCAGTAATTATCTGATATTTAAAGGATTATTATGTAGCAGCTAACTGAATAAGCTGCCAGCTAAGCCTATCTTTCCCGATAGCTCGTTTACCAAGTGCGGCTGCTTTTAAGTGATATTAGATGTTCAACGCTATTAATCGCAGATACAATTTTTTGTTAATTAATTTTTCTTTGCTAGATTTAATTTAACGGTATTTCTTTTCTGGAACATACATGGATTGGTTAGCTAAAGACGCAAAGACTAAGCCTAATACTCGAAAGCCTTGGAAAGTATTAATAGTTGATGATGATCAAGAAGTTCATAAGTCTACAAAATTAGCAATGAAACTTTTCGTCTTTATGGGGCGAGAGCTTGAATTCATCAGTGCTTATAGTGGAGCTGAAGCAAAAAATATCCTCAATGAAAAAAATGATATTGCTGTGATTTTATTAGATGTTGTAATGGAAACAGACGATGCAGGGCTAAAGCTAGTAAACTATATCCGCAAAGAGCTTAATAACACAACTACTCGAATTGTACTTAGGACAGGTCAAGCTGGGCTTGCGCCAGAAAGCGAGATTATTAAAAGTTACGATATTGATGGTTATAAAGCTAAAACAGAAATCACACAAAATAGCCTTTATCACCTGTTTTATGTGGCTTTACGATCTTACCGAGATATTTTTCGTTTAGGTAGTTATAAAAATGCACTTAGAGCACTTCTAGGTTCAGTGTTAAAAGTTGATAAGTTAGAGGATTTAGAGTCTTTTTCAGCGCACTTACTACGATATTTAAGCGAAGTACTAGAAGCGTATGAAGCCGAATTAGTTGTTAATAAAAAAACAGCCTCTCAAATCACTATCAAAAGTGCAAAGCGCCCAGTCTTTAATGCAAAAGTAGATAACATACCTGCTTTTGATATTTCGTCGTTTATTAATAAAGTGTCAAAAGCTAAAACTATGCTTTATGAAGAGAAATTTGTTGGGATTTACTATTTAAGCCATCAAAATACAGAAGCAATTATTGTATTAGAGGTTGAGTCAGAGCTTGACAGTAATGCGATTGAATTGGTGGAAATATTTGCAGAGCATGTGTGCTCACTAATAGAAAAGTTAAAAGGGTAACCGCATGCAGAATTTTGATATTGGTAAAATAATATCATCTTTAAAATCTTCATATGGTAAAGATTTTTTAGATACGATTACCATGCAGCTTCATAAATCTATTGGTTCTCAGTTTACATTTATTGCTAAGTTAGACAAAGCTAGGTTTGTTTCTCAAACTTTATCATTGGTTGTGGGGGATGACTTTGCTGAAAACTTTGAATACTCCCTTGAAAATACGCCCTGTGCAGATGTTAGTAATGATTCTACATGTATATACCCACATAAAATTTGTAGCTTATACCCAAAAGATCAACTCCTGATCGACATGAATGTTGATGGCTATGTAGGCGCCCCTTTACATGATTCGAAAGGGGATATTTTTGGGTTAGTTGTTGCTTTATATACTGATCCAATTAAAAACGCTGACGATGTTGCCGCCTTATTTGAGCTGTTTGCTGGTCGAATATCCGCAGAAGTAGAGCGAGCTGAAAATGAATTAGCGCTAAGTGAATTAAATCAGCATTTAGAGCAAAAAGTTGTGTATAGAACGTTCGAACTTGAGAATGTAATTAAACAATTGAAAAGCTCGCAGCAGCAACTGATAGAACAAGAAAAACTAGCGTCACTCGGAAGGCTTGTTGCCGGAGTGGCGCACGAGGTTAATACGCCGCTTGGAGTTGCTGTTTTAGGTAACTCTACAATGCTTTGTGGGTTAAAACAGTTAGAGGCAAAACTAATTGATGGCTCGTTAAGTAAAAGTGATTTAGAAGTATTTATTAACGATGGCAAAGAATCTGGTCACGCTGTAGAGTTTAATCTAAATCGCGCAAGTGAGTTAGTTGCTAACTTTAAGCAAATGGCTACAGATTTTCACAGTGATCCAAAAGGTGAAGTAAATCTTTGCGATTGGATACACTCAATCTCTACCAGCTTAAAACCCTTACTGAAAAAACCTGGGATCCATTTAAATTTATCACTCCCTGATCAGTGTATTGTGGTATCTACTTATCCTTCTAGATTAGCGCAAGTGATTACTAACTTAGTAACTAATTCAATTGATCATGCTTTCCCTAATGACTTTGAAGTTAGCCACAAAGAAATCACTATTAGCCTTACAGGAAACAGCTATAAATATGCCATAGTAGTGTCTGATAATGGTATTGGAATGGATAAAGATACTAAGTCGAAAATATTTGACCCATTTTACACAACCAACCGTGTTGCAGGTGGAATGGGTCTTGGAATGACGATTGTACATAATTTAGTAACGAGTTCTTTAAATGGTCGATTTACGATAGAGAGTGCTATAAACAAAGGAACAACAATACATATAAATTTTGATAATACCGTAACTGAAAAGAATTCACTAAAAGGCAGTTTTATAAGATCAACATCTGATTATTATCAATTTTATATAACTTTTCATGAGCTCTTTATTAATAAAAATGATGAAATTAAGGAGCTATTTCAACGTGTTGATTTAGAGCGACAGCAAAGAATGATTTTGCAATCAATCAACTTGTTTATTGAAAGTACAGACGATTTAGATGCGCTATTTGCAAGTGATTCATTCAAAGACATTATTGAAAAGCATAAACATATGGGTATTAATCAGGATTTAGTCGCTACTTGGAAAGATTGCTTAATTGAAACTATTGCACAATTTGATTGTGAGTTTAATAATGAACTGCAAGTCATATGGAGCAACTCGCTCACTAACTTTACAACTGGCTTTATGAAACAGATCAACAACCAGTAGCATTGAATGATGCAACCTTATATCGGTAACAAGAAACCTTCAGCTCTAGGCTCATGATGACACTCTTTCACTGAATATTTTGTACTGGACGTGTATAATAGCGCTAACAAAATTTAGTAAGTATCACATTTAAATGCTAAGCATAATATTGTGTGCTTAATAATAAATATAGCCAATGGCGCTCAATTTTTGGGTGTTAGCACAATAGCAGTAGTGCAGGGTCATTCAGAGCGATTAAGGTAGTATGAGTATTAAAGTAACCACGGACTCTTGTCCAGCAAAACCACATGATTCAAAATTTAGACGCTTCTCAGTAGCCCCCATGCTTGATTGGACTGATCGTCACTGTCGCACATTTCATCGTAAAATGACAAAATATACTGTTTTGTACACGGAAATGGTGACCACTGGCGCTATATTATTTGGTCGTGGTGATTACCTTCATTTCAATCAACATGAAGGACCAGTTGCTTTGCAGTTAGGTGGCTCTGATCCTGATTCACTTGCTAAATGTGCCAAACTTGCTGGCGAACGTGGCTATAATGAGATTAACTTGAATGTTGGATGTCCTTCAGATCGTGTTCAAAATGGTCGTTTTGGTGCGTGTCTAATGGGAGAGCCGCAATTAGTCGCTGAGTGCGTTGCAGCGATGAAAGCACAAGTTGATGTTCCGGTAACCGTAAAAACTCGTATTGGTATTGATGAACAAGATTCATATGAGTTTTTATGTGAGCTAATTGAAGCCAGTCATAAGGTGGGTTGCGATGATTTTATCATTCATGCTCGCAAAGCGTGGCTTAAAGGCTTAAGCCCAAAAGAAAATCGTGAAGTTCCTCCTCTTGATTACCCGCGTGTTTATCAGCTGAAAAAAGATTACCCTCAGCTGCACTTAAGCCTTAATGGTGGTGTAAAGACAATTGCTGACAGTAAAACACATCTTGAGTCTGTAGATGGCATAATGATAGGCCGTGAGGCTTATAGTAATCCATTTATTTTAAGCGAAGTCGATGAAGCCATTTATAACGAACAGGCTTTTACTTTATCTCGCCATGATGTAGTACGCTCAATGTATGATTATATTGAGTCTGAGATGCAGCAAGGTGCAAATTTTTGGCATATTGCACGCCACATGTTGGGTATTTTTCAAGGCCAGCCAGGCGCAAGGGGGTTCCGTCGTCATTTATCTGAAAATGGACATGGAAAACAGGCTGATTTATCAGTGATGGATAAAGCACTCAGCTTTGTTCCCGAGTAGGTTTTTACCGAATACCAATAAAGCCGCTTTTCAGCGGTTTTTTTGATCCTAAAAATTAGTCAAAACATTCATTTTTTAGTTAATTTAACTTTTTCATTCAGTCTCAAGTCATTTTTTAGTTTTCAATATTAAGCTTAACTATCTGAAATAAATAATATAAATGTATTTTCATTTAACTTGGCACAAGTCTTGGAATCTCCTAGTGGTAATCACCCATATTCAATAGGAGAAAGTCATGAGCTTAGTAAATCGCGTAACAGATCTCATTCAATCAAATTTAGTATCGGTATTAGATAAAGCCGAAGATCCAGAAAAACTACTTGCTTTACTTATTCAGCAAATGCAAGAAACCCTAGACGAATGTCGCTCAACGGCAGCTGTTATCTTATGTGAAGAAAAGGCATTAAAGCGAGAACAAAAAAACAAGCAGGCAAGTATTGAACAATGGCAAGTAAAGGCTGAAATTGCTGTTGAAAAAGGCAGAGACGATTTAGCTACCGCAGCTTTAAAAGAGAAGCAAAAAGTATCTGCTGACTTGACGGCGATAGAGCCAGAACTCACTAAGCTAGCAGCTTCTCTGGCGACATTACAAGAAGATGCTCAGCGATTGCAGAATAAATTAACTGAGGCAAAAGCAAAGCTTGCTAGTTTTCAACAGGCACACAATGTAGTTGCTGCAAGGGTGCGAGTTAATCACCAGCTTAACAGTAACAAAGTTGCAGATGCACTATCTCGTTTTGACGTGATAGAGCGCCGTGTAGAGTCAATTGAATCTCAAGTTGAAGCATACGACATTACAAAATCTGCTAATAGCACAGCAGAACAAATCGATGCATTAGTAAAAAATGAGTCTATCGATAAAGAGCTGGCAGCGCTTAAAGCTAGCCTAAAACAAAGTGCCTAGGAGTAAATAAAGATGAATACATATAATAACCAAACACGTTGGAAAAAAGATCCACTGAATAAAAAGATTTCAGGTGTCTGTAGTGGTTTTGCGCGTCGTTTTGATTTTCCTATATGGGCTACGCGTTTAGTGACTATTTTACTTTTAATTCAGTTTCCATTGTTTATAGGTGGTGGTTACCTTGCCGCACATTTTTGTTTAGATAGTGAAGTATAGTGGGGGGAGTGTCATGAAATTTATTGCAGTGTGCTTATTACTCATCGTAATTATAACGTGGAGCCCATTTGAAATAGTGCAGTTTGATTCATGGCAGCTCCCTTTAATCATTGCAGACTTGAGTTGGGTTGGTATTGAGTTATTTGGTGTACTCGTAGCTATTATTGCAGCTATTGCAGCTATTGCATTGCTCAGTGCAGGTTTGTTAGGTGCTGGGATCATAGTTTGCATTGGAGTGATCTTAGCTCTGTTATTTGGATCTGTAGTTATTGCATGGCCGCTAATATTGATCGTTTGTTTGTGTTGGCTTATAGCTGATAATAAAAAAGTCGCGCAATAGTGTGGTGATATATGTTGCTGAATTACTAATATTACTGACTATTTTTTCGCAAATATGCTAAATTTAGTCTACAAAATGATTTATTAACAGGGAACGAAATGACTTTTAAACCATTAATCGCACTGCTGTCATCGGCTATTTTAGGTATGAGTTTATATTCATCATGTGGCCAAGCTCATTCAGAGCATCATCATGACACAGATAGTCAGGTTATCGTTAACAATGCGCAAGTTCGGGCTTTTTTACCAGCTAGTCACTCGACCGTTGGGTATTTAAGTATCGTGAACCACGGTGAAAAGTCGATTCAACTTACCAAAGCAAGCTTAGAAAGTTTAGGGCGTGTTGAAATTCATGAACATACCCATGTTGATGGAGTAATGAAAATGCAGCAAGTCGATTCATTAGTGATAAAAGCACATCAACAAATTGACTTTAAGCCAGGTGGATACCATTTAATGGCTTTTGAGCCAATTGAACCGTTAAAAGTCGGGCAAGAATTAAAACTCACGCTATATTTTAATGACGGAAACCGAGTTTTTACTCAAGCTAAAGTGGTGTCTTTAGAAAGCCAAGTTGAACAAACGTCGCAATCTGATAAAAATCACAAGCATCATTAGGAGGCTGAATGTCACAACATAAAGGGAAAATTATTGGTGCCTTAGTACTAATACTTATCTTATTTTATGCATTAGCGGTGTATTGGAGTGTTGAACCTGAACGCGTCAACGTCGTTACTCATGCAAAGCAGCAAGCGCAAGAGCGGGGTGAGAAGCTCGTTACTGGTTATGTGACAACGTCATCGTTGATTAATGTGACAAGCACATTGTTGAATAAGTCAGGTGGTTACTTATCAAATGATATGATGCCGCCAAGTGTGCTGATGGATAATATGCCAGCTTGGGAGTTCGGGGCTTTAGAGATGTCGCGTGATCTTGCATTATCGATGCGTAAAGATTTTAGCCGCTCACAATCTCAATCTACCGAGCATGAAGCTTTAAAAAAAGCACAACCGCAATTTAACATCAGTTCTGAGGCATGGGCTTGGCCAAGTGCTGAAAGTGAATATCAAAAAGGAATCGATTTTTTAATTCTTTACCGTACGCAAATTGCTGATCAAAGCAATCGTCAGAGTCAGTTTTATGCCCGTGCAGATAACCTTCGTGGCTGGTTAAAAGAAGCAGAAAAACGCCTTGGTAGTTTAAGTCAACGATTGAGCGCTAGTGTTGGGCAAGAACGCCTTAACACTGATTTAGCAGGCGATAAAGAAGCACATCAAGCAACATATACTCCATTACAAAACCAAGTAAAAACCTCATGGTGGGAAATTGATGACGTTTTTTATGAGTCGCGAGGCGCAACTTGGGCTTTATTACATTTTTTGCAAGCTGTAGAATATGATTTTGCTGATGTGCTGGAAAAGAAAAATGCACGCGTTAGCTTACAACAAATTATTCGTGAGTTAGAAGCAACTCAAGAAACTGTTTGGAGTCCGGTGATTTTAAATGGTAATGGTTTTGGCTTAGTGGCAAATCACTCATTGGTAATGGCAAATTATATATCACGGGCCAACGCGGCTCTTATTGAACTTAGCGAACTTTTAGCGCAAGGATAAAACATGAAAAAGTATTGTTTAGCAGCTGCCCTTTCTATGGCATGTTTAGCACCAGCAGCTCATGCTGACACTCTATTAGGTCTGTATGTTGGTGTAGATGGGTGGCAATCAGATAACTCTGGTAGCTTTGCTGATAGTGGTAACATGCAAGATTTTAATTTTGAAGATGAAACATTCATCAGTTATTACGCAGCATTAGAGCATCCTGTGCCGTTGGTACCAAATGTTAAACTAAAGTACACAGAGTTAGAACTAAATGGTTCAACCACGTTAAATGGTACTTTTGAGTTTGGCGGCTCAACCTTTACTACAAATACGACAGCAACAACGGTAAGTGATTTGTCACACGTTGACTATATTCTGTACTACGAAATTTTTGATAACGACCTTATATCAATTGATTTAGGTCTTAATGCAAAACAGTTTGATGGTGACATTGTTGTAACAGGTACAGATAACGGTCAAACAGTAAGTGAGAATATTGATTTTTCAGGCTTTGTTCCACTGGCTTACGGGCGTGCTGAAGTAGGCTTACCGCTTACAGGTTTAAGTGTGTTCTTTGAGGGCAGTTTATTAGCAATTGATGACAGCAAAGTACAAGACTATCAAGCAGGTATTGCTTGGGAGTTGATTGATAACTTAGCTGTAGATGTAGCGATTAAAGCCGGTTACCGCCAAATGACTTTAGAGCTTGATGATATTGATGATCTGTATACCGACATTGATGCCTCAGGCCCATTTGCTGGTATTCAAATTCACTTTTAAGCATTATTTAGCGTGGCACTACTTTTTAAGTGTGTGCCACGTTACATCAAACTCCTCATCTAACGCACTGCTTAATAATTGTTTATAGCCTTTATTTACAGGCATATTTATTAGTTTTCTTAATTCATCACCAGTTTGGGTAAATTTATAGTAGCTTAAAACCAGATCGTTGCTTTTTGGTTTTAACATTGCTTTTTGGTTTAAAAAAGTTAAGTTTAGTTCTTGGCCAGCTTTAAGTGCACCAGACTCTATTTCTTTGCGATAAATCAGACCAATATCCATTAGGGTGAGTATATCTGGAAAGCTGATCCCCGCTCTTCCTAAATTCAGCGAGACTTTATTCCCTTTGCGTAAAAGGTCAAATATAGATGGTTTTTTATAAAAGCCGAGTAAAATTAAATGACTGTCATCCTTTTCGTTGTAACCACAAAGCGCGGTACACTTTTGTAATGCGTCAGCTTCTCGTTGTGTCATTTGTTTTAGAGTTTGCAAACTTTTTATTGAAAAGGTTCCTGGTGCAACCGTTTCTCCAGCAAGTATTTTAGCCCATAATTTTTGCATTGACTCATTAGAGGTGTCTTCACACAGTGCAATAAAACGTTCTACCCAGTCACTATCGGGTTGACCATTACTTGTTACATCTGGGCAAAAGTTAACGGCCATGGCCATAATTGCTTCAATATTTTGCTGCTGATTTATCAGTAAGCGCTGCTGTCTATTTTGAGCACGAGTAAATACCGAGTCTTCACTATTAATTCTAAAGGGGACAGGCGAACGGCCTTGAGCGTCATAGCTCTCATTTTGCACTGAGGGGCGCAGAGCACTATTTTTGACAATGGCATAGCCTAGTTTTGACTCAATGATATTAGCTAAGTTAATTTTAGCCTGCGAAGCTTTAACAGTCATATTAATTATTATCGTCCTTGATTTGCAGTTGCACTGTTGTGCTTAAGTTATTAAGTCCAAGTGCTACAGTATTATTTAAAATATACTGGCTAAAAAGCGCGAGATAACCCCCTACAATTGGCGTAGTGATTTCACCAATCAACTTACACGAGACAATTGTATGCGCTTGCTCTTGAGTAAAAGTGAAAGCTCCACTAACAATATGCTCATTATTAAATAGAATATTAAAATTAATGGAAGAGCTAGTTATGCTGGTGATTGTCATTTCGCCAGTGCCCCATTTACTTTGCCAAAATTGATGCGCGCCTACTCCTGAGCTTGGCTTTGCAAGTTCAAATTGAATACTTGGATCAAGCTTCTCCCATGGAGACCAAGTCTGCCAGTTTGAAAGGTCAGTAATATATGGCATTATCAATTCTTTATTTGCTCTTATATCTAGCTCTTGATTCACCTTATATTGCTGAGGCAGTAATAAGCCAATGACTAATAGGCTTAAACAGAGAATAAATATGAGTTGAATTAACGTTTGTATGATCTTAATGCTTAATCCTTAAAATATAATTTGATTTCAAGTACAACAAGGTGTTATTCATTGACTATAATACGTAATGTGTCATTCATCTATATTAAATAAGACATCATTTAAATTTAAAATAGCTGTTGCACACTGTATTTAAACTGAAGGATTTATAATGTCGTCTAAGCACAGTGACTTTTTGTTTTTTGATCATGAGGAAGAAACTTCTTCACAAAGCGCATCTATGGGCTTTTGGGATGTATTGATTGTTGATGATGATCCTGAAATTCATTCAGTGACTAAGCTTGCACTTTCTGGCGTTGAGTTTTGGGGACGAATACTTCGCTTTCATCATGCGTATTCAGCAGCTGAAGCGATTGAGGTGTTAAGCAAAACAAACTGTATTTCGGTCGTACTATTGGACGTTGTGATGGAGTCTGATGATGCGGGTTTAAATGCGGTCAAACATATCAGAGAAACGCTACAAAACCACACCGTACGCATTATTTTACGAACCGGACAACCCGGTTATGCTCCTGAAGAGCAAGTCATACGCGAATACGATATTAATGACTATAAAACAAAAACAGAATTAACACGTAGTAAACTAGTTACATCCTTGGTGACTGCTATCCGCTCTTACGAGCAAATCTGCAAATTAGAGTACCAAGGCCGGGCGCTCAATAATATCTTATCAGCGTCTAAAGCTATCTTAGGGTTTACTGATATTAAAGCGTTTACTATGGCTGTTATTAAGCAGCTATCAGTAATACTTGATTGCGAGGCGCAAGGCATTGTCTGTGGTTCGCTAGAAGATAATAACCGAATACAGGTGCTGGGTGGTTGCCAAGAATACAGTGATTTTTTTGGCCAAGGGGTCGAGCAATTAGATAATGGCAGAATAATCCTTCAGGTTCAAAAATGTTTTGAGCAGTTAGAGCATCAATACACTGATCACGATGGTACTTTTTTATTAAAGAGTAAAAATCGTCAAGCAGCCATTTTTTTGGAATATGCGTCAAGGCCTAATATTGAGCAGCTTCAATTTGCTGAAATCTTTCTAACAAATGTTAGTGTTGGTCTTGATAATGTAAGACTATTCAATCGCTTAAGAGATGCTGCGTTTAAAGATACGTTAACAGGGCTTTCAAATCGCACTCATTTCATTGAACAAATTGAAAAATACCACAGAGTAAGTCGTAACGAGCATGTATTTGTATTAATCGATGTTGCTAACTTTTCAGATATTAATAATGGCTTAGGTCAAGAAATTGGTAATTACCTACTTATAGCTATTGTAGAGCGTTTACAACAAGAATACCCAAAAGCTGAATTGTTATCACGTATTGGCGCAGATGTTTTTGGCTTTTTAGTCCCTCAACGTGAGTTTGATGAGAGCGAGCTATTTGATAATTTAACGTTGCCCTTTATTGTTGCTGAACATGTATTGCCGATTGAATTTAAAGCAGGGCTATGCGAACAAAAAGATTTTCAAACAACCGGGATACAAACGTTAAAACTCGCTTACATTGCACTAAATCAGGCTAAAAAAGATAAGCGTAATTCAGCCGTTTATTATACACCAGACATGGAAGAGAAAATGGCCTGGCGGCTGGGTATTATTCGTCAGTTACGCCAAGATTTTGAGCGTTCAAAGTTAGTCGTGTGGTATCAGCCTCAACTTGATTTAGATGATCTTGCTTTGATTGGCTGCGAAGCATTATTACGCTGGCCTTCAGGACAGGGAAATTTTATTTCACCCGCCATATTCATTCCTTTGGCAGAAGATGCAGGGTTGATTGTAGACATAGGGCAATGGGTTTTAGAACAAGCGTGCCAACAACATAAGCGCCTTGAAGCACTGGGATTCAAGGTACGTATTGCTGTTAACGTATCTGTGCCGCAATTTAAAGTAAAAAATTATGCCGAGCTGGTTAAGAATACTTTATTGAAATACCAGGTTGACCCTGCATATATAGAGTTAGAAGTAACAGAAAGTGTTGTTATGGATGAACTCGATATCGTCATTGAAACACTGCAACAACTAAAAGTTTTTGGTATTGATGTGGCTATTGATGACTTTGGCACCGGTTTTTCATCGCTTAGTTACTTACAAAAACTCCCCGTTAATCGCTTAAAGATAGATCGTGATTTTATTAAAGATATTCCAGATGAAGACAATGGTGCGATTGCTTCACTTGTGATAGCGCTTGGTGCTCAGTTAGGCTTAAAAACTATTGCTGAAGGGGTAGAAACACAAGCCCAAGCTGACTTTTTGAAGCAGTTAGGTTGTAATGAAGTGCAAGGTTTTATGTATGCTAAGCCCATGCCTGAAAGTGAGCTTATTCAATATCTTGGAAATAAAAAATAGCTTTTATCGCATAGTTCAACGAACACTTACAAAATCGTTAATATCGCTTGAGTATTTATTCGGGTATACTTTGCGGCCATTTTTAAAGCAATTGGTCATATTTTATGAGCGCACTAAAAGCCAAGCGAGCCTTATTCTCGTACCCTAAGTACTGGGCAGAATGTTATGGCACCGCACCATTTTTACCTACAACTCGACAAGATATGGATGCAC
This sequence comes from Pseudoalteromonas atlantica, assembly GCF_043641955.1. Classification (GTDB taxonomy): domain Bacteria; phylum Pseudomonadota; class Gammaproteobacteria; order Enterobacterales; family Alteromonadaceae; genus Pseudoalteromonas; species Pseudoalteromonas atlantica_A. The sequence goes on from NZ_JBHZRV010000005.1 coordinate 14,839, forward strand.
TTGGCTGGGATAGCTGCGATATCATCATAATTAGTGGCGATGCTTATGTCGATCACCCAAGTTTTGGCATGGCGGTTATTGGCCGAGTACTCGAAGCGCAAGGTTTTAGAGTAGGCATTATTGCCCAGCCAGACTGGCAATCAAAAGATGCCTTTATGGAGCTTGGCCGTCCTAACTTATTCTTTGGTGTGACAGCCGGAAACATGGACTCGATGATCAATCGTTATACCGCTGAAAAGCGTATGCGCCATGACGATGCCTATACTCCGGGTAATGTGGGCGGCAAACGCCCTGATCGTGCCGTGATGATTTACTCACAAAAATGCCGCGAAGCTTATAAAGGTATTCCAATCGTTATTGGTGGTATAGAAGCGAGCCTGCGCCGTATTGCGCATTATGACTATTGGCAAGAAAAAGTACGCCGCAGTATTTTATTTGATGCCAAAGCAGACATTCTTATTTATGGTAATGCTGAGCGCCCGCTGGTGGAAGTTGCTCATCGTATCGCTGCTGGTGAAACCATGGATACCATTCAAGATATTCGTGGTACTGCGGTTATTCGTAAAGAGCCCATGCCTGGTTGGCGCGGCAGTGACTCCACAGCCATTGATAAAATTGGTAAAATTGATCCAATTCCAAATCCGTATGGTGCAGACGATGTAGGCTGTAGTAAAAGTGAATTCAAACAAGCCGGCATCGATTTACAAGCCGAGGCGGCCAAGCCTATTACTATACAACCTGCACGCCCTAAACCATGGGAAAAAACTTACGTTAAGTTACCCGCGTTTGAGCAAGTAAGCGTTAACAAGCCGCTGTATGCGCATGCCTCACGTATTTTGCATCAAGAAACAAACCCTGGCTGTGCGCGTGCGTTATTCCAGCGTCATGGCGATCGCTCTATTTGGGTAAACCCGCCAGCATATCCGCTGGAGACTCATGAAATGGATGCCGTATTTGGCCTGCCGTATCAGCGTATACCGCACCCAAGTTATGGTGATGCGAAAATTCCTGCGTACGACATGATCAAAACCTCGGTGAATATTATGCGTGGTTGTTTTGGAGGTTGCTCTTTCTGTTCAATTACAGAGCATGAAGGGCGTATTATTCAAAGTCGCTCACAAGAGTCGATCATTGATGAAATTGAACAAATTCGCGATAAAGTACCAGGCTTTACTGGGGTAATCTCAGATTTAGGTGGCCCTACTGCGAACATGTATAAGCTGCGTTGTAAAAGCAAAAAAGCCGAGAGTACCTGTCGTCGTTTATCGTGTGTTTACCCTGATATATGTAAGCACATGGATACTGATCACACTCCAACTATCGATCTTTATAAAAAAGCCCGTGAAGTAAAAGGCATCAAAAAAATCTTGATTGCATCAGGTGTACGTTATGATATTGCAGTACAAGATCCACGCTATATAAAAGAGCTGGTGACTCACCATGTAGGCGGCTACTTAAAAATAGCCCCAGAGCATACTGAAGACGGGCCACTATCAAAAATGATGAAGCCTGGTATGGGCGCGTATGACCAATTTAAAGAGCTGTTTGATAAGTACTCTAAAGAAGCGGGTAAAAAGCAGTATTTGATCCCGTATTTTATCTCGGCTCATCCAGGCACAAAAGATGAAGACATGGTAAATATGGCGCTATGGCTTAAATCAAATGACTTTAAGCTCGACCAAGTGCAAAACTTTTATCCGTCACCAATGGCTAATGCAACCACTATTTATCATACTGAGATGAATTCTCTGCGCAATATTAAAAATAATACTGAGCAAGTGGCTGTGCCAAAAGGTGCGCGTCAGCGTCGCTTACATAAAGCCATTTTACGCTATCATGACCCTGCTGGTTGGCCGATGATCCGTGAAGCGCTACGCAAAATGGGTAAAGCAAAACTCATTGGTAAAGGCCCTAACTGTTTAGTGCCAGAAGAAAGCCGCGATGAAAAATCAGCTAAAGCAAGCAAGGGCGGACGTCCTGCTTTGAGTCGCCATACTGGCTTTAGTCAGTTTAAAAAGGCCAATACCAAACCAAAAGTGGGTGGTAATCGCCAGCGAGCAAGGTAACTTAAGCACTCATAAAAACGCCCAGCATTTGCTGGGCGTTTTTGCTTATGGTTTGGGTATATTACTCTGCAATAAACGCTTCACCTTCAGTCATCCACTTAGCGGCAGGTTTGCCTTTTAAGTAATGATCAAAGTACTGCATCATGCGAATAGAGAAATCTACTTGATTCGGGAATTTCTTTAAGTGATGCGGTTCACCTTCGTACTGTAAGAAAGTGGCATCTTTACCAGCACGGCGCAGTGCTAAGTAATATTGCACACCTTCATGCCATGGCACAGCGTCATCTTTATCACCAAACATAATTAAGATAGGAGTATTAACTTTATCGGCAAAAAACACTGGTGAATTTTCAATATAAAGCTCAGGTGCCTCAAATAAGTTTTTACCGATACGGCTTTGCCCTGTTTCATACTGGAACTGACGCGCAAGGCCTGATTTTAAGCGAATACCACTGTAGGCACTGGTCATGTTAGAGACTGGCGCACCGGATACCACCGCTTTAAACATGTCAGTTTCGGTGATCATAAATGCACTTTGATAACCTGCCCATGAATGGCCTTGTAAGCCAATTTTACCTGGATCGGCAATCCCTAACTCAATTAGCTTTTGGGTGGCGTTAATCATAGTTTGCGTTGATGATTTACCTGGGTGGCCTATTTCAAAGCGAATATCAGGTAAAAAGATTGCGTAACCGTTTGAAGTGAACATTGGGAAATTAGGGCGATGATTGAGCTCCATTTTTGGAAAGTCATACATGCGCTGACTCATATAGCGGTAAAAATACACCACAACTGGTACTTTATCGCCTTTTTTATAGCCCGCAGGTTTAATGAGTACGCCTTGTAGGTCTTCACCATCAAAGCCTTTATAGTCGATAAGCTCTGGCTCTTGGCCCCACGCAAAGTTATTAACTTGTGGATTTAAGTTCGTGACTTTTTGAGGCTTATTAAAGCTAAAATCAGTCTGATAAATATCAGGGAACTGCTGATACGTTTGCTCAGTAAACAAGTACTTATTAGCATGTTTGGCTTTTTTAATAACGTCAAAGCGCTTGTTACCTGTTAATACCTTAGTAATTGCGTTATCACCTAGGTTTAATTTGGCAACTTCAGTTTGCTTATCTTTTAAGTTCGTTGCACTGACGAGTAATGTTTGGCCTTTATTAAAACCAACCAGCTCTTTATCAAGCTTAATAACGCGATACTGAGTATTGCTTTGTTTGCCATTAGTTAATCGGGTGGCTTGTTGCGTGGTTACATCGAACGCCCAAATATCGTATTTGCTATAAACAAGTACTTGGCTGCTGTCGTTTAGCCAGCCGGCAAAACCATAACCTGGTTGTGCTGACGGGTAGTCGTGCTTATCATCAGCAAACGTTGCTTGAATAGCTTTGGTTAAGGTGCTTACTTTGTTGTTAGCTAGGTCTTTCAACTGTACTTGGCTGTCATTAAAGTAAGCGGCAAATTCACCATTTGGTGAAAGGCTTGGTCTAAATGGATAATCTTTAATAATTGACTTTTGCGCACCCGTTTTTACATCAACCGCATAATAATCAGCAAAAAAGCCGCCATACATAATTCGCTCAAGATAGGCTTGGTTGTTATAACCAAGCAGTGCATCACGCTTGGTATTAAGTGCAACCTCTGGCATTTCAGGGGTGCTCAATTGCACTGATTTATTATTGTTTAGAAAATAAACGCTTTGATAATGGCGGTTTTTATTGGCTCTATTCCATTGTTGTTCTTCACGCGGCTTAATTTCAGCATCGTTATTGTGCCAAACATTTAAGCCTTTTTGGTCGCGAATAGTATCGTAGTCATATAGTGATGCTTCATCGCTATATTCTTTTGCTTTTACTTTAGCTGCAAGCTTAGGTCTGTTTTCAAAGTAAAGGCGCTCACCATCTTCTGACCATTCAAGCTTGGCCGTTTTACCTATTTGCCATGTTGTATCAGCCGATTTTATATCAGTTAGTTGCTCGTTTTTATAAAGCTTTAACTGATAGTCACGACGGCGCATATCATCATTAACATAATTGCCTAGAGTAAAGGCTACAATGTTTTGCGTGGGATGCCATGCAATTTTATTAACCACAACACCGGGCTCATCAATGAGCACGCTGCTGGTAAAGTCATTATTAAGCGTGAGCAGGGTTACTTGGTTGTCTGTGCCATCTTTGTCTATTTGGCTTGCAAGTAACTGGCTCGCGTCACTACTTATTGCGTAGCTGAATACCTGAGAAATCGTTTGGCTGGTTTTATTGTTTAAGTTAACAATAACTAAATCAAAAGCGGTGTCTTTTTTATCAGGTTTGATTTCACTTGTTTTGTCTTTATCGGCACCACTTGAATCATCTTCTTTATCGGCTTTTTTGTTTAAGCGATAAGCGAGCCAGTTACCGTTATCTGACAGTTTGTAGTCTTTTACATCATCAAACTGTTGCTGCTCACCACTGAGAGTATTAACTAACACGAGGTTATTTTTAAGTGTGTCTTTCTTTTTAGTAGTTTCTTTTTCGAGCAAAGTAGGGACTTGGGTAAACACCACCCAGTTTGCCGCTTTGTTTATTGTTGGCTTTGTACCGCGTGGTACTTCTGCAATCAATTTGTTATTAGTTAGGTTATAAACTTGGCCAGTTGCATCACCACGGTAGGGTTTGGCGCTAAAGGTAAGGATGTTACCATCTTCAGACAGCTGAGTGCCTTTTGCTGCTTTAAAATCAAATACATCTTTAAACTGCAGTGCATCTTTGGCTGTAGCCGCTGCACTACCTAAGCTTGCCACTAAGGCAATACTAAGTAGGGATAATTGCGCTTTCATTATTAATTCTCGTTTTGTTTTATTACCCTTATCATAACGGGTTTATCTAACAATTCGAGTAGAAGCGATAAGTGCACGAAAATGAGAGTTAAGTTAGCAAATACAAAAAAACCTTGTAAGCATAACTCACAAGGTTAATGATTTAGAACCTAGAACCTAGAACCTAGAACCTAGAACCTAGAACCTAGAACCTAGAACCTAAAGCCAGATTTTTTGCAGCTCTAGCCATTGCTTTTCAAACTGTGCACTGGGTTTAGCTTTAAAGTCACTGCGAACAAATTGATTCATTTTGCCTTCTATGTAAGCTAGTAAAAAGTTGGCTATTGTCAGCTCATCACTTTGAAAGGTTTTTCCTTCACGTAACTTTCGCTCGCGTAAAACTTGTTTTATTTGCGTCTCCAGTTTTTCGAATAACCCTTGAACGCGCTCTCTTAAACGTTCTTGCTCACCCTGAAGCGCATCCCCGGTTAAAATTCGTGTAATACCCGGATTTTTTTCTGCAAAGGCTAAAAGCAATAACAGAATATTGTAGATGCGGCTTTGGGTTTCTTTTTCGTTTTCAAGAATCAGGTTTATTCGTGAAAGAAGTGTGTCTTCAATAAATTCAATTAGGCCTTCAAACATCCGTGCTTTGCTCGGGAAATGACGGTATAGCGCAGCTTCTGATACACCCACTTCAGCAGCTAACTTGGCTGTTGTAATGCGTTGCCCTAAGCTGGTCTCTAGCATTTGTGCGAGTGCTTGTAGTATTTGCTCTTTGCGATTACTTCTTTTTGTCGCAGGCATGAACATTCCTTTCTTTTAATTATTTATTGGGCTTTGCCAGAGTTGGCCACTCACTTTTTGAGCGAATGAGTGGAGCTATGTTAATGTTTTATTCAGTTTCTTTCCAGCCTTTTTACAATCGTTTAGCAAGCTCAGTCATTACACTTAATGCCAGCGCATTTTTTGTATCTATTGCTAATTCTTTTTGCTCAGTATGCCAATAAAGTGTTAAAGCATTATGATCAGAGTTAAATCCCAAGCCAGATTTTGATACATCATTGGCACATATCATATCAAGATTTTTATTACTGAGTTTACCCTTTGCATAGGTGGCGACATTTTGAGTCTCAGCGGCAAAGCCAACTGTGTAGGGCCTTTTTTGATCAAGGCTTGCGACAGCAGCAATAACATCAGGGTTCTTTACTAATGTGAGGGTGAGTTCGTCGCCTTGCTTCTTCATTTTTTGCTCAGCGATATTGGCTGCGCGGTAATCCGCCACGGCGGCACATCCGATAAAAGCATCTGAGTTAACTGCATGCGCTAATGAATGTTGTAATAATTGTTCTGCACTTTCAATGTTAATGACTGAAACGCCTTTTGGTGGTGCAATATTAACAGGACCAGAGATTAGGTTTACATTAGCGCCTAATTCCACGGCAGCTTGAGCCAGTGCATAGCCCATTTTTCCTGAACTATGATTAGATATAAAACGCACAGGATCAAGAGGCTCTCGAGTAGGACCTGCGGTAATTGTAATAGTTTTACCAGCGAGTAGCTGGGGCTTTGCTGGCGCAGTGCAAAGAGTAACGAGCTCACTTGGCTCGAGCATTCTCCCAGCGCCAATATCGCCACATGCTTGCTCGCCTTTACCGGGGCCCCAAATATCTACACCGCGCTGAGTAAGGGTTGATAAGTTAGCCTGAGTTGCGGGGTGAGCATACATTTGTTGGTTCATAGCGGGAGCGATAGCGACTTTTGCTGGTGTGGCTAATAACAAGGTTGTTAGCAAGTCATCTGCGATACCTGCGGCCATTTTAGCAATGATATTGCTGGTGGCAGGGGCGACCAAAATTAAATCGGCCCATTTGGCAAATTCAATATGACCCATTGCGGCTTCAGCAGAAGGGTCAAGTAATGAGTCTGAGACGATTTCTCCACTAACGGCTTGCATGGTTAAAGGAGTTATAAAATGTTTTGCCGATTCGGTCATAACCACTTTTATTTCGCAGTCTTGCTCTTTTAAGCGCCTTACTAACTCTGCGCATTTATAAGCGGCGATACCACCGGTTATTCCAAGTACAATTTTTTTGTTCTTTAACATTATTATTACTCTGCCAGCTCAATGTTCTTACTTTTATGCGCTAACGATATCAAATCTTTGCCTTGTGGACGAAGTTTTTAATTTGAATTTTATTTGTCATTTCACAGGCGAAAATTCATTTATAGATTACAGTTATATGAACTTACTCCATTTTAGGGACGAAATGATGCAGTTAACTTCTCTACCGTTTGAACAGCGACCCCGTGAAAAGCTACTAGCTAAAGGGGCTAAATCATTGAGTGATGCCGAGCTGCTCGCTATTTTTTTACGTACAGGCTTACCGGGTATGAATGTTGTAGAGCTTGCGCAACATTTAATGACTCAAAATGAAACTTTGCACAATTTATTTAACGCTTCAATAGATGACTTTTGCGCACAAAAAGGGCTGGGGAAAGCTAAATTTGTGCAGTTACAAGCAGTGCTTGAGCTGAGCCGACGTTATATGATGGAGCAATGTCAGCGCAAGGCTGTTTTTAATTCACCACAAGCGGTATACGATTACTTAACATTGGAGCTTAGAGGTTTGCAGCAAGAGGTGTTTATGGTGCTATACCTTGATAGCCAGAATAGATTAATAAAAGAAGAAACGCTTTTTTATGGGACTATCAATGCAGCATCTGTTTATCCGAGAGAGGTGGTGAAAGCAGCCCTTAAAAATAATGCTGGGGCGCTTATTTTAGCGCATAACCACCCATCAGGAATTGCTGAACCGAGCCAAGCAGACAAACTTATCACTAATAAATTGCAACAAGCTCTGCAATTAGTCGATATAAATATCTTAGATCACATCATTGTTGGGGCTGATAATTGTATTTCGTTTGCTGAGCGGGGCCTTATTTAGCTTTGTTTGCTAGATAAGTGTATTAAAAATAAGCTGTTTACGCCTTTTTGCTAAATTAGTTTAATTTAAATGCAGTTTTTACTTTCCCTAAGGGCTTTCGATCTTTATAATTAGCCGCTATCAAATTTACATATGAGCTGATTGGATAGATCAGTGTTTGATCTTTGCCTGTAAAAGCTGTATAAAGAGCGCCCTTCGATTTATTCTCTAGGGCAGAAATACATGGCCTTAGGTTAAATTAAGCTCGAGCGAAGTTATTGGAGATATATAGACATGTCTAAAGTATGTCAAGTTACAGGTAAGCGTCCTGCGGTTGGTAATCACCGTTCACACGCGAGAAACGCGACTAGACGTCGTTTCCTACCTAACCTACAAACACACCGTTTTTGGGTTGAAAGTGAAAAACGTTTTGTAACATTACGCACTACTACTAAAGGTATGCGTATTATCGATAAAAAAGGCATCGACGCGGTTCTTACAGAAATCCGTGCTCGCGGCGAAAAAGTTTAAGGAACTGAATCATGCGCGATAAAATCCGTTTAGTTTCAACTGCTGGTACTGGTTTTTTCTACACTACCGACAAAAACAAGCGTAACATGCCTGAAAAAATGGAAATCAAAAAGTTCGATCCTAAGGCTCGTAAACACGTGATTTTCAAAGAAGCTAAAATCAAGTAATTTTAGTTCTCTTCAGAATATCAAAAACCCAGCTTATGCTGGGTTTTTTGTTTTTATCTAGCCGTCAGCCGTTAAGCTTGTGGCATAAAAAAACCTTGCAAGCAAAACTCACAAGGTTAATATTTTTAGCACCTAGCACCTAGCACCTAGCACCTAGCACCTAGCACCTAGCATTTACAGCTTAGCGAATGCATCTTGTAGTGGTGGCACTACTTGCTTTTTACGGCTTAGTACGCCATCTAACCATACTTTACCGTCTTTAGGTGTTTCACCGTAAGCGGTTTCAACAAGTGTTGCATCATCAGATGCAATTAGCATCTGTGAGCCTTCTTTCATGATGTCGGTCAATAATAAAAATACTGAGTGACGACCACCTTCTTCTTTGAGAAGAGCAATATCAGCTTCAAGATCTGACTTAATATCATCAAATACAGCAAGGTCGATAACTTCTAGTTGGCCAATACCAACTAATTTACCGTTCATGTTGAAGTCTTTAAAGTCACGCATTACTAAATCACGTGCTGGAGTGTCTTCTACCGCAGATTTAACGCGGAACATGTCCATACCTAACTCTTTAAAATCTTCAACGCCAGCAATTTCAGCTAGTGCTTCAACACACTTGATATCAGCAGTGGTGCAGGTTGGTGATTTAAAGATAACGGTATCGCTTAAAATTGCACACATCATGATGCCAGCAATGTCTTTTGGAATTTCAACATTGTAAAAGTCATACATCATTTTGATGATAGTGTTTGAGCAACCAACTGGGCGGATCCAACATTCAAGTGGCGTTGATGATGTTAAGTCACCTAGTTTGTGGTGATCAACTACGCCGACAACGCGTGCTTGGTCAATATCATCAGGTGCTTGTGTTTTTTCTGTATGGTCAACAATGTAAACATCTTCACCGGCATAGCTTAACTTAAGCTCAGGTGCTTCAAAGCCAAAGCGGTCAAGGATAAATTGTGTTTCTGGTGAAACATCACCAAGACGAGTTGGTATTGCTGGCTCATCGATTTGGTTTTTTAAATAAGCAAGTGCAATTGCACCACAAATTGAATCTGAATCTGGGATTTTGTGACCCACTACATACATTGACATTGACGGAGCTCCTTAAAATTTGCAGATATTCTAACAAAGTAATTGTACTTTGGCACATTTCACGTTGCTGAATTTTTGTAATAATTAATAACCAAAGAGTGGGGAATTTTGAAGGTGGGCATTGATTTATTTACAGGTGCCATTTTAGCTGTTTTTTAGTTACACTTTAGTGAATTGAATCTTCAGTAAAGAGTCTCAAATGCAGCTCAGTCGCAAAGCATGGAACAATGTATTAATCTTCTCTATGTTATTGATGATCTTCTTTTTTAATGGGCTTCATAAAAAGCTCAACAGTGTGCCTGAGCAGCCAGGTATACAAACGGTCCTGCCAACCCAAAGCTTTATTCTTGCGCTTAGTTTTCCTGAGCAAAAAATTGAGCGAATAGGCACTGCATGGCGCAGTCAGCCTCTTATTAAAAGTCCAGCAAGTAACGAGTGGTCTGCAAACCAAGAAAACATTGTTAAACTTATAAATGATTGGCAAAGCGCAGAACTAAGTGTGAGCGATGTATCACCAGCAAAGTTAGCCCAACCAATCACTGTTGCAACTCTGTGGTTGGCGGGTGAACAATTACCCTGGCTTTATCAATTATACAGTGCACCACAAGGTTATTATTTGTTAGATAAAAGTACGCAACGGGTATTTTTAATTGATTTAAATGAAGCCCAACAGTTATTTGTAAATTTTGAATTTTTACCGAGAGAGTCTATCCAGAATGCCTGAGTTACCAGAAGTTGAAGTGAGTCGAATGGGAATAACACCCCATATTTTGCAACAAAAAGTAGTTAAGGTAAATATTCACAACCCAAATATGCGTTGGCCGGTACCTGACGAAGTCTACCAAATAGCTAACCTTCCTGTTGTTGCTGTTGAGCGTAGGGCTAAGTACTTATTGCTTACCTGTGAACTTGGTAGCGTGATTTTACACTTAGGTATGTCGGGTAATTTACGGGTGGTAGATAAAGCAGAACCGCTTAAAAAGCATGACCATATAGAGTTTATTTTTGAAAATGACAAGGCGCTTAGGTTAAACGACCCGAGACGGTTTGGTTGCTGCTTATGGCAAGCGCCAGATGAATGCCATACATTATTAAGTAAACTTGGGCCTGAGCCACTAACCGATGAATTTACAGCCAAACGTGTGTATGAACAATCACGTAATAAAAAGACGGCCATTAAACAATTTATAATGGATAACGCAGTAGTTGTGGGTGTAGGGAATATATATGCCAATGAATCGCTTTTTAAAGCGGGTATCCACCCTAAGAGGGAGGCGGGTAAAGTTTCCTTAGCGCGTTACGAAAAGTTAGTGCCTATAATCAAAGAAACCTTAGCGGCGGCCATTGTACAAGGCGGTACAACATTAAAAGACTTTGCACAAAGCGATGGTAAACCGGGCTATTTTGCTCAGCAACTATTGGTGTATGGAAGAAAAGGTGAGCCTTGTTTTGTATGCAAAAAGAAGTTAACTGAAATCCGCCTAGGGCAACGTAGTACTGTATTTTGCAGTCAGTGTCAGCGTTAAGCCATTTTTTGATAAGGTATTAATTAGGGGTTGTGTGGTTTATAGAGCAAGCCTTGTAAGATGATGTTACAAGGCATTATTCGCTATAGCTCAAACGGTGCAACACCAACGGCTTTTATCTTGTAGCCAACTTGGGCTATGTCACCACTCCATGTCTCAGTACTGATAATACCTGTTACAACAATTGCATCATATAAACTTTCAATTGGTACGCCGCCTTTAATCGTGACATGAACAATTTGATTAGGTGGTGGTGGGGGGACATGAATACAAGCACCAAAGTATGGCACCAGTAAAAACTCGGTGATCACTTCGCTATCGCCTTCTAATGGAACAACAAAGCCAGGTAAGCTGACAGACTGCCCATCAAGCTCTTTAACGACTGGCGCATCTAAATCAGGTTGAACCCAATTTTGTTCACTGCCTTCATGGCTGGCTTGATCTTGAGTGTCTATCTGCACATGGCCTTTAGGTATTAAATCTTCCCAAAAAATCTCTTTTGGTGCATTAGCATAGCTGAAAAAGCTCATCGCTAAACTAATAATAACCAAGCTAAATAAGCCAAGCTTTTGAATATACTGCATGGTGTTCCTCTTAAATTTTAATGCTCATGCCATCGGCTAGTGAGTAAAAATATGCACGTGTCGCGGGAATAAGCCCCACGAGAAAGCCTGCCGCCATAATAACGCTGATCAAGCCTAGTTCATAGTCTGAGAGCATAGCAATAGTGATAGAGATACCAGCATGACTCTGTAAAAAGCCTGCTGCAACGCTCATCAAACCATAAAATAAACCACAGCCAAGTATGCACCCAAGCAAGGTGATAAGCAGTGACTCAATACTAATCAGAGAGAATAAATGCCAAGGTCTGGCACCAACTGAGCGTAGAATTGCTAATTCTCTGCGGCGTTGACTGAGACTTGCTAGCAAGGTTGTTAACATACCGAGTAAGCTTACCAACACCACAATTGATGAAAACAGCAATAGGATTTTCTCAACTATTGAGAGCATTTCCCACAGTTCACGTAAAGTCACGCCAGGCATAATAGCCAGTAGTGCCTCTGGTTTATATTGGTTAATGTTGCGACGCACTTGTAAGGTGTACAAAGGTGAATCAAATCCCATTAAAAAAGCAGTAATTTGCTTTGGTTCTCCGGTTAGGTTTTCATGCTGGTCATGGTCATGGTCATGGTCATGGTCGTGTTTTGAATGACCACCGCCGTGTATTAATTCGATAGCAGCAAGTGGGATATGCAAAGTCTTATCAACAGGTGTCCCGGTGGCTTTTAAAATACCTACAACTTTAAAAGGGTTGTCATCATGATGGTGAAAGCTGGTGTTGCCCATTCCGTGGGAAATTATAATTTCATCGCCCAGCGCATAGCCAAGAGATATAGCAATTTCACTGCCTATTACCACTTCGTTTAAATGGCTAAATGCAGTGCCTTCACTAAACGCTAGCGTTTGCTTTTTTCCGTACTTGTAATGACTAAAGTAGTCCGTGTTAGTTCCTAAAACTGCATGGCCTTTATGGCTATCACCCAGAGAAAGTGGAATTGTCCATGCAACGCCACGTTGCTGTTTTATGTATTGATAGCTATCCCAACTGACGCCATTGTTGGTATGGCCAATGCGAAACACTGAGGACAGTAATAATTGAATATCACCAGTACGTGCACCAACAATTAAATCAGTGCCAGAGATGGTATTACTAAAACTGCTTTTAGCATCAACACGAACACGCTCAATACTCAGTAGCAGCATAACACTGATAGCAATGGTAAACAGGGTTAAAAATGCACTGCCACGGCGGTTTAGTAAGCTTTTATAGGCAAGCTTTATTAATATCATACTGCTTGCTCCGTGATATCCATTAAGCTAATTGAACGATTAAACAGTGTTTGCAGGCTTTCATCATGACTGACAAATACTAAGGTACTGCATGCGATATTGGCTTGGGCAAATAACAGCTCGATGAATGCACTTCGGTTATTTGCATCCAGTGCTGATGTTGGCTCATCGGCAATAATTAACTCTGGGCTTCCAATAAAAGCCCTTGCTGCAGCAACACGTTGTTGTTGACCAATACTTAGATTTGCCACGCTTTGCTGGTGGTGTTCGGTTGCTAAACCAAGGGCATTTAACAGTCGTGAAGCTTCTTGTTCCAAAGAACTGCTTTGTTGCAATGCTTTTTGTTGGCGAGACTTTGAAAATTGACATCCTAACATCACGTTTTCTAGCGGCGACAGATATGGGAGTAAATTAAAGTTTTGAAAAATATATCCTATATGATCAGAGCGAAACGCATCGCGCTTACGATTGCTTAATTGCGCTAAGTTTGTATTTAGCACACTGAGTGATCCTGAACTTGGCTTATTAATGCCAGCTAAAAGCGAAAGTAACGTTGATTTACCACACCCACTCGGGCCATGCAAAAATACATGCTCACCCTGCTCAATGACTAACGAGGGAATAGTCAGTGTGGGAATGGTTTGTTGTGTGTGCCATTTAAAACTAAGTCTTTGTATATTGATCATATGCAGCGAGTTAAGATTTATTTGCTGTTATACTATAACGCAGTGACAAAAATGAAAACAAAACACGTTAAACAACAAAGTCCTTTAATTGTGATTTAACGCCGTCTCGATTATTATTAGCACCATAACAACCCCAATCTACATTTGTGCTCATTATGGGCATGCCATACATCCGGAGATAGCATGACTAGCTATAAAGTTTTAGACGTAAACGATGATTTGCCAATACGTACCAAAGGTTCTGTTCACAGTGGTAAAGTACGTTCAGTGTATTGGTTAACTGACGAAGATAGTGCGCGCCTAATAAGTGAGAAAGGTTACCAAGTTCCAAAAGGTACTGAATTAGCAATCATGGTCATTTCAGATCGTATCTCTGCGTTTGACTGTATTTGGCAAGGTGAAAACGGTTTAAATGGTGTGCCAGGAAAAGGTATTGCGCTAAACACGGTGGCATCTCACTGGTTTAAACTGTTTGATCAGGCGGGTCTTGCTGGGAATCATATTGTTGATATACCACACCCTTATGTATGGATCGTTCGTAAAGCGAGTACGGTTAAAGTTGAAGCCATTGCACGGCAGTACATCACTGGCAGTATGTGGCGTGATTACAGCAAAGGTGTACGTAATTTTTGTGGTTTAGAACTACCAGAGGGCTTAACAGCTAACCAAAAATTAGATGATGTGCTTATAACACCTTCTACAAAAGGCATTATTACAGGTGTTGATGAAATACCAGAAGTGGATGATGTGAATATTACCCGAGACAACATCACTAATAATTTGGGTGTATTTAACTTTAAGTCTGAAGCGGATGTCGCGCAATACGAAAAACTACTCGTTGAAGGATTTGGCCTGATCAGCGCTGAGCTTGCCAAATTGGATCAGATTTTTGTTGATACTAAGTTTGAATTTGGTTATGTCGAAGATATTGATGGCACTGATAAACTTATTTACATTGATGAAGTGGGTACGCCTGATTCATCACGCATTTGGGATGGAGCAGCTTACCGAGATGGTAAAATCATTGAAAACTCAAAAGAAGGGTTTCGCCAGTTATTGATCAACAATGTGCCAGAAAGTGACGTACTTCTAAATAAAGATCGCATGGCAGAGCGCGAGCAGTTAGCCCGTGATTATGTATTACCAGAGTCGGTTATGTTATCGGTGTCTGATACCTATGTAGGTATCGCAAGTAAAATTGTAGGTCAAGAAGTTACTATTCCGCTCGACCCTAGAAGTGAAGTAATTGCAATCTTAGATGAGCAATACGGGCTTATTTCTAAGTCTTAATTATCATTATTTAATAAAACGACTTTTAAAAGCCCAATGATTAACTATTATTTAGTGTGATTGGGCTTTTATTCTTGCAATTGAAGTCATAGTTCAATTAACTTAATCACATCCTGATAAAAAATAATTAATGTGGTTATAAACACAAAGGATAATAAAATGGTCGTGCAAGGAATTATCATTAATTGCTTAGCAATGTTTAGTATGTTGTTTTTTTCTTATGCTACTTTTGCCGCAAGCATTACATTGAATGTTACAGACCAACATGGTCAGCCATTGCCGAACGCAGTCATTGAGTTAAATGTTCAAGGCCCCGATATTGGTGTTGAAAAGTTACCAAGAATTATAATGGATCAGGTTGATAAGCGATTTGCTCCAACACTATTAATTGCTCGTAAAGGTCAGCAAGTTAACTTTCCTAATAGCGATAATATTCGTCACCATGTTTATTCATTTTCTAAAGCAAAACCGTTTCAGCTAAAACTGTACTCAGGGCAACCAGATAAGCCTATTGAATTTGATAGTAGTGGTGTGGTTGTACTTGGATGTAACATACATGACTCTATGGTAGGGTATATTTACGTTGCAAATAGTGCATACGTTTACCAAAGTGATAGTGAGGGGGGTGTTGTACTTGATGATGTTACCTTACCTGCTCAGATTACACTTTGGCACTCTACACAAACAATTCCCTTGGAAGAAAAAGCATCTTTAACGTTATCAAAAGACACTGTAGGCAGCTTGACTGTCGTTATTCCTACTCAATCACCTAAACCTCGTAATACATTTGGTAACAAGTTTAAGGCTAATAATGACTAATAGCTTAAAAAACCGAGTTATCATAGTCTGCGTTGGCCTTGTCTTGCTTACGACAGTGGTGAGCTTATTCAGTTTTTGGTGGTCAACAAGTCAATTTAACGAGAAAAAAGTCACACAAGATATTAATGTGGCTGAGAATGTTTATAAGCAATATTTAACGGCAAAAGAAAGCCTACTATTAACGGCTGCCAAGGTGTTAACGTCTGACTTTGGGTTTAAGCAAGCCGTCGCTACGCGAGATGCGGATACTATTGGTAGTGTATTATACAACCATAGTCAGCGAATTAATGCTGAACTTATGCTACTGCTTGATTTATCTGGTAATTTAATTTCATCTAATAAGCCTGACCAAGAGTTTAGTAATGATTTAGAACAAATGATGAATGAGCTGTTAGCTAACGCAGAGCAATCTAATTTTGTCGTGCTTGATAACGATTTATATCAAGTGATTTTGCTGCCAGTGCGTGCCCCACGAACAATTGCGTATAGCTTAGTGGGGTTTAAGATAACCGATAAAGTGGCAACTGAGTTAAAAAATCTAACCAATATGGACGTAAGCTTTATTGCTGAACAAGACGGGTTAGTACGTAGCTCATTATTATCAAGACCCTCACCATTTTCTCCGAATGATTACTTTTATCAAGCAACAACCTCTCGCATATTTGGAGAGCAAGTTATTTACCGTAATCGTGACTTACACCTTGCATCATTGGAAGGGCATTCGGTAAATGTTTTACTCAGTGCTGATTTAACACAAAGTTACACAGAGTTTGAACGCTTGTTTTTTACCATTATTTTACTGGCAGCGTTAACCATTATAATTGGCGTTGTTGCCAGTAGCTTACTCGCCAAAAATCTCACCATGCCTTTATCTCAATTAGCTAATTTAGCTCGACAATTCGCGCAAGGTAATTACAGCGTCGATTCAATGAGTAACAAGCAAAGTACAGAAATTAAGACATTGATAGATGCGTTTAAAAACATGGGTAATGATATCAATGAACGCGAGCAGCAAATCAGCTTTGCGGCAAAGCATGATACGTTAACAGGCTTCTATAATCGCTCAGCTATGCTTGAAGTATTAAGTGAGTCTCTTGCTGAAAATCAAGATTACACGTTAGTAGCCATTGATATCAAAGGGCTTCGTCATATTAACGACAAGTTAGGGCCTCGGGTTGGTGATGATTGCTTAAAAGCTGTAGCGTGTCGTATTGCTGAATTTTCAGATGAGTTAGGAGGCTTTCATGCCCGAATCGGTGGAGATGAGTTTTTAACGGTTTTTCCAACGACCTCAAGCCTAAATTTGAAAAGGGGCATATCAGGGTTAATGGCGTTACTTGAAACGCCTTACATGTTACAAAAATTGAAAATCAATTTACGCTTTAGTGCCGGCGTTGTTAACTATCCAGATCAAGGAACTGCACCTGATGACTTGATGCGGCGCGTACTGATTGCCGTTGATAGCGCGACCAATGAGCATGAAAATATTCACCATTATAGAGAAGGTGAAGATGAAGAGCATCTAGAGAGTTTACTCATTATTGATGAATTAAAACAAGCAATTGCTGATGATGATGGGCAGCTTTTTATGACCTATCAGCCTAAACTTAACTTTGCGACTCAAAAAGTAGATAAAGTGGAGTCTTTGATTCGCTGGCAGAGAAAAAATGGTAGTTGGGTGTCCCCTGAGCTATTTATTGACCTCGCTGAACAATCAGGCTTGATTGTAGAGTTAACCGAGTGGGTTATTGATACTGTTGTAAAGCAGGTGGGTCAATGGCAACACGCGGGGATATTTATGCAAGCTGCAATTAATGTATCCGCGCAAGATATTGCTTACCCAGGCTTTCATGCTAATTTATTAAAAGTATTAAAGAGTTATTCTGTAGCCCCTGCATTGATAACAATTGAGTTAACAGAAAGGGATATGATCGAGAATGAAGAGAAAGGTATTCAAGCGCTGAACAACCTCAAAACGATAGGGGTTAAAATATCGCTTGATGATTATGGAGTTGGTCAAACCTCGCTCGGGCGTTTAAAAATGCTCCCTATAGATGAGCTTAAATTAGATAAATGTTTTATTCTAAAACTAGATGAGTCAGAAAAAGATCAATTCATAGTAAGGTCAACTATTACATTGGGACATCAACTGGGTTTTTCAGTTGTTGCAGAAGGCGTAGAAACACAAAAGTCTTTAGAGATATTGCAAGATCTTAAGTGTGATCACATTCAAGGCTACTATTTAAGTAGGCCTTTAAAAGCGGATTTATTTGAACAATGGCTGGAGCAATATAATGAATTGGCATAACACTTTTTTCGCATTGCTTATTGTATTTTATTCACTTGATACTTTTGCAGGTCAAGGGAAGTTATTGGGTACGCCAGGTGTCTCGCAAGTAGAGGGAAGTGCTGGTGGTGGGCTTGTTCCTTGGGCACAGCTTGCGGGTTATGCCAGCGAAGATGAATTTGCTATAAATGGTTTTTGCAGTCGAGCAGATGTCAGCGATTATTCTCTAGATGTCTGTGGCGCACAAGTAAACGTATTTGATCGTGTGGAATTAAGTTATGCACAGCAACGTTTTGACGTGCCAGCATTAGACACCACCATAGAGCAATCGATTACTGCAGCAAAGGTACGATTGTATGGTGATATAGTTTACAGTCAATGGCCGCAGTTAAGCCTAGGGGTGCAACACAAGTCACTTGATGATGGGACTGTTGCCACGCTTGTGGGCGCGCAAGGAACGAGTGGAACTGATATTTACTTAGCTGCTAGCAAATTACATTTAGGTGCCTTGGCAGGGTATAACGTCTTTTGGAATTTAACTACTCGTTACAGTGATGCTAACCAGCTTGGTTTACTTGGCTTTGGTGGTCAAAATGCGAGCAAAGAGTTATTGTTTGAAGGCAGCACCGCTATTTTTCTTAGCCGCGAAATTGCTTTGGGCGTAGAATATCGTCAAAAGGCCAATAACCTAGGGTTAGGTGAACAAGATTGGCAGGATATATTTGTAGCTTGGATGCCAAATAAATATGTAAGTGTAACAGCTGCTTGGCTTGACCTAGGCAGTATTGCTGGGGCGAAAGATCAAACCGGTTGGTATCTATCAGTAACAGGGTATTGGTAATGAAAATAACTTTATGTGTTTTATTCGTCTTATTGTTAACTGCGTGTCAATCAGCTCCTAATACAACTCTTTATCAACAACTTAATGGTCATGAAGGCATTGAGCGTTTAACCGATAGTTTTATTAATCAAATTGGTAATGATGACAAAGTACTAGCCTACTTTAGAGATGCAAATGTAGCGCACTTTCGTGACGGCTTTATAAACCATTTTTGCGCTTTAACTGATGGCCCTTGTGAGTATACTGGCGATAGTATGGTTGCTATTCATACAGGGATGAATATAACAGAAGCTGATTTTAATCGTGTTGTTGATTTATTAATAAGCGCCATGGATGAGCAAAATATAAGTCATACTATACAGAATAAAATATTAGCTAAAATGGCTCCACTTCGGCCAGAGATTATTCGTATTTAATCAAAAATAGCTTCTATATTTCATCGTTATGGCTGAAAAAGCGCATTGATTTATGTACAATGGTCTTTGTTATCGTTAATGAAATGTAATTTATGCTCGCTTATTTTGATGTTCAGCATCTTTATTATATCCCGCAATATTTACCTGTTATAAAAAAACTAACAGATAAGGACCACCGGTGTGTGTTGGTTTTTTATAAGTCTCAAGACTCTAACCTTATCGCTATTTGTGAGCAATTTATAAATGATAACAAGCTCGACGCGGTATGGTTGGCTAATACGGGTGACGCGTTTGATTTTTATCAAACGAGTCATGCTGATTGGATTATATTTGGTAATGCATTTACACAAAGTGAAGCGCTAAATAAAAAAACCGCCATGATGCAGCATGGTATTGGCCCTAAACAATGTTATTACGATGTGTCTAATGCTGGTATGACAGTGCGCTTTGTTGAGGGGGAGCACAGAAAAAAACGTCTCGAAGCACTCTATCCAAAGGGCAACTTTGTTGATTCAGGGTATGCTAAATTGGACCCGCTATTTGATCAATCGGTTGAAAAAATTCAGTTGACGTCATTAGGCCTTGATCCTCAAAAGCCGACTTTATTGTATGCACCGACATTTTACCCAAGTTCAATTGAATGCATGAGCGATAAATTTGCAGATGATTTTTCTGCTTATAACATTATTATTAAACCGCATTTTTTTTCTTTAACAAAGCCACGCTATAAAAAGCAGCGCATTAAATTAGCACGCTGGAAGCAAAGCAAAAATGTATTTGTTGCTGATACAAATCAATTTGACTTAACCCCATTTTTAGCTATTTCGGACATTATGCTTTCTGATGCCTCATCGGCAATCTTTGAATTTGCAGCCTTAGAAAAGCCTGTTATCTGGTGTGATTTTTATAAATTGCGATGGAGCTACCGTGGGATTTTTTCGTTTCGTTTGAAAGAGCGATTAGATGATGATATTCATTATTTTAATCAAATTTGTCACCCTGCGAGACATTACAGTCAGCTAGCGGAAAAAATTGAACAAGCGACTCTGGAGAGTGATACATTTAAACAAAACAAAGCCGCTTTAATAAAGCAGCTTGCGGGCAGGACGGATGGCTTATCAACCAGCCGTATCGTTGATTACCTAGAGAAAAATGTATAGCTACTAGTGATGCACTGATTAATATAGGGATTTAGTGCAGACTACTTAAAAATGATTACTCGGATTAGGCAAAGTCACTGCCTGTTATCATGATAACTTCATATAGTTAAGTGCTTTACGAATTTTATACTTACGCAGTAGGTTTAGCGGCTTAGGTAATAGCCCGGCGTTAATTACTTCTTCGGTTGCTGCTAAAACGCGTTGTGCGCTTTTACCATCAGTGTATGGATGAACTTGTGCAATATAATCGGTAATGTTTTTTTGTTGCTGTTCGCTTAAATTTAGCGCTTGGTGTATCGCATCGTCTAATTGTTCAGGTTCAGTGATGTTAATCAACGCGTTTTGTGGCTGACTATTGTTAAAGGTCACCACGGGTTTGCCAATGAGTAATGATTCATCTACTGCACTAGAAGTATCAGAAATAACAACATCAGCCTGCTGAATTAGCGGAATCAAATTATCGCTTTGGCTTATTTCGAAATGTTCTAGGCTCTCTAATTGCTGGTAAAGCAATTGCCATTCAGGTTTTGTTTTTGGATGAAACTTTAACTTAACGAAGTACTCACCTGTATTTGCAAGTGTTTTGATTTGCGCAAACAAAGCGTCCAAAGATGTTAGGTTTGGTGAAAAGGTCGGCGCGTATAAAATTACAGGCTTTAAATTGTTTGGTTTATTATAGTTAAAGTACGGGTCTAATTTAGGCCAGCCGGTTTCAGTAACTTTGAAGTGATGATGTTTCTGAGCTAGTAAATTAAATGGTTCGGTTGTCAGAGGACCATGAGTACAGTACAAATCAAAAAAGCCACGAATACCAAAGTGCCCTTTCTTTTTATACTCTAAGCCATGAAACACTTGTACTTTGGCTCCAGGGAAAAAGTCAGGAACAACATTACCTGGTACAAACACGGCACGAGGATTAAACTGTTTCACTTCTTCAACACTATGCAGTTGCTGTTCTGTAGGTAATAACCCTTCAGTGATACCACTTCGTTTTGTAATATACCAGCAGACTTTATCACCATTTTCTATAATTGCATCTTGGATAGGGCGCAATATTGCAAAGCTGTAAGCTTGTTCAACGTAAAATAAATAATGTTTAGGCATGAGAAGCATCACTTTAAGGCTGAAAATAGAAAATGGACAAGCTGTGAGAGGGAAACACTCCGCACATCACAGAACAAAATCTATGATACAGTTTTATGACAGTAAAATAAATTAATCAAAGGAGGCAACAGTAGAATAAAACTGCCATAAATTGGTCATGGTTAAGTCATATAGTCGGCTTAGTATTTATATCAAACCTATAAATATTGGTATAAGCCCATTATGCACTTTCTATTTGTATCCCGTCGTAATGTACACGCCCGTTATTATAAAAAACTAATTTCTCAGCTTAACATTAGTGCCAGCATGCACACCTTTGGCAAGCCAATGCTTAGCGCTTTAAAATACATATCCCAAGCACTTAATACTTCTTTTGACGATATTATCGCCACCCAGATAAAACGTAAGCAAGCCAAAAATAGCATATGGAACAGTCGCATACTTGCTATGCCTTATGCTTTTTTTTTGAATGTTATTGAGTGCTGCCGTTATGCCAAATACTTAGCCTTATTTGAACAACAAAAACCGACTCATTTAGTGATTTGGAATGGTAATAAACTGCCTAATGTAACGGTTGTAAAGGCAGCTAAAAGGCTAGGCATAAATGTTTTTTATTATGAGAACGGGTTGTTACCTAATACGAGTTGCTTAGACCCTCAAGGTGTAAACTTTGCGTCGTCAGTCAAACGTGATCGTGAGTTTTATGAAAATTTTGAGCCTCCTGAACATATCAATGTTCATGCATCGGAGCTGACGCCCAGAGCAAACCATAAAAAGCGTAAAAAGTTTGTACAGAGCAAACTGCCAGCACGTTATATTTTTGTGCCATTTCAAGTCCCTCATGATACGCAAATAGCAAGCTATTCGCCTTGGATAGAATCGATGGAGTCACTTTATAATCATGTAATGGATGCTGTTGATTCATTGAATGATCCGCAATTAAAAGTTGTTTTTAAAGAGCATCCATCGTGGCATAAACATTATCCTCATTTATATAAAAAACACCCCCAAGCACTATTTGCAAATGGTAATGTCACGGCCGACTTAATTGAAAATGCACAAGCAGTTGTGACAGTAAATTCAACCGTTGGTATTGAGGCGTTGTTAATTGGACAGCGTGTTATCACCCTTGGGCAGGCATGTTATAACATCGATGGTTTGGTATTACATGCACCGAATGAAAGCGCGCTGCGTAATACGCTTTTGCAAGTAATGCATGGTTGGCAAGTAGATTCACATTTAAAAGATAAGTTTTTTAGTTATTTAAAGCATGTTTACAGTGTTCATGGAAGGTGGCAAGATTGCTCCAAAGATCATGTTGAAGCTGTTGAGAAACGTTTGCTCGGCCTTGATGCGTTTTCACAGCAGGTAAATAAAGTAAAGGAACACAATGAACAACATCGTCACATGCCAGTGGTTGAAAGAACACATAAACGATTCAAAACTCGTTATCTTTGATGCGGGGATAGTGCGCCCAGGACAGTCTGGTCAATATCAACCGAATGCTAAACTCCCAAACGCACAGCGGTTTGATTTTAAAAAGCAGCTCGCTGAATTATCCAGTGGCTTGTCGCATACTATGTGTAGTCCTCAGCAATTCGCTGAGCAAATGCAATCAATGGGAGTAGATAACGACTCGCTGGTTGTCATATATGAAGACCAAGGCTTGTTTAGCTCTGCTCGCGGGTGGTGGATGTTTAAAGCAATGGGATTTGATAATGTTAAGGTACTCAGTGGTGGCTTAGCTAAATGGCATTCTTTGGGCTACCTAACTCAAGTTGAATATAGTCATAACCACCACAAAGGGAACTTTACTGCTAAGCCTCGGGCCGACTACTTCATTGATGCTGCAGCGGTGTTTAATGGCATAGATGACGATAATGTATTACTGCTTGATGCGCGAGGCTATAAGCGTTACACGGGGGAAATGACTGAGCCTAGACCCGGTATGCGCAGTGGGCATATTCCAAATAGCTGTGCTATGCCATACAGTGAACTACTTACTGATGGAGAAGCTAAATCAATTGAGCAGATTCAAGCAGCATTTGATAAGGTCATTGATAACCAGAGCACATTGCAATTTAGTTGTGGCTCTGGAGTTACAGCATGTATTTTAGCGTTATTTGCTAGCGAGTGCGGCTATCAAAACCTGCATGTTTATGATGGCTCTTGGAGTGAGTGGGGTGCACGAGATGAGCTCCCTATCGAAACAGGCCCTTGCCCTAGGCGCGCATAGTTATAATGCATTAATTGCGAAATCATAATGGCGCCAATAGTTAATTGCCTTGTTATTTAATGGTTGGCGCACTTGTACTTTGCTGGCTGTAGCCGAAGGGCTTTGTTGTTTGTAAAAGTCTAAGCAGTCAGCTTGCCACTCTAAATTACAAAAAGCGTATACCCTTTGCGTGTTACAAACAGGTTCAGTGACTAATTCTTCATATTGCATGATCAAGACATTGTCTTTATAAGTGCTCGCGAAATGATTTATCAGGCTACAGTAGTCGTAGTAAAAACGGTTTATATTTTTTAAATCATAACTGTAATGATGAAAAGCACTCGCAGGATTATAAAGCTGGCGGAGATTTGCAATACAACTATCTTGTTGCCCTCGTTGCATACAAATTATTTTAGCTTGCGGAAAAGCAGCTAAAATCAAATCAATATAATAAAAGTTAAATGGTTGTTTATCGCAAATACGTAATGACGGCGCTACTAATTGGCTAACACGTTGTTGATAGTTATTAAGTTGCTTAATAGTTTCTTTACTATTGTAGGCCGCGGCTAATACCTCACTATTTAAAACCTGCTTATTGCTCCCTTGGCAAAGTTGAGCAATGTCGTTGAGCTCACCTAAGCCTTGAACTGCCGCCGACTGAGTTATAATTTTTTCCATCAATGTGGTGCCTGAGCGCGGCATACCTACAATAAATATCGGTGCAAAGGCATTGTCGTTCTGTGCTGTCGAGAACTGCTGACTCAAGCTGATTAATTGTTGGCAAAAGTGGCTATGTTTTTCTGGGTTGTATTTTACGAGTTGGTTTATTGTTTTTTTGCTAGCGTTAAAGGCGTTTAATGCATTTTTAAACTCATTTTTATGCTCATAATTAAGCGCGATGGCGTGTTGTGCATAGTGGTTATCTTGCGTTGAAAGTTTGTTTTTTACTAAGTTCTTAAGTTGTGCCAGATGTGTTGTAGCTGAGTCAGTATTATTGAGCTCTGCCAGTGAATAATGTGCTTGAAAATACAAAGGTTGCTTCGTTATTAATTGCTTTAATAAATTACCGGCTTTTTCAAACTCCCCCATGACTTTATAGCCAATTGCTAAGTTGTAACTTATTTGAGGAGTTGATGAGTCGAGCTGGTAAGCTTTTTTTTGCCAATTGAGCGCCTCTTGATAATGCCCTAACCGAGTCAGTACGTTAGCAATGAGGTCATTATAAATAGCATCATCATATTCGCTATTTAGTGTTTTATTTATGTACTGCTGCGCGTTAATTAGTTGCCCAGTCAGTACCGCTATTTTCGCTAAATGAGCAAAGTACGCTGGCTGCTCTGAAATACTAAGTGCTTTTTCTAGTAGCTTTTGTGCTTTGTTTTTATCGCCAACGGCTAGGTTAACTTGTGCCAACAAAAAGTAACTAAAGTGATCAATAGGATCCTTTGTTAACTTGCTTACTAGTAAGTGATGAGCATCATTAAATTTACCTTGCGTAATTGCAAGTTCTATTTGCTGCTGAAGCTGAGTTTGGACTGATGTTAGTTGCATAAGCTAAAGGATATAAGCCTTGGTGATAAAATACCAAGGCTTTTACTCGTTGTTTATAATTCAAAGTTATAAGTAAACTTCATACCTATCGTGCGCGGTGTTGTTGTGTAATGAGCGTACACACGTTGCAACTCAGGTAAAGCCTTGTTGTCACCAGTTTGGGACATACCCGCCCATGATTTATCACGGCGCACAGAGGTAAACGCGTATTTGTCGAATAAGTTATCAACATAAATAGTTGCCGACCACATGTCACCAGTTAATCTTGCTGACAAGTTACTAAGCGAGTAACCAGGTAATGTTTCAGCGTCATCTCTAAGACCAACTTTAGTAATCACATCACTTTGTGCTGTCATACCATAGTTAACACTTAAAAGTTTGTCGTTCATTACATCTTGCTCATAGCGTAGGCCAAATGAGAATTGATGTTCAGGAGCGCCTGGTAATCGGTCGCTATTTACTGCGCCATTATTAATGCCAAAGAGATCAGGTGCATCTTCTGTTAGTTCTGCTTTAGCGTAAGCGTAAGTAGCATAAGCAGTCCAGTTATCAGCAAATATAGCGCGAGACGAAATTTCCACCCCTTTTGAGTTGGCTGAGCCAGCATTTGCAGTGATCAGTTCTTGCCCATTGACAGTAGAACTACCCACTTGCGCATCTTTCCAATCGACATTAAATAATGCCGCATTAAAATGCAGGCTGTTTTTAAACCAACTAGATTTAAAGCCAAGCTCATAGTTAACTGTGGTATCAGGCTCATAATATTCTTCATTTGGTAGTGCACATACGATTTGTTGCTCTGGCAGCACATCTGGGCAGGGGGCTATACCGTTACCGCCACCAATTCTAAAACCTTCACTAACTGTAAAGTAGGCCAACATGCCAGATTCAAATTTATAATTAGCATTAAACTTAAATAAATTGCCGCTATCATTGGCGCTGACATTTTCCATTTCAAGTTGATCAAGTGATGAAAAATCTCCAGAATATAGCGGTGTAGCTGAACCAGAGTTAGTTGAGATGTCATATTCGTATAAACGTGCGCCAAGCGTCACATCAAACTGATCAGTTAGGCTGTAACCTACTTCACCAAAAATGGCTTGTTCTGTGATTTCAGAATCACTGATTATGATATACTCAAGGTCTTCTTGTACGTTAGGGATTCCGCCGCCCCAAAACTCAGTTAAACCCGGTGTGTATTCGCGGTCGTCTGAGAAATTCTCTTGTTTATTGTAATAACCACCTACAATCCAATTTAGGGCGTTATCTGAATTTGATACTAAGCGCAGTTCTTGAGTAAAGTTATCACGATCAGCTGTATCCAGTGTTTGACCGACAAAAGCAGGAAAATCAGCGTAACCAGTCCAGATATCATAAAGTAAGTCAGTTTGGTCTCGTTGCCCTGACTGCTCATAGCTTGACCAACCAGAGGCAGATACCAACTCTGCAAAGCCTAAATCAGCCTTTATTTCAAGGCTCAAAAGATCATTTTCTTGTTCACCAGGCTCAAGTACGCGAGCTGCGTTTTCATAACGGCCAATAGTTCCCTTTAAGGCACTACTATCAGCTAGTGTATTGTATTGTGTTGTTGAGTTGCCACCGTGTTCTTGCTTTTGATAAAAGTAATTTAGTGTAGCATCAACATTTTCATTTGCTTGCCAGCGAACAGATAAGCGTCCAGTGGTAATTTTCTCATCGTTTGCATCATTCACACGACGTAAGTTGTTATCAATATCATTTTGATCTGTAAAATCAGGATTTGGATTAGATACACCTGGTTCTTGAACTGCGTACTTGTAATCGATATAACCTGGTTTATTGTAATAATTAAGGCTAGCACGAACCGCTAATACATCGTCAATTAATGGTGTATTAAAGACTGCACCAAATTCACCACCGGTATCATCACTTTCATTGATTGAAAATATATCACCAGAAACACTGCCCTCGGTAATATCGAGTTGAGGTTGCTTAAGTAAGTAGCGAATCGCGCCACCTAGAGTACCAGCACCGTATAGGGTACCTTGTGGGCCAATAAGTACTTCCATACGATCAATGTCGGTTAAGCGTAAACTTATATTTAACGGAATTTCACCAACATAGGTTGCCACAGTTCCGCCGTCTGAGCCTCGATCTGAAGAGTTAGTATTTAAACCTCGAACAATAATCGGCGAACCTTCTCGGCCACCTTGATCAGAAATAGTTAAACCAGGTACCCAGCGAGCAACGTCTTCAAGGTTACCAATGTTTTGATCAGAAATAACATCACCATCTAAGGCGGTAATATTAAGCGGCGCATCTTGAATAGAACCAGAGCGCCTGGTTGCTGTTACTTCTATAGTTTCGATTTCTTTATTAGCAGTTACCTGCTGCTCAGCTGCAACAGCATGATGAGCAGTAAAAAATTGAGCGGCTATTGCACAAGCGATAATACTCGGCTTGAACTGTTTCATTTAGTATCCTGTTTTGTTTATCTGGTTGTTGTTACTAAATAGAAAAGCATGTTAAAAAAACATAAACAAGATGGTTGAAATTGGTACAGGAATTTATATTCAATTATATAAGTATATTATTCAGCTAAATGCATTTTTAAGTTGTTTTTCTTTATTTTTTTTGAATAAAAATATTTTCAAATATTTTTCTTGTAAATTTTATGTTTGAAAGAAAGGGGTGGGCTACGTATTAACTTATGAAAAAGGGCAATTCTTACAATTGTTTTTACAGCACTTTCCACGCTTTAAAAAAAACCAACGACTGAATACCATATAGCCGTTTTGCATTTCGTAATCAAGATTTTCGATCAGATTTGAACTGCTCTTAAAGCGTTTAGCAAAAGTCAGTTGTTCTTTTAAAGGTTGCTCATACAAGGTAGCTAAAAATTGATTAATTTTAGCCAATGTACATTCTTTGCATAAACAGCTGGTGGTTGAGTCATCAAGCGGTAAAATAGCGGGTAATTGATTACACCAACATGCATTGATATTTTCGACATTACAAGTCAGTGCTGCATGGCATTGTGAACAGGCTAATTGAGTCATTGGTTATACTTTTCGTTTTTATTGGTAACTAGAGTAACAGATAAACAACTATGAATAGAGCACAAGCGCTGGCTGAATTTGTCACCTTTGGTCAAAATAAGGATCAAGCAATTGGTATTATTATTTCAGCCAATGAGACTGAGCCGAACCCGTGTTATGTATTAACGCTCGAATGCGTACTTGATGTACTTAAACGTTGCCTTGTTGGCGAAATCGATTTAGATGATCTTGAGCTTTGGGCTAATGTTATAGAATCAAGAACTGACATCGATTACAGCGCTGTTGAAGGTGTTATTTACGCTTTGAGTAATAGTGAACAAATGGGCGAATTAGATAAAGATAAAGTGGCGAAGTTGGTTGAGTTATTGAAAATTTAGCCGTCAGCCGTCATTTTAACGATCTGATGATCTGGTCTCGGTAAAATAAATGCCATGCTTGATTTAACAAGCATGGCCTTTATTTTTAAGCTGAGAGCTACTTATGGTAGTTTAAGCAGGTTTCTACTTCGTTTTTAGAACCCAAAATAACAGCTACGCGCTGGTGGATAGCGTCAGGTTGAATATCCATAATACGTTCAGTACCTGTCGATGCGATACCGCCAGCTTGCTCAATTAACATGGCCATAGGGTTTGCTTCATAAAGTAAGCGTAGTTTGTTTGGTTTGTTTGGATCTTTAGTGTCGGTTGGGTAGGTAAAAATACCACCACGGCATAATACGCGGTGCACGTCACCAACCATGGCTGCAATCCAACGCATGTTGAAATTACGCGCTCGTGGTCCTGTTTCACCAGCCATCAAATCATTGATGTAGTTTTGCATTGCAGGCTGCCAGTGGCGTTGATTTGATGCATTGATAGCGTATTCGCTTGTCTCTTCAGGTACTTTAGCGAAGTCTTCAGTTAATAAGAATGTACCATGTGTTTTATCAAGCGTGAAAAAGCGCGTACCTTTACCCGTTGTTAGTGCAAGTACAGTTGACGGGCCATAAAGTACATATCCCGCTGCAACTTGGTTTTTACCCGGTTGCATAAAAATGCGTTCATCCGCGGCGTCTGAGCCTTCAGGTGCTCGCATAATTGAGAAAATAGTGCCGACTAATGAGTTGATATCAGTATTTGATGAGCCATCCAATGGGTCAAATGCCACAATGTAGCTTGCATCTGGGTTGCCTGCTACGGTGTAATCTTCTTCTTCAGAAGCAATGGCTTTAACGTAGCCTGATTCCAGTAAAATATCTTTTAGTAACTGGTTGGTTAACACATCAAGTTTCTTTTGTGTTTCACCTTGAATATTTTCATCCAGTGTTGAACCAAGCACGCCCGATAATGCACCTTGACCTACACGGAACGAAATTTCTTTGCACGCAGCTAAAATCGTTCTTATTAACGAGATTAAATCTCTCGGGCAACCGTCTTCAAGTAATACTGGGGGTAGTCTACGCATTCTATTTTCCTGATAACGTTAAAGGCCATGATAATCATAGGGTGAGAGGGATCATCAAAGCTAGCGCTGAATTTCGTCTTAAATAACTGTATTTTAAAGCTGATATCCTATACTAGAACCACCTTCAAGCTTATTTAAAACGCGAATAACAAAGATAAGATTATGCAAAAAATACCATTGATACGTTACATACTCTTTACTGTGCTGCTGACTATGATAACCCAAGCGCACGCAGCAATTAAGTCTATAAATGATTTTACTGCACAAATGAATCATTTTCCTGGCTATTTTTCATTCTTTTACGATACCGAAAATGGCAAAGTCTATTTAAAAGTCGATAAACTTGAGCAGCAATTTTTACTACAACAAAGCTTACCTTATGGTGTTGGTTCGAATGATATTGGCCTCGACCGTGGTCAGTTAGGTAATACACACTTAGTAAAGTTTGAGCGCTTTGGCGATAAAGTGATGCTCAGAGCAATCAACACGTATTACCGTGCTAATACTACAAACAAGGCTGAGCAAAAAAGTATTCAAGAGGCATTTGCATCAAGTATTTTAGCGGGTTTTAAAGTAGTGGCACAAAGCCCGCAAGCTGTTTTAATTGATTATACCCCGTACTTACTGAGCGATGTTCACGGTGTTAGCCGCACCCTCGCGGCTCGCAAACAAGGTAACTTTAGTTTAGATGAAAGCCGCAGTGCAGTTTATATGCCGCGTTCTAAAGCCTTTATGAAAAACACTGAGCTTGAAGCGGTACTTACCTTTAAAGGGAGCAAGCCGGGTAAGTATATCCGCCAAGTCAGCGCAGACCCTTATGCGTTGACAGTACATATGCACCACTCATTAATTGAGCTACCTGATGATGGTTACACACCTCGCACTTTTCATCCACAATCAGGTTACTGGAGCATTGAGCATAAAGATTACGCAGCGCCGTTGAGTGATTCAATGTTAGTGCGTTATATTCCACGCCACCGCCTAGCTAAAAAAGACCCTTCATTACCAATTAGTGAACCGGTTAAGCCTATTACGTATTATTTAGACCCAGGCGTACCAGAGCCAGTTAAAACTGCTTTACTCGAAGGTGGACAATGGTGGAATGATGCCTTTGCTGCGGCAGGTTATAAAAATGCCTTTATCATAAAAGTATTACCAGACAGCGCAGACCCAATGGATATCCGTTACAACGTTATTCAATGGGTGCATCGTGCAACGCGAGGATGGTCGTATGGCAGTTCAGTGATTGACCCTCGTACAGGTGAGATTTTAAAAGGTCATGTTACATTAGGTTCGTTACGTGTACGCCAAGATATTTTAATTGCAGAAGCACTTGCAGCGCCATATATAAATGGTAATGAAGTGACTAAAGCCTTGCAGGCGATGGCGCTTGACCGGATACGTCAGTTGAGTGCCCATGAAATTGGCCATACTCTAGGTATTGCCCATAACTTCTCAGCGTCGGTGGCAGATAGATCTTCGGTTATGGACTACCCACACCCGTTATTAAGCTTTAACGATAAAGGTGAGCTTGATGTTAGTCGTGGTTATGCACATGGTATGGGGCAGTGGGATACACAAGTCATTAAATATGGCTACAGTGATTTTACCGGCTTTGATGAAAGCGCGGAGCTTGCAGCTATTTTGGCGCAAAATAAAGCCAAAGGGTTGGAGTTTATCTCTGATAGCGACGCCCGTCCTAAAGGCGGCGCTCACCCTACAGCTCATCTTTGGGATAATGGTGCATCACCGAGTGAAGAGTTAACACGTGTACTCGAGGTGCGCAAATACGCATTGGCTAATTTTGGTATCAAGAATATAAAAACAGGAACGGCTTTATCTCAACTTGAAGAAATGCTGGTGCCTTTGTATTTATTTCACCGTTACCAAGTAGAGTCAGTTGTTAAATTGATTGCCGGTGTTGATTATGACTACGAAGTACGCGGTGATGAGGCCGTAAAAGGCGCTCAAGTGGTGAGTAAATCATTACAACAACAAGCGCTCACGGCCATGTTAAGTACATTAACAGCCGAAAATTTAATGCTACCTGAGCATATATTGGCACTGATACCACCCAAAGCATACGGTGAGTCAAAAAACCGTGAAAGCATTGTCGGTCGTACAGGCTTAACACTCGATGCGATGGCACTGCCTGAGGTGGCTGCAAATCACAGTTTATCGTTAATGCTAAATAGTCAGCGCTTAAACCGTCTTGCTCAGCAACAAGCCCGTAATAGTAACTTTTTCACATTTGATGAAATGCTTGCGCAAATATATCAGCAGATATTTGAAAGCGCGCAGCAAACAGGCATGGCAGCTAAGATAAATCAGCGGGTGCAGTTGTTAACTGCAAAGCAGTTTGCAGATCTTGCTGTTAGCCATGATGTAGATCCTGAGGTACAGGCTCAGTTGCGTTATTATTTAGTTAAGTTAAGTGATGACTATCAGCAGCGTTCACTACTTGGCAGTGTGAGTATAGGTGAAAGTGCATTTAAGCAGTATTTATCTGAGCAAATAAAGCAATTTTTGGCATCAGGAGAATGGCCTTCAAACTTTAAAGTTTTACCAATCCCACCAGGTTCACCCATTTAAACGTAAGCGCGGGTTTATCCCGCGCATTTGAAGCATCCCTGCGCGATGTCAAATCGCGCCTACCATTTCACTTGCATAAAAATGGTTTTTTGTTAACCTACTGGCCTCCCATTTTTAGTCTTTTTGAGGTGTTTATGGCGTTTTTATCTCGCTCGATATTGGCGTTATCTGTAGCACTTTCAAGTTCCTTTGCCTTTGCCCAAGCCCAATGTGAGGTTGAACTCAGTCATGGTCTTATAATTACTGATGATGTAATTCGAATTGTGGATAAAGGTCAAACTCGGGTACAAATAAATAATAACAACCAGTTATTTATTAGAGGCTATTGGGTTGATTTAAGCGCTGAAGAAAGCCAAGTTCTTGCCCAATTTAGTAAAGGAATTAGAGATACTGTTCCAGAGCTTGTTGAGCTTGCTACTGATGGTGTGAACCTAGGTTTGAGCGCGATTGAGCAAGTCGTTGAAGGTATGTCAGACAAAGAACCCGAAGTGCTTAAAACCCAGCTACAATACGTTGAGCGCGCGTTGATGGATAAATTTAAGCGTGGTGACGACTTCTTTTTTATTGCACCACAGTCGTTGTCTAAAATCGATGATTTCTTTACCGAAGAGATCAGTAAAAAAATTCATTCAGCAGTGCATGGGTCGTTAGGAGCGATTTTAGTTTCACTCGGAGATGCATTTAAATCGCGTGAAGGAAATATCGAAGACCGCATCAATGACATGGGTCAGCGGATGGACATCATTTCTAAAGAAATCGATAAATCATTACAAAAGAAAGCACACCAATTAGAAGAAAAAGCATCAGAGTATTGTGAGTGTTTAAATTCGTTAGATATAACAGAATCGCGCTTACAAATGATTGTACCTGGTCTTGCTGATTTTGATTTAGTGCAGATAAAGTCGTAATTGATGGCGTAATAAAAAAGCCCGCAAACAAGTACGGGCTTTTCAGGGAAGTTGGTGATTAAGATTTAAATTTGCCGGTTTGCGCCTCTAAATCATTTGTTAAACCTTTAATTAAATCAGTGGCTGCATGAGCTTGATGAGATACATTTGCCGTTTGTGAAGCCGTGTCTGAAATTGTCACAATCCGTTTCGCTGTGTCCTCACCCGCATCGAGTTGTTCTTTCGCTGCAATAGCAATCTGGTGACTCATTTGCGCGATTGCACTGAGTGAAGAGGCTACACGTTGTAATTCTTCACTGGCGTCTTTCGATTTAGCAACGGTTTGCTCACTGGTAGTAATGCTTAAGTTCACAGATGTTTTAGCATCTTGAGTGGCTGATTGTAACTTGCCAATCATGGTATGGATTTCTTCTGTACTTGATTGAGTGCGCTGGGCGAGTTGGCGCACTTCATCAGCAACAACGGCAAAACCACGGCCTTGTTCGCCGGCACGCGCAGCTTCAATTGCTGCGTTCAAGGCGAGTAGATTTGTTTGTTCAGCAATACCTTGAATCACACTTAGCACATTGGCAATATTATTTACTTCATCATCAAGGACTTGAATGTTATTACCAGCGCTGTCAATTTGCTGCTCTAATAACGCAATGGTGTTTGCAGCTTCAGTAGTTAAATGGCTGGCGCTTTGGCCTTGATTTTCGGCTTCTTGAACGGAATGTGCAGCTTGTTCTGCATGCTCTACAACGGTCTGAGCAGAAGCGGTAAGTTCTGTAATAGCTGAAGCGACCATATGGGTTTCTTCGTTCAAGCTTCGCGTTAATTTATCAAGTTCTATCGAGCGGGATTCATTATCAACACTTTGGTTTTTAAGACTGTCAGTGACATCTTTAATACCACCGACTACGCCCCGCAAACCCTGCTGCATGTATCGCATTGCTGCAATAATACTCTCGGCTGGTGCATCGCTGCGAATGTGAGAGTCTAAATTACCTCTTGATACTTGTTTAACTATATCAATAACTTGATTTACTTCACCACCGAGTGCGTTACTTAAAGATATACCAAAGCGAGCAATCGCAATCGTTAGTGCAATAGCAATAATTAATGACAGCCCAAGCAGCCAACTTGCTGTATCCCAATAACGTGCGTTGACTTCTTTGGCGCTAATGCCAGTGCCAACGTACCAGCCAAAGTAAGGCGTTTTTTGCACTACCGAGGTTAAATCGACTGTTTCACCATCGCGCACTGAATCCCAGTGATATGTAATAATTTTATTGGTTTGGTTGCCAACTAATGACTCCACCATACGGCCAATGCTATTGCCGTTGGCATCTTGAAAATCATTGAAGCTGGTGCCATGCAGTTGGGGGTCATGCGGCGTGGCAATAAAATCGAGCTTGTCGTTCACAACATAAACGTATTCAGAATCGTGGTATTTATTTTCACGTAACATCTGTGTTGCAAATTCACGGGCTTGTTGTTCAGAGAGCTGCTGCGTTTTAGCGAGTAACTCGAATTGTTCAACAATGTTTGTGGTACTTTTCATGAGTTGGTTGATGCGCGCAATGTTATCGCTTTCACTCGCGTGGCGCAGTGACTGTAAGCCGAGTAACGCAATTGCATTGAGTGCTATAAACATAGCTCCTGCAAACAGGATAATTTTCGTTCTTAATGCTAAACCCGACAGCATGGTAAGCCCCTTATTATTTTTTATGACCTTAATTTTCTACCACGTTTATCGGCCAGTTGTTAGTTATAATTAACAATAACATAGATTTTGGACGTGATATTTGCTCAAGTTTCCAAAAAAGGTAAGTTTAAAGCGCGATTTCAGCAGCCGTTAGTTGACGGTACTCACCACTTTCAAGTGTGCTATCAAGCTCAATATTTGCAATTTTTTCTCTATGTAATTCAACAACTTTATTATCTACAGCAGCAAGCATACGTTTAACTTGGTGATATTTACCTTCGCTTATTGAAAGGCGCAAACTGTAGCTGGCTATTAACTCTGCAATGGCAGGGCGAGTCAGTTCTTTCTCGTTATGTAATTGTACCCCGTGACGTAACTGTTCAAGCGCTTCTTCGCTAAGTGGCTCTTGGGTTTCGACGAGGTAAGTTTTAAACTTATTGTGCTTGGGCGAAGTAATTTTATGCGACCAATCGCCATCGTTGGTGATGAGTACTAAGCCTGTAGTATCAATGTCTAATCGCCCAGCAACATGAAAATCATTCATATTAGGCTCATCCAATAAATCAAAAACGGTGGGGTGTAGTTCATCAACATTCGCACATACATAACCTACAGGCTTATTAAGCATGAAATAGCGTTTACCAAGATAAGTGAGGGGCTCACCATTAAGCATAACCTGATCAGCTTGCGCAACGGGGTGATCAAAGGCGGTAACAATCAGATCATTGATCATTACGTTTTTTTGTTTGATTTGCGCTTTTGCTTTACTACGAGGAATTTGTGCTAGGTGGCTAATAAAT
Organism: Pseudoalteromonas atlantica; assembly: GCF_043641955.1. Classification (GTDB taxonomy): domain Bacteria; phylum Pseudomonadota; class Gammaproteobacteria; order Enterobacterales; family Alteromonadaceae; genus Pseudoalteromonas; species Pseudoalteromonas atlantica_A. The sequence continues at coordinate 50,645 of NZ_JBHZRV010000005.1, forward strand.
TTATCTAAACGGCAAGGAAATTTCATTGGGTTCCCATTTTCTGTCGGCTACAATGGCGGCGAGTATAGCCGATAGTAAGCCACCATGACAGTGCCACAGATACAAATATTAGCCGCCTACAATCAGCAATTAGAGGCTGGTAAATTACAACAGGATAAGGCGCAGTTACAGGCCGTTAATGCATTACAACAACTTGCAGAAACGCTGAGCTGTAAGTCTGCGTGGTGGCAAACTAAACCACAGCTTAAAGGGGTTTATTTACACGGCCCTGTAGGACGGGGAAAATCAATGCTGATGGATTTATTTTATCAGCAACTCCCTACTGAAAAAAAACAGCGACTGCACTTTCACCGCTTTATGGCACAAATACATAGTCAGTTGAATAGCCTGCAAGGAAGTAAAAATCCGCTTACGATTATTGCTAAACGTTGGGCTAAAAGCATCCGCGTATTATGTTTTGATGAGTTTTTTGTCAGTGATATTGGCGATGCGATGATTATGTCGGGGTTGTTCGATGCATTGTTTTCTCAAGGGGTCGTGTTGGTTGCTACATCAAACTGTCACCCATAGCAGCTCTATTTTAATGGGTTACAACGCGCTCGGTTTTTACCGTGTATTGCGCTATTGGAGCATCATTGTAATGTGATTGATGTGGCGGGGGAGTGCGATCATCGGTTTCGCTTTGGTCGCCAATTAAATCATTTTATTTGCCCTCATGATCTACAAAAAAGTATTGATGAATTTAAAAAGTACAACGCAGATAATGCCACTACACAAAATCAGACCCTAACTATTCTAGGGCGGCCTATTCCTTATTTTATGCGCAGTAAAACAGCTATTATGTTCGACTTCATGGCGCTGTGTTCAGGTACGCGTAGCACTTATGATTACATTGAATTAGCGAACAGTTACTCGCGGGTATATGTAGTAAACATTCCTGTAATGGGGCAAGGGATGACATCAAAACGAATTGTGCATGGTATTGAGGATAGCTATCAGCGGGAACATCAAGCACACAAGGACCATTATTTAGATGACGAAGCGCGACGGTTCATTGCGCTTGTTGATGAGTGTTACGACCGTGGCACATTATTAGTACTCAGCGCTCAAGCGCCGATTGATAAACTTTATGAAGGACAAAAGCTGGCATTTGAGTTTGCCAGAACAACTTCACGCTTAGTTGAAATGCAATATTGGCAATAGAAAAAAGGCACGTTCTAATGAAGCGCGCCTTTGCTAACAACCTAGTAGGGATATGGTTAACGGGCATTAACCATAGGTTATGCTTTTAAAAGCTGTATTGAGCACCTAAGTAAACATAGCGCCCTTTACCACCGCCATAACCAGAGTAATAGTTACCTCGGCCATACGGGTAGAAAGCTCCTTTGTCGTTAAATACATTTTTTATGCCACCAAAGATGCGTAAATCACCTTGCTCTTGCAAGCTCATGCTATAAGACGCTGATATATTATGTTTCATAAACGACCCATAGTTTTGGTACTTCAATGGCTCAGGATTAGCGATACAGCTTTCTTCTTGGGCTGCACAACGTTCGTCATTCGCTGCCATATACTCTTGCCAATCTTCTTCTAGGCTTTGACTTGCTTTAAATGAACCAAGGAAGTTAGTGCTCCAACGCACGCGTATATCATCATTGCGCCATGTTAAAGAAAGCGTTGCTTTATCTTTGCTGCTACCGTAGCCCCCATAATGGCTTGTGATATAGCTGCCATCATCACTTTGATAAGTCTGTGAGTTTTCAATTACGTGGTTGTAATCAGCTTTGAATGCAAATGATCCCACGCCATCAACATCAAATTTATATTGAGCAACCACATCATAGCCGCGCGCAGTGAGTTCATCTAAGTTGTATTGGCGTTGTAAGATTTTAGTGATGTTACCTTCATCATTACGCGTTACGTCATTACAAAAAACATTATCATCACCCCAAGAGACATCCGAGTCATAACATTCGCGAAGAATGTTTTCGTTACTTATGGTTGAAATGGCATCAACAATCGCTATGTCATAGTAATCCACAGCGAGCCTAAAGTTATCGATAAACTCAGGCGCCAAGGTTATACCAAACGTATAGGTATCAGCTGTTTCTTCTTTTAATTCTTTGTTACCAGCACCTGGAGAGTAAGAGTTGTTTTCATCTTCAAATACGAAGTTAGCATCCTCTGCAAGTAAAGCTTTAAATGCAGGCTCCTGTCGGCAGCTGTCGTGCCCTGGTTTTGTTGATGTGGCGGTTAGGCCATCACAAATGTCAGAGTAGCTATCGTAATCACCCCGTTCAGGTGACATAAGCTCTGTAATAGTTGGAGCACGTTGTGCGCGCGCATAGTTAGCTCTAAATGCGTAACCACTGATAGGCTCCCAAAACACACCCAGTTTATAACTGGCAACAGTGCCTACATTTTCCATGCTGTAATTGGCTAAACGCAGCGAGGTTTCAGCACTTAAGTTTTTAGCTAGCGGTGCATCCTTTAATAATGGCACGGCGAGCTCTGCAAATGCTTCATAAACGTCAACTTCGCCATAAAAGTTCGGCACGTAGTTAAACGTGATGCCACCGGATTTCATATCGTCGCTGGTTTTTAAGTCTTGTGAATCTTTACGGTATTCACCACCAAATACCGCCGAAACAGCTCCTGCTGGCAGTTCAAATAAATCACCAGAGATATAACCTACCACGCCGTATTGTTCTATTTCGGTATCTATAATTGGTGTCGTTCGAATCCAATCAGCCATCGCTGGTGTAATTGAACCTTCACCAAATAAATTAATTGGTACACAGCCTGCGGCACGGGCATCAGCGTCTTTACATTGAATGGTACCATCAGCAAGTTGTTCTGCTTGTAGTGCTTGGTTTAGTTTTACTGTATTTAGTTCGTTGTTACGCTCTTGGTGCTGTGTAAAACGACCATAGCTTGCTGAGATATCCCAATCCCACTCGTTATTGAATACAGTACCTTGAAGGCCTGCCCAACTACGGATGGTCTTTCTGCTGTTGTCGGTATTAATGTTACCCACTTCACCAAAGCGGCGATCCCAATAAATACGATCTTTATAAGGGTTCGCATCTAAAATCTCTTGCGGAACATAGGGGTTATCAAGTGGGATGTATCCCGGTCTAACATCACCAGCAGGTGCGCCAGTTACTGGATCAAAACGCGGAACGTAAGCACTTTCATATTCATCTTCAGGTGACTTATCATTAAATGAGCCGCTGTCACTGTACTGAATTTGGCCATATAACATGATGTCGTCGGTTAAATCAAAATCAACTTTAATGGCTGTAGAAAAGTTATCACTCGGTACATCAAGCTTAACGTATTGGTTTGAATTAATACCGTAAGTTTCTTCGTTGCCTTTCCAGTCATCACGAAGCGTTTGGCCGTCATACCAAAATTGGGTGTCGTTGCGGCTGTTCTCTAAAAATACTCCCCCTAAAGTACCATCGCTTTTGCTTACCCAGTCAGCTTGGGTGATGTCACGCATACATTGAAGGCCAGATGCTGTTCGCATCTGATTACACATCTGCTCATCATCGTATGAATATGAATCTTCTATTTGGGCGCGTTTTCGGTCATAAAAGCTCATACCAAAATCACGATCCCAGTTTACACTGAGGTAGGCATAGCCTCTGTCATCTGCAAATGAATCACCATAATTCAAATCTAGGGTGAATTCTTTACCGCCACCATCTGTGGTTTCACCTGTACGTGCCTTAAAATCGAATCCTTCTTTTTTAGATTGGGTAATGATATTTACTACACCTGCAACGGCATCTGCACCATAGGTTGCTGATGCGCCACCACTGATCACTTCAACACGTTCAACCATACCACTGGGGATGGTGTTTAAACTAACATAGTTCCCGCTGTAGCTATTTGAGACAACGCGTCGGCCATCGATCAATGTTAATGTGCGGTTTGCACCTAAGTCACGTAGTTGGATAGTTGATAAACCCGTCACTGATACACTTGATTGGCTGGTTGTATTACCAATGCTCTCTGTTAGTGCAGGCATATTTTCAACCAAAATATCAGCTAGGTTTGTGAGACCTGTGTCTTCAATTGCGTCTCTGTCCATTGTGACAAGTGGTGTTGCAATTGAAAAACTGTCTCTTTTTAGACGAGAACCGGTTACAACGATTTTTTCTGGCGCCTCAGGGGCTGCTTCATTGATTTGTTTGCTTGTTGATGTTCTTTCAATTTCTGCGGTATTTGCAATGGTATGGCTTGAAAAGCTTGCTGCTATGGCAAGTGCCAAAACACATTTTCTTGTTGATAGGTTGCTCACAGATTTCCCTTACATTTTTTGATTTTTATAAAAGCCACTGCGTTAATTTGTTGAAGGGCAGTTCAAAGCATTTTATTAACACAGTAGCTGGTGGGCTTTATTCGTTAAATGTTTTATGAAATCGTGAATCAAAGCACAATGAGAGGTGTCTCGTTTATATCCCTATTTTACATCTATTTAATATCTATTCCTTTAAAAACAATGTATTGTATTTATTGTTGCTTAAATTTTGTTTAGAGGTTATTTACTTTAATCCTAAATTTTTGCATTTTATTTCAATTAAAGGTTACCCTTCTAGACTTCTAAATTAGGTGCTTGCTTTCATTTATGGATACTAAAAAACCGTTTTTATTAGATCAGTGTCATGTCTCTGTGCTTGAAAATAAGCTGGCATGTTCAGATGTTGAAATAGTTTTACAGCCTAAATTTATCGAATTACTGTCTGCTTTAGCATCGCGTTATCCACATGCGATAACCCGTGAAGAGTTGATTGAAGAAGTATGGGATGGCAACTACTTTGTTGGTGAAAAAGCATTAACCAATGCAATTTGGCATCTACGAAAATCTTTTAAAGAGCTTGATCCAAACAATACCTACATAGAAACACTGCGAAAAACAGGTTACCGGTTAACAGTAGCGCCCACCCTAATTGAAGATACACAATCAAAACAAAATAAAGCGCCCCTGCTTTCATCCTCTAGGTTGGTTATAGCTATACTTGTTTTAGTTACAGTAGTGACTTTTTGGGCAAGTCAGCATTGGCTGTTTTCGCACAAAGAGCAGCCTCTCGTGTCGTCCACTTTTTTACTTAATGACTATATTGAAACGGTTACGACAAGCCCTGGTCGAGAGCTTTATCCTGCCGTTTCGAGTGATGAGCATTTTATGGCGTACTCTTGGCGTCGGCCAGGTAAGCCAACAAATTTATATTTACGCGATTTATTTTCGCCAGAGCAGGCGGTGAAATCGCTTACTAATACGGATTATGTAGAGGGTAGAACCGTTTTTAGCCCTGATTTACAGCGTCTTTATTATTATCGACGCATCGCAGCAAGCACGTGTGAGGTTGTAGAGCATATTATCGTAACAGGCGAGATTTCGGTGTTGGCATCTTGCCCTGCGAGCAGTGCTACCGATCTTGATGTAAATTTTTCGGGAACTGAGCTAGTTTTTATTAGTGAGCATGCAAGCAAAGGACGTGTTAAAACAGAGCTTAATATTCTTGATTTAACCTCAGATAAAAAACATATAAAAAAGATTCCGTGTTCGGGTGAGTGTCACTTCATTGACGAGTCAGTGATTTTCTCCCCCGATGCAAAACAGCTTGTTGTCTCACGCAATCTCCCCACTGGGAATGAAAATCTATTCTTAGTGGATATTGCAACCGGCAATGCACGCGTGCTAACTACTGGCTTTTTAGATATTCGTGGTGTGGATTGGCATCCATTTAAAGATCAACTGGTGTTTTCAGCGGTTGAGCAAGATGAGCGTCGAGGTTACTTTTATAACTTTGATACTCAGACTGTCACTGATATGAAAGTAAAGGGTCTTAGCTATCCTGAATTCAGCGCTCAAGGAGATTTGTATTTCCATCAATGGCATATTGATTCTGCTCTTATGCGTATACAAGTTAATGATTCTGTTATAAGTTCGCCTTTTCCTGTTTTATCAACGCATTTTAATATGCGTTATGCCGATTATAATGAGGCACAAAATAAGATAGCGTTTGTTTCAAGTGAGTCAGGAGACACCGAGTTATGGGTTGCTAATCCAGATGGCACTAATCGAGAGCAGTTAAGTCACCTAAAAGCCAGTGTATATAGTCCAGTGTGGTCTTATGATGGTCGTTATATTGCCTATACCGCAAATATTGAAGACAAGAATGAGCTATTTATTTATGACTTTCAAAAACAATTAAATAGTAAACCTTTGCAAAGTGGTTTTGATAGTTATGGTAAGCCTGCATGGTCGGCTGATAATCAAAGCGTGCTGGTATCTAACAATGGGTATGTGTATCGTCTGAATATTCAGGGTGAAAACTTAGGCAAGGCAATAGCGTTGCCTGCGTATTATGCGATTGAAACGGCTAAGCGAGACCTTATTTTCGCCAATCCAAAAGCAACACAGTTATGGATAAAACATCACGATACTGGTGAAGAGGAGCTGTTAATTGAATCGATCAATTTATCTAACCGCGTTGCATGGCATTACGCCCAAGGAACAGGTAACGAACCTGATAGGGTGTTTTATTTTAATGTTAATCAAGGTGATTACCGACTAAGTGCTTATAACTTGCAGACTAAACAACACCATGATGTGATGCGCTTGCCTGAGCGGGCATTTAGTCGCTCATCAGGTTTAACTTATGTTCCCAAGCTAGATTGGTTGATCTACACATCATATAAATCACCTCAAATAGATATTAAGCGCATTAAAGCTGAGTACTTACCATAAGCGAATAAACCTTTTAATGCTTAGGTAATTGTCTTAGCTTTGTTTTTATCCAAGTGTAGGATTAGCATTTGCGATAAGTTTCGCTACTGTTTTCATAAACATTAACGCTTAAGCTATACGATTCCATGCAATATGTACGCAAGCAATTAAGTAAGCTTTCACTTAAGCGCTGTTTTTCTTCGGTGGTTCTACCTGCCATTATGTAGGCCGCTATATAAATAAAGCCATCTTTACCTTCGCCTAGCTGATAGTGCTGATATGCAATGGCACGAGTTTTAATTGTTGAAAGCTCAAACAAACCACTTTCAAACGTGGTCTGGTGTACTTTATCTACTAAGACTTGAGGTAATAGAGGTAAATCTTCAGAATGCTCAATCACTATATGAGGCATTGCAAACTCCTTAAAAGCGGTAAATAAAAACACAAGTTTGAAATTGATTAAAAGCGCCGTTATTAAAATGCATAAGCATCACTCATCATTAACTATAGTGGCAACCTTATGGGTTTCAAATAAAACGGCGATAGACTTATCAAACAGTGTTTGCTTTTATCATCATAATGGCGCTCGTTGTCGATGAATATTTCAGTTATTATTGAAACATAGCAATTACAAAAATGTAACCGTATAACACATAAATACGATAAATCTCGTTAATTTTAAACTAAAAGGAAAGGCTATGAAGCTTTTAAATGTGATAGGAATTGTTGTGCTCTTGGCCATGCAAGTTGGCTGCTCAGACGATGCTGCATCTGTTAGCTTGGGGCTATTTACAACAAAAGATATTAAAGTCGTTTCACAACAAGATCCTTTGGTCACAGGGGTGACATGCCATATTAGTCACATTGAAGCGAACTTAGATTTTTCAGATCCTTCGGATATGTCGATTGCATGTCGTCAAACCGGCCCTATTACAGCTGAGCAGTTAGCTGATATTGACCGAAGCAAGTCAGGTGAAGTTGTTTTTAAATCATCAAAAAGCATTTTGTTTAAATCTTTAAAAGTACGTCGAATTTATGATGCACAAACACGGTCGTTATTATATCTCTCATATTCAACTAAAGAATCGACTGGGAGCCATCATCACGCTTTATCGACTGTGCCGCTTTATAATACTCAGGCATGGCAATGGGCAAGTACCCAACAATAATATTAAGAGTTGATTATGTTAGCTTTATTTAAACCTAAGCCGTTGTTAGACGCACAAGAGCAACAATGGTTAATTGATACATTTGTGTGGGCTGTTGAGCATTTTGACAGCGAGTTTTTTATCAATAAAACACAGTTAGTGTTACCGAATCATCAATTTTTTCCTGATCCTGTATCCAGTGTTGAAGAAATGGCTAGCAAAGTATTTCAGCGAGTTGTGGGTTATGCAGGTATGCAAGCTTGGCCGATTCAACTTGTTGGGCCTGCGCAGCTTCAGCCACAAGTGTTTCCGCATTTTGAGTTTACTGACACGCTACGTTCACCAAACAGTAGCCTCATAGTTGCACCACCGCACTTAGTTAATGTGTCGTTTAATCCAAACCAAATAAATCAACCACAGGATTTGGTGGCGAGTTTTGCAGGAACACTTGCGACGATCATGATTCACCATGTTGGTGTGTTACCGCCAGGTGGTAAAGAGTTTTTACCTCAAGCCAGCGATGCATTAGCCTGCTTTTTAGGATTTGGTGTGATGATGAGTAACACTGTTTATCAGTTTAAAGGTGGCTGCGGGTCGTGCTATAACCCTTACGCGAATAGGCAAGCTGCATTAACTGAATCACAAACTTTGTTTATGCACGCTTTAATATGTCACTTTAAAGGTCACAACGACTCGAAAAAGCATCTGAAGCCACACCTACGCAGCCAATTTAAGAAAGCGCAAAGAGAGATAAAAGCACTATTAAATGAAACTGCAAACCCGCTTTTACTAGCGCTAGACGAAAAAAAGGCCGGATAAAGATTTGAATTATTTAGATGAATTTATCCTCATAGCGTTGGCACACTTTTTTGCAGTAGCAAGTCCAGGTCCCGATTTTGCAATTGTGCTTAAACAAAGTATTCAACATGGTCGGCGTAATGCGCTATGGACTAGCTTTGGTGTTGGCTTAGCGATATTACTGCATGTGGGTTATTGCTTATTGGGGGTTGCGGTTTTGTTAGCTCAATCACCGACTGTATTTATGGCGTTAAAATACTTAGCAGGCGCTTATTTAGCATATATAGGATTTCAAGCACTTCGTAGCGCGAAGCCCGCAGTAAATTCGGGCGAAGAAGTACCTCAAACCCAAAGTGAGGAGTCTGTCTGGGTTGCGTTTCGGCGTGGCTTTTTAACAAATGCACTTAATCCTAAAGCAACACTATTTTTTATGTCGTTATTTACTTTGGTGATCAGTCAAACAACACCGTTGTTGGTGCAAGCAGGTTATGGTGTGTATATGGCTGTCGCAACGTGGGTTTGGTTTTCGTTTTTATCATTAGTGTTATCAAAGCCTGTAGTACGAGGCTTTTTTCAAAAGAGTGGTTATTGGTTCGACCGAGGTATAGGTGTGATTTTAATCGCATTAGCATTACGCGTGGTTTTGTAGGAGTAAACAAGCATGGCACTTTATAATTTTTCGTTTGGCTCAAATATGTCGTCAAATCGTTTATTAGCACGTCTTCCTGAAGTTAAACGAGTCGGGACGGCGCGTTTAATAGGGTATGAGTTAACGTTTGATATGGTCAGCCTTGATGGTTCTGGCAAATGCAGTGTAAGAAAAAGCACCGCTCAAGACGCACAAGTGTATGGGGTGGTATATCAGATAACGCCTGATGAAAAAGAGATTCTCGATGCGATTGAAGGGCCGCGTTACGATTGTGTAGATGTTGAAGTTATTTTACTTGATGGCAAAAAAGTAACTGCACATTGTTATATTGCAAACACCACAGATGCATCAATCCTACCTTATGACTGGTACATAGAGCACGTTCATCGCGGGGCGCTTGAAGCTGAACTACCAAATGCGTACAGTGAAAATATCAAGTCGCGGCCCACCCGCCAAGATAGCGATAAAGCACGTGCAGCTATTGAGTTTGCCGTACATAAACAATAAAAATTACGCCAAGGAATGTTATGAAATTGAAGAGAATAGCCATTGCAGCGACACTGTTAACTGGTTTGTCGTTTTGTGCCCAAGCACAAATAAATACTGAACAATTAAATCAAGTTATTGAAAATTCAATGGCACGCTTTGATGTCCCAGGTATGGCCGTCGCTGTTGTTGAAAATGATAAAGTGGTGTTTGCTAAAGGATTTGGTGTAACTCACTTAGAGACCGGGGAAAAAGTAAATAAAAACACCTTATTTGGTATTGCATCAAATACAAAGGCATTTACCGCCGCGGCGTTAGCCAAGCTGGTTGATGAAGACAAAATCAGCTGGGATGACAAAGTGATTGATCATCTACCTGAGTTTCGTTTATACGATTCATATGTCACCCGAGAGATGACTATCCGTGATTTATTGAGTCACCGTAGTGGCTTTGGTTTAGGTCAAGGCGATTTGATGATCTGGCCTGATACTGATAAATCAGTAGAAGAGATTTTAGCAGGTTTAAAGTATTTAAAACCGGCGAGTAGTTTTCGCAGTAAATACGCCTATAACAACTTAATGTTTGTTACCGCTGGTGAAGTCGTTGCCCGTGTTTCTGGTATGAGTTGGAACGACTACATTGAAAAGAACATGTTACAGCCGTTAAAAATGAAAAACTCACGCGCTGGCTTTTCACGTATCCCAAATAGCAATAAAAACTGGGCGACGGGTCACATACCCATGGATGGTAAATTAAATCCTTTTTTTGTTAATTACTTGGAAGACTTTCGTGGTGCTGGAGCAATTGCATCAAGTGTGAGTGATATGAGCCAGTGGCTTCGTACTCAACTTGCTGGTGGCAAAATGCCAAATGGAGAGCAACTGTTCAGTGAAAAGCAGCAAGCGCAAATGTGGCATCCACATATTACTTCGCTGGCTTCTAAAAGTGCTTTTGAAGCCTATCATCAGCAGTTTAGAGGGTACGGATTAGGTTGGAGTATTGAAGACTTCCATGGGGTTAAAAAGCTTGCTCACGGTGGTGGGATTCTAGGCATGGTATCGCAGGTAACCTTGGTACCCGAGAAGAATTTAGGTATTGTCATCTTGAGCAATCAGCAAGCATTTAGTGCACTCTCTGCGATTACTTACGAAGTGCTAGAGGATGCATTTGACCTTGAAGATAAAGACTGGGTTGAAGATTTAGCTAAAAAGCACTTTGAAGGTAAGCAAAAAGCGTACGCAAATGCCAAACCTGAAGCACCTGCAGATTACCAGCCACAACTACCAAATATCAGCTACACAGGCACTTTAAATGATGATTGGTATGGTGATGTAGTCATTGAAGAGTTAAACGGTAAGCTGCGTATTGATTTTACCCATACTAAGCGTTTAAAAGGCCAACTGGAGCATTACACAGGCAATACCTTTATAGTGAAGTGGGATGAAAAGCTCCTTGAAGCGGATGCCTACATAGAGTTTAAGATGAGCCCTAAAAACCGTGTACAAAGCGCTGATATGCGCGCTGTTTCAACGTCGGTTACTGATTTTAGCTTTGATTTTAGAAACCTAAATCTACAAGCCCAAAAGTAATAAGTAGAGCACATAAACCAAAGTCGCAAAGCCACCTACGGGTGGCTTTGTTATAGTTACCTCAGCTAATTTATAAGGAGCTTTGTATGCGCACTGCAATTATCTCTCATCCACACTGTCGTAAACATAAAATGATAGCGGATCACCCAGAGTGCCCTGAGCGCTTGGATGCCATTGCAGATCGCCTTCTTGCAAGTGGGTTGGATATTGCCGTAGAGCAAAAACAAGCGCCAAAAGCATCAAGAGAACATTATTTACTTGTGCATGATGAGTCTCTTATTAGACATGTTGAAAATACTTTGCCTGATGAAGGACTTGCCTCATTAGATGGTGATACTTGGTTATGCCCTGATTCTTTAAAAGCAGTTGAACGAGCGGTAGGAGCTGGCTTGTTGGCGGTAGACGAAGTACTTGCTGATAATTTAGATGCGGCGTTTTGTTCTGTCAGACCACCTGGACATCATGCTACACGTTCGGCATCGAGCGGGTTCTGCGTGTATAACAATTTAGCTATTGCGGTTAGGTATGCGCAAAGAAAAGGCGTTAAACGTATTGCTATTGTTGATTTTGATGTGCATCACGGTAACGGCACGCAAGATATTTTTATGGACGATGAAAACGTTCTTTTTTGCTCCTTATTTCAATATCCCTTTTATCCTAATACTGCCATTGAAAATAATGCCACATTAGTGAATTCTCCACTACCAATTGCCAGTGATGGCAATGATTTAAAAGCACTTTATGATCAGCAATGGTTACCTAAATTGTCAGCTTTTAATCCTGAGCTTATTTTTATTAGCGCAGGCTTTGATGCACATCTTGAAGATGACATGGCAAGTCTAAAGTTTGTCGAGGATGATTATATCTGGTTAACAGAGCAGTTAGCTTCATTGAGTAAAGCACATAACTGCAAAGGGATTATCTCTTACCTTGAAGGTGGGTATGCTTTATCGGCATTAGGACGCAGCGCTGTAGCGCATGTTAAAGCACTAGTCGATAGCTAATAAATCAAATGCCTGAGCCGGTGTTAGGTGGTCTATTTTAGCTAAGCAACATTGCCCTTCTTTTGCTAAATACTCTTTAACCAATATGGCTAATTCGCTGGATGATAACGCTTGTGAGGGAGTGTTATTTAGTTTCTTATAGCCTGTTATTTTATCTAATAAAACCACCTCTTCTTGCTGGTTTTTACTTATCCCATACAGTAAATTTTCGAGGTCGCTAGGCTGTTCTATAATGTCAATTTCTTGGTTATAAATCAGTATTAAGGGTTGGAAGTGACTCATTTATTGTCCTAAATCAAGTTGTTTTTACTGAGGCTATTTATACTTTAGACCCTTTCGCTGCCAAGAACTCTATTATGCCCCAAAACAGCCGTTATCAAAAAGTTCATGATGTATATACTAACAAGGTTATTGCTTGCGCAAAAGAGACTAGGCTTATAGAGGCGGTCAAGCTTATGCGAGCACATAATGTGAGCGCTATATTTGTAAGAGGGCAGCAAGATATTATTGGTGTTTGGACAGAATCTGATTGTATGAAGCTTGATTTCACTAATCAGTCTGTCAAAGACATTGTTATTGAACAGGTTATGTCATCCCCTGTTTTGAGCGTCTCTAGTAAGCAGCTTTTGAGTGATGCAGCGCTTATTTTTCATCAAAATAGCGTACGGCATTTGTTAGTCACTGATGAAAGTCACTTGCCATGTGGTGTATTAAGTATCAGTGATATTGTGCGCAATCAAGGGCTGGATCATTACTTACAATTTAGAACAATCAATGATCAATACAATAAAAATATTTTGATTGTACCAAGCGATATGATTGTGACTGACGCGATTGCTAAAATGCGCCAGCGTAATGATAAAGCAATTCTTGTTTTTAACGAGCATTTACAAGAGCACGGTATTATAACCCAGCGTGATTTGCTGAACTTAATTCTTGATAGCTGTGGTGATGGTTTGTGCTGGGATTTTGTTAATCGTTCTGTTCATCATATTAGCCCATCTGAAAGCTTATTTGATGCATACCGATTAATGTCCCATAACCATGTGCGACATTTAATTGTTATTGAAGAAGGCGAAATTGAAGGTGTACTGTCACTTGAGCATTTGATTAATGAAATTGAAAGTGCGTATTGTTGTGAGCTTGAAAAAGTGCTGCAGCAAAGAGATGTAGCATTACAACATTCACAACGTAATCTATTTCTAGCGAACAAAATTATCGACTCTTCGTTAGATGGCATCATGATTACCTCACAAGAAGGCGTGATTATTCAAGTAAACCCAGCGTTTACTGAATTAACAGGCTATAAAGAGTTTGAAGTTATAGGGAAGAATCCCAGCTTATTAAGCTCAGGTCGACACAATCATAATTTTTATAAAAAAATGTGGCAGCAAATTGAAGAGCATGGTGTGTGGCAAGGGGAAATTTGTAATCGTAAAAAAAGTGGCGAATTGTATGTTGAGTGGCTGACGATTATTGAAATTAAAGAGCCGCATAATAGCGAAAAATTATATGCCGCTATTTTTAGTGATATTACAGAGCGTAAATGCGCGGAGGAAAAAATAGTCCAACTAGCTTATTTTGATGAACTGACAGGGCTACCTAACAGGCGCTTATTTAATGATAGGCTAAATATGGCGCTGGCCAGTGCCCACCGTGATAATACTATGCTTGCTGTTATGTTTATTGATTTAGACAGATTCAAAGAAATAAACGACACGCTAGGACATGGCGCAGGCGACCATCTACTTCAGTTAGTTGCTAAGCGTATAGACCGTATACTTGATGAAGGTGACACCCTTGCTCGTTTGGGTGGTGATGAGTTTGTTGTACTGTTTAATGTTGAAAATTTCGAATCGGTCAGCAAACTGGCTAATAGCATCCTAAAAAATTTAGAAGCATCATTCATGTTAGAGGGAACTGATGTGCGGATCACTGCCTCTTTAGGGGCCGCTGTTTACCCTGAGGACGGACAAGACAGCGAAACACTGTTAAAGCATGCTGATATTGCGATGTACCGTTCAAAAGATCAGGGCCGTAATTCTTTTCAGTTATTTAAATCATCTATGAACGCACGCTCACTTGAACGACTGGCAATGATGAGTCGTTTTCAATTTGCTTTAGAAAATGATGAATTTGAACTCTATTTTCAACCTAAGTTAAATCTACAAAGCAAAGAACTTCAGGGTGTTGAAGCATTATTACGATGGCACGACCCTACACTCGGTGTTATCTCGCCTGCGCATTTTATTCCATTAGCGGAAGAACTGGGGTTGATTGTGCAACTTGATTTATGGGTTATAGAGCAGGCAGGGAAGCACCTTGAACAGTGGCAAGCTTTGGGTATCAAAGCGGGTCGATTAGCTATTAATATTTCTGCATGTCATTTAAGTCAGGGAAAATTGGCGAGTAGTATTGAAGCCATGCTTACTAAACACAAGCTATCAGGACACTTACTTGAGATTGAGCTTACAGAAAGCAGTTTTATTAGTTCGTTCACACAAGCTAAGAAAGAACTAAAAAAGGTAAAAGCACTCGGAGTTAACATAGCTTTAGATGATTTTGGTACGGGGTATTCGGCATTAAGTTACTTGACCAAACTGCCGTTTGATACGTTGAAAATTGATGCCAGTTTTATTGCAAAAGTGCCCGATGAATACGGCAATAGCGAAATAGTGGCTGCAATTGTCTCATTGGCAAAAAATTTAAACTTAACGGTAATTGCCGAAGGTGTAGAGAAGCTAACACAACAAACGTATTTATTTAGTTTAGGCTGTGATGTTATCCAGGGGTATCACTATTGCCGCCCGTTAGCGCAGCGGCAATGGTTAGCGTTTTATTCGCAATTTACTCAACAGTTACTTCATAAGATGTAAATTTACGGATATTAATAACGCCCTTATCAAAAATGAGATATTGGCCTTTAATTCCTTGCAAAATACCGCTTACAACAGGCTCTTTATCAAAATTAAACGAGCTAATTTTAGTTGGGTATTCAGTCACTGGAAACGATAAATCAACTACATCTTCGTCAAGTTGTTCAATGGCTGTTGCACCAAATAGCTCGGCAAGTTCATTAAGTTTATCTGCAATTTGCGGTATTAACTCAGCGGCAGAGGCTTTTAAATCAAGTACTTCACTCTGGCCTTTGAGCATATTGCGCCAATTGGTTTTATCAGCAATAAACTGCGCGAGTGCAACTTCAACTAAACCAGATTGTAAGCGTGTTTGTACTTTAAAAATAGGTAATGCTTGAGTAGCACCTTGGTCAACCCAACGTGTTGGTATTTGTGTATGGCGAGTGATGCCAACTTTAAGCCCTGATGTATTAGCTAAGTAAACATAATGTGGGATCATGCAGTTTTCTTCGCCCCACTGTGGCTCGCGGCAGGTGCCTTGATCATAGTGGCAAGTTTCAGGTTTCATGATACACATATCACAGCTGGCAAGCTTACGCATGCAAACAAAGCAATGGCCTTGAGAGTAGCTTTTTTTGGTCTTTTTACCACAACTAGAGCATAAAATCGTGCCACTAAACGTGAGTGTAAGTTGCTTACCAATGTAAGCATTCAAATCAATCAGTTCATCACCAACAGGAAGGTGATATTGAATTGGCTGTGTCAGAGAAGATTTTAGCTTTTTAAGTGTGCCTTGCATCTTTACGCCCCTAAAGATGTTTAAAAAAGGGATGGTACCAAAAATACTGCTGTATGTGGTAGCTATAAGCGATTATGTATAGACTAGAGAGCTAGTTTCGTCTTTATTGCTGGGCGGCTAAGAAACTAAGGTACTCATCGAATGGAATCGGTCTAGAATAATAATAGCCTTGAGTAAAATCAGCTCCCATTGCTTTTAACGCATTGTGAGTATGCTCATCCTCAACGCCTTCAGCTGTTACAGTGATCCCTAAATTATGGGCCATATCAATGGCTGTTTTTACAATTACTTTATGGGATGCGTTACTCTCTAAATTACTGACAAAGGAGCGATCAATTTTTAAGTTAGAAAATGTATAGTGTAGAAGGTAGGTTAACGACGCATAGCCTGTGCCAAAATCATCAAGAATAACGTGGATACCTTGATCATGAAATTGCGATATTAGGTGCTGCATTTTTTCTTGGTTTTTCACTAATGCAGATTCAGTAAGTTCAAACTTAATTTGCCTTGCTGGTATGTTGTATTTAAGTAATATATTTTCAACTTTTTCCGCTAACTTGTTGATGCTCAAGTTTTTAGCACTTAAGTTAATACTCACTGTATGCTCAGTGAAACCTTGTTTATTAAGAACCTGTAAATCGCGGCAACTTTTTTCTAATACCCATAAAGTCAGCTCATTGATAAGCCCTGTTCTTTCTGCAAGCTGTATGAGCTCTTCAATATTTAAATAACGATACTCAGGTGTTGGCCAGCGTAGTAAAACTTCGCTGCCAACAATATGTTTAGTGCTAAGATCTAATTGTGCTTGGTGATGTAAAGCGAGGCTGTCATTTTTAATGGCTGCTTGCAATTTTGCGGCAAGCTCTATATCCATAAATTGATTAGTCTTTTGCTGTGAATCACTAATACTTGTGAGACTACTTTTAGCTTGCTTTAGAGTGACGTAACCACGTTGCAAGCAAGCCTCAAAGTTATCACTATCTAGTGAAAAGCTAATCGCGGCAGCATACTTTAGCTGCAAATTTAATCCTTGTATTTCATATTGTTTAGGTAACCCTTTAATAATTTTAGCTAGGCATAATGACAACTCTTCTGCACTTTGTGTTTTTGTTGAAATGCAGGCAAAAATACCTGTTCCTAAGTCAGCTAATTTGGAATGACTATCTAACGTTGAATCTAAGTGAGTAAATTGGCGCTCACCAGTGAGCTGTAATTCTAAAGACTGCGCGACTTTGATGATTAGATTATTACTTTGTGTTGGTGTTAATAAAGTATGTAATGAGTGAAAATAGCGAATTTTAATTAAACACAAAGTTTTTTTGCGTTGTGCTTGTTCAAGGCTCATATAAGCTTGCTTTAACATTGCACTATTAAGCAATTTTGTTTGCTGTGTATGGGTTGCGTGGTAAAGCGCACGCTCACGCTGGTAGCGTACACGATCAGCCAGTGCCATAGCCATTAAAATTACTTCACATAAAATAGCAACTAAAAAGGCATGACGAATAGCAAAACTGTATGGCAATACATCAGTTAATTCTAAAGGCTGAATTGCAGCGCCAATGATAAGTGGTATCCATGAAATAACATAAAACTTAGCCCACCTAAAACCACTACGTAGCTTGTTGTAAATCATAATGATGCAGATAATGTATAACAGCACCATAGTGGAAAAAAAGATTCTCGCAGCGATATTTTCAACAATAAAAAAAGAGGCTAAAGCCAAAATAAACATAATGACCATTAACGCGACACTGGCTTTAAAGCGCCAGCAACGTTCTTTGTGATAACGTAAGAACATGGTGCAAAATGCGAGCGTGAAAATAGAGATGGCGTAATTACTTACGATAATATATTTTTGAAAAAACAGTTGCCAGCTAACTGGCCAGAGGTAAAAGCCAAATCCAAGCACTCCACCCATTAAAACTATCGCGCTGATAATATAGCCAATGTATATCAGGTATACACGGTCTCTAATACCAAAAAAGAGCACTAGGTTGTAGAGCGCAGCCATAATGAGTACGCCAACAAAGATACCCCAAATCGTCGCTTGTGAGCGATTTAAACTTTGAAAATCTTCCTCTGAATATAAATTAATGGGAGTTTTACTGATACCTGTTGTGTCTATTTTTACTAATAATGTATGTTGAGTATTTGAAGGAATGTCCAAATAAATATGGGGCACGCTATATTGGAAAAGAGTTAACCCCTCTTTTAAATCACCTAGCTGGGCTTGTGTAGCTACCTCATTGTTCTCATCTAAGTGATATACCGTTAAGTGATCTATCATCGGGTTATCGAAATGAGCGACAACGTTTTCGTCTTTATGACTGCGGTTATCGAGCTTTATTTTTAGCCAATAATTGCGGGGGGTGAAGTTCCAGTTTATTGTCTCAAATGGCTTAGCTATAAAAGTATGGAGGCTGTTTAATACAATCTCATCTGGCAGTTTTTTCGTATCGTCTATTAAGTAACTATGCTTTAAATAGATGGGGGTTGTTTTATCTATTGTATATTTAGTGGGATTCGCGAGATTGCTCGCAAAATTTGCGATGACATAAAATAATAATATTAAAATTAAAACGGCAATAAAGTGATAACGAAAGTAATTGTTTTTCAATGTTTGTCGTCTTTTGCGGATCCTCCGATAAGTGTAGCATCTTTCTAAAAAGAAAAAGCGCAGTGAACTGCGCTTTATATTAAATTTTATAACAATAAAGTATGGCTTATTGCTCGCGTGCAATTGCACGGTAAGCAATATCAGTACGATACTCCATGCCTTCCCAGCTAATCTCATCAACCAGCTTGTAGGCACGTTGCTGTGCTTCAGTTACTGTATTACCCAGTGCCGTGGCACATAATACGCGCCCGCCAGCAGTGACTACGTTATCGCCGTCTTGTTTAGTGCCTGCATGAAAAACTTTTTCACCCTCGGCATAGTTTACTTTAAGACCATTGATTGCATCACCTTTCGGGTAGCTATCAGGGTAGCCTTTAGCAGCTAATACCACACCAACTGCTGCGCGTGAATCAAACTCAATAGTGGTTTTATCAAGTTCAACACGATTAGCTGCTTCAATCAATTCGACTAAATCTGATTGTAAGCGTAGCATCATAGGTTGCGTTTCAGGGTCGCCAAAACGACAGTTATATTCGATAACTTTAGGCGTCCCGTCGCTATCTATCATCAAACCTGCGTATAAGAAACCAGTATAAGGGTGGCCTTCACTAGCCATACCTTCAACCGTTGGGTTAATAACTTCGTTCATGATGCGCTGGTGAATTTCGTCAGTAACAACCGGCGCAGGTGAGTATGCACCCATACCACCGGTATTTGGACCTTTATCGCCATTGTAAGCACGTTTATGGTCTTGGCTAGTGGCAAATGGTAGAACGTTTTCGCCATCAACCATGACGATGAAAGATGCTTCTTCACCTTCTAAAAACTCTTCGATAACAACACGACTACCGGCTTCACCAAAAGCATTTCCTGCAAGCATATCGCGGATAGCATCTTCAGCTTCAGCTTCAGTCATCGCAACAATAACGCCTTTACCTGCAGCTAAACCGTCAGCTTTGATGACAATCGGTGCACCTTTTTCTTTTAAATAGGCAAGGGCAGGGTCGATTTGCTCGAACGTTTGGTAATCCGCAGTTGGAATATTATGGCGCGCTAAAAAGTCTTTAGTAAACGATTTAGAGCCTTCCAGCTGTGCAGCGCCTGCGGTTGGGCCAAATATTGCTAAGCCGTGCTCACGGAACTTATCTACCACACCTAATACCAACGGTACTTCAGGGCCCACGATTGTAAGTCCAACATTGTTTTGCTTTGCAAAGTTCAGTAGGCCTTCTAGGTCTTCAACGTTAATAGCAACGTTTTCAAGCTTTGGTTCATGGGCTGTACCTGCATTACCTGGGGCAACGAATACAGTGGTTACTTTGGTGTTTTGAGCGGCCTTAAACGCAAGTGCGTGTTCGCGGCCGCCGCTGCCAATGACTAATACATTCATGGCGAAATTTCCTATCTATTAAAGCGGTTTTTTAAATTTCAGCGTCATACGGTCACTTTCACCAATCGCTTTATATTTAGCTGCGTCTTTTTCATCAAGCGCTAAGCGTGGTGGAAGGGTCCATACCCCTTTAGGGTGATCAGCTGTATCAAGAGGGTTTGCATTGATTTCACTGCTTGCTTCAAGTTCAAAGCCTGCTTGTTTAGCAAGTGCAATAACAACACTTTGCTTCATATAACCTGACGACTTTTGCATTTCATCAGCGCTACTTTCAGGTAAGCGATGCTCTACCACACCTAGCGTTCCGCCTGGTTTTAATGCTGAGAAAAAAGACTTAAAGGCACTTAATGCTGCGTCTTTTTCTTTGCTCATATACCAGTTGTGCACGTTGCGGAAGGTCAATACCATATCTGCGCTGTTTGCAGGAGCTATTTCTAAATGTGTTAGTGGAGCAAACTCTGTAACCTTAACTTGGCTATATCGTTTATCTTCAGCGATTTTCTTTTTAAAACTCGCCAGTGAGCGTTGGTAGTAACCAACCGATGAATCTGCAGGAAAGTGAGCAGCATAGTAAGTACCTTGCCCTTTTAATGCAGGCGCTAAAATATCACTGTACCAACCGCCACCAGGGGCAATTTCAACCACGGTCATAGTTGGTTTAAAACCAAAAAAATCCAATGTTTGTACAGGATTACGATACTGGTCTCGCTCATTATTGCGCTCAGCAGATTCGACAGCTTTTTGCAGTGTCGAGTCGGCGCTGTGGTTGTGTGCAAGAGCCATTGTTGAGCTGACTGCTAACGTAGCAACCAATAGAGATTTTAGTGCAAATTTCATCGTCTGTTCCTTCACATTATAATTTTACAAGAGGTTATAGAATAAGCAGAATACGTGAATTTAGTGCAAACAAAAAGAGCTAACTGATACAGTTAGCTCTTTGCGTGATTAGTGGCGGAAGTGACGCATACCAGTAAACACCATTGCCATTCCAGCTTCGTCAGCTGCTGCGATAACTTCTTCATCGCGCATTGAACCACCTGGTTGGATCACAGCAGTAATGCCAGCTTCTGCAGCTGCATCAATACCATCACGGAATGGGAAGAATGCATCAGAAGCCATAACTGAACCTTTAACTTCAAGGTTTTCATCAGCGGCTTTAATACCGGCAATTTTAGCTGAATAAACGCGGCTCATTTGGCCTGCGCCTACACCGATTGTCATACCGTCACGGGCATAAACAATAGCGTTTGATTTAACAAACTTAGCTACTTTCCAGCAGAATAATAAATCTTTAAGCTCTTGCTCAGTAGGCTGGCGTTTAGACACAACTTTTAAGTCGCCTTGCGTTACCATACCTAAATCACGGTCTTGAATTAATACACCGCCGTTAACACGTTTGATGTCATGGCTTGTGCCTTTAGCAGAAAACTCACCACATTCTAATAAACGCACATTTTGCTTTGCAGATACGATCTGTGCTGCTGCTTCAGATACTTTAGGTGCAATGATCACTTCAACAAATTGGCGTGCAACAATTGCTTCTGCGGTTTGGGCATCAAGCTCTTGGTTAAAGGCAATGATGCCACCAAATGCAGATGTAGGGTCAGTTTTAAATGCACGGTCATAGGCTTCAAGAATGTTTTCACCAATCGACACGCCACATGGGTTTGCATGTTTTACGATAACACATGCTGGTACGTCAAACTCTTTAACACATTCAAGAGCTGCGTCAGTGTCAGCAATGTTGTTAAACGATAAGGCTTTACCTTGAAGCTGTACGGCAGTTGCAACAGAAGCTTCTTGTACGTCGTTCTCAACATAAAAGGCCGCGTCTTGGTGTGAGTTCTCACCGTAGCGCATATCTTGCTTTTTAGTGAACTGCATATTGATTGTACGTGGGAATTTAGTTTCCTCAGCCGCTTCATCAGTGTAATCAGCAACCATTTTACCGAAGTAGTTAGCAATCATACCATCGTACTGAGCTGTGTGCTCGTAAGCTGCAATGGCTAGATCAAAACGGGTTTTGTACGAAGTTGAGCCATCATTGCTTTGCATTTCGCTAATTACGCGGTCGTAATCTTTTGCATTTACTACGATAGTCACGTCTTTGTGGTTTTTAGCCGCAGCACGCACCATAGTTGGACCACCGATATCGATGTTTTCAATAGCATCTTCAAGGCTGCAGTTCTCTTGAGCGACTGTATTCGCAAAGGGGTATAAGTTAACTACAACAATATCGATAGCAGAGATGTTATTCTCAGCCATTACTTCTTCATCTTGTCCACGACGCGCTAAGATGCCGCCATGAATTTTTGGATGAAGAGTTTTTACGCGACCATCCATGATCTCAGGGTGACCTGTGTGGTCAGATACTTCAGTGACTTTAATGCCGTTATCAGCAAGTAATTTACAAGTACCGCCAGTTGATAAAAGTTCGACACCTTGTGATTCAAGTGAACGAGCAAATTCAACGATACCGGTTTTATCTGACACACTTAGTAGTGCGCGACGAATTGGACGATGTGTATCCATTGTAGTTTGATTACCTCAGTGTTTGAGCTAGCTTAGAAAGGCGCTATTTTAACTGATTCCGACTGAAAAAACGACTTATAACGAGTCATTAGCCATGAGCTTTTTGCAATTTAGTAATAAACTATAGCCATAAAAAAAGCACCCGAAGGTGCTTTTTTAAACATGAGCAGTGAGAGTTATCACTGCGCAGTATTAGTTCATGCCGTATTTTTTAAGTTTCTTACGTAAAGTACCACGGTTGATACCTAGTAAGATTGCCGCACGTGTTTGGTTGCCACGTGTGTAAGTCATTACTTCTTCAAGTAATGGTGCTTCTAGCTCAGAAAGAACAAGGTCGTAAACGTCTTGCACATCTTGACCGTTAAGCTGTTTTAAATAATGATGAACAGCTTTTTTCACTGCATCGCGTAATGGCTGCGGTTTCTCGTGTGACTGAACATGAGGGTTAGTAATAAATGGAGAAGTCACGTTTTGTTCGAACATTGTATATATCTCTTTCTTTCTTAGTTAGCTGCTAGTGTTTTAAAGTATTGCTCTAATGTCTCGATTTGTGCCTGTGAATTATCGAGAGCATTAAATACTCGCCTAAACTGACCGTCACTGTCATGGGTTTGCAAATACCAAGATACATGTTTTCGAGCTATGCGCGCTCCCATTGGTTCCCCGTAAAACGCATGAAGGTTCACTAAGTGTTCCATCAAAATACCTCGCACTTCTGAAATCTCAGGTGTAGGTAAATGTTCTCCGGTTCGCAAAAAGTGGTCTATCTCCCTAAATATCCAAGGGCGACCTTGGGCGGCTCGACCAATCATAATGGCATCTGCACCCGTATAGTCCAAAACCTGCTTTGCTTTTTCTGGTGATGTAATATCACCATTAGCAACCACAGGTATCGACACTGAACGCTTTATATCCCTGATTGTGGCGTATTCTGCTTCACCTTTATACATACATGCACGCGTGCGTCCATGTACGGCTAATGAAGCAATGCCATAGCGTTCAGCTATTCTCGCAATCTCAACACCGTTACGGTTATCCTGATCCCACCCAGTACGGATTTTTAATGTTACAGGTACATCAACCGCGTTAACCACTGCGTCGACGATCTCTTCCACTAAATCAGGAAACTGTAATAAGGCTGAGCCTGCGAGTTTCTTGTTCACTTTCTTAGCTGGGCACCCCATATTTATATCTATGATTTGTGCACCATTGCTGACATTGAATTGTGCAGCCTGAGCCATAAGCTCAGGATCAGCTCCTGCTATTTGCACTGCGCGTATTCCTGATTCACCGCTGTGATCCATACGGTTCATCGATTTTTCGGTTTTCCATACCTTTGGATTTGACGACAGCATTTCAGACACGGCAAGCCCCGCACCTAAGCGTCGGCAAAGCTGTCTAAATGGTCTGTCAGTTATGCCCGCCATTGGCGCGACAATCACATTATTCTCAAGTTGGTATGAACCGATACGCACTATATTCAAAGGCCTCTTTTCAAGGGGCGCTAAGTTTACGGTGTTTTCGCTAAAAAACAAAGGCTATAAATTGAACAAAAGTGACTTTTTTTTGACTTTTTCGTATTGACTTTTGATAACAGTTTGAAGAGTGGGTTTATTTGTTTGTTATTTAAACAGAATAAAAATATAGGGTTTATTTAGTTATGTAAATAGGTGTGTAAATAATAGGTAAAGCCTGTTAATTACAGGCTTTACAAACGTATTAAGGGTTAATAATTAATTAAGGGTGGCGCACTTAATTAATGTTCTTTTGGCCGCTAACACGGGTCCACTCACCCTCAACTGCAATCTCATCTAGGGTAATAAACGGCGCATAAATATCTGCAACTGACTGTGCCTGCTCTTCTAAAATGCCTGACATAGCAATTTTACCGCCAGGTTTTAACAAGCCTAAAATCACGCCATGTAATTCACGTAGTGGGGCGGCTAAAATGTTTGCTACCACTATATCAGCTGTAAATTCAGGCTGATTTTCTGGCAGGTATACCTCAAGTTTATCTGCTACACCGTTACGCTGTGCATTATCAAGGCTCGCTTCAAGGGCCTGTGGGTCGATATCTATGCCGATCATACGCTCAGCACCTAACTTGATAGCAGCAATGCCTAAAATACCTGAGCCACAGCCAAAGTCGACCACGGTCTTACCCGTTAAGTCTTGGCTTTCAAGCCATTTTAAACACAGTGCCGTGGTGGCGTGTGTGCCGGTACCAAATGCAAGGCCTGGGTCGAGTAATACATTTACGGCATCAGGGTCTGGAATATCGCGCCAGCTTGGGCAAATCCAGAGCTTTTCGCCAAATTGAATCGGGTGGAAGTTATCCATCCATTCGCGTTCCCAGTCTTTATCTTCTAGTTGCTCAACTTTATAAACTAACGAGTCTCTTATCTCGTCATGGCGCTTTAATAGCTCAATAACCGCGTTCATATCATGATTAGCCTCGAATAGGCCAATAACAGTAGTATCAGCCCAAAACTCGACTGTGCCA
The DNA here is from genome assembly GCF_043641955.1 of Pseudoalteromonas atlantica. GTDB lineage: Bacteria > Pseudomonadota > Gammaproteobacteria > Enterobacterales > Alteromonadaceae > Pseudoalteromonas > Pseudoalteromonas atlantica_A. The sequence continues at coordinate 75,760 of NZ_JBHZRV010000005.1, forward strand.
ATTTTAGGCTCATAGATAGGTGTGTCTTTAGCATCAATGAAGGTAACAGACGCGCTTCCAGCTTCCATTAATAAGTCACTGACAGCATCAGCAGTTGCGGCATTAGCATTAATACGGATTTGGATCCAAGCCATGATTATTTCCTTGAAATAGAAAAAAGGCCGCTACAGCGGCCTTTTGATTATGTTTGTTAGCAGCTAATTATTTAGCGTCTAAGAAGCTCTTAAGTAAATCAGAGCGAGAAGGGTGTCGTAGTTTACGCAGTGCCTTCGCTTCGATTTGACGAATACGTTCACGTGTTACGTCAAACTGCTTACCTACTTCTTCTAGAGTATGGTCGGTATTCATATCAATACCAAAACGCATACGTAATACTTTAGCTTCACGGGCTGTTAAGCCTGCAAGTACATCGTTAGTAGCACCACGAAGAGATTCCATTGTTGCCGAATCAATTGGCGAATCAATAGTAGTATCTTCGATGAAGTCACCTAAGTGCGAATCTTCATCATCGCCGATAGGTGTTTCCATTGAAATCGGCTCTTTCGCGATTTTAAGTACCTTACGGATTTTATCCTCAGGCATTAACATGCGCTCAGCTAACTCTTCTGGGTTTGGCTCACGACCCATTTCTTGCAACATTTGACGTGAAATACGATTCAATTTATTGATCGTTTCAATCATATGTACCGGAATACGGATAGTACGTGCTTGGTCAGCAATCGAGCGAGTGATAGCTTGACGTATCCACCACGTTGCATAAGTTGAGAACTTATAACCACGGCGATATTCAAACTTATCAACGGCTTTCATCAAACCAATGTTACCTTCTTGGATTAAGTCCAAGAATTGTAAACCACGGTTGGTGTACTTTTTCGCAATTGAGATTACTAGACGTAAGTTTGCTTCAACCATTTCTTTTTTCGCACGGCGAGCCTTAGCTTCACCAATACTCATACGACGGTTGATGTCTTTAATGCGCTCAATGCTTAAACCAGTGCTTTCTTCGATTGCACTTAGCTTATTAATACAACGTATGATTTCAGGCTTAACTTCTTCAAGTTTAGCTGAATGTTTTTCGTTAGCTGAAATTTCTAAATCAAGCCACGATGAATCTGTTTCGTTATTTGCAAAATGCTTAACAAAGGTTTTCTTTGGTAATTTTGCAAATTGTACCGCTTGTTTCATGATAAGACGTTCTTGAATACGAACTCTGTCCATCATTTCACGCATGTTGTTAACCATGCGATCAAACTGTTTTGGTACTAGTTTAAATGTTCTGAATAGCTCACCGATTTCAAGAATAGCGGCTTTTGAATCAGGATGAGAGCGACCTTTTTTATCAAAAGTGTCGCGTGCTTTATTATAAAGATCGCGAAGATTTTCAAAGTGAACACGGGCTTCTTCAGGATCTGGGCCAGTATCTACTTCTTCTTCATCTTCGTCATCATCACTTTCTGAATCATCTTTATCTTCTTCATCAAGCTCTTTTTCGCTTAATTCAGAACCGATGTGCGTTGCAGAAATTTGCGTTTCATCTTCATTAGGATCGAAGAAACCTGAGATAATGTCGCTTAAGCGCATTTCTTCAGCTTCAAATTTATCCCATTGTTCAAGAAGATAAGTAATTGCTTCAGGGTACTCAGCAACCGAGATCTGTACTTGGTTGATGCCTTCTTCAATACGCTTAGCGATGACAATTTCGCCTTCACGGGTCAGTAGTTCAACTGTGCCCATTTCACGCATGTACATACGAACCGGGTCCGTAGTACGGCCGATTTCTTTATCTACAGTAGCAAGCGCAGCGGCTGCGGCTTCTGCTGCGTCTTCATCTGTCGTGGTTTCTTGCATCATCAATTCATCGGCATCAGGCGCGTTTTCGCTAACCTTGATACCCATATCATTGATCATGCTAATGATATCTTCTACTTGATCTGAATCGATAATATCTTGTGGAAGGTGATCATTAACTTCTGCAAAAGTTAAATAACCTTGCTCTTTACCTTTTTGAATCAGAAGTTTTAATTGTGACTGAGGAGTTGGATCCATAGAGATTGTTTCTTCCACTCTGATAAGTTGATACAACAGGCGCCAGCTTGCTTATAATAAATAAGCCAAACTAAGTATTATTTGACGCAGTGAATAGCACAGTATAACAGCATTTATCAATTTTGACTAGCTGTTAGTTCCTTTTAGCGCTTGAGTTAATAAATGACACTCGAGTCGCTCATCGCTATTTAAGCCTTGTGTCTTGTCTTTTATTAATAGGGTCTCGAGTCGATAATTTAAACACTGATCTTCAATAAATTTAAAAGTATTTTTAAATTCATCTTCTAAGCGGTCGTCATTTATCTCATGACGCCAAGTGGCTAATTTGATCAGTGCTTCATACTCAGGGCTTTCTCTAAACGCCTCAAGTAATTGAGCGGTAGTGATTCTGCCTTTTTCTAACGCGTAATGCTGTAATTTTATTAACAGTGCAATACCTGCAATATTCATTTGGGCAAGATCAGGTAAATAAGGCACTGCATTTGCCAAACTAGGATGCTGCACTAGCAAGCCAATAGCACGGCGCATTGGCGTTATTTTAAATTTTCGCTCAATTGAATGCTGTTGCTTAGGCGTTTTTAAGCGGCTATTTAATTGCTCTTTTGTACGGCCAATTAATCGCCCTAGTTGCTCAAGTAAATTTTCTTGATAAAACTCACTGGGTATTTTTTCTATTAACGGGAGTACCGCGCTGAGTAATTTTGCTTTGCCTGCATCACTAGTTAAGTCAATTTCTTGGCTTAATTTGTTAAACAACACTTGAGTAAAGTCATCCGCTTTTGCTAAGCGTTGCTCAAAGGCTTCTTTACCCTCTTGCTGTACTAGTGAATCAGGGTCTTCGCCATCAGGTAAAAATACAAATTGCAGTGCTTTACCATCACTTAAGTAAGGCAACGCATTTTCAAGCGCGCGCCAAGCAGCATCGCGACCTGCACGGTCACCATCGTAACAACAAATTACTTTGTCGGTTGTTCTGAACAAAGTATGCATGTGCTCTGCTGTTGTTGCAGTGCCAAGAGCCGCTACTGCGTATTCTATATCCTGTTCACTGAGGGCGACCACGTCCATATAGCCTTCCACAATAAGGACATGCTCAAGCTTTTTATGTGCTTGCTTTGCCTCGTAAAGTCCATACAGTTCAAAGCCTTTATGGAAAATACGGGTCTCTGGTGAGTTTAAGTATTTTGGGCCTTGATCAGCTTGCATAACCCGACCACCAAACGCGATAACACGACCTCGTTTATCGCGGATAGGAAACATTAGGCGGTCACGAAAAAAATCAAACTGCCTGCCAGGCGTTTTCTCCGAAGCGAGCTTTAATTCTACTAGTTGCTCTTTTTGTTCTTTGTTACGACCGAGCTGTTGGCATAAGCCTTCCCACTCACTCGGTGCATAACCAATCATAAACTTTTTAACGGTTTCGCCACTTAAGCCACGGCCTTTAACATATTCAATGACATCAGCAGAGTTTGCATGATGTTTTAATTGATGTTGATAAAAACGTGCGGCGTGTAGCATTAAGTCGTAATCAGAACGTTTTTGCTCTGCGGTTCTTTGTGGGCCTGAGCTGGTGTTACCTTGTTCGCGTGGCACATCGAGGTTTAATAAGCTGGCAAGTTCTTCAATTGCATCAACAAACTCAAGTTTGTCGTATTCCATAACAAAGGAGATTGCGTTGCCGTTAGCGCCACAACCAAAGCAATGGTAAAACTGTTTATCTTGTGAAACAGTAAACGAAGGAGACTTTTCGTTATGAAAAGGGCAGCACGCTTGGTAATCTTTACCGGCTTTTTTAAGACCAACTTTAGAGTCAATGAGCTCGACAATATCTGTTCTGGCGAGTAAATCGTCAATAAAATTTCGTGGGATCTTTCCGGCCATTAGTAAAGTGTAGTCCTGAAATAAATAGAAAAAGGTGAACGAACTAGCTTTAGTTCTGCAAAATTAGATTTGAACACAAATGCTATTTTTGTTAAAGCTAAAAACGAAGAAACCGAGCACTTGGCTCGGTTTGCTTCAATCATACTTTATGTATGTGGGCGTATTAGGCAGTTAATCGTTGCTTAATTAAGCCAGAAATCTTACCTAAATCGGCGCGACCTTCAGCTTTGCTTTTGATTATACCCATTACTTTACCCATGTCTTGCATACCTGCTGCGTTAGTATCAGCAATAGCCGCATCAATGAGAGCAATGATTTCGTCTTCACTCAATTGTTGAGGTAAAAACTCTTCAAGTGCTGTAATTTCACTGGCTTCAACTTCAGCTAAATCATCACGCCCAGCATCTTTGTACTGAGTGTATGAATCGCGGCGTTGTTTAACAAGCTTCACTAAAACTGCGGTAATACCGTCATCATCTAGTGTTATTTGCTCGTCAATCTCACGCTGCTTGATTGCAGCAAGCACCATACGAATTGGGTTAAGACGTGTTTTGTCTTTCGCTCGCATCGCATCTTTTTGCGCATCTTTTAGCGTTATTAAAAGGCTCATTTATACAAGACCTAATACTATTAGTATAATTTAACGCGACGTGCGTTATCGCGAGAAAGCTTCTTCATGTGACGCTTAACCGCTGCAGCTTTTTTACGCTTACGCTCAGCTGTTGGCTTTTCATAGTGCTCGCGACGACGAACTTCTGAAAGGATACCTGCTTTTTCACATGAACGCTTGAAGCGACGAAGTGCTACGTCAAACGGTTCGTTCTCTCTTACTTTAATTACTGGCATTAAAAATTCACCTACCTAAATAATGAGCGTTGCTCAAGTTGATCAAACAATGATCAAGTGGTTCAAAAATGGTGCGGTATTGTAATCCGAAGCCACACCACATGTAAAGGATAAATATTATCTAGTTCTAACTGCAAACTAAAATAAATTCTATGTTACTAATTTTATTGTACTTGATATAATTGACATTGTACTTGGCCGGCAATTTTTTCTTTTAATAACAGCCAATTATTCGGTATTGAAAGATTGTTCAATTCGCTTTCAATTTCAATATAAACAAGTGCATTTTCACTTAACCAATTATTTTTTATTAGTAAATCACAGCATGGCTTAGCTAAACCTTGGCGAAAAGGCGGATCGACAAAAACTAAATCAAATTGTTGTTCATTGGTGTTTTGACCTAAATAACGCAAAGTATCGGCGCAATGAATGTCTGCGTTATTCAAATTAAGCGTTTGCGCGTTAGTGTTTAATTGCGCGGCTGCTGAACTGTCCATTTCTAAAAAGGTGGCGCTGTGAGCAAATCTAGAGAGGGCTTCAAAACCCAGCCCACCGGAGCCTGCAAAGCAATCGAGCACTTTAGCATCTCGAGTATCTTGCATTAACCAATTGAAGAGCGTTTCTTTAATTCGATCTGTCGTTGGCCTTAAGCCATCAACATCTTTCACAGGTAATTTACGACCACGAAATTGCCCGCTAATGATCCTAATAAAGCCATCGCTAGATTTATTATTTGATTGTTTTTGTGGTGATTTTTTTCTCATTTAACTCACTAATAAATGGTATCTAGAACGCGGCTCAGATAATATTGTCATCATATGGTAGTGCGTCATTTTTCAACTGCGCTAAAAGTGTTACCATAAGCATCTTGGACAATAGTTTTATGAATGGCTTTAAAAGCGGGTTCAGATAAAACTATTTGCATTAGTTTATCAGATTTTTATAAGTGGTTATTAGCAACTATGGCAAAAAAAAGTAAATTCCTGTCTTGGCTAGGTTTTGGCAAATCAGAAAATAAACAACAAACAGAGCAGGCAGCAGACGCTGATAACCAAAAGCAGTTAGCAGAGCAAGAACGTATTGCTGCAGAGAAAGCCGAGGCAGAACGTGCAGAACAAGAGCGACTTGCTGCAGAGCAAGTAGAGGCTGAACGTGTAGAGCAGGAGCGTATTGCTGCTGAGAAAGCACATGAAGAGTTGCTCGAAGCAGAGAAGGCTGAGCAAGTTCGCCGTGAGCAAGCTGAGCGTTTAGCACAGCAAGAAGAAGCAATGCGTTTGGAACTTGAACGCAAAGCCGCAGAGCAAGCGCAACATGATGCAGAATTAGAACAACAGCGTATTGCCACAGAAAAGGCAGAGGCTAATCGTGTAGAGCAAGAACGACTTGCTGCTGAAAAAGCGGAAGCTGAGCGTTTAGAGCAAGAACGCATTGCAGCAGAGCAGGCAGAAGCTGAACGTGTAGAGCAAGAACGCGTTGCAGCAGAAGCTGAGGCAGAACGTTTAGAGCAAGAGCGCATTGCAGCAGAAAAGGCGGAAGCTGAACGTGTAGAGCAAGAGCGCATTGCAGCAGAAAAGGCAGAGGCTGAGCGTTTAGAGCAACAGCGCATTGCTGCTGAAAAAGCAGAAGCTGAGCGTGTAGAACAAGAACGTATTGCTGCAGAGCAGGCAGAGGCTGAGCGTGAAGAACAACAACGTATTGCTGCAGAAAAAGCAGAGGCTGAGCGTTTAGAGCAAGAGCGTATTGCTGCAGAAAAGGCAGAGGCTGAGCGTGTAGAGCAAGAACGTATTGCTACTGAAAAAGCAGAAGCTGAGCGTGTAGAGCAAGAACGTATTGCTGCAGAAAAGGCAGAAGCTGAACGTGTAGAACAAGAGCGTATTGCTGCTGAAAAGGCAGAAGCTGAGCGTGTAGAGCAAGAACGTCTTACAGCCGAACTTGCCAAAGAGGAAGCTAAAAAAGCAGAAAAGCCAAAAAAAGAAGGCTTTTTCTCGCGTCTTAAAAAAGGCTTACTCAAAACAAAACTGAATATAGGCTCAGGTTTTGCGTCAATTTTTAGTGGTAAGAAAATTGATGATGAACTATTTGAAGAATTAGAAACACAATTATTAACGGCTGATTTAGGTGTCGATACCACCATGAAGCTGATCGATAATTTAACCGATGCAGCAGATCGAAAGCAGCTAAAAGACGGTGATGCGCTTTATGAGCTAATGAAGCAAGAAATGGCCGCAATGCTTAAAACAGCAGAGCAACCATTGGAAATGCCCGCTGATAAAAAGCCATTTGTTATTTTAATGGTTGGCGTGAACGGTGTGGGAAAAACAACTACAATCGGTAAGCTTGCTAAGCAATTTCAAAACGAAGGTAAATCAGTGATGCTTGCCGCAGGTGATACCTTCCGTGCTGCAGCCGTTGAGCAACTGCAAGTATGGGGTGAGCGTAATGAAATTCCTGTCATTGCGCAGCATACCGGTGCGGACAGTGCATCAGTGGTATTTGATGCATTCCAAGCGGCCAAGGCACGTAATGTTGATGTGTTAATCGCTGATACAGCAGGGCGCTTGCAAAATAAAGATAATTTAATGCAAGAGCTTGAAAAAATAGCCCGTGTAATGAAAAAAATAGACCCAGATGCTCCTCACGAAGTCATGTTAACTATCGATGCTGGTACTGGTCAAAATGCAATTAGCCAAGTAAATCTTTTTAATCAGTGTGTTGGTTTAACGGGTATTACACTTTCTAAGCTGGATGGTACTGCCAAAGGTGGTGTGATCTTCGCGGTCGCTGATAAGTTTAATATTCCGATCCGCTATATTGGTGTGGGTGAAAGTATTGATGATTTAAGAGCATTCAACAGTAACGACTTTATCGATGCGCTGTTTAGCCAAGACGAGGACGAAGCGTAAATTTAAAAAAAGGGCTTAAATCAAACTGGTTTAAGCCTTTTTTAGCTGAGGGATAAAAATGATAAATTTTCAGCAAGTCAGTAAAACATATCCAGGCGGCCACCGAGCATTGGAAAAAGTGAGCTTTCATGTCAAGCCCGGTGAACTGGCTTTTTTAACAGGCCACAGTGGAGCTGGTAAAAGTACCCTACTTAAATTAATCAGCTTGATGGAGCGTCCGTCGGCAGGAAAAGTATTGATCAATGGCGTTGACTTAAGTGCTGTTAAATCAAGGCAGATCCCCTATGTCCGTCGTGACATTGGTATTATATTTCAAAACCATCGCTTATTAGAGCGCCATACAATATTTGATAACGTAGCACTGCCGTTGGTCATCGAAGGGACTCACCGTAAGCAAATTGAAAAGCGCGTACATGGAGCTTTAGATAAAGTTGGTTTGTTAGACAAAGTAAAATGTCACCCTTCTACATTATCAGGTGGTGAGCAGCAACGAGTAGGTATTGCACGTGCAATTGTTAATTCGCCACCTTTGCTGCTTGCAGATGAGCCTACGGGTAACTTAGATCCTGAATTATCTATGGATATACTGCGCTTATTTGAAGACTTTAATAAACACGGTACCACAGTGTTAATCGCAACCCATGATTTAGGGCTTATTTCGCGTATGCGTTATCGAAGCCTGACTTTAAAAGAGGGCCGTATGAGTCAAGATCCACTGGCTGAGGTGTCATTATGAGTTTGTTATTTAAAGGTCGTCAGAGCCAGAATGAACGAGCAAAAAAATCATTTATAGCGGCTGGGTACTTTTTTGTTTTGAATATTTTCCGCCAAGGTATTCATAGTTTAGGTGAGATGTGGCGAACGCCAATGGCGTCAATGATGACGATTGCAGTACTAGGGTTAAGTTTAACGTTACCGGCTACGTTGTATTTAGTGGTTAAAAATGTTCAACAAATTAATAGCGGATTTGAAGAGGCAGCTGAAATTTCATTATTCGTTAAAGAGTCAATGAGCGAACAAGAAACACAAACGTTAGTAAAGCGTTTAGCGTTATACCCAGAAGTTGATAAAGTCACATTCATTTCAAAAAAAAATGCGCTGGTTGAATTTAAAGATGTATCTGGTTTTGGCCAGGCACTTGAGTATTTAGATGAAAACCCACTACCAGACGTTGTTTTGGTCACACCCACTAGCCGTCATCGCCAAGCAGATTCAGCCCGAGCACTGCTTGCAAAACTTGAAAAAGAACGTGAGGTAGACTTTGGCAAGCTGGACATTGCTTGGCTTGAAAGGCTCAACGCGCTACTTAGTTTATTAAAAGAAAGCGTCATTACTATTGCATTACTTTTACTTACATCAGTAACACTGATTATTGGCAACACGATTAGATTATCAATAATGGATAAAAAAGAAGAAATACAAGTAATGAAGCTAGTAGGGGCGACCAACACCTTTATCCACGCGCCCTTTTTATGGACGGGTATTTGGTATGGCATTATTGGCGGCTTGTTTGCCTTTATATGCGTTGCTTTAATGATGTGGTGGTTGGGCGCAGCTGTTACTGAGGTTGCGGGTGTGTATCAAACACACTTTGATTTAATCGGGTTGAGTGTGCCAGAGTTTGGTTCATTGGTATTATTAGCAACCACACTAGGCTTTGTTGGCTCTTACCTATCAGTAAATCGTTACATTAAAGAAATAGAACCCGATAAAGTGTAACAATAGATGTGTAATATCATTAAAAGCGTTAGAAAACATCCTTAGGTATTTTTTCTAACGCTCTGCAAAGCTAGAATTCATCGCATATTCAGACGTTTAAAGTAGAATAAAAAACATCGAAAAAATCACTTGCTTCAATCGAAAAAAAGATTTAAATTGAAGTTAGCACTCTCGGTTAAAGAGTGCTAAGATGGTTTCAAATGTTTATCACCGAGGTGAAAAATGAGTAAAGATTTATACGCAATGGCACTCACAGTTGGACAGCAAAGCGCGAGTATTGATGGTTACCTACAAGCGGTAAGTACAATACCTATGCTAGAGGCTGAGCAAGAAAAAGAGTTGGCGACCCGCTTACAGGAAGACGGCGATCTTAATGCTGCAAAGCAACTCATCATGTCTCATTTACGATTTGTGGCACACATAGCTAAAGGCTATTCAGGCTACGGCTTACCACAAGCGGATTTGATTCAAGAAGGTAACATCGGTCTGATGAAAGCAGTAAAACGTTTTGACCCATCAGTGGGCGTACGTTTGGTTTCATTTGCAGTGCACTGGATAAAAGCAGAAATTCACGAATTCGTGCTTAAGAACTGGCGTATCGTTAAAGTTGCGACCACTAAAGCACAACGTAAGTTATTTTTTAACTTACGTAAAAATAAAAAGCGCCTAGGTTGGTTTAACCAAGCTGAGGTAGCAACTGTAGCGAATGAGCTAGGTGTAAGTGAAAAAGAAGTACGTGAAATGGAGTCGCGCATGAGCGGCCAGGACATGGGCTTTGATTTAACTAGCGACGACAACGATGACGCGCCAAGCAGCACTTACTCACCCGTTCAGTATTTAACTGACGGCAGTAACGATTTAGCTGAAGAAGTTGAACAACAGCAGTGGCAAGAGCAATCTCACACACGTTTGTTTAGCGCATTAAAAACACTCGACGAACGTTCACAAGATATTGTAAGCGCACGTTGGTTGTCTGATGATAAGGCTACTTTGCAAGAGCTAGCTGCAAAGTACAGCGTATCAGCTGAGCGTGTTCGCCAACTTGAAAAAACAGCAATGAAAAAGCTACAAGCAGCAATGAGCTAACGCTTAACATTGTATAAATTTTTGAAAGCCCTGCATGAAAATGCGGGGCTTTTTGCTTTTAGAGAAGCTTTAAGTTTTAAGCGATAAGTCATAAGCATAAGTGACCACCGCTATTTTTCCCTCTTGCGAAACCCAACGAAAAAATACCCAACCATCTAGCGTCAGTGTTTTGCATTATCGGCTCTCTTGAATGTGCCATGAGCAGACGGGTCGTAACTTTATTCACTTGTTATAACTCAATGAACTCAAGGCCATACTCTTCATTTGATATTTTTGCTTGTTTAATTGTTATGTGAGGATAATTTTTTCTTACCACCGATAAAATGTGTTCTTTCACATTTTTTTCTATACAAGCACCTAAAATTATCTCTTTGAGCGCTGAATTTGGAAATTGAAATAGGTGTATCGGTAAGGATGTTGTACTAATAGTTTTTTCGCTATCTTCCAGTACAGCACACATTCTCCATTCTTGCTCATATTCCCAAGCCTTTGACTTTATTAAAAATAGCTCTACTCCACTCAATTGACTTACAAGTTTGGACGGTCTCATTTTACTGTATGAAACTTTACGCAAATGATAAAACTCATCAACCTCGCTTCTCTTTCTGTTGAAAAAGGGTGAATTTTTATCAAACCCGATACAGAACCCTTTATGCGAATACGCATAATGTGACCACATCAAAAGATTGTCGTTTTTTTCCGTTAGAGAAAGAACACCAATTAATGTGTTTGCTTTATCAACAAAAACTCTAGTTGTTTCACTGCCCATTTCTTTCAATTTAGTTTTCAAAGAAGGCCAATGCTGTTCATATAATTTACGTGTAACAGCTTCTAGCTGTGCAGGTGAAATTTGTGTGCGTATTTCTGAGGGTAATTTTTGAAGTTCTTCTTGGACGATTGTTTTAAGATCTTCATCCATAGCTTTATCTAACTCTTCCTTTGAGGCCACTGACGAAATTACAGGCTGAAATTCAAAAGGATCATTAAAATCGGCTGGCTGAGTAAAACGTATATGACCAGAGGCTAAAACATCAATTCTATCTGGCTCTAGGTATTTGAAAAGCAAAATACTCTCTCCTGGAGTTATAAGGGCGCTTATTGTCTTGTTATAGCAACAAACTACGCATTAATAAGCTTATTTTCATGAATATATGCGCAAAGAGAAGTTTGACCAATCAACTAACTATAGTAATAAGCAAATCTCGATGACTGGCTTTTGTTTAAAGCTGTCTATTAACTCATACCTTTAATCGTTGGGTTTCGTTGCTCTCAACCCAACCTACGTGATTAATTTAACGACGGACTATGCTGTTTGACAAGCACCTAGCACCTAGCACCTAGAACCTAAAATCTAAAATCTAAAATCTAAAACCTAGCACCTCGCTCCTTTCCCTTATAACTTTAAGCTTACCTTGCATTAACCGCTTTAGGTTCAGCTTGTGCGAGCTGTATGTATTTTCGCTCTACCAGCTGTGATAGTGGCACCAGTTCAAATCCTTGTTGTTCTAGTTCAGGGAGTTTACGCGATAAAAACTCAATGGTTTCAGGGTAGGGGTGAGCGATGGCTATAGCGAAATTATAACGCTGAGCTTTGTGCTTGAGTTCATCAAATCTAAATTGCAGCTGTTGCTCATTGGGGATGTTGTCTAAAAATACATGGCGACCTACATTTTCAACACCGTATAAGTTGGCAACGTTTTGGGCTTGGCTTAACCCTGTTGTGCGGCTATCTAAAAAGTACAAGCCACGCTGTTTGAGTACTTCCATTGTCCACTTCATTGGTGTGCTTTTTTGGGTCAGGTCTGAGCCCATATGATTATTAACACCTTTTACTTGCGGAAGGCTTGCAAGTGCATTGTAAAGCGTACTTTGTAACTGCTCTTTATTCATATCGTTGGTCAGTGCGCCAGGGCCGAGTGCTTTAGTTTGATCCAGCGCTTGCATTGGGACATGTAGTAAAAGCTCTTTATTAGTTTGACTGGCTAATTGCGCAAATATTTGAGAAAAAGGGGTGTGGGGCAAAATCGAATACGAAATTTTACCAGGAAGGTTGAGAGTTTCTAGGTCGCGTTGATGATTGCCAATATCATCAATCACAATGGCTATTTGTTTACTGTGTACATAACTAGGTAAAAGGCAAATAGCCATAATTAGCAAAAGTATTTTTTTCAAATTTATAATTTTTATTATCTTTTTATTTAAGCTACTTCACTTCATAGTAAGCAACTGCTTTGCTTTTAATAACTGTTGATCGGTTGGGTTATCACTAAACCACGAACCGTTGCTGTTTCCTTGTTCAGTTTTTATTATAGCGACTTTATTTATTTGTGAAAGTGTTGATTTATTAATCGCTACATCTGGAGCAACACCAATTCCATCAATTGATTTTCCTGAAGGTGAGAAGTATTTAGCCGTTGTTAGTTTTAAAGCTGTATTACCGTTACCTAAGGGAATTAATGATTGTACTGAACCTTTACCAAATGATTTATTGCCGACTAGAGTTGCGCGTTGGTTGTCTTTTAACGCTGCGGCAAGTATTTCGGCGGCTGATGCCGAGTTTTCATTGATCAATACAACAATAGGGGAGCCATTTAAAATATCACCAGCGCTGGCTTTATAATGTTGGTTGGCATCATAAAAGCGCCCTTTTGTGGTGACGATTGTACCGTGCTGTAAGAATAAATCAGCAACGGCTACCGCACTTTGCAGTGTGCCACCAGGGTTATCGCGTAAATCTAGCACAAGCCCTGCTAATGCTCCGCCATAGTTACTTTCAAGTTGTGCAAGCTGGCGAGAAACATCGTGTAATGTGTGGTTGCTAAAGCTTTTAATCGCCATATAACCCACACCATAGTCATACAATGCGCTTTTCACGCTTTCAATGTTAATTTCTCTACGGGTGAGTGCAAAGCTAAGAGGTTGCAAAGTATTGTTGCGCTTAATGCTTAACTGCACTGTTGCTGATTCACTCTTTAAAATCATATTTGCGACTTGGCTAATATCTTTATTAGCAACCGATTGATTATTTATAGCAAGAAGAATGTCATTTTGTTTGATACCTGCACTATGGGCAGGGGAGTTGTTTAGTGCATTAATAATGACAATTTGGTCGTCTTTGGCTTGTACTTCAATACCTAAACCTGTGTATCGGCCATTAGTGCTATTAAATAGGGCGTCTAGTTCACTTTCATCGAGGTATTTTGAATAGGGATCAAGTTGATTTAATAGTGTTTCGAATTGCTGTTTATCATTAAAACTACTTTGTAAGGAAAGATCTTCCACATAGTAAGCATGTATATTAAACAGGATTTCATGTTGCTGTTGTTTCTTTAGCTCATGGATAGAAGTAACGGCAAAGCAGTTTAGGCTAAAGCATATAAAAAACATTACCATTAAAGATTTTATGGCATTGTTGCTGGCTAAACAATTGGTTAGACGGTCAATAGTTGTATGTGTTGTTGGCATCAGCTGCTCCCCATTGGGTGCAGCACTGTTTAGTCAATTAAATGCGTCTGCACCATTTTACAGGATTTACTGCGCGTCCTTTGTGGCGTAATTCAAAGTATAGACCAGAATTTGCTTGTCCGCCGCTTTGCCCAACTAAAGCTATAATATCGCCTTTACGTACCGTGTCGCCTACATCTTTGAGTAGAGTTTGTGTATGACCATACAGGCTCATAAACCCTTCACCATGGTCTACTACAATCACCCAACCGTAGCCTTTAAGCCAATCTGCATATACAACTTGCCCGTTATGAATACTGCTTACTTGACTGCCTTCATTAGCGCTTATTAGCACTCCTTTCCAATCAATACCGCTATGCTTTCGCTGACCAAAGCGATGTGCAAGTTTACCTTTTGTTGGCCAATTTAAACGCCCTTTACTTGATTGTAAGCCAATCAGCTCAATGGTCTGATTTTTCTCTTTTTCGAGCTCTTGTAAGGTGGTAACAAGGGTTTTTTCGTTTTCTTTTAAATAGTTTATGGCGCCTTTAGTCGAATCAAGTTTCGCTTGTAATTCGCTAATATTATTCTTACGTTGTTTTTGCGCATCAACTAATGCTTGGTGCCGAGATTTTTGCTCTTGGTGTAATGCGACAAGGTGTTTTTTAGATTGTTCAAGTTCGGCTTGAACTGCTTCTATCTCAACCATTAACGCTTTTAATTCTTCTATTTGCTCTATGCGGGCTTTGTTAAGGTAGTTGTAGTAACTAAGGGTGCGTTCTACTTGTGCCGTGTTTTGTTGATTTAGTAGCATCTTTGCGTAGTCATTACCGCCTGACATATACGCACTTTTTAGTTGTGCAGCGAGTACGCGTTGTAGATTTTGTTGTTGTTGCTTTAATTTATTAGCTTGGCGTTGCTGTTTAGCTTGCTGTGCTTCGGTATCTTTAATCGATTGTTTTGCAATCGAGAGTGCCTTTGCATTCTTAGCTATGTTTAGTTCATATGCTTTTAAGGATTGTTGTAGTTTTGCAATGTCTTTGCGTTGTGTTGCTAATTCGGCTTCACTTTTCTTTAACGCATTTTGAATTTCAGAGAGGTCTTTTTTAGTACGGTCTTCATTCGCTATTGCCGGGGCAATAGCGAATAAAGTAAGTATTAACAGACTAATAATGAACAGGTTAACACTTTTTTGCATGATTTATTTCAATGTCATGATAGGTGTGCCAGTCATTTCGCTAGGCTGTTCCATGCCCATTAGGTGTAGCATTGTTGGTGCTACGTCACTAAGTGCTTTGCCTTCACTAGGTGTGGCGTCACGGCCAACATAAATGAAGGGAACGGGCTCGCTGGTATGTGCTGTATGTGCTTGCCCTGTTTTTGGGTTTGCCATTTGTTCTGCATTACCATGGTCTGCAGTAATAAGTGCTTCACCACCAAATTCATCAAGTGCAGCTACTACACGGCCAATACAGTTATCAACCGCTTCACAGGCTTTTACTGCGGCTTCAAATACACCTGAGTGGCCAACCATATCGCCATTAGGGTAGTTACAGATTATAGCGTCGTATTGTCCGCTCTTGATGGCTTCGACTAGTTTGTCGGTGAGCATTTCTGAGTTCATCTCAGGTTGTAAATCATAGGTAGTTACTTGAGGAGATGGTATTAACTCGCGGGTTTCGCCTTCAAATTCATCTTCACGGCCGCCACTGAAAAAGAAGGTTACGTGTGCGTATTTTTCTGTTTCGGAGATACGCAGTTGGGTTTTTCCATTTTTCTCGAACCATTCCCCTAGTACATTAACAAGTGGCTCTGGGGCAAAGGCCGCAGGTGCATCAATGTCAGCGGCGTATTCAGTGAGCATGACAAAACCACCTAGTTCAGGTGCTTTTTTCTTGGTAAAGCCATCAAAATCGGCATCAACAAATGCACGTGTCATCTCGCGGGCACGGTCGGCTCTAAAGTTTAGGAAAATAACCGTGTCGCCATCATTGATTTGCGCAGCTTGCTGTCCATTTGCTGCTATTGTTGTTGCGGCAACAAACTCATCGTTTTCGTCGCGGTCATATGCAGCGGCAAGTGCTTCAACACCGTTAGCAAAATTGTACTGTGCAATGCCGCTAACCATTAAGTCATACGCTTGCTCAACACGATTCCAGCGGTTGTCGCGGTCCATTGCATAATAACGACCAACGATAGAGGCTAAACGACCGCAGTTTAGTTCGTTAAATAAGGTTTCTATTCGTTCAATTGAGGCTTGGGCACTGCGTGGTGGTGTGTCACGGCCATCTAAAAATGCGTGGAAGTAGACTTCTTTCGCGCCACGGTTTGCTGCCATTTTGATTGCTGCAACAATATGGTCTTCATGACTATGAACGCCGCCTGGGCTTAAAAGACCCATAAGATGTACAGCTTTACCTGCACTTACTGCTTTGTCGATATTTTCAACAAGCGTAGGGTTGTGCTCAAACTCACCGTCGTCAATTGATTTGGTAATGCGCGTGAAGTCTTGATAAACAATACGCCCAGCACCTAGGTTGACGTGACCTACTTCAGAGTTACCCATTTGACCATCAGGCAGACCAACATCTAAACCAGACCCAGAAATTAATGTGTGTGGGCGGGTTGCCCAAAGCTCATCTAGTACAGGCGTATTTGCCGCTAGGATTGCGTTGCTTTGAGTGTCTTCGCGGTATCCCCAACCATCTAAAATCATTAATACGAGAGGTTTTTTATGCTGTGTCATTGTAGCTCCTGAAATTTGCAACCTGTTGGATGCTTAGCATACCGTGTTTTTGCTTGTGGATCAGCATTCAAATCAGGATATTAAAATATTTCACTCTCTGGTAATTTTTCATCAAGCACGTATACTTGCGAGGCTAGATTATAGCCCTGTTATTAATAACCCCAGCGCCTTTGGTGCGGGACAATTTTCATAGTGGAAGTCGCATGGAACAATATATTGAATTTATCGGAAATCATCCGATTTTAAGTTTAGCGTGGGTCGCTTTAGTTGCGCTAATTGTGGGTGGATGGTTTAAAAGTAAATTTTCAGCAATCCGTCAAATCAACCCGCAACAGTTAACGTTACTAATTAACCGTGAAGACGGCTTAGTTGTTGATATACGTGCACAAAAAGAATTTAATAATGGCCGTATTGCGGGTGCTGAGCATTTAAACCCTGAAAAAGCTAAACAATCTGACTTTTCAAGCCTTGAAAAGCATAAGAGCAAACCCATTATATTAGTATGTACAACGGGCATGACCGCTTCTGGTATTGCTACAGCAATGCATAAAGCAGGGTTTGAGTCGGTTTATGTTTTATCTGGTGGTATGGGCGCATGGCAAAGTGCAGGCCTACCAACCACAACAGGTCGTTAATAAATTTAACTGGCCGATAGAGGAATTAGTATGAGTAATGTTGTTCTATACACCAAAGCGTATTGTCCTTTTTGCCAACGTGCTTTGGCATTGCTTGAAAGTAAAGGTGTGGCGTATAAAAATATAGATATTGGTGTACAGACTGAGCTTCGCGCTGAAATGATTCAAAAAGCAGGTGGCGCAAGCACAGTACCGCAAATCTTTATTAATGATGAGCATATCGGCGGTTGTGACGACATGATGGCTATTGAAGCTCAAGGTAAACTTGACGCTAAATTAAGCGCTTAAATTAATTAACGTATTTATTATAAAAACGATTAAAGTTAGGAATTACAATGAACGAAGAAAATCAAAACGTAGCCGCTCAAGAATCTGGCGCACAATTTAGTATTCAACGTATTTACACAAAAGATGTGTCGTTTGAAACGCCAAACTCTCCTGCAATTTTTCAAAAAGAGTGGACACCTGAGGTTAAATTAGACCTTGATACACGTTCTAACAAATTAGACGAAGGCCTTTTTGAGGTAGTACTAGCATTGACTGTTACTGCTTCTATTGGTGAAGAAACTGCATTTTTATGTGAAATACAACAAGCGGGTATCTTTACTGTAGGTGACCTTGAAGAAGTTCAGCTTGCACATATGCTAGGTGCTTTTTGCCCTAACGTTTTATTCCCGTATGCACGTGAAGCTGTTTCTAACTTAGTTAACCGTGGCACGTTCCCACAGCTTAACCTTGCACCAGTTAATTTTGATGCTTTGTTTGCTCAGTACATGCAGCAGCGCGCAGCGCAAGCTGATCAGGCAACTGCAGACGCATAATTTATGAGTACAGCAAATTCAGCTGTTACTGTATTAGGGGCGGGGTCTTATGGCACCGCCCTTGCTATTTGTTTAGCCCGAAATGGTCATAAAGTGACACTTTGGGGACGCAATAGCGACGACGTTGCCACGCTTGCAGCTGAGCGGAAGAATCAACGTTACCTACCCGATGTTACTTTCCCTGACACTCTTCACCTTGAATGTGATTTGCATCGCGCAGTTTGTGATAGTCAAATTATTTTGGTTGTAGTGCCTAGCCATGCATTTGGTGACACATTGCAACAAATCAAACCGTCGTTACTCGAAGGTGCAGAGGTTGCATGGGCTACCAAGGGGTTAGAACCCAATACAGGTCGCTTATTACAAGAAGTTGCACAGCAAGAGCTGGGTGATGACGTGCCTTTAGCTGTGGTTTCTGGCCCTACTTTTGCTAAAGAAATGGCAATGGGCTTACCTACAGCAATTTCAGTGTCATCAACTTCACCTGCTTTTGCAAAGCAATTAGCAGATTTATTGCATTGTGGCCGCTCGTTTAGGGTGTATAACAATGATGACTTTATTGGTATTCAGCTTGGTGGTGCGGTTAAAAATGTTATCGCAATTGGTGCGGGTATGTCTGATGGCTTTGGTTTTGGCGCGAATGCGCGTACAGCGCTTATCACTCGTGGCTTAGCTGAGCTTTGTCGATTAGGCTGTGCACTTGGCGCAAAGTCAGAAACCTTTATGGGCATGGCTGGTCTTGGAGATTTAATTCTAACCTGTACAGACAATCAATCTCGTAATCGTCGCTTTGGCTTAGCGCTAGGCGGAGGTAAAGGGGTGGATGCTGCTATCGAGTCGATAGGACAAGTAGTTGAAGGATACCGCAATACCAAAGAAGTGTATTTACTTGCGCAGCGTACCGGTATTGAAATGCCTATTACAGAACAAATCTATAAAGTCCTTTATGAAAATAAAGACGTTAAAGAAGCCGCGATGGCATTGTTAGGTAGAGAGCAAACGTCTGAATAATTTTTAGTTTTAATTGTTTAGACTTAAATAGTAAAGCGCGATTTATATCGCGCTTTTTTATTTTAAGAATGCGTTTTTACAAAGCTCATTACTCTGCGTTAGGAAACCCAAGCTGACGCCACGATTCATACACAAACACTGCAACTGCATTTGATAGATTCATACTGCGGCTATTCGCTTGCATTGGGATACGTACCCGCTGCTCCCCAGGTAATGATTGTATTAGTTCATCAGGAAGGCCACGTGTTTCAGGGCCAAAAACAAGGCTGTCACCTGCTTCGTATTGTGCTTGGTGATGAAACTGGCTGCCCTTAGTAGTGCAAGCATAGACTTTTTTTGGTTTACACTTTTCTAAGTAGGCTTCAAATGAAGCGTGTCGCTGAACATTACTAAACTCATGATAGTCTAAACCCGCTCTTTTAACGCGCTTATCATCCCACTCAAAACCTAGTGGCTCAATTAGATGAAGTGAAAACCCAGTATTGGCACATAGGCGTATAATATTACCGGTATTAGGCGGAATTTCAGGTTGGTATAAAACGATATCGAGCATGAGCGTGCCTTATTATAAGCTAATTTTCTACTCGGGTGAGTATACACTAAACATTTAAAAAAAATGATATACTCTGCTTATTAGAGTTGCTCACATGTAGGTAGAACAGTGCATCATCGCAGTTATGAGTTTTGGGTTAAAACAGCCAGTGTGGTTACCATGGTAATGGTCAGCCTAATGATTGCAACCAAATGCTGGGCTTGGTTAGCGTCAGGCTCAGCGTCTATGTTGGGCTCTCTTACTGACTCATTAATGGATATTACCGCTTCTGCGATGAGTTTTTTAGTACTTGGGTATGCTCTTCGCCCTGCTGATGACGATCATCGTTTTGGTCACGGTAAAGCTGAAGCTTTAGCGGGATTGGGGCAAGCGGCTTTTATTGCAGGTTCGGGGTGTTTGCTTGCGTTTCACGGTATTGAGCGTTTATTTAACCCCGTTGAATTAAGTCATTCAATGCTCGGGGTTTGGGTAAGTGCGTTTGCAATTTTGTGTACACTGGTGGTGGTGTTTGTGCAAACTAAAGTGATTAACCATACAGAATCCATTGCCATAAAAGCAGATTCGGTTCACTACAAAGGCGACCTTATCTTAAATGCTGCCGTGTTAGTTGCGATTTTATTAGCAGGAAATGGCGTTCAGTATGCAGATCCTATTTTCGCGATTGGTGTTGCAGGGTACCTACTTTATAACAGTTGGGATATTGCAAAACAAAGCGCAGATCATTTAATGGATAAAGAGCTGCCCGATGATGAAAAACTTCAAATAGTTGAAATTGCCAACAGCCATAAAGACGTTTTTGGTGTACATGATGTAAGAACGCGACAAGGTGGCAAGGTTAAATTTATACAAATGCATTTAGAGCTTGAGGATACACTGCCACTCATTAGGGCGCACTATGTGGCCGATGAGGTCGTCGAAATGATTCAGCAACAATTTGATTGTGAAATGGATATTCTCATCCACCAAGACCCATTATCATTGAGTCAGGCTGACGTTACTGAATTACAAAACTCGTAAAAGCGTGTTAATACGGCTTTTCGGATGCTGTCTTGCTCAAAAAGGAGCTCATGTTTAGCATCGCTAAAAGTTTCTAAAATTGCATTTTTCTGTAAGTGGGTAATGGTGTGTTGTGCAGTGTTATCAACTACGGTGTCTAACTGCGCGCTTGCAATAAACATTGGGATAGAGAGTGTTAAATGTGGCGCGTCTTTAATAAATTTAAAGGCAGCATTTAACCACCCATATGTAACCCCACCTAACTGTACGCTGGGCTCTTGTTGATAAACCTGTCTAAATAATTGGTAGCGAACTTCGCTGCCCGTTAAGGTGTTTTGCGCAAATGCTTCAGGTTTATAGTTGCCTTGACCCAATGCGTATAATTTATTTAAACCCATAAAACAGGCAATTTTAGCGACTAGCTTAGCAATTGGTTTTGGTGTGCCTTTAGTGTAAATATCAAACATAGGCGCTGATAAAAATACGCCACTGTAGTTATGGTCAAACTGGGTTAAAAAGTTAAATGCGATTGCTCCGCCCATTGAGTGACCAAGCATTACTTTTTTACCTTGCCAGTGCTGCGCTATAATTGTTGAATCAAATATGGCTAAATCATTGGCGTAATCAGAAAACACATTAACAAAGCCCTTATGCGGGTTTTTTAATGCGCGGTATGAGCGCCCCTGGCCTTGATGATCCGCAATGAAGACGGCGTAGTTATTGTTATATAACTCCCATATTAACTCTCTGTATTTATCTAACCCTTCAATACGCCCTGAGCTTATTACGATTGCTGTGTGAGCTTGTTTGGGAATCGCGTAGCCATAGTATAAGTTGCCACTGGGAGTTGCTAGGTGTTGCTTAGTTACCTGTTGAGTAAAAAAGTCGTCAATGTACTTTTGCTGCTCAAAAAGAGTGTGTTCAGTGCTATAAAACATGGCTATGGCTGCTTGTAAATAGGTAAAACAATGTGCACACTCAAACCACCTTGAGTCTGATTGTGTAGTGTTAAATGCCCAGAGTGGGCTGCAATCGCATTTTTTGCAATTGCCAATCCTAAACCTGTGCCACCACTGGTTCTATCTCTGGCGTCAGATTGTCTAAAGAATGGTTCGCACAATCGGGCTAAGTTTTGCGGTTCAACACCTGGGCCATCATCACTGATCTCAATGTTGATAGCATCTGTTAGTGTAAGCTTGATAGAAATGGATTGCGCTGCGTATTTTATCGCATTACGCAGAATATTCTCAAGTGCGCTGGCGAGCAAGCTTTCATCACAGTTTATGTCAACATTGAGTTGCCCTTCAATATGTAATGTTTTATTGCTTTGTTTTGCTTCAAACTGTGCATCATTTAATACGTGAGTGATGATCACTTGCATAGATTGTTTGTGTAACGACAGTGGTTGGCTTTTTGCCTCTAAGCGTGAAACTTGCAGTACATCTGCAATCATTTTATCGAGCTGATTAGCTTCTTTTTCAATGCGCAGTAAATAGGTTTGATTTTTATCCTCAGCTTGCATTTGGGCAAGGCCTGTCGCCATTTTTAAACGAGTAAGCGGTGAGCGTAGCTCATGGGAAATGTCAGCTAGTAAGCGTTTTTGTGCAGCAATTAGTTGCTCAATTTGCGTTGCCATGCTGTTAAACTCTCGGCCTAATATCCCCAGCTCATCTTGTCTGTTTTCATTAATGTTTGCACGGGCTGTTAAATCGCCTTGTGACAGTTTGTTGGCTGCTTGTTTTAAATGATTGATCGGGGCAATTAAATTTCGACTAAATACAAAGCTCAGCGCTAATGAAGCAACTAAAGCAACGGCAATTTTTAACCATATAGGCATTAACTTTAAGCGTATTAAAAATGGAGGCTGATTGTTTTCATCTATTTCGTATAAGTAAAAAGTGCCTTCAGGGAATGTTGTTTTGATTGGCCCAAACGCTACAAAGTTTTCAGTAAAAATAACTTGTGGCGACATGTTTTTAGTAAAGTTTACAAGGCTCAAATCAATATCACTTGCGGGAGGGCGACTTGTGATTGAGTTCTCAGGTTGATCTGAATTTAGATAAAGTAGTTTTCGCTTAGCTAATCGTGGATGTTGCAAGATATCTGCAGCACTTTTTTTATGCTTTAAAGCGATTCGCTCAAAACTTTTGGCTGCATATTCTAAGTTCTTTAACATTGGGCCCTGAAGCTGCTCATTACTGACTTGGTTTATTGCTAGATTACTAAGAAATACCAAAGATGTAATGGTGCCTATCACCGTTAGCCAAAACCAAATAAATATTTTAAAAAACAAAAAGTTTTGAGGGTGTTTTAGCCAAGCAAAGTGAGTTGTTTTATTCTCCTTGGATAAAGACATAACCGGTTCCTCGCATCGTTTTAATTCGCTCTGCACTGTTATGCTCTGCTATTTTTTTACGAATATTACTCACATGCATATCAATTGAGCGATCGAATGCAGCTAAGCGTCTGCCCAGTACTTTTTCGCTTATTTGTTCCTTACTAACAACGTCGCCAGCATTTTTAACAAGTAAGGCAAGTACTTCATATTCGGTTCCTGTTAGGCTTAGCAAGCTTTCATCTATGTAGGCTTCACGAGCGGCAAGATTGATTGTTATGCTGTTTACATTAAGCTTGTTGGCTTGGGTGTTGCTCAAACTAGTAATATGTTCTATTCGACGAGTAATTGCTTTTACTCTTGCTAGTAATTCTCGATGGTTAAAGGGCTTTGGGATATAGTCATCAGCGCCAAGCTCTAAACCAAAAATACGGTCAAAATCTTCACCTTTGGCAGTTAGCATGATGACAGGTGTTAACTTTGTTTGCCTTAGTTGCTTTAGTACATCAAAGCCGTCGAGTTTAGGTAGCATTACATCAAGTAAAATTAGCGCGTATTCATGTTTTAGAGCTGTATGTAAGCCTAACTCACCATCATGAACACACTCGATTTCATAGCCTTGTGCACACAGGTATTCGCTAAGTAATTCACATAGCCCTATGTCATCGTCAATCATTAATAGTTTCATTTAGCTAACCTTATCATGCTGCAATATCGCTATTTTACGCTCTAATATGCATAAAAGTGAACCTTTACAAAACCTTTACATTGCTTTGCGTTGCTTTGCATTGCCGTTGCTATAGTTAACTTACTCGCTAAGGCGGCAACGAAAGTCAACCAAGACAAAAGACATACAACCAAAAGGTAATGATTATGATCACACGTAAACTCACTAAACTAGTATTGATTTGTGGTTTAGCTACAACAGCACTTGGTACAGGCGCTGTAATGGCTAAAGGCGGTATGCACCATGGTAAAGGCATGCCAGAAGCGGGCTTTTTACTTTCTGAGCGTGGTGCTGCAAAACTAGATCTAACCCAACAGCAACAGGCACAGTTAAAAGCAGCATTTGAGGTTCAAAAAGAGCAAATGAAGGCAATGCGCGGCGATAAAGAAGCGCGAACAGCGCAGCGTGATACTTTTAAAGCTCAAAAGGAAACCCTGTTAGCAAAAGCAACGTTTGACGAAAGCTCCGCACAAGAAATTATAGATTTACGCGAAGCTAAAATTGAAAAATTTGCTATGCAAAAACTTAAAATGGAGCACAGAGTATGGCAAATTTTAAATGCCGAACAGCGTGAAAAGTACACTAAAATGAAAAAGCGTTTTGCTAAAAAAATGAAAGATAAAGGTCATCGTAAAGGCAAGCGTGGCGATAGAAATGCGGATGAAAAAGCTGAAGGTTAAATTATTTTAAGCTCAATGATGATTAGGCGAAAGGTAACTTTCGCCTTTTTGGGCGTTTACGGGGAGTCCATATAAAACCTTAGTCGCTATTTAAAAAAGTCGTCATCATTTTTGGCGAGCATTTCTTCAATATCTTCAATCATATCTTGGCTCAAGTCATCAGCTGATGTAATGGGGGCTGAAATTTTATTATTTTCAAACGACCACTCACCTAAATCAATTAGCTGGCAGCGCTTTGAACAGAACGGACGATGCGGGCTTTGCTCAGACCATTCAACATCAGCTTTACAGGTTGGGCAGTTAACTACAGTTGGCATAAAATATTCTCATTTAAATTTATTATCCAGAGTTCAGGTTACTAAGCCCTTTACTCAGCTTATTAGTTTAGGGTCTATTATTGTGAATAAAGCATTGGGGAGCTATTTTACAAAGAGAAGTGAATGAGAGCAAATGAGATAAAAAATATATGCAGGTCGTCATTTATGGCGACAATATGCACTTATTAAGCGCAGTACTTTATGGCTTCTTTTCGAATGAATAATATGGCAATTAGTTTTAAGCCGAGGCTATCACTCAAGGCTAAAACCGGCACCTGGGATTAGAAAAAGACGCTAGGCTTTTGGCTATCACCTAAAACCTAGCACTTTTAATTTACATTTAAAAACTTGTTACTCGGTTTATTTCAGCAAGTGATGTGACACCCGCTGCTGCTTTTCGAAGACCTGATAAGCGTAAGTTATTAAATCCGGATTTTAATGAGACCTCTGCAATTTCCAAAGAATTACCGCCACGCATAATGATTTGTGCTATTTCAGGAGTTATTTGCATAACCTCGTAAACACCTACACGGCCTTTGTAACCTTCGGTACAGCTGTCACAACCTTTTGGTGCAAAGAGCGTAAGCTCACTGATTTGCTGTGGTGTGAAGCCTTGGCGTTGTAACTCTTCGGCAGGTAGGGTTTCTGGTGTTTTGCACTTCGAACAAAGGCGACGAGCTAGTCGCTGGGCAATAATCAAGCTAATTGAGCTGGCAACGTTGTAAGCAGGTACGCCCATATTTAATAAACGGGTAAGCGTTTCGGGGGCTGAGTTAGTATGCAATGTGGACATAACTAAGTGACCCGTTTGCGCCGCTTTTATCGATATTTCAGCGGTTTCAAGGTCACGGATCTCACCAACCATCACTACATCGGGATCTTGGCGCAGGAATGCTTTTAGCGCATTGGCGAAGGTCATATCAGCTTTTGGGTTTATTTGTACTTGGTTGATGCCTTCGAGGTTAATTTCAACCGGGTCCTCCGCGGTACTGATATTGCGCTCAGGCTGATTAAGAATGTTTAGCCCCGTGTACAGTGATACGGTTTTACCAGAGCCTGTTGGACCTGTAACTAAGATCATGCCTTGTGGTTGTTGCAGCGCATCCATGTAGAGCTTTTTCTGCTCAGGTTCGTAACCAAGTACATCAATGCCAAGCATGGCACTGGATGAATCGAGGATACGCATTACTATTTTTTCACCCCAAAGAGTAGGGAGTGTGCTGACACGAAAATCGATACTTTTACGTTCAGTAATTTTAAGCTTGATACGGCCATCTTGTGGTTTGCGCTTTTCTGCAATATCTAAACGCGACATAACTTTAATACGCGCAGATAAGCGAGTGGCTAAACTGTTTGGTGGGCTGGCCATTTCATGCAAAATACCATCGATACGAAATCGCACACGGTACTTGTGTTCATAGGGTTCAAAGTGAAGATCGGACGCGCCTTTTTTAATCGCATCCATCAATATTTTATTGATATAGACAATGATTGGCGCATCATCTTTATCATCTTCAGTGTTTTTTTGTGGCTCATTAGATGAGTCTGTATCTAAATCAGCAAACTCTTTAAACTCATCTTCGCTTAAGTGCAAGCTGCCAGTAGCATCGAGTAGTTGTTCAATTTTATTATCGAGCTGGCGGTAATCCACAACAACCACTTCGCATGACAGGCCGGTGCTAAATTCAAAGTTTTCAAATGCGCCGTAATCAGTCGGATCTGATGCTGCTATATATAACTTACGGCCTTTTTTGATTAGGGGAAGTATATGGTGCTGCCTGATCAGTTTTTCTTTGATCAAATCTTGGGGTATGAGCCCAACATCAAAATCTTTTAAATCAAAATGCGGGACACGAAAAAAATCAATACATTGCTCGGCTAACTCTTGCCCGCTTATGCCACTGCATTTTGCAATGAGCTCCGCAGTGGAGTTAAACTCACGTTGTTTTAGTTTAACGTCTTCTGCGTCAACACGGCCTAACGTGATATATTTTCGAAGTAATGGTGAATTAATATTCATTGTGCACCCAGTTAAATCTTCTAGTGATTGCAATTTATCAGAAAAAAGAATGGTATAACATCTGTCTTGTCATTTTAGCGTTAAAAAGCGTAAACTTTATCGAGAGTGTTAAATTTAGCGGCTAATTTCATTAAATGCTATTGCATGCATTAAATACTGTGAGTGTAGTATTTGTACGTCGCGTGCAACCAGTTTTAAATCACGATTATTATCAAGCACATCATCTGCTTTTGCTAATTTATCTTCGCGTTTCATTTGTGCTGAAATGATACTCTTTGCTTGCTGCTCACTCACATTATCGCGGCGAACTGTTCTGCTAATTTGCACTTCAACAGGTACATCGACCACTAAAGTATGTTGGCAGTATTTATCTAAACTATTCTCAAATAAAAGCGGGGCAACGAGTACAACATATTCACTGGTTGCACTGTTTAAATCGCTGAGTATTTTTTCTCTTATTAGTGGGTGTAATAAGTTATTCAACCATGTTTTTTGAGTTTCATCAGCAAAAATAATTTGACGCAATTGTGCGCGGTTTAAAGAGCCATCGTCGTTGAGTACTTTATCACCGAAATGGGCTTTAATTTCTTTTAATCCTTCAGTCTTTAGCGCAACGACTTCACGCGCGACAATGTCGGCATCAACAACAGTTATATTAAACTGTTCAAACATATCACTCACAGCACTTTTACCAGAGCCAATGCCGCCCGTTAACCCAAGAACCCATTTATGAACTGTAGAAGGAGTCATATTAATAACCTAAGGTGTTAAAGTAGTAGTGCTGAATCTGTTCGCCCCACAATAATGTTACCCAACCAGCGATCGCTAAATAGGGGCCAAAAGGAATTGGCGTGGCTTTGTCTTTGCCTTGAATACTTAGCAAAACGATGCCAATAACAGCGCCAACTACACTGGAGAGCAAAATAATGGTGAGTAATGACTGCCAACCAAGTAGGGCACCAAATACGGCAAGTAATTTAAAATCACCATAGCCCATCCCTTCTTTACCTGTTATTAGCTTAAATAGCCAAAAAACGCTCCACAAGCTTAAGTACCCACAAGCAGCACCAATAATAGCTTCTTCAGGTGTCACTGTTGTTATACCAAATACAGAGGCAATTAACGCCAGCCATACTAAGGGGAGAGTGAGTTGATCGGGCAATAACATGTGATCAATATCGATAAAAGTAAGGGCAATAAGCACCCACGTAATGACAATATAAAGCAGGGCTAAATTAGATGCCCCTATACTTATAGCGACAACTAAACTGAGTAGGGCAGTCAGCATTTCAATAATAGGGTAGCGAACCGAGATTGGGCTTTGGCAACTGGCACATTTACCTTTGAGTAGTAGCCAACTAATAACAGGAATATTCTGCCAAGGTTTAATTGCTGTTTTGCATTTAGGGCAGGTTGAATTAGGCTTAATTAGGTTAAACACTTCAGCAACTGCTGTTGGTTTATCTGCGCTTTTTAATTCATCAGCAAGCAATAACCTGCATTCACTGCGCCACTCACGCTGCATCATTTTTGGAATGCGATAAATAACCACATTTAAAAAGCTCCCCACACATAAACTAACAAGGCCAATAGTGAGTAAATAAAACCATAAATGACTTTGCATTACAGTGATTATGTCGAGAAAAAATTCGTGCATTACATACCTAAAAAATCAAGTTGAAAATCATTTTTACAAGGGGGAAGGGCTATGATGAGCACACCTAGGGCCTTTCACTTCCCTGAAACCTAGAGCCTTTCCCTTACAGCTATTAAATAACCGAACCAAGCTGGAATATGGGTAAGTACATGGCGATGATCAAACCACCCACAAGTACGCCAAGTACAGCCATAATTAATGGTTCAAGCAAACTTGATAGGCCATCAACGGCGTCATCCACCTCTTGCTCATAAATGGTCGCAACTTTTGCCAGCATACCATCTAGTGAGCCAGACTCTTCACCAATAGCGACCATTTGAACTACCATATCGGGGAAGATTTTAGAATTACGCATGGCCCAGTTCATCTGATTACCAGAGCTCACCTCCGCTTTAATATCTAAAATAGCATAACGATAAACTGCATTACCTGACGCACCCGCTGCTGAGTCGAGTGCATCAACTAAAGGCACGCCAGCAGCAAAGGTGGTTGATAGTGTACGGGCATAACGTGCAACCGCTGCTTTATTTAAAATCATACCAATTACTGGTAGTTTTAAAATAGCTCTATCGTTTGCATCGCGCAGTTTTTTACTTTTAAGTAGCGCTTCTTTATATGCCCAACCAAACCCAACAATCGCAATGAGTATTATCCACCAATATTCTTGCATAAATTCAGAAATACCAATCACCATTAAAGTAAACGCAGGGAGTTCTGCGCCAAAGCCAGCGAAAATATCTTGGAACTGGGGAACTACAAATATAAGCAAAATCGATGTGACTATGCCCGCTATAACAAGAACCGAAATAGGGTAAAACATTGCCTTTTTAATTTTTGATTTAAGCGCTTCTGACTTTTCTTTGTACAGTGCAACGCGGTCAAAAATTTTATCAAGTGCACCCGATTGCTCACCTGATGCAACTAAATCGCAATATAAATCATCAAAGTACCTTGGATGCTTACGCAGTGCATTTGATAAAGTATCACCCGCTTTTACTTCATCACCAATCTTAGCCATGAGTGAACCGACGCTTTTGTTTGTTGCGCCAGAGCCTATCATCTCAATAGCTTGAATCAGTGGTACACCCGCCATGAGCATAGTAGCTATTTGGCGCGTAACTAATGCAATGTCTTTCGGTGTTATTTTTTGTACATTCTTAATGCCAAACAATGGCTTTGCTTTTCGTTTTACTTTTGAAGGGGTAATACCTTGTTTGCGTAATTGTGCTTTAACTAAAGCGATACTGGTACTAGAAAGCTCACCCTCTAGCTTTTTTCCTCTGGCGCTGACACCCACCCACTCAAATGTATCTAATCCTTTATCTTCTTGTTTTTTTGCCATTATGAACGTCCAGATTAATCTTTGTTAAAACAATTGGTTCAGTATAAGTAGAATAACTTAATCTTGTTAGTCTGAATACTGTGGCGTTAGTTAATTTAGTGTCTTTGTCCTACAGACCAAAAGCGTGGTCCTATCGTATAACCTTTTTCAGGGTCAATGTTATCGTAAATACTTAGAATTTTATTTACGTAAAGGTAGCATGCAAGCATAAATAAAATAGCTATCACTAGTTTAATCCAGTTACCTATTTTACAAGACACACTTTGAGTGATGTATATTCTGCCAAGAAGCAAACCCCACATTAAGAATAAAAGCGTTTGTGATACAGGCATTACATGCACACCAGAAAACAAGGAATATGCCATCCCAATTACAAATGAGTAAAAAATAGCTTCAGTAATTATATCTTTTTTAGCGTATTTCAAATGATAGATGGATTTTTTAACCGTTTTAGCTACAGCAATTAAAAGGCATAAGAGTGCAAGCCCCCCCCATTCATTTAGCACTTCTATAATTGAGTTATGAGGATGGCTAAATGGCGCTGAGCTCCCTATTGACATACCAAAAATACCAGGCCCATTACCAATAAAGATATTTTTTAAACTTAAGTTAGATAGTGTAGTTAGCCATAAATCAAGACGTCCAGATGAACTTGTTCTAAGGATCTCTGTACTTCCTTTATTGAGAGAATCCAAAAAATAAAAAGCTAAAAAGGCGAGCATAAGACTGATTAGGCCAGTTATGATTTGTTTCTTTAATGTCGTTTTTAAGGCGAGGGCAAGTATACAAATTACTAAAAATGATAGTATGGCTCCTCTAGCTTGGCCTATAAACATAAGCAACAAGTTTAAAAACAATATTATAAAAACAATACGCTGAATGCTTTTAAACTTTAGCAATAAAATTAAAAAAGGAAGAATGAAGACTTGTACTTGGTTAAAAAAACGTATGTTGATAAAGCCTGAGTATATTACGTAGCGGTTCAAAGGTTGCTGCTCATAAAGAGTAAATACAATGTTTAAAGTACATATCAATACAAGCGCAGTATGTGCGACTATTAACCCATAAATTAACGTTAATATCGATTTTTTATCGCTCAACTTCGTTACATAATACGTGGCCATTACTAGTAATAAAATATGGAATGTATACATTAAACTAAATTCCACTTCATTACCAAATAGCGACGCGATTACCCCCAAACTTATAAAGGCTAGCAAGTATTTAAAAATATGATCGTTTTGTATCTTAGGATAATTTTTTGATGTATTTAAATTGATAATGAGTAATAGACTAATGCAGAGAAGTGTGGCTACTTGAATAATCCGCTGGTGATTGTGATAGTCATAAGAAAAAGTAGGAATTAGAGGTAATAAAGTAAGCGAAGAAAAAAAAATTATTAGGTATTTAACTATTAGGTTTTGTAATTTCATTGGATATAAAATAAAGCGCCAAAAAAGGCGCTTTATGAAGTTTTATATAATTAAGAAGCAGGGCAGCTTTTAGGTGCTAATGACTTATCACCTGTAATCCCACCCGTAGCACATGACCATGCACCAGATGCATCATCTCTAGTCCATGTGATTGTGGCGCCATTAACTTGTGAAGGGGCATTTACGATTGTACATACAATGGTAGTACCTGTTGCAGTAATAGTGCAGTTTTTAGTTGATGTATTTTTAATGCTCTTTAAATCTGAGATTCCAGAGATAGTCTCTCCGTTATTTCTCTTAATTTCAAACTCAGTCTTAGCACCTGTAATTTCAGCTAAACCAGCAGTTAGTTTTGAAGATGCTTGATAATCAGAATAAGCAGGTAGTGCTACTGCTGCTAAAATACCGATGATTGCTACTACAATCATTAATTCAATTAGGGTAAAACCCTTTTGACTTTGTTGTGTCATTTTTTCCATGTTCCTCTCCTAAAGGATAGTATGTGTGTAAGTTAAATTGATTTACACGTTAAGCGGGTTGCGCATTAAAGAGTATAAGCAACTTTTCTTACTGTTTTTTTAAATGATGCGTTAATACTTAATTTACTACTTAATCTAATACTGAACCTAAATTAAAAATAGACTATTAAATTTACTTTAGCACTAAAACATTGTTTTGGAAGTCACTTCTTTAACATTGGTCTGTACTTTAAGAACTTTCCTAGTGATTTAAGGGCGTTCAGTGCAGTTTTTGCAATCTAAAGTGGCTGTGCTTAGTAATTAAATCTAGTTATTTAGGTTTGGTGTTTTTACGTTTCATCAAACGATGGTTTTATCATAGCATCGTTTTTTTGTAAAAAGGGAACTCTAATTAACAGTTTGTTACAAAATAAGCCTTTCGGCGTATTTAATGATTAATTGCTTAAAATGTCAACGTTTTAGGTAAATAATATATTCATTAAACTTGGAATATTTACTCGAATCGCATGGATAAATCAATTGATTGTAAATTTTTTGTAAGTGCGCCGCTTGAAATAAAATCTACTCCGGCTTGCGAATACGTTTTAAGCGTTTCTATTGTCATGTTGCCTGATACTTCAATTTTAGCTCGCTTGTCCGTTAGTATAACTGCCTGTTTAATTTGCTCGGGTGTAAAGTTATCAAGCATTATAATATCAGCACCGGCTTTAATAGCTTGATCTAGCTCATCAAGTGATTCAACTTCTACTTCAACAGGTTTATCTGGGTGATTCAATTTTGCTTGTGAAACTGCATTTTCAATGCCGCCGCATGCCGCTATATGGTTTTCTTTGATAAGAAACGCATCAAACAAACCAATACGATGGTTTGCACCGCCGCCACATTTTACTGCGTACTTTTGCAAAGCACGTAAGCCTGGGATTGTTTTACGGGTATCAAGCAGCTGTGTTGTTGTTCCTGCTAATTCCTTAACATAATGTGCGGTAGTTGTGGCTGTGCCTGATAGGGTTTGTACAAAGTTAAGTGCGGTACGTTCTGCGGTTAAAATAGCGCGTGCAGAGCCTTTGGCTGTAAACAAGGTGTCGTTGGCTTTTATTGCGTCGCCATCATTCACTAACACATTAACCTGTACGCTGGGATCAACTTGTTTAAACACCTCTAATATAATGTCTTTACCACAAAAAACGGCGTTTTCACGGGTGATTACTTTGGCGTTTGCTTGCTGTGCCTGTGGGATTAAGGCAGCCGTAATGTCACCTTGCTCAGCGCTTTGGTAATTTAAGTCTTCATCAAGGGCAAGTTTTACTAACTGGCTTAAAAGGCTGTGTGGAATAGACATTATAAAAGCTCATTATAATTAGGAGATTGGCAAAATTTTACTATGTTTGCATAACAAATAGAAGAGGTATGACCCCTTTGCTATGGGTTGTTCAAAATTATTTTAGATAGACTAGTATCTGAAGGCACAAATACACTCAATTACGACTCGTTAAATTAAACCTGTTTATTATAGTAAGTTATTGCCTGCTTTTATTTATATGTTTTATCCTTTAGCATCTTCAACAGAGTGTAATAATGGTTTTATAGCATGCAAATTGATTGTGAAGGAAGGCTCGAAGGTGCAACACAGCGTGAATGTGCGCACTTTGATGCACGCCCCTTTGGAGAAGAAATATCGCTATTAGTAATTCATAATATTTCGTTACCAGCAGGGGAGTTTGGCACTAAGTATGTTGATGATTTGTTTATGGGAGCAATTGATTGCGATGCTCATCCAAGCTTTATTGATTTAGACGGCTTAAGGGTCTCTGCTCATTGCTTTATAAAGCGCACGGGTGAAATAGTGCAGTATGTTCCTTTTATACAGCGGGCCTGGCATGCTGGTAAGTCTGAGTTTTTAGGGCGCAAACAATGTAACGATTTTAGTATTGGCATTGAGCTTGAAGGAACCGACACTAGCGGTTATACCCAAAGTCAATATAATACATTACAATCAATTACTAAGTTATTGATGAATAAGTATCCTTCAATAAATAAAGCACGTATTGTTGGACATTGTGATATTGCACCTGGGCGAAAAACCGATCCTGGTGAAAGTTTTGACTGGCAACATTTTTTTGCCGACCTAAATTAACTTGGCTTCACTAAAGAGAACATTATGATTTTAATTTCAATAATTATCGCATTAATTTTAGAGCGCCTTGGCGCGCGCTCTGACTATTGGCAGATAAGCCATTACGCACAAGGTTATTTAGCGCGTTCTAAAAAGCAATTGAGTGAAAATGGCCTGTTTAACTCAGCGTATGGTTTTTTGGTCTGGCTAGTTTTGCCCGTTATCGCAACTGCGTTAGTTTATACGTTTTCTGATTTTGTGGTGTGGCAGTTAGTCGTTAATATAGTGGTGTTACTTGTTTGTTTTGGCTGTGCCAAACAGCGCGCATTGTATAAATCATATTTAAATGCACTAACCCGTGATGATAAAGAAGCTGCGACTTTATATGCTTTGCAAATGGGGCAGAAAAAAACTGAAAATGAACCCGGTGGTGAAACGTTTGGACAAACACTGGCTTGGATTAATTTCCGTTTTTATTGTGCAGTGATTTTTTGGTTTGTTATTTTAGGTGCTCCAGGCGCTGTATTTTATGCGTTAGTACGTACTTACGCCGACTTGGTGCGCGAAGATAAAAAAGTACCTTATGCAGCTCGTTTCAAACTTATTCACACACTACTTTTCTGGCTTGATTGGTTACCTGCACGTATTACCAGCTTTGGTTACCTTGTAATTGGTAACTTTAATAAAGGTACAAGTTGTTTGCTTAGGTATGTGTTTGATTTCTCTGTTAGCAACCGTAAAGTTGTGGCTGATACGGCATTAGCCGCAGAGCAAATTGAGCAAGCGCACTTTGGTTGCACAGTAGAGGCAACATGCATGATGAAGCTAGTTAAACGTAACGTTTTATTTTATCTAGTACTAATAGCACTGCTTACCTTATTTGGTGGGCTGGCGTAAAAAAAAGTTCTAGGGAAGTGACTAGGTGCTATTTATATTTATAGCCCGTAATTTTTTAATAGCTCTAAGTGATTTATTCACAAAGAGGTTATGAGGCGTTGCGCTTAAGAGTCATATAAAGTGTAGAGGTGTAGGTCGCGCTTTAGCGCGTCATTTTTATTTAATCACAAATAAAAATGACGCCATGAATGACGACCTACATGATTGCTAGATACATTTTTAGCCCGAAGCTCGCTACCCTTAGCCCGTGGTTTTTTTCATTTACTTCTCTTGGTGCAAAGATATTTAAGTCATTTACTGGTATTAAGTTGTCCGCTTCTCAAGTGGTAATTATCTGGTCAGACCATTTGAAGGCCAAGCAAAAAAACCTCCCAAAGCCTCTCGTTATAACCTACTGTTTATTCTTTGAGCTAAATGCGTTAGGCTGTTTTGTTGTATGTATTCTTAGTGAAATTGACAGCAAACTTGCTTTTTGATAACGTATGGCTCAAATTTGGTATGACCAATTTACCTGTTGGTTTCAGCTATAGGCACTATCTGGTTGTTTAAGCCAGAGCCCACTACAATGCGGACGTTGATGAATGTCTTTAAAGATTAAAGCAGCAAAATTGTCGGATGTTATTTTACAGCAACTTGAGAATATGATTCTTGAGGGTTCATTAGCACCCGGTGAAAAACTGCCGCCAGAGCGGGAATTAGCAAAACAGTTTGAGGTGTCGCGCCCTTCATTGCGTGAGGCAATTCAAAAGCTAGAAGCCAAAGGCTTAGTTACTCGCCGTCAAGGTGGCGGTACCTTTGTAAAAAACCAGCTAGAGGAAGGGCTCACTGATCCGCTTTTTGATTTGATCAGTAAACACCCTGAATCACAATTTGATTTATTAGAGTTTCGTCACGCCTTAGAAGGTATTGCTGCATATTATGCTGCACTTCGTGGCACAAGTACTGACTTTGATAAAGTGAAACAAAGTTTTGACAGCATTGCATCAGCAAATGATGATTTGCAACAAAAAGCTAAAGCAATCAATGCTTTTCATTTTAGTGTTGCTGAGTCATCACACAACGTGGTGTTGCTTCATTTAGTGCGAGGAATGCAAGCACTGCTTGAGCAAAATATTTTACAAAACTTAACTGTATTGTTAGAAAAACCGCATATAAGTAAGCAATTAGCAGAACATCGCCGTTTGTTAATGGATGCGGTGATTGAAGGGAATCCAGAACAAGCTCGTTTAGCCAGTAATGCTCACTTAGCCTTTATTGAAGAAGCATTGCTTGAAGCAGGCAAAGAGCATTCGCGAATTGAACGTAGTTTAAGACGCACAAAGCAAAATTAGCAAAGTAACTATTTAAACAAGTACGGTGATGCAACACACAATTTACCGTATTAATTAAAAACATTCGTATTTTAAACATAAGGAAACCTCCATATGTCTGAAGTCAATAAAATTGACGTAGACGCGCTAGAAACACAAGAGTGGTTACAAGCTCTTGAATCAGTTGTGCGTGAAGAAGGTGTTGAACGTGCTCAGTTTTTACTTGAGCAAGTATTAGAGCAAGCCCGTTTAGACGGTGTTGATATGCCAACAGGTATCAACACAAACTACGTTAATACGATTCCGGTAGATCAAGAACCAGCATACCCAGGGGATGTTAACCTTGAGCGCCGTATTCGTTCTATTATTCGTTGGAACGCAATCATGATTGTATTGCGCGCATCGAAAAAAGACCTCGACTTAGGCGGCCATATGGCGTCTTACCAATCTTCGGCAGCATTTTACGAAGTGTGTTTTAACCACTTCTTTAAAGCGCCAAATGACGTAGACGGTGGTGACTTAGTTTATTATCAAGGTCATATTTCTCCAGGTATCTATGCGCGTGCATTTGTTGAAGGTCGTTTATCTGCTGCCCAGTTAGATAACTTCCGCCAAGAAGTAGACGGTAAAGGCTTACCTTCATACCCTCATCCTAAGTTAATGCCTGAGTTTTGGCAGTTCCCTACAGTATCTATGGGCCTTGGTCCTATCGCGTCTATTTATCAAGCGCGTTTCTTAAAGTACTTAGATGGTCGCGGCTTAAAAAATACTAAAAACCAACGTGTGTATGCGTTTTTAGGTGATGGTGAAATGGATGAGCCAGAATCACGTGGTGCTATCTCTTTTGCTGCTCGTGAGAAGTTAGACAACCTTTGCTACCTAATCAACTGTAACTTACAACGCCTAGATGGCCCTGTAATGGGTAACGGTAAGATCATTCAAGAACTTGAAGGTCTATTCAAAGGTGCTGGCTGGAATGTTATTAAAGTCGTTTGGGGTAGCGGTTGGGATATCTTACTTGCTAAAGATACCACAGGTAAGCTACTACAATTGATGAACGAAACCATCGATGGTGATTACCAAACATATAAAGCGAAAGACGGTGCTTACGTACGTGAACACTTCTTTGGTCGTTACCCTGAAACAGCAGCACTTGTTGCTGATATGACAGATGACGAGATTTTTGCCCTTAAGCGTGGTGGTCATGAGCCATCAAAACTATACGCTGCATTCAAAAAAGCTGAACAAACTAATGACCGTCCAACGGTTATTCTTGCTAAAACTGTAAAAGGTTACGGCATGGGTGAAGCAGCTGAAGGTAAAAACATTGCGCACCAAGTTAAGAAAATGGACATGACACACGTTGAACACTTACGTTCGCGTTTAGGTCTACAAGATCTTGTGTCTGATGAAGCAATTAAAGACTTACCTTACTTAGAGCTTGAAGAAGGTTCTGAAGAGTACAAGTACTTACATGCTCGTCGTAAAGATTTAGAAGGTTACACGCCTACGCGTATTCCTAACTTCTCTGAAAAGTTACAGTTGCCAGAAGTAGACGCATTTAAGCCGCTACTTGATGAGCAAAAGCGCGACATTTCAACAACAATGGGCTTTGTGCGTGCGCTTAATATCTTATTAAAAGATAAAGGTATTGGTAAAAACATCGTACCAATTATTGCCGATGAAGCGCGTACGTTTGGTATGGAAGGTTTATTCCGTCAAATCGGTATTTATAACCCGCATGGCCAAAACTATACTCCACAAGACCGTGATATTGTTTCTTACTATAAAGAGGCAACATCAGGCCAAGTATTGCAAGAAGGTATCAATGAGTTAGGTGCAATGTCATCGTGGGTTGCAGCAGCAACGTCGTACAGCACTAACGATTTACCAATGATCCCATTCTACATTTACTATTCAATGTTCGGTTTCCAACGTGTTGGCGACATGGCGTGGATGGCAGGGGATCAACAAGCACGTGGTTTCTTATTAGGTGCTACGGCAGGTCGAACAACGCTTAATGGTGAAGGCTTGCAGCATGAAGATGGTCATAGCCACATTCTTGCTAACACAGTGCCTAACTGTATCTCTTATGATCCAACGTATGCGTACGAAGTAGCGGTAATTATTCAAGATGGTATTCGTCGTATGTACGGTGAAGGCCAAGAAAACATTTACTACTACCTAACGCTTATGAACGAAAACTACGCACAGCCAGCAATGCCTGAAGGTGCTGAAGAAGGTATTCGTAAAGGTATTTATAAGCTTGAAAGCTACGAAGGCAAAAAAGCCAACGTACAACTATTAAGCTCAGGTACTATCATGACTGAAGTACGTAAAGCGGCAGCTATTTTAAGTGATGACTATGGCATTGCGTCAGATGTTTTCTCTGTAACGTCATTCAACGAACTTACTCGTGATGGTCAAGACGTTGAGCGTTCAAACATGCTTAACCCTGAAGGTGAGCAAAAAACGGCTTACATTACTAGCGTATTAAATGATTCAGTGACTGTTGCAGCAACCGATTACATGAAAAACTACGCTGAGCAAGCACGTTCATTCATTCCTAGCAGCAACTACAAAGTATTAGGTACTGACGGTTACGGTCGTTCAGACAGCCGTGAAAACTTACGTCGTCATTTTGAAGTTAACGCAGGTTATGTTGTTGTTGCTACGTTATCTGAACTTGCTAAACGTGGTGAAGTTGAAAAGTCAGTGGTTGTTGACGCGCTTAAGAAGTTCGACATCGACACTAACAAACTTAACCCACTGTACGCTTAAGAGGTTTTGCAATGAGTATTGAAATTAATGTACCAGATATCGGTGGCGATGAAGTCGAAGTAACCGAAATCTTAGTAAATGTTGGCGACGTTGTTGAAGTTGACCAATCATTACTAACTGTTGAAGGCGATAAAGCGTCAATGGAAGTACCGGCTGCGCAAGCGGGTACAGTTAAAGAAATTAAAGTAAGCGAAGGTGACACGGTTACTACTGGCTCTTTAATTATGATTTTTGAAGGCGAGAGTGCTGGCGAAGAAAAAGCGCCAGAAGCTTCTGCTAAATCTGAAGACGCAGCACCTGCTGCCTCTTCAGGCTCAACAACAAAAGAAGTGACTGTACCAGATATCGGTGATGATGAAGTTGAAGTAACAGAAATCATGGTTGCAGTGGGCGACAGCGTAGAAGAAGAGCAATCTATCTTAAACGTTGAAGGCGACAAAGCTGCTATGGAAGTACCAGCACCGTTTGCAGGCACTGTTAAAGAAATCAAAATTGAAACTGGCGATAAAGTAAAAACAGGCTCTTTAGTGTTTGTTTTTGAAGTTGCTGGTAGCGAATCAGCAGCACCTGCACAAGACGAAGCTGCACAAGACGAGCCAGCGCAAGAATCTGCACCAGCAGCAAGTGCTCAGTCAAGTAGCAAAGAAGTCAACGTGCCAGATATTGGCGGTGACGAAGTTGAAGTGACTGAAGTCATGGTTGCGGTCGGCGATAAGGTTGAAGAAGATCAATCAATCTTAAACGTTGAAGGCGACAAAGCGGCAATGGAAGTTCCTGCACCGTTTGCGGGCACAGTAAAAGAAATAAAAGTAGCCGCAGGCGATAAAGTATCGACCGGTTCACTTATTTTTGTTTTTGAAGTTGCCGGTAGCGCGCCAGCTGCAGCACCTGCAGAAAAATCAGCACCAGCGCCAAAAGCAGAATCAAAACCTGCGCCAGCGCAAGCAGCACCTGCAAAAGCAAGTAATGAAAGCTTTGAAAACAACAGTGCTTATGCTCATGCATCGCCAGTTGTTCGCCGTTTAGCTCGTGAGTTTGGTATTAACCTTGCGAACGTAAAAGGCTCAGGCCGTAAAAACCGTGTTATTAAAGAAGACGTGCAAAACTATGTTAAAAACCTAGTGAAGCAAGTTGAGTCTGGTCAATTATCAGCTGGCAAAGGTAATGCTGGTGGCGGTGAACTTGGTTTAATCCCATGGCCTAAAGTTGATTTTGCTAAATTTGGTGAAATCGAAGAGAAGAAACTGTCTCGCATTCAAAAGCTATCAGGCAAGAACTTACACCGTAACTGGGTGCAAATCCCACACGTTACCCAGTTTGATGAAGCTGATATCACTACTCTTGAGCAATTCCGTAAAGAGCAAAATGCACTTAACGAGAAGAAAAAGCTGGGTGTTAAAATTA
Source organism: Pseudoalteromonas atlantica (assembly GCF_043641955.1). Taxonomy (GTDB): domain Bacteria; phylum Pseudomonadota; class Gammaproteobacteria; order Enterobacterales; family Alteromonadaceae; genus Pseudoalteromonas; species Pseudoalteromonas atlantica_A. The sequence goes on from NZ_JBHZRV010000005.1 coordinate 115,942, forward strand.
CACCTTTAGTATTTGTAATGAAAGCAGCAGCAAAAGCATTAGCTGAGTTCCCTACATTTAACTCATCTTTATCTGAAGATGGTGAAAGCTTAATTCTTAAAAAGTACATCAATATCGGTGTTGCAGTTGATACGCCAAATGGTTTGGTTGTACCAGTATTTAAAGATGTTGATAAGAAAGGCATCATTGAATTATCACGCGAACTGATGGATATCTCGGTTAAAGCGCGTGAAGGTAAGCTTACCTCTTCTGATATGCAAGGCGGTTGTTTTACTATTTCAAGCCTTGGTGGTATTGGTGGTACTGCATTTACGCCTATCGTTAATGCGCCAGAGGTTGCTATTTTAGGTGTGTCTAAATCTGAAATGAAACCAAAATGGAATGGTAAAGAGTTTGAACCTAAATTAATGGTTCCACTTTCAATGTCATACGACCATAGGGTGATTGACGGTGCATTAGCAGCACGCTTTACTGTGACGCTTGCAAGCTACATGAGCGATATTCGCCAACTAGTGATGTAATGCAGCAATTGATGCATGTAGTTAAATAAATAGAATCAAATCCCAGCCAGTTGTTTTTTGCTGGGATTTTTACCATTTGCAATGATACACTATTGGTATATTTGCATAAATTTTTGATCTGCTCTGGCTTTCTGCCCATGCAGAAACATGGCAGTTAAACTTTAGGGCAGTGTCCCGTTCAAACAATTAAGGTAATAGCATGAGCAACGAATTAAAAACTCAAGTTGTTGTACTAGGCGGTGGTCCTGGTGGTTATTCTGCGGCTTTCCGTGCTGCTGACTTGGGCTTAGAAGTAACATTAGTAGAGTCTCGCGATACATTAGGCGGTGTATGTCTTAATGTTGGTTGTATCCCTTCAAAAGCATTATTGCACGTAGCTAAAGTAATTGATGATGCAGCTGAAATGTCATCTCATGGTGTTACTTTTGGCGCGCCACAAATTGACTTAGACAAAATCCGTTCATGGAAAGACTCTGTAATTGGTCAGTTAACTGGCGGCCTAGACGGCATGGCTAAAATGCGTAAAGTTAAAGTGGTTTACGGTTACGGTAAATTCACTGGCAGCAACACAATCGCAGTTGAAGGTGCTGATGGCGCAACAACGATTAGCTTTGATAACGCTATTATTGCAGCCGGTTCACAACCAGTAAACTTACCTTTCATCCCAGAAGATGACCGTGTAATTGATTCAACTGGCGCATTAGAGCTTAAAGATGTACCAGAAAAACTACTTGTACTAGGTGGTGGTATTATCGGTCTTGAGATGGGGACTGTTTACCGCGCACTAGGCTCAAATATTGATGTTGTTGAGTTTGCTGATCAATTAGTACCAGCTGCAGATAAAGACATTATCAAAATTTACCAACGCTACGTTAAAGACAAGTTTAATGTAATGCTTTCTACTAAAGTAACTGGCGTTGAAGCAAAAGATGACGGTTTATATGTAACGTTTGAAGGCAAAAATGCACCAGCAGAGCCGGTACGTTACGACAAAGTACTTGTTGCTGTTGGTCGTACACCAAATGGTAAATTGCTTGATGCAGATAAAGCCGGCGTTAACGTTGATGAGCGTGGCTTCATCAATGTTGATAAGCAACTTAAAACGAATGTTGATAACATTTTTGCAATTGGTGACATCGTTGGCCAACCTATGCTTGCTCATAAAGCGGTTCATGAAGGTCATGTTGCTGCTGAAGTTATTTCTGGTCAAAAACATTACTTTGATCCTAAGTGCATTCCTTCAATTGCATATACTGACCCAGAAATCGCATGGGTAGGTGTTACTGAAAAAGAAGCAAAAGAGCAAAACTTGAGCATTGAAACTGCGGTATTCCCGTGGGCTGCTTCAGGTCGTGCAATTGCATCTGCTCGTACTGAGGGTTCAACTAAGCTTATCTTTGATAAAGACAGTGGCCGCGTAATCGGTGGTGCTATGGTTGGTATCAATGCAGGCGAAATGCTTGGTGAAATCGGCCTAGCTGTTGAAATGGGCGCTGATGGCGAAGATTTAGCACTTACCATTCACGCTCACCCAACACTGAACGAATCAATCGGCCTTGCGGCTGAAATCTTTGAAGGTTCAATCACTGACTTACCAAACAAAAAAGCTGTTAAAAAGAAGAAGTAAGTTCTTTTAGTTAATTGTTTAAAAACCCAAGCCTCGGCTTGGGTTTTTTGTTTTGTAGGCGCAGGTTTACCCCGCGCGATATAAAACCTCCTTAAACGCGATATAAAATCTCCTTAAACGCGATATAAAATCGCTGCTACGAATATGTAGGCTGGGAGGGCGAACTGTGTGCTACAATATGCGCCGATCATTTTTTAGGTATTAAATCACGTGACTAACCGCTCTACTAACTCAGTACTTGCTTTACGAGCTCAGCAAATAAGTGAATCTCGGCGTGAGTTTAATGCTCGTGGTGGCAAGATGGATCGCTGTGAACAATGCTTAATCGCAAAACATTACTGTATTTGTGACGGTGTAGAGCAGGCTCAATGCGCTGCTGCGGTTTGTATGCTGATGTACCATAATGAAAGCTTTAAACCTTCTAATACAGGGCGATTAATAGCTGAAATAGTGCCTGATAACTTCGCTTTTCGTTGGGACAGAACAGAGCCTGATGAAAAGTTATTAGCGTTATTGAATAACCCGCAATATCAGCCTATAGTAATTTTTCCTGCCACTGATGTTGAAGATGCCTCTCGTGTAATTACAGCTGTAGAGCGTCTGCCAAATAAACGTCCTTTATTTATCTTTTTAGATGGCACGTGGCGTGAAGCAAAAAAAATGATCCGTAAAAGCCCTTACCTAGATGGTTTACCTGTCCTGTCTATCAGTGCTGAAAAACTCTCTGATTACCGCTTGCGTGTTGCACCACATGCCCATCAGTTAGGAACAGCTGAAGTGGCAATCATGGTTTTAGCATTAGCCGGAGAACTAGATGCCTCAAGCAAACTTGAGCAGCATTTTATGAAGTTCCGTGATGCTTACTTATTAGGTAAACGAAATAAGGGCCGGCCACAGTAAAGCTTGTGTATTTATTGGGTAGGCTTATCTGAGTGGTGAATTTTAGGCAAAAGAAAAGCGCGTACTATCTCTAGTCGCGCTTGCGGAATCTTCTAATTTTCTGCATCCTGCAATTGAACTTAATCAACTCCTAATTTTTACTAATCCATGTTATTGCGCTGTTACTTATTCGTTCTGCACAATTTAGGCTATCCGGGCCTATATCCAATTGTATCCATACTCCATTTTGGTAACGTCTATTACCCGTCCTTTACGCATCATCCTGATGCTATCCATTTATAAAACAGTTCCATTGTGGTGCCTTAAAGGCCTGTCCATGATTTTCCCTATTTTACATCCTGTATAACAACTCTCTTTCGAGCCCTGTTGTTAGTCCATTTCGCATCATCATGATGCTGTCCTTTTTTTACCAATCCCTTGTGTTACTCTTCCTGAGCCTGTCCGTATATCCTAGTTTCCAACTAAACCTTTCTTAACGATTATTGAGCTACTATTCCTTGTTGCAAACTTATCTAAGTTGTCTGCTTAACCGATGAAATAAGTATAGAGAGTTTATGCAAACAAAATAGGCGAAAAACTACATTAAAAATTTTGCTGTTTGAATTGAATGTAAGTTTAATTTATATAAATCAGTTGCTTATTTTTTATTTGGGTGATAATTCGTTATATTTATACTCAATAGCTGCCAGTAGCGTAAGAGATGTCTCACAGCCAACTTCTGTATATGCCCTCAAACTAGATTTTAGGTGCACTTTAAGTGGGGAAAAGGTATTATTGATTGATAATAATTACTATTTGTGCGAGCACGATTTATGAAAAAAACATTAGCAGTTTTGATTGGACTTACAGTATCAGCCCCTGCCTTGGCTGATGATGCAGTAAATATTTATTCTTTTCGTCAGCCATTTTTAATCCAGCCTATTCTGGATGATTTTACTAAGCAGACGGGCATTGAAACCAATGTCGTTTTCGCTAAAAAAGGGCTTATTGAACGAGTTAAGCGCGAAGGTAAACACAGTCGAGCAGATTTAGTTTTAACGTCCAATTTTAGTGACTTAGTCCAGTTAGACGAGCTTAATTTAACACAAGCGATTAACAGTGAAACAGTTAATGAAAATGTTCCTGCAAAGTTCCGTGATAATGAAGGACAGTGGATTGCATTAACCAAGCGGGTGCGAAATGTTTATTCATCTAAAGATAGAATGGGACCACTGGCTGATTTAAATTATGAAGATTTAGCCTTACCAAAATATAAAGGAAAGCTGTGTACTCGTTCGGGTAAACATCCTTACAATTTAGGCCTTGTTGCTTCTATGATTGCGCATCATGGCGAAGCTCAAACAAAGCAATGGCTTGAAGGTGTGAAAGCAAATTTAGCCCGTAAGCCTCAAGGTAATGATCGTGCTCAAGTGAAAGCTGTAAAAGAGGGATTATGTGATTTGGCTTTAGGCAACAGTTATTATTTTGGCAAAATGATTCAAGATCCAGCTCAAAAAACATGGGCTGATGCTGTAAATATAAACTTCCCAAATCAAGGTGATCGTGGCTCACATATTAATGTATCTGGTGTGGTAATGACCAAATACGCTAAAAATCCAGAAAATGCCTTGAAACTCATCGAGTTTATGACCGACAATAAGGCGCAAAATATGTATGCCTCGGTCAATATGGAATATCCGGTTAAACCAGGTGTGGAATTATCAAGTTTAGTGGCATCTTGGGGTAACTTTACGGAAGACAGTTTACCACTGGATGAAATTAGCAAATATCGTCCGTTAGCGCTTAAGTTGATTGATGAGGTGAAGTTCGACCTTTAATGAGTTTAAAATTTTCACTGTCTCGATGGCAGTTATTTGCGTGGGTTATCGGTGTTGTATTGGTAACTCCGCTATGCTTTCTTTTATTTGAATCGCTGCAAGGCGATTCAGATGTTTTTAGCCACCTTTGGGATACCGTGTTGTGGGATTACGTACGCAATACTTTATTGTTGATCCTGGGTGTGTGTATTGTCAGTAGCGCAATAGCATTACCGCTAGGTTGGATCACCGCTTATTGTGATTTCCCCGGTAGAAAACAGTTTGAATGGGCCCTTATGCTGCCCCTTGCTATGCCAACCTATATAATTGCCTATGTATATACCGATTTATTTGATTATGCGGGGCCGATACAAGTTGCGCTTCGTGATTGGTTTGGTTGGCAATCCCCAAGTGATTATTGGTTTTTTGATATTCGAACGCTACCCGGCGCGATTATTATGATTGCCCTTGTTTTATATCCATATCTCTATTTAATTTTTAAAACCGCTTTACGTGAACAATCATTTAAGTTGGTACAAGCTAGCCAAATTATGGGGTTATCACCGTTTAAAAGTTTTTACCGTGTCAGTATGCCGTTAGCACGTGGTGCTATTGTTGCAGGTCTTGCGTTAATTAGCATGGAAACAATGGCTGACTTCGCCACAGTTAATTACTTTGCGGTGAGTACACTTACAACGGCTGTTTACGATACATGGCTTGGCTATTATTCCTTAACAGCGGCCGCTAAAATATCAGGTATTATGTTATTAATGCTATTTTTAGCGTTAATGTTAGAGCGCTTTAGTCGCCGTGAGCAAGCTGTTTATGAACGTCAGTCAGGTGTTAATAGTGAAACACTGTATAGTTTAAAAGGGTTTTACGCCTGGTTAGCAACGCTGTTTTGTTGTGCCGTGTTATTTTTTGCTTTTATATTACCTGTTGCTGTACTGCTCAATTATGCTTTTGCGTATGCTGACCAAGCATGGAATGATGCTTTTTTCTTATATGCTTGGCAAAGTTTTAAAGTGGCTGCGATTGTGTGTGTTATCACCATTGTATTAAGCCTATTAGTTGTTTTTTATCAACGCATCGCAAAGCAGCAATATCCACTCATCCCTGGTCGACTGGCCAGTACGGGCTACGCATTACCTGGCACTGTTTTAGCTATTGCAGTGTTATTACCCTTAACAATGCTTGATGATCGCCTTAATATTTGGCTGGAACCATTTGGGTTTTCGCCAGGCTTACTACTTAGCGGTACTTTATTTGCCATAATCTTTGCATATGTTGTACGATTTTATGCTATAGCCCATGGCGCTGTTGAAGCGAGCTTTATGCGTATTAGCCCTTCGTTAGATATGGCTAGCCAATCAATGGGAAAAAGCCAAGGACAAACGTTAACAAAGGTGCATATTCCTCTGTTGCGCCGTGGTATTCTAACCGCTGGTTTGTTGGTATTTATTGAGTGTATGAAAGAGCTCCCCGCTGCATTGTTACTTAGGCCTTTTAATTTTGAAACCCTTGCAACGCATGTGTTTCAATATGTGAGTGATGAACAGTTAGAGCTTGCTTCAATTTCAGCGCTCTCGATTGTTTTAGTGGGGCTTGTGCCATTGTACCTTGTTAACCGCTCAATGGAGCAACGTAGTTAAATGAGTAGTTTAGTTTTAGAAAATTTATCGTACCAATATAACGGTACTTCAGTGATTGAACACTTAAACTTAACTGTTGCAAAGGATGAGATTGTTTGCCTGCTTGGTGCCAGTGGCTGTGGTAAGACGACCACGTTAAAAGCTATTGCAGGCATTATTGAAGCGAAGCAGGGAAAAGTATTTATTGACTCAAAGTTAGTGTCGGATGAGCAGTCATTTTTAGCACCAGAGCATCGTAATATAGGCATGATGTTTCAAGATTATGCGTTATTCCCACACTTAACGGTTGCTGATAATATTGCTTTTGGCCTAACAAACATGACTAAAGCGCAAAAAAAAGAACGTGTGACTGAAATGCTAGAGCTAGTTCATTTACTTGGCTGTGCTGCACGATACCCTCATCAATTATCTGGTGGGCAACAGCAGCGTGTAGCCATAGCTAGAGCACTCGCGTACAAACCTAGTTTATTGTTGCTGGATGAACCATTTTCTAATATCGACACGCAGGTACGCTTTGAGTTAATCGCAGATATTCGCCGTATAATAAAAAATCAGCAAGTTTCAGCGGTATTTGTTACTCACTCAAAAGAAGAGGCATTTGCATTTTCAGATAGTTTAGCTGTCATGCACGAAGGTAAAATTGCGCAACAAGGCTCGCCTGAACAGCTTTTTAGTATGCCAAATTCAAAGGTAGTTGCGGAATTTCTCGGTCAGGGCATATACTTAGATGCGAAAGCAGTTACAGCAACAGAGTATTCAACTTGTTTTGGGCAGGTTAAATCCTTGCAAGCACATAACCATAAATCAGATGAAGGGCAGTTATATATTCGCCCACATCATTTAGTTTTATCTGCTGTTTCAGAATCGGATAGCCACCCTGTGACTATATTAAGTCAGCGCTTTATTGGCTCATCTAATGTGTTTAAAGTGGCATTATGTGGTCAAGAGATAGAAGTTGCTGCCGAGCTAAGCCAGTCATTTAATATAAATGAACAGGTAACAATAAAAATAAAACCACACACGGTAAATTTTTTCGCTGATTAATTATCAAAGTGTAATGCTGTGTACAACCTAGAGTTAAGGAATCACCATGGCGCAAGCGCAATCAGGGATTTGTGCTGAAGCAAACTTACACGGTTTGCATTTGTTTTTTAATGTATTTGATGGTCATGACGAGTCACTACGTAAAAAGCTAAAGCGTGTTAGCATTATTCAAGATGAATTCTCAGATCAGTTTTCAGAATCAATGCTCTCAAGTTTTGTTGCTGTAGGTGCGCAATATTGGCCCCACATACTCCCTGAGTTTATTCCTAGTCAACTACAAAGCTTTCCTAATATTACTCATAATGATCATGTTATGGCAGCACAGCCATTCGATTTGTTTGTTCAGATCCGCTCAGATAGAGAGGATGTAAATCACTTATTTGCGTTACAGATTCTAAAGCTATTTTCACCTGATGTTGAGTTGGTTGAGCAAGTTCGTAATTTTAGGTTTTTAGATGGCCGTGATTTTAATGGTTTTATACTTGGTGGCGACACACCACATGGGCGACAAAAGCGAGCCACCGCATTGGTTCATAAGGCTGATAACTTCGAAGATCAGGGGAGTTATATACATGTCCAGCGTTATAAACATGATTTGACTGTATGGCAGCATTTATCGTTACATGAGCAAGAGCAAATAATGGGGCGAACCCGCCTCGAAAATACGCCATTGAATCCTGAAGTTCAAACTAGTCATGCAGTACGAACGGAGCTCAAAGATGAGCAAGGACATCCATTATTGCTTAACCAAAGTATGCCATATGGGGATGTTCATGAGCAGGGCGTTTTAGCAATACACTGTGCTGCAAATGGTAGTGTATTTGAAAAGGTGCTGCAAAGCCGATTGGGGCAGGGGGAATGTTATGACCACTGGCTTGATTTTACTCAAGCAGACATGGGATCCGCATTTTTTGCCCCATCGATTAACTTTTTAAAACAGCTTTAAACTGTATCAAATAAGATTCGCACACGTTCCAATGTCACGTCAATTTCAGATATTTTGGCGGGTGCAATAAAAATGGTGTCATCACCTGCAATTGTTCCTAGTACGCCATCAGCTTTACCTAATGAATCTAATAAACGGGCTATTAACTGTGCAGCACCGGGGCTTGTACGGATTATAATCATCATTTCATTATGCATGATATCAATGACTAACTGACGAAGTGGGCTTTTTGCTGTCGGCACGCCCATCTCGGCCGGTAAGCAATAAACCATCTCTTGTTTAGCATTACGAGTTCGTACGGCACCAAATTTACTTAACATGCGTGACACTTTACTTTGGCTTATGTTATCAAAACCTTGGTCTTTTAATGCGTCAACAATTTCACCTTGGGACCCAAAGTTTTCTTCTTTTAAAAGTGATTTAAAAGCTTTAACTAGCGCTTCTTGTTTATCTTGTGGTTGCATGTTGTGGTCTGCTTTGTTATTTGATGCTCTAAATTCTACACAAAAATGCATACTTATGCAGTAGTTGTTTTTATTACTGAATAAAAGGCATAAATAGCTGCTTGAGAATGATTTATTATCTCTTGCTCAAGTTATTTACAACTATGGTCGAAATTATATGCAAAATAAGCAGGATAAATTTGTCTTTAGCCGTTAATTTCTTTATCTTAGTGCCACAAATATTTTCTACCTTAAATTACGGAGAATTCCAATGAAAGTTGCTGTATTAGGTGCTGCAGGCGGTATCGGTCAAGCGTTGTCTTTATTACTAAAAACAGGTTTACCAGCAGGTTCTGAGTTATCACTTTATGATGTTGCCCCAGTTGTTCCTGGTGTTGCTGTTGACCTTTCTCACATCCCAACTGATGTTAAAGTTGCTGGTTTCGGTGCTGATGCACTTGATCAAGCATTAACGGGTTGTGACATTGTACTTATTCCAGCTGGTATGCCACGTAAGCCAGGTATGGACCGTGCTGATTTATTCAACGTAAATGCTGGTATCATTAAAACATTAGCTGAAGGTATTGTTGCTAACTGTCCTAAAGCATTAGTAGGTATCATCACTAACCCAGTAAACGGTACAGTACCAATTGTTGCTGAAGTATTCAAAAAAGCGGGTACTTACGATGCAAACCGTGTTTTTGGTATCACAACACTTGACGTAATTCGTTCAGAAGCATTCATCGCTGAGCTTAAAGGTGTTGATGTTGCTTCAGTTAAAGTACCTGTTATTGGTGGTCACTCAGGCACAACAATCCTTCCATTACTTTCTCAAGTTGAAGGTGTTACTTTCACTGATGAAGAAGTTGCGGCACTTACTCCACGTATCCAAAATGCGGGTACTGAAGTAGTAAATGCTAAAGCGGGTGGTGGTTCAGCTACATTATCAATGGGTGCAGCAGCAGCACGCTTCTGTATGTCTTTAGTAAAAGGCCTACAAGGTGAAGACGTTGTAGATTATGCATACGTAGCTGTTGAAGATGGCGATGCAGAATACTTCGCACACCCAGTACGTTTAGGCAAAAACGGCGTAGAAGAAATTCTTTCTTACGGTGAACTAAGTGCGTTTGAGCAACAAGCTAAAAACGACATGCTAGACACACTGAAAAAAGACATTCAAGAAGGTGTTGATTTTATCAACGCATAATCTTGCTATTACTGCCAAGTAGTTGGCGGTAATAAAAAGCCTGCAAAAGCAGGCTTTTTTTATGCTCGAAATCAAATCATTAATTTTAGTGACTACGATCAACCGCAATACGGGCTAGGCTAACTAGCGCTTCTTTATAAGGCGAATCAGCTAACACAGATAAACAGGCAATGGCTTTATCTGCTTCTTCGTCTGCTTTATTCATAGTAAACTCAAGTGCATTTGTTTCACGTAAAGCGCATAGAATTGCTTCTAAGTGATCCATTCCATTGCTGTGCTCTATCGCATCGCGGATTAACTGAACCTGCTCTGCATTGCCTTGCTGCATTGCATAAATAAGTGGCAGGGTAGGCTTACCTTCCGCTAAATCATCGCCAATATTTTTGCCTAATTGTTCAGCATCAGCATTGTAGTCAAGTACATCATCTACTAACTGAAATGCGGTGCCTAAATGCATGCCGTACAGATTGAGCGCTTTTAGCGTTGCTTCGTCTTGTTCAGTAATAACAGCAGCAAGCCCTGTTGCTGCTTCAAATAGCTTAGCTGTTTTTGAGTAGATAACCTGCATGTAGCTGTCTTCAGTCGTATCAGGGTCATTGCAATTCATCAATTGCAGGACTTCACCTTCAGCGATTACGTTGGTTGCATCAGCAAGTATTTGCATGACTTGCATTTTGCCAATGCCAACCATTAGCTGAAAAGAGCGTGTGTAGATAAAGTCACCAACAAGTACACTTGCAGCATTACCAAACTCAGCATTTGCTGTTGGTGTACCACGGCGTAAATTAGATTCATCAACAACGTCATCATGCAGCAAGGTTGCTGTATGAATAAACTCTACAATGGTTGCCAGTGTAATATGATCACACCCTTTATAGCCAAGTGCTTTAGCTGCTAAAATAGCCAACATAGGGCGAACTCGCTTGCCACCACTATTTACTATATATAAGCCAAGTTGATTGACTAATGCCACATCAGAGCGCATTTGTGCGTGAATAAGTTGATTGACGTCATTCATATCGTTTTCGATTAACGCCTGGATAGCTTTTATATCCATTGATCTCCGAGCCAATTTTAATGGGTATACGGTGCCGATTGTACAACAAAAAACGCGCTTGCTCGATATTTTGTGACAATTCGCTGAAAAAACAGGTTTAAAATACTAAATTTAGCCTTTATTACGAGAGATAACTTAAAAGTGGTGATAATTCACGCGGTTGTTTTTTATTCATCAAGCGATATTTAGTTGCTGTAATTTATTTGTCATCGTGGACAAAAAAGCACTTGGCATAATGCTAATTTAATATAAAATAGGTGAAAATATTGAATTGCTCTCAAAGCAGCTATTTTTTATTCATTTAATTAAAAAACGGGCTTGCTAGTTTTTGCACATTAGCGTAAACTTCGCGCCCTATTGAAGAATATTTTAGTTGCGTCGATTTGAGGGCGCACAGACGGAGTTAATTATGTACGCGGTTTTCCAAAGTGGTGGTAAACAGCACCGTGTGACTGAAGGTCAAACAATTCGTCTTGAGAAATTAGACGTTGAGACTGGTGCAGCAGTTGAATTTGATTCAGTACTTTTAGTTGCTGATGGTGAGAAAATCGAGATCGGTGTACCGTTCGTAAACGGTGGTAAAGTAACAGCTGAGGTTGTTTCACATGGTCGCGGTGAGAAAATTAAGGTTGTTAAATTTAGACGCCGTAAGCATTCTCGTAAGCAAATGGGCCATCGTCAATGGTTCACAGAAGTTAAAATCACTGGCATTAGCGCTTAATTAGAGGTACTTAGAAATGGCACATAAAAAAGCAGCTGGTAGTACTCGTAACGGTCGCGATTCAGAAAGCAAACGCCTAGGTGTTAAGCGTTTTGGTGGCGAATCAGTTCTAGCGGGTAGCATCATTGTACGTCAACGTGGAACTCGTTTTCACGCTGGCTCAAACGTAGGTATCGGTAAAGACCACACTATCTTCGCGAAAGCAGATGGTAAAGTTCAGTTTGAACAAAAAGGTCCTTTAAACCGTAAATACGTAAGCATCGTATCTGAGTAATCAGAGCCGGTTCTTAAAAAACCCCGCCTTTGCGGGGTTTTTTGTTTTAAGCCCATCAAACTATATATCCAAGTGTTTTTATGCATAGTGTGCTCAATAGGCCACTTAGGTATATAATAGAGTTATTAACAAGCCAATCCTAAAGTGAGTAATCATGAAGTTTGTAGATGAAGTAGAAATTCGCGCAGAAGCTGGTGACGGTGGCAGCGGCATCGTGTCTTTCCGTCGTGAAAAATATGTGCCGGATGGTGGGCCTGATGGCGGCGATGGCGGTGACGGTGGCAGTGTTTATCTACAAGCAGATGAAAACTTAAATACCTTAATTGATTACCAGTTCGAGCGCTTCCATCGTGCTGAGCGTGGTACGAATGGTCAAAGCCGTAATTGTACTGGTAAAAAAGGTGAAGACCTTTATATAAAAGTGCCTGTGGGCACGCGTGTAACTGACGTTGATACGCAAGAGTCGTTAGGCGACCTTACTCAAGATGGTCAGCGTTTAGTGGTTGCTAAAGGTGGTTTTCATGGCTTAGGAAACGCACGTTTTAAATCAAGTACTAACCGTGCACCACGCCAGAAAACATTAGGTACACCAGGTGAAGTGCGTATGCTTAAGCTTGAGCTAATGTTATTAGCTGATGTTGGCTTACTTGGGTTACCAAATGCAGGTAAATCTACTTTTATTCGCAGTGTATCTGCTGCAAAGCCAAAAGTTGCTGATTACCCGTTTACAACACTTATCCCTAATTTAGGGGTTGTTAGACCTGATGCAAATAAGTCTTTTGTAATTGCTGATATACCGGGGCTAATTGAAGGTGCTTCTGATGGCGCAGGTTTAGGTATTCGATTCTTAAAACACCTTGAGCGCTGCCGCGTGTTATTACATATTATCGATATTATGCCTGTCGATGGCTCAAGCCCTGTTGAAAATGCGTTTGCTATTATCAACGAGTTGCATCAGTACAGTCCAAAGCTTGCTGAAAAGCCACGTTGGTTAGTATTTAATAAGATTGATCTACTCCCAGAAGACGAAGCACAAGCATTGTGTGAGGAAATAGCAGAAGAGTTGGGTGAAGAGACAAATATCTATCGTATTTCTGCAGTTAATAAGCAAAATACGCAAGCTCTTTGCCATGACATTATGGCATTACTTGATAGTATGCCTAAAGAAAAGTTTGTTCCAATTGAAGATGAGGAAGTTGAGTTTAAATGGGATACATACCATAAGGACGCAACTAAGAATACCGATGATGATGATTGGGAAGATTGGGACGAAGATGATTACGACGTAGAAGTTGTTTACGAGCGTTAATACAAAATAAATTTTAAAAAGGAGCTTTTGCTCCTTTTTTCTTGGTTAGTAAAAAAGCATTAGGTGGTTTTGTGAAAATTTCAATGATTGCAGCAATGGCGAATAATCGAATTATTGGTAATGATAATAAAATGCCATGGCATTTACCTGCTGACTTACAGCACTTTAAACGTGTAACTATGAGTAAGCCGGTGATCATGGGACGAAAAACATTTGAGTCTATTGGGCGCCCACTTCCTGGCAGGCAAAATATTATCATTAGTCGTAATGAAGCATATCGTGCACCTGGTATTGAGGTAGTTAAATCACCAGATGAAGCATTAGCATTAGTTAATAATACTGATGAGGTAATGATTATTGGCGGTGGAAATATTTATCAGCAGTTTTTACAGAAAGCGACTACACTTTACTTAACGTTTATTGAGCTGGATGTAGCTGGCGACACTCAATTTCCCGATTATGAAAAAGTAGCCAATTGGCAGATTGTTGAAGAGCAAGTAAATACACCCGATGATAAGAATTTACATCAGTATAAGTTCGTAACTTTAGATAAAGTTGAGTAACATTATTGCGATTAATCTTATAGATTGGTACAATATTAAACAATCGATATAGGTAAAAAGTATTACTTAAGGGTCTTTCATGGTTAAATTATCAACATTACTAGTTGTTACTGCGGTTGTTTCTGGATCTCTTGCTTTTAGTGCACCAGCTAAAGCGAATGATCAGTTAGCTGTGTCTATTTGTGAGTATATAGCTGCAGATGATAAAAATCGTTTACGCAGCAAGTTAAAAAGTTCACGAGTTAAAATTCGTAACATTTACGATGCAGTAAAATGTAATGGAAACAATTTACTACGTCACGCAATTGCGAGCAATGCAGTTGATGCAGGTGAGTATGTTGTTAAAAACCTTTCTAAAAGCTCTTTAGAGGATGGTGCAGATATCTCATGGGCTGAATCTAATGGCCATGGTGGTTCAGCATTGATCGCTGTTATCAAGGACCGTGCAGGTTTATAATACACCTACATTGTTTTGAAAAAAAACCACGCTAGTCGTGGTTTTTTTGTGTCTACTACTTATATTAGCTTAATTTCTATTACTTTAACTTTGAGTGAAATCTTTTAAGGACCTGACCCAGTTGATTACATGCAAGTTAGTAAGTCACGTGAATTGTTATCTTATTCTGTATCTATATTTTAATCTAACGTTACGCTAAAGTGAGGTATGCATAAAATAAGGGAAGATTATAAAATGCTAAATAAATTAAAGGGATATACTAGTAAGGGGCTATGGCGGTCATTAGCAATTATAATTGTAATGTTTGTTGCTGGGCCAGAGGTATTAATTAGTATGGAACTAATGGCATTAGTAGAGGTAATGGGCGCTTCCAGCTTTGTGTTAATGTATTTTTCGGGGCTAAGGTTAGCATGTAAAAACACGCTCAACAAACTCAGTAAGTTTGAATCCTACTCCTTATTCTTTATTCCAAGCTTTGCGAACCTAAAGCAAATGCCCGGGCTTTTATATCACACCATTCCACACCGGCTTTGCGCCATCAGTTTTTTAACTTTAATAACCGCTGTAGTGTTATTGAGCTATATTCAACTATTATTTGGTGCGTAAATTAGGTATTAAAAAGCCGCATTTGATTGCTCAAATGCGGCTTTTTGCTATTCTATTTAACTGATAAATTACACTTTAAATTCATCAACAGATAAACGTAGCTCTTCAGCTAGTTTTGCAACTTCTGAACTTGATATGTTGGTTTGATTCGCACCTTCAGCAGTTTGTTCTGCAATTGCAACAATCGATTCAAGTCGCTCACTGATCTCTTGAGATACTTGTTGTTGCTCCTGCGCTGCTGTTGAAATCTCTTCACTGACATCATGAGCTTGTGCCACCGCGGCAGTAATTGAGTCTAGGGCTGTGTTTGCTAAATCAGATTGCTCAACACATGACTCAGCTTGTTGCTTGCCTTTAGACATAGCAGAAACAGCAGCCTCAGCACCGCTTTGTAAAGACTCAATCATAGCTTGAATCTCTTGAGTCGACTCTTGCGTCTTGCTGGCAAGAGAGCGTACCTCATCAGCTACAACGGCAAAGCCACGACCTTGCTCACCTGCACGAGCAGCTTCTATAGCAGCGTTAAGTGCGAGTAAGTTGGTTTGGTCTGCAATTCCACGTATAACATCAAGAATACTACCAATTGATGCACTGTCCTGGTGAAGCTTATTAATAACTTGCGAAGCATCGTCTACCTCGCGGGCAAGCTGTTCGATTGTTGCTTTGTTCTGGCTTGAAATCCCTTTGACGCGGTCAGCTTCTTTATCTGCATTTTTTATTTCTTTAAGTGCTTGTTGGGCACTGATGCTTACAGTTTGAGATGTACTACTCATTTCGGTTGTTGCAGTTGCAGCCTGTTCAACCTGCGCTTGTTGATTACGAATTGCTTGGCTAGATTCGCCAGTAATTGCTGATGTTTCTTCTGAAGCTGCGGCAAGTTGAGTTGAACGCGATATAATGCCCCTTATCAAGCTTCTCAAGCTATCAATAAGTGTGTTACAGCTGCGAGATAGTTCACCAAATTCATCCTGTGCTGAATCGTCAAGGCGTTGTGTCATATCGCCACTCGCTACAATATCAAGTACACGGTTAACTTCAGCTAATGGTTTGGTAATTCGGCTAACCGTAATATATGCTACGATAATAGCAAGTAAGGTGGCGCTTATCATGCCTACCCATGTCCATAAATTTGCTGAGGTTACATCACTGCTAACGCCTTTCTGCAATTCAAAAGCAACGTTACTAGCTTGACTCACCAGTTCATTAAGTTGTTTAAGTGCTTTCGTTGTTGCTGTTTCAGCTTCCGCCAGCTCAGATTTAGTCAGTGCAATTGTGTCAATTAAGCGCTTTTTGTTAGCTGATAGGCTGTTGTTACCTTTAACATTATCTTTTATTGATACAAAGTAATTATTTAAGTCATC
The DNA here is from genome assembly GCF_043641955.1 of Pseudoalteromonas atlantica. Taxonomy (GTDB): domain Bacteria; phylum Pseudomonadota; class Gammaproteobacteria; order Enterobacterales; family Alteromonadaceae; genus Pseudoalteromonas; species Pseudoalteromonas atlantica_A. Next base: position 132,426 of record NZ_JBHZRV010000005.1, read on the forward strand.
AAACAGGTCAGGGTCATTTGCTTCAACCGCTGGCTTTAATAGGCTAATGCTTCTTTCAATTTCTTCAAGGAAGTAAACTTGTTCATTTTTTACTATATCAAGCGTGTTCTGTGTTTTTACTGTTAGCATGTCAGTGCTGGTTGTTACTAATGATAAAAAGTTGTTCTCGAGCATATTTGCAGCTTGATATGCGCGAGAGTCACTTTCTTCTAGGCCATCAATATCAATGATATCAAGGACAACAGAGTTAGCATCTTCAGCCGCTAATTCAATTGTTTCCAACTGCATTTTTAGCTCTTTATTGAGCCTTAGTTCAGCTGCTTTATCGTTTAATAGGCCTTCCACTGACGCGATAAACCCATTGTAGGTTTGCTCTACATCACGACTGCTTTTGCTAAGTTGCGCATTGTTAGCAACCACTTGTTTGAGTTGAGACTGAGAACGGTCGAATAGTACTTTACGCTCTTGTAGCGATTTTTTTATTGGTTCCAACTCTGCATTAGATGTAGTGTAAAAACTAGCTTGTGCAGCCTTACTCATAAGGATGAACTCAACCTGAAGCTCTGAGCTTTCTTCCAAAGCAGGTAAAGATAACTGGTTGACCTGTTGCGCAGAGTTATTAATGTTTGCAATTCTGAACAGAGAGTTCCCACCAATTAAGAGAAGCAATAAGGTGATGCAGATAAATCCACCCCAGATGCGTTGGCTAACAGTTAAGTTCATATGAATTTCCATAAAAGAGTAATGATTAGACTTTATCGGCTTAATTGCAGATAAGTTAAGTAATTAAATTTAATTACTTTTAACATTTATTATACTAAATCTAACAGAGAATGGCTTTTTTTTCAGTTAATTTAGATGAATTGATTAGAATTAACACTAAAGCATTGTTTATTTTTAAGTTCCATTAGTGTCATTTCCCCACCCCAGACACAGCCTGTGTCCAGTGCATGTAAATTTGATAAGGGTGTTTTCCCCTCAAGTGCGGCCCAGTGACCAAAAACAATCTCACAATCTAATGATTGAAAACGTGGATGAGAAAACCAGGGTACTATTGTATTTTTATCATTAATTGCGCCTTTAGATTTCAGCTCTAACTGCCCATCTAAAGTTAAAAAGCGCATTCGTGTAAAATAGTTAACAATAAAACGAAATCGTTCAATATCTGTTAGTTGTTTACTCATTTGTGGTGGGTGCTGTGCGTACATCCCCTCCAAAAAAGAGTTTACTTCATCGCTTTGGTAGCATTGTGTGGCAAACTGAGCATGTTTAAGTGCTTTAGATATTGACCAATCGGGGTTTAAACCAGCATGAGAAATGAAGGTTTTATATTTTTCTAACCATAAGGCAAGTGGTTGCTGGCGTAAAAAATGAATATAGTGAGAAAGTTTTTCAGAGCTAAATACAGCACCTAGGTTATCTTTAGGGTTAACAGGCTTGCCTAATAAATAGCATGCAATCATATGTAAATCATGATTGCCTAATGTAATAGTAACGCTGTCTTGGTTTTTATAAAGATATTCTAGGCAGGCAAGGGATTCTGGGCCCCTTGCAACAATATCGCCGACCAAGTATAGGTGGTCTTTAGCTGGGTTAAAATTTACCAACTTTAACAAGGCTTGAAATTCGTCATAACAGCCTTGTAAATCACCTATAGCATAGTCAGCCATATAGCTTAGTGCAGAATATTAGGTTGAGCTAATCTAAACACATTAATTGGCGCATCAAACTCAGTGCCAAATTCATTCTTTAATGTGTAATAACCTTGCATGGTACCCACTGGGGTTTCAATTACAGCACCACTGGTGTATTTGTAGCTCTCACCAGGAGCTATAGTTGGTTTTTCTCCAACCACACCTTCACCTTGTACTTCAATTTCTTTACCGTTAGCGTCAGTTATCAACCAATAGCGGCTTACTAATTTTGCACTGCACAAACTATGGTTTTTAATGGTTACCGAGTAGGCAAAAACGTATTTATCAAGTTCAGGTTGAGATTGTCCTTCGACATAGAAAGTTTCAACCGACACTTTTATGGGAGAGCCCAAATTACTGCTTGTTGTCATAAATCCAGTTAGCTATATCTATAAATTGTTGTAATGAAAGACTTTCAGCGCGAAGAGTAATATCAATGCCAATACTTGTTAGCTCATCAGCAGTTAATAAATTACCCAAGCTATTACGAAGCGTTTTTCGGCGTTGGTTAAACGCTTCTAAGCATACAGTATTGAGTATTTTTACACTTTTGGCAGTGCGCTGTTCTGGTTTTTTTGGGATGAGACGAATTACTGCAGAGTCAACTTTTGGCGCAGGTTTAAAGCACTCAGGCGGCACCTCAACAACAGGCATTGCATTACAGTAATATTGTGTCATAACACTTAGGCGACCAAATGTTTTACTGCCAGGGCCTGCAACCATACGTTTTACGACTTCTTTTTGTAGCATAAAGTGCATATGTTCAACGTTGTCTGCAAACTCAAACAAGTGAAATAGTAATGGCGTTGAAATGTTGTAAGGCAGGTTGCCAAATACTTTTAATTTTTTGTCATCACGAACCAAGCTTGAAAAATCAAACTTCATCGCATCACCCTGATGCACGGTTAATTTAGGACCTAAAAATGGGTGCTCTGTTAAACGTTGTGCAAGGTCTTTATCGAGTTCTACAACTGTTAAGTGACCACTTAACTCGCTGACAGGTTCAGTAATAGCGCCCAAACCAGGGCCGATTTCTACTAGGTTGTCTTCAGGTTTCGGATCGATTGCAGTAACTATTTTATCGATGATTGACTCATCGAACAAAAAGTTTTGTCCAAAACGTTTACGGGCGCGGTGACCTAAGTGTACTTTATCTGTCATTGATTCTGTGCTTTTTCATGGGCGAGCTTAATTGCTTCGCGGATCGCTAATTCAAAACTACCAACATCAGCATCACCTGTACCGGCTAAATCTAGCGCTGTACCATGATCAACTGACGTGCGAATAAAAGGTAAACCTAAAGTGATATTTACTGACTTACCAAATCCTTTGTATTTTAGCACAGGTAAACCTTGATCGTGATACATTGCAAGCACGGCATCTGCTTGAGATAAATATTTATCTTGAAACAGTGTATCAGCAGGAAGAGGGCCTATTAGGTTCATGCCTTGGTTGTTTAATAACTTAAGAGTCGGCGTGATTGTTTCAATCTCTTCGCGGCCTAAATGTCCATCTTCACCTGCATGCGGGTTTAACCCACAGACTAAAATTCGTGGGTTTTCAATACCAAACTTTGTTTTTAGGTCGTGGTGCAAAATACCTGCAACTTTAGATAACCGTTCGACAGTGATAGCACGTGACACATAAGCAAGAGGAATATGCGTAGTAACTAAAGCAACACGCAGGCCTTCTGTAGCCAACATCATGACGACATCAGGAGTATTTGATTGCTGAGCAAAATACTCTGTATGACCACTAAATGAAATACCGGCTTTATTTATAATGCCTTTATGTACGGGCCCGGTTACAACGGCATCAAATGTGCCGTCCATATTCTTCTCAGAAGCAATGCGCAGTGTATCGAGAACATATTGACCGTTAGCATCATCGAGTATGCCCAATTCGACCTGTGCACCCAAATCAACCTGATGTAAATACACAGTTCCAGCTGGGCAGGTTGTTGCAGGCGCTGATTCATCAAATGCAATTAAGTTAATAGATAAACCCAGCTGTTTAGCGCGTTGTTTTAATAACTGACCATCAGCAATCACTACAAGCTGTGCAGGCCAATCATGTTGAGCTAGCTTGAGTAATAAATCAGGGCCGATCCCGGCGGGTTCGCCGGGGGTAATCGCAATACGTAACGTCATTGGTTAATCTTCAATTGGGAAAATATCAACATGGGCTTGTTCGCGCATCTCTTGCTGCCAGTTAAAGCTTTCTTCTTTAAATTTACGGTTAAACAACATGCCATGAGCACGGTTGCGCTTAGCAAGTTCAGTTTTATCAGCTACACGTTTATCTAGCAGCTGTACAATATGCCAACCAAATGTAGTTCTAAATGGATCACTGATTTCATTTTGATCAAGTGAAAGTAATGTATCTCTAAAGGCAGGAACGTATGTTGTTGGATCTGTCCAATCGTACTCACCGCCTTTAAGTGCAGAGCCTGGATCTTCTGAGTGCTCTTTAGCTAACTCGGCAAAGTCGGCTGTGCCTTCACGTAATTCTTTGGCAAAACCATTAAGCATTGAGCGGGCTTTCTCTTCACTTAGGATAATTGACGGCTTGATTAGTATATGACGTGAGCGAACTTCTGTTGTTTCAACAACCTGACGTCCACGGATATCTTGAACTTTAACAATGTGAAAACCTGCACCAGAGCGAAGAGGCCCAATGATTGCGTCTTTTTTAGTGCCCTTTACTGCTTCAGCAAACAATGATGGCATTTCATTGATACTCATCCAACCTAGCTGGCCGCCTTCAAGCGCCTTTGAGCCACTTGATGAAGAGATGGCAATACGTTTAAATTCTTTACCGTCTTGTAAGAATTCAATAACTTTATCTGCACGTGTTTTTGCGCTGCTAATTTCATCGGCCGTTGCATTGTTTGGAATATCAATCAATATGTGACCAATATCAAATTCTTCAGTGTTTTGCCCTTGGCTTTCCATTATTTTTAATAAGTTATCTACTTCTTGCGGGCTTATATAGATACGACGATCTACATTGGCACGCATTACTTGCTGTGTCGTAATCTCTTTGCGTATCTCTTCACGATACGATTGAAAGCTTTCGCCTGACTCTTCAATTGTACGGCGCAAATCAGCAATAGAACCACCTTGCTCTTTTGCCATACCAACTAATGTTTGATCAAGTTGACTATCTGAAATTTCAAGGCCCATACGCTCAGCGAGCTGCATCATAAGCGTTTGGTTAACTAGACGTTCCATCGCTTGAATACGTAACGTTTCATCTGATGGAAGTTCTTGGCCTTGCTCTTTTGCTTGCGTTTTAACGCGGTTAACTATGGTGTCTACTTCACTTTGTAAAATTACACCTTGGTTAACGATGCCGACTACTTTGTCAATTTCTACAGGTGCTGCGATAACGTTTTGGCATAAACCAAAACCTAATAATGCTGATGCTAATAATTTTTTTAAATTCATACTTTTTCTAATACTCTGCTAATACTAGTTATTAAGAAAATACGGTCTACGATAGCCAAAAATACCTTGTTGTAATAATTTTTGTGCATCATAACGGCTTTTACTACCTAATCCTTTCAAGACAATATTAAATCCAATGCTTGAGTCAAATGTAGCTTGTTCTTGGCCTATCGATTGATTTAAATCAGTTTCGATTTGGCGACGGGCTGTGAGTTGAAAAGCCCAACAGCACGATTCATATTGCAATCCACTGAATATCTCAATGCTACGTCCGGTATCAAGGTCGCGGTGGTAGCTATTCACAAATTGCCATTGCTCACTAATTGGAAAACTAGTAAACAAGCCAACTTGTTCGATTGTATTGCCTGAGACATCATTTGCATAGCGATGGTTCAATTGGACTAGCTGATTATTGTCACCTTTGTAGTCTAAAGTTACATTTGACTGAATAATTTGCTTACCATCAGCGTCATATTGAATCCCACCTGATAAATACCAACGACGGTGCCAATGTACCATGGTTTGTGCTGCAAACAAGGCATTATAGTTAGTATTAGGGTTTATCCCTTGCGCCGAAGGTTTGGCTGAATCATTTAAGTAAAATATTTGTCCGGCACTGAAGTTGAATAGCTCTTCATTACTTTCACTGAACAAACGAGTGGTTGCACCCAATGTAAATTGATTGGCAGCTGCAATACGGTCTACACTTGAAAAACGTTTATCACGAAATAAACCAAAAAAGTCATCTTGCAGTTTTGTTGTATCGTACAGCCCTATGTCGGATTGATCTTTATCTGGTGTATATAAATATTGCAGTTGGGGTTCAAGAGTTTGAATCCCACTCTTAACCAGTGAGGTGTCACGCTCAAAGTTTAACTGACTATACAAGCGTAGCTTAGGTAATGTTCTTGATACTGAATCAGCATAGTCACTGCCCGTTAAGTCGCCCTCTTGCTTATAATTGGTATGTAATAGACTTAACTCAGACAAAAATGACCATGCGTATTCTTGATAGCCATAACTTGCCTTTGGTTCTAGATGAAGGCGGGTGGCTTTATCAATAACTGCATCATTATTTGTGAAGTGACTGATTTCACCATCAAGCGTAAATTCAACATTACTCAATTTATATGGTTCTGTTTGCGAAAAGCTAATTTGTGGCCACGCAGCATAGGAGTCTAAATGGTTACCGAGTACTTCAAAGTTTTGTACTTTTATGTCTGTGCGCCAACGCTCACCTAAATATGATAATGACCCCGTACGATAAAGCTGAGTGTCAGTACGCGTCGCATAATCTGAACCTAAATCAGTTAAATAGTTATCGTCGCTTACATTTGTTATATCAATATTAGCGCGCCATTTATCACCAAAATAACTTTGTTGTTGCCAGTGAAATAAGAAACGTTCTTTAAGCTCAGGCTCAGAATCGTCCTTTTGTAAAAACTCCAACCCTAACAAACCGTTACTATTTTCAGTTAAGTAGCGGAATTCATTAATGAGCTGAACCCCTTTTTTAGACATATAGCGCGGTGTAATTGTGGCGTCAAAGTTAGGGGCAATATTCCAATAATAGGGTGTTATAGTTTCTACACCGTAGCGGTCTGAACTAGAAATTTTAGGAGTTAACAAACCTGATTTACGGCGTTCATCAATAGGGAAAGTAAAGTAGGGTAGATAAAGTACAGGCGTATCCATTATACGCAACACCATATCATGTGTTTCACCCCAGCCACTTTCACTCGATAATAAAATTTCTTCGGCTTGAATTGCCCATAAAGGAGTTTCGTTTGGACAAGTAGTAAAGCTTGCATTCAGTAAGTTTAAGCCAGACTGATTAACAGTAAGCTTCTCAGCGCCACCGTGACCTTGTTGCTCCGTTAATTTGTAATCAGCACCAAGCAGGCTAATCTCTGAGTTGTTTAAATCGGCATTAAGCCCTGCGCTATTAACTTCACTAATTGCATCGCGATAGGTAATAGGTCCCGTAGCATTTAGTAAGCCACGTTGTTTGTCAATTAATGCACTTTGTGCGGACAAACTCATATTAAGGGTGTTAATATCAACGTTACCAGTAAATTCAGCGCTTTGGGTACCAAGCAGCTCTATATCATCTGAACGGATATCGACCATGCCAAAATCAAGGCCAATAAGCGGTTGCCAAGCACTGGTTTGCATTGAATTGCCACAAAAGTTGTGTGCCAGTTCAGTTTCGGCAAGCGATGGTGCGCTCAGAACGCTTAGCATCATAATGCCCCAGGTTTTGCTCATTTAGTAACCTTTATATGGTGTCTTTGAATATAGGACTGACATAATAAAGGAAATTAATGGCAAATACAGTATTTGACTTAGTGAAAAATAGATATCGTACCCAATGAACCGTTATAAATGTTTACAACAATTTTTAAACCAGCACTTCAATAATGAACCATACCAGCTTTCGTTGATTACAGGGGATGCGAGTTTTCGCCGTTACTATCGTGTAAGTTTTGGTACTAAAAACTACATCGTAATGGACTCGGATCCTCAAGTGGTTAACAACACACCGTATGTTGAGCTAAATCACCTGTTTGCAAAGCATGGTTTTATACTTCCCAAAATAAAAAATTCAGATGAACAGCAAGGTTTTTTTATCTTAAATGATTTGGGTAATATACATCTAGCCGATTTACTGCAAGATACTGAACGAAAAGCGTATTACCAGCAATTGATTACTTTGAGCTCAGAATGGGCAAAAGTGCCTGCAACTGAACACATGAAAGACTATGATGCTGAATTTATTCAATTTGAACTGAATATATTTATCGAGTGGTTAGTTGAAGGTGTTTTACAACAGCCACTCAATGCTCAAGTAAAAACATTATGGCAAAACAGCTGCGCTGTGCTCGTTGATAATTTTTTAATGCAGCCCAAAGTAACGGTGCATCGTGATTTCCATAGCAGAAATATTATGCGCAGTGATAACCAATGGGCAATTATTGATTATCAGGATGCAGTCACGGGACCTGTATGTTATGACCTAGTGTCATTATTGCGTGACTGCTACTTTAAGTTACCAGATGATGAGTTAAACAGTTTACTCAACTACGCTTTTACTGAGTTTTCTAAACAAGGGTTAATCAGTACAAGTGATTATGCTCAGTTCACTCGTTGGTTTGATTTAACGGGCATTCAGCGCCACCTTAAAGCAGCGGGAATATTTTGTCGTCTTAATCTGCGAGATGGTAAGTCAGGATACATAAAAAATATTTTACCTACCCTAAGTTATGTTGTAGAAATAGCTAAAAAATATAACGAGCTAAGTGAATTAGGTCAGTGGGTTGAGTCTGATGTCATACCGGCTATGACAAATGCTATAAGCGAACATCTAGGTGATTAATATGAAAGCACTAATATTAGCCGCAGGTCGTGGACAACGAATGATGCCATTGACCGCAGCAATGCCAAAACCTATGTTAAAAATAATGGATAAACCATTAATTGAACACCATATTGAACGCTTAAAAGCTGCGGGTATTACAGAAATAGTTATTAACCTTGCATGGCAAGGTAATAAGATCAAAGAATACTTTGCAGATGGTCAAGCGTTTGGCGTTCAAATTCATTATAGCCAAGAGCCCGAACAAGGCCTTGAAACGGCTGGTGGGATAATTCGTGCGTTATCACTTTTAGGTGATGACTTTATTGTAATTAATGGTGATGTATTTACCGATTATGATGTGAGTGCATTAAAGGCACTACATTTAGATGATGGTGAAGGCCATATCGTGCTTGTTGAAAACCCAGAGCATAATCCAAATGGTGACTTTACGTTGCGCCACCTTGGGCCACAAAGCCAAAAGTATACGTTTTCTGGTATTAGTCGGTTTAAAGCGTCTTTTTTCCAAGGCATACCAGATGGTGTATTACCGCTGGGGCCTCTATTACGCGAGCGCTTAGCTTCGGCTGATGTATCAACAGAGCTTTATATAGGCATGTGGAATGATATTGGTACACCTGAGCGACTATCACAATTAAATGAAATGCTAAAAGGAGTATCGCATGTGGGGTAAAATCTTAGGTGCCTGTTTTGGCTTTATGTTTGGGCGCATTATTGGGTTGTTTATTGGTCTGTATTTAGGCCATATGTTTGATAAAAGCTTAAAGCAAAACTTTGATAAAGCAGGTGGCTTTTCAAGCTTGTTTAATGGTGATGATGATATTGATCAGCGCCAAGCGTTATTTTTTACTAGCTGTTTTGCTGTTATGGGTCACATAGCAAAATCAAATGGACGAGTCAGTGAAACGCATATCCGCGCCGCCAGTCTATTTATGGATGAAATGGGCTTAACCGGTGAAAATCGAAAAGAAGCGCAAGATGCATTCAAAGCAGGTAAAGACGCTGACTTTTCATTAAAAGAAACAGTATATGACTTTAAAGAACGGTTTGCTCGGCGCCATGATTTAATCCAGTTATTTTTAGAGATCCAGATTCAGATGGCCTTTTCTGATGGCGTGTTAGCGACTCAAGAAAAAGAGCTGCTACAATTAGTGAGTAAGCAATTAGGTATTTCAAAGACTCATTTTTCGTTCGTACTAAAACGCTATCAAGCTGAATTTAATTTTCGCCAGCAACAACAGCGCTTTAATCAACAGCAACAACGCCAGCAAGGCCATAGCAGCAGTTACCGTGAAGGTTCAGGCCACCATGTGCCGCCTAACAATAATGGTATGAGTCGTACTCAAGCTTTAGCATTATTAGGGCTTAACAATGAAGCTAGTGCACGCGATATAAAAGTGGCATACAGAAAACTGATGGCTCAGCATCACCCTGATAAACTAGTATCGCAAGGTTTACCTAAACATATGATGGAGCTAGCAGTTAAAAAAAGCCAGGATATTCAATCTGCATATGAGTTTTTAAAAAAGGCGGCGTAAAAAGCCGTCAATTTCCTTAGTTAAACGCGCATGTTGCTCAGGTGCTGAACGAAGGCCGAATAACTCCCTCTGACGATAGTCATACTTGCTGTGGCGCTTAACCCAGCGTTTTCTGTCAGTAATGCTCATCAATAAGTCAGGGTTATCATTGCTGTAAAAAACATCTAATAAAGGTGGGCTTATAGTTGATACAAGGGTATTTAACTGTTGGTTACGCTCATTGTTTGGTAAGTAGCTACTCAAGCTAATAAATGCTTCTAAATCATCATTAGGGAAGCTGGCATAGTGCTCTAAAAGCACTCCAGCACTGGCTCCTTGAGCAACCAGTACGATTTTGTCCCCATCATTAAGTGCTGTTTGATAGAGCACTTCAAAACGAGCAATTAAGTTTTCTTTGTAGTCATCAATTACATCATTACTGACATACTCAATCACATCAACATGTTTTACCATATCGTCTGCGTTCGTAGCGGCTTGCTCTGAGGTGGAGTTTTCTTCATTCGTATCTGTGTTTTGTTGGCTATCTGCTGCTGTTGTGTCAGTTTCAGAGCTTTCAGTTTGGGAATCTTTTTTACTTGCTTGCCAATCAATATCAGGCACTGTCATTGCTAGTGTTGTATAACCTAAGTCATTTAGATGGGTACGTAAAAAATTAATACCCGCGTTGTTGGTGGGCAGGTTTTGCCAATCAGGAATAATTAAAACCACCGCACGTTGCGCGGCACTCATGTATTCACGATGTAAACTGACAAATTCAGTCTCACCTACTTTTAATGACCTTATTTCGCTTTTGGGCATTAATCGCGATAAGTCGCTACTAACAATACTCGACCAAGAAGTGGGGGCAATGTGTTCAGCTGCATTGATAGATTGACTTACTATGCAAATACTTATTGTGCAAGTAATTAAACCTGCATGTAGAAGCTGCAAAAGAGAAGTTGCTGAACACATATATCATCATGGCCTATTAAAACTAATAAATATATATCGGCAATAAGGCGCAAAAGTTTAACGGATTTATGTCGTCTAAAAGTAAGGTTGCGCTTCAAAAGTCATTAGCTGCTCAGTAATAGGGTGAGTGAGCTGTAACATTTGCGCATGTAGTTGTAAGCGTGAAGCTGCTGCTAATGCATCAGGGTGAGCATAAAGGCGATCACCTAAAATAGGGTGGCCCAGTGACAACATATGCACTCTTAGCTGATGGGATCGCCCCGTAATAGGTGTTAGCTCTACACGGGTCGCATGTTGCTCGTAGTCAAGCACCTGATAATGCGTTAAAGAAGGTTTGCCGTTTTCATGATCAACCATTTGTTTTGGGCGATTAGGCCAATCACAAATAAGCGGTAAATCAACAGAGCCTGTTGTTTGCGCTAATTTACCAAAAACGCGTGCAATATAACGTTTTGCGGTTTGACGTTCCTGAAACTGCATACTCAGATGGCGGTGCGCGGCTTTATTCATAGCTAAGCAGAGTATCCCAGAAGTTGCCATGTCTAAACGGTGGACAATTTTAGCGGTTGGGAATACACGGTTCACGCGTGCAATTAAACAATCGGCATGTTTAGGATCTTTCCCGGGAACAGTTAATAATTCACTGGGCTTATTTACAATCAGTAAATCGTCATCTTGATATAAAATAGTCAAATACGGATCGAGCGGGGGATTGTAATTAATTAGCACGGCAGACCTTAGTGATTTTTAAGTGCGTTATTTTAGTTGAGTGAGTCATTAGGCTCAAGGAAAAAGGTAAAAGTTTAATTGCATGCTTTTTGAACTGGTGTAAAGTTACATCAGATCAAAGTTGCAGGAGTTTATTATGGCAAGACAAAGTATTTCTCTTACTGAAAAAAATGATTTATGGCTACGTAATCATGTAGAAAATATCGGTGACTACGCAAATAAAAGTGAACTGGTAAATGATTTAATACGCCGTGCAAGAAGGGCTGAGGCGATAAATAGTAAGCTTGCTAAGTCAGAACAAAGTGGCTTTAGCGCTCAGTCCGCCGATGAAATGTTGGCAGAATTCAAATCAAAGACTAAGTAATGCGAACATTTAAGCTCTCAAATGATGCGAAAGAAGACTTACGTCGTATTTATCAATACGGTTGCTAAGAGTTTTCACAGCAACAAGCAGATACTTACTTTTACAGTTTCTTCGCTATGTTTGAAAAACTAGCTGCAAATCCTTATTCCTACCAATCAGTTGACCATATACGTACAGGCTATCGGCGCGCTGTTTGCGGCTCAGGCAGCATTTATTACAAAATGACAGAAACTGATGTTGAAATAATGGCAATATTAGGCGGCCAAGATACTGATGAATGGTTGTAAATCTATAACTTGAGGTAGCAAATACCTACAAGATAAGTATGTAATGTGAGCCAAACTGTAGAATTAAATATAAAAAGCGCGGTGTTTATACCGCGCTTTTTGAAATGGTTTAATAATATCTAACTAACGGCTACACCCCTAGTGTGATACCACAATCAAGCGAATCGCATCGAGCTTTAACTGGGCTTTTTCAATATGCGTGGTTAATTCACTGCGTTGCTTATCGTAAAAAGTTAGCTCTTCTTCACGAATATTCGGGTTAATTTGCTTCAGGGCTGCTAAACGCGCTTGCTCTAGTGCTAATGATTGTTGCATTTGCTCAAGAGCTTCGGTGCGAATAACTTCCAATTTAGCTTGCGCCATCTCTTGTGCTGACTTAATCATTGGGTGAATCGCGCTTTGCAGTGCACCCGCAAGTTTACTGGCCGTTTGACGACCCACCGCTGAAAGTTGCTGATTAAAGCCATCAAAACCGACATTATCACCTAGGTTGTTGCTCGCTTTATCAAGCAATATGCGGATCGGAGTCGGAGGTAAGAAACGGCCAATCTGTAGGGATTTAGGTGCCATGGCTTCACCAACAAAAATAAGCTCAACAAAGAAAGTACCAGCAGGTAGCTTTTTGTTTTTCAACAGTGCGACAGAGGCAGTACCAAAGTCATCATCGCAAATCATATCAAGCGTACCCTGAACCATTGGATGATCCCAGCTGATAAAGTGCACGTCTTCTTGTGAAAGTGCGGTGTCGCGGTCAAAAGTAACGGTGATGCCATCATCTTTTAAGCTTGGGAACGATGGGTTTAGCATGTGCTCCGTTGGCTTTAAAATAATGGTGTTTTCGCCTTTATCTTCTTGGCTTACGCCGAATGTATCGAATACGTTGATCATGTAGCTTGGTAATTCAAACTGATTATCGAGCTTTTCAATATCAGTGACTAATGAATCAGCTGCGCCTTGACCTGATGAATGTAGCTCTAGTAAACGGTCACGACCGCTTTCCATTTGCTTACGCAACTTCGTATTTTGGCTGGCAACTTGCTCAAGAAGTGGGTCTAACTCGTCTTCATCACAGTTATGCGCGGCAATAAATTCAAGCAAGTCTTCGCTAAATTCTTTATACAGCAATTGCCCAGTGGTTGACGTTGTTTCAAATGCGTCTAGGCCTTCATTGTACCAACGCAGCAGTACTTCTTGTGCTGTGTTTTCAAAGTATGGCACATGAATGTTCACATCTTGCGTTTGACCAATACGGTCTAAACGACCGATACGTTGCTCTAATAAATCAGGGTTAAGTGGTAAGTCAAATAACACTAAGTGATGAGCAAACTGGAAGTTACGTCCTTCTGAGCCAATTTCAGAGCAAAGTAGGATTTGCGCATTATCGTACTCATCGGCAAAGAATGCAGCTGCGCGGTCCCGTTCTATAATCGACATACCTTCGTGGAATACAGAGGCTTTGATCGCTTCACGCTCGCGCAGGATTTGTTCAAGGCTAATTGCGGTTTCTGCTTTTGCACAAATCAGTAATACTTTTTCGTGCTTAAGTGTTTTAAGTGTGTCGATTAACCAATCTACACGCGGGTCAAATGCGCCCCAGCTGGCACTTTCACCTTCAAACTCTTGGAATATTTTCTCAGGGAATAAAGCACGTTGTGCACTTAATTCAGCGCTTTGAATACCGCTCATATTACCCAATACTGAGATTGCCGTTTTATACTGCTTAGGCATTGTCATTGAATAGGCGTGTAACTTACGGCTTGGGTAGCCATCAATACCGCTACGGCTATTTCTAAATAAAATACGGCCTGTGCCATGACGGTCAAGCAGCATAGATAAAATTTCTTTGCGGGCTGCGTCATCACCACTTTGTGCTTGTGCTAATACCGAGGTGATGTCGGTTTCTTTTAGCAATTCAATAAGGGTTGCTTTGGAGCTGTCGTCAAGTGCTTGATGTTGCAATAACTGGTTTGCTGCTTCTGCAACATGCTTATAATTACTTTCTTCTTCAACAAATGCATCGTAATCATAAAAACGATCTGGGTCGAGTAATTGTAAGCGAGCGAAGTGGCTACGATGACCCAGTTGATCTGGTGTTGCGGTTAATAAAATAAGCCCCGGAATATCTTGGCTTAGTTCAGCCATGCGTTGATATTCAGTGCTAGGTTTACCATTGTTGATACTTAAATGGTGAGCTTCATCAACAATCAGTAGATCCCAATCGGCCAAAGTGGCTTGTTCGAACCAACGCTTTTTCTTGGTGATAAATTCAAGGCTAGTAAGTACTAACTGCTCAGTTTCAAATACATTTGGTGAGTCAGCAAAGGCTTCATCACAACGTTCTTCATCAAAAATAGAAAAATGTAAATTAAAGCGGCGTAGCATTTCAACAAGCCATTGATGCTGCAGGTTTTCAGGCACCACAATAAGAACACGGCTAGCGCGGCCACTGATAATTTGCTGGTGTAATATCATACCTGCTTCAATGGTTTTACCCAGGCCTACTTCATCAGAAAGTAATACGCGAGGGGCAAAACGTTTACCCACTTCTTGGGCTATGTATAACTGATGAGGGATCAGGCTTGCACGTTGACCTATTAAACCCTTAATTGGTGATTGCTGGCGTTCAAACTGATGTTGCCACGTTTGATAACGTAATGTGTAACGATCAAAACGGTCTACTTGACCTGCAAAAAGGCGGTCTTGTGGCTTATTAAACTTGATAAAGTGATCAAGAAAGGTTTCTTTTAGTTGTGCTTGCTCACCGTTATCAACACGGGTGCCGTGATAACACAGTAGTTCACCTTGAACTTCAATAGATTCGACTTCAAGTTCCCATTCTTCAACGCTTTTGATCACATCGCCAGGATTAAATGCCACGCGAGTCACCGGCGCTTCTGTCATCGAATAAACGCGGTTTTCGCCACTGGCGGGAAATAATATGCTGACCTGACGGCCTTCAAGGGCAACGACTGTGCCTAATCCTAAATCTGACTCTGTATCACTGATCCAACGCTGACCTAAGGAAAAATTCATGTATGTCTCGTCTATGAAGAAAAAGGCGGCTATGTTACCTGTTACCTAACACCACTGCAAGGCGCTAACTAGCTCACTTTTAATTAATTTTATAACTGTGAATTATTCTTGTTTCAGTGGTGACTGAGCAGACTAATTCAAAACAAAAAAAGGTTTGTCATAAAACAGACTTTTATGACATCTAAGCTAAACTTAGAATATACCTTAGCAATTAAGTTTTACAGGGCGAATAGCTAGCCCGTTAAACCTGATTAGTTGGGTATAGCATAAAAATCATAAAACGTAAGGAAAGTGCTATGGAAAAAGCTTCGAACCTTGATAGTAAAATGTATGTGCTAGATACCAACGTACTACTTCACGAACCTCTCGCCTATTTATCTTTTCAAGAGCATGATGTTGTTATTCCTATGACGGTGTTGGAGGAATTAGATCACATCAAAGACCGCAAGCATGATGTTAGTCGTGATGCGCGTGTTGCGATTCGCGGACTAGATGATGTGCTAAGAGATGCAACACCAGAGCAAATGCTAAAAGGGGTTGCATTGCCAACAAACAAAAAAGCTAAGGTGTCTTCCACGGGTACCTTAATTATTGTTAATGATCACCTTTTTGCGGATTCAATCTCAGGGTTACCCGGCAACGAAAACGACCACCGTATAATCAATTGTGCTGTTCATCTACAAAAGCAACACAGCGATGCCAAAGTTGTACTTGTG
This sequence comes from Pseudoalteromonas atlantica, assembly GCF_043641955.1. GTDB lineage: Bacteria > Pseudomonadota > Gammaproteobacteria > Enterobacterales > Alteromonadaceae > Pseudoalteromonas > Pseudoalteromonas atlantica_A. Next base: position 148,563 of record NZ_JBHZRV010000005.1, read on the forward strand.
ACAAAAGATATAAACATGCGTTTAAAAGCAAAAGGCGCGGGGCTTAAATTTGTTGAAGATTACCGAACTGATCAGCTTATTGATGATATTGAATTATTAAGCACCGGCTATAAAAAAGTTGAAGGTGACTTTTGGCAACATGTGGGTGAGTGTGAAACACAGCAGCATGGCCGAGATACGTTTCATAAAGTAGCTAAAAGTTTAATACCTGACGTATTTTGCAATGAATACTTGTTGGATGATAGTGGTCATTTTGCTGCGCGTGTTAAATCTTATGACGATGACAACATCATGCTCAAAGACATGGGCGTTGAGCGTTTAATGCATCAATCAGCATGGGGGGTTAAGCCTAAAAATATTTATCAAGGCATGGCGTTGGATGCATTGCTGGACCCCAGTATTGAACTCGTTATATTAACGGGCCCTGCGGGGTGCGGTAAAACTTTACTTGCACTTGCCAGTGCCCTTGAAATGATTATTGAAAAAGGTATTTACGATAAGGTCATTGTGACTCGTAATACGCCGGAGATAGCAGAATCTATAGGCTTTTTACCAGGCACAGAAGAAGAAAAAATGGCGCCTTGGCTTGCTGCAATAACAGATACTCTAGAGGTGCTACATAAAGGCGATGAAAACCCCGTATCAAGCCGTAACTACATCATGGAAAAAGCCAACATGCAGTTTAAATCGGTCAATTTCATGCGCGGGCGGAGCATTCAAAATGCAGTGGTGATTCTCGATGAAAGCCAAAACTTAACAGCATCGCAGCTTAAAACTATTATTACCCGTTGCGGTGAAGGTACTAAACTTATTTGCTCAGGTAACCTTGCGCAAATAGACAGTAATTACTTAACGCCTGTAACATCAGGTTTAACCTATATTGTAGAGCGTTTTAAAGATTTTGAAGGCAGTGCAACGGTTAACTTAAATGGCGTGGTCCGCAGTCGTCTTGCATCATTTGCAGAAGAGAATTTATAACTTGCGTCCGAGTGCTTGGCTCGATAGTCTAGAAAAGATTATTGGGCCATACAACGGATTTTAGGTTGGAATTTTTACCCTTAAAACATTATTACCGCTCACTTGCCGTTGCTTTGGTTGTACCTTTACTTGTTGCTTTCCTTCTATGCCTGCACCTTTATAATATTAAATTTGACCGAGCAATCACTCAACGCCAAGCGGAGTTTAGTAATTTATCTGCTCAACTGGCGTATAGAATGGACGCCGCCGCAAATTTAGTGACCACCTTATTAGCACAATACGAGCAGCCACTTTTTTATCGGTTTGATCGTCAATGGCTAAATGATGTAAACCAGTTTAATGACTACTACTACCGCAAAATACCCGCACAAGGCGGAGAAATTGTAGGGCAAGGGCGCTTTTCATCGAGTCCGCGAGCTATAGCTCAGTGGCAACAAGTTACTGCACTTGGGCCTGCATTTAGTACTACTTTATCGCTCATTCAATCGTTATCGGCGATCGCATATGTTAATGAGCAAGGCTTTGCTTATGTAAAACGGCGTAATGATAATGGGAGTTTTTTCCTTACTCAGATACTGGATAACCAATTTAGACCTCAATTTAGAGATAATATGCTGGCATCCAGCAAAATTATTCAGCTCGATGATAAAGCATACTTTGCTTTGGGGCAGCGGCGAAGTTCGAACAGCAATGATTATGTTATTTTAATTTATGATTTGCAGGCGGTATCTGCTTGGTTAAATAAAATTTCTTCTAATAGAGGGGAATATATTTTTCTAACAGAGTCACGTCACGTTATTGCCAGTTCTACAAAGACAATACAATCAACACAACTTCTTGAGCATTACTGGTCTCAGGTTTTATTGACCGGTAGCGCTTTTCAAGAGCAAGATAATGACAGTCAATTACTTCTTTTTCAGCAAGCAAATAAGCAACCAGTCACCTTAGCTTTCTATGAATCAAATGATCAACTAACAGCGGCTATTCGATATGAAGTGTTGATTGAATTTGTTTTTCTTAGTGTATTTTTAGTGTCTATGTTCAGTGCTGTTTTTTGGTTAAGCCAACGTATATTTGTTAAACCTATTACCCACTTAATGGCGTACCTTGAGCATAATGAAACGCAAAGCTCTGAGCCGTCACATTATCAAATACCGAAAAATTGGCAGCCTTGGTTCAGCAGAATAAAAAAAATATTTAATAAGAATGCGCAGTTGGTAGATTCATTGCAGCAAGCAAATGCCGAGTTGGATTCACAAGTAAAAATAAAAACGCGCGAACTTGCAAGAAGCTATGAAGCCAAAGAGCGCCATCTCGCTTTATTGAACACTATGTTAAACAGTGTTCCAGATCTAATTTATTTTAAGAACATTGATGGCTCATTTTTGGGTTGTAACCGAGCGTATGAAAAATATATCGGTGTTGAACAAGGGCAGTTGGTTGGCCTGCAGCTATGTGATATTAGTGATGACAGTGGAAAAATAAGCGAATTAGAGCAAGAGGTCCTTAAGAATAAAAGTCGTGCAGAGCAGCGTATTGAAAACGATAGTCATGTTTACCAACTGACCATATCGCCTTTTTATAATGAGCAAAATCAATTGTTAGGCTCGATGGCAATTGGCAGAGATATTACTGCGCAAGAGTACGCGCTTAACGCCTTAAAAAGCTCTGAGTCAAAATTTAGAAGTGCTATTGAGTACGCCGCTAACGGTGTGATATTACTTTCTTTAGAACACACTATTCTTCAGTTAAATAGGGCTGCTAGAAAGCTATTTGATATTGATAAAAATGAATCTAAGCTGCTTTTTAGCACGCTCTTTCCTAAGTCTCAGTGGCAACAAATAAACACAACCCTAGCGCGCTTGCTGACTGAAAAACAGAAGGTTTATCACCTTACTCTTGAACAAGAAGCAAAGCAGAGGTGGTGGCAGTTAAGTATATCGTTAGTGTGGGATGCGCAGTTGGCACCTTACTATTACACTATTCATATTCAAGATATTAGCGCACTGACACAAGCTAAGCAGGATGCAGAGCGAGCGACTCAAGCGAAAAGTCGATTTATTGCAAATTTGAGCCATGAAATACGCACGCCGTTAAATGCTGTTACGGGCTTAATTGATATGGTGATGCAGCAAGGCTTATCAGTACAACAGGTGCAGCATGCTAATCAGGCTAAAGACGCAGCACAGAACTTACTGGTTATGCTCAATCGCATGTTGGATTTTGCCCGAGTGGAAAGTAATCAAGCACAGCTGCAACTAAAGCCATTTAACTTCGTTGAATTAGTTGATAGCTGCGAAAGCCTGCTGTTAGGTTTATGCCAAAATACGCCGATAGACATTTACATAGAGGTCGACCCTGCAATTGCTGCCCAGTTAGTGGGTGATTATATTCTTTTACAGCATGTACTTGGTAACTTAATAACGAATGCTGCTAAGTTTACGCATCATGGGTCGATTACATTAAAAATAGAAAAAGTTGACGAGCAAGGAGGCTTACAGACTCTCGCCTTTAAAGTGATAGATACCGGCGTTGGAATTGATGATGCGGATCAAAAGCGTTTGTTTGATGCGTTCACACAGGGAGATGAGTCGTTAACCCGCCAGCATCAAGGTGTAGGTTTGGGACTTGCTATCGTTAAACATGAACTTGCCCTTATGGGAGCTCAGATAGTGGTTAATAGTAGTAAGAACAATGGCAGTGAATTCTCTTTTAACGTTACTTTTAATAGCCTTGAAAATAACCAAGCAAGTCAAATAGATTGGTGTAACGGTTTAGTCATAACGGATGTTGAAAAAAGCAATGAGTTTAATCAAGCCTGTAAACTATTATCATCAGATATTAAGTGCAAAACGTTAACTCAAGTGAAGACGGACAGTGAATTAACCGATTGCGAATACATCATTATTAATGACTATGATTTAGCGCATTTATTAGCAATTGAATCTATTAAAATGCAATTAAAAGCATCTAAAACACCTATTTACTCAATAAAAAACAATCAGCAAATAGCTACCTTAGAGGATGAGTCAATTTGTGTTATCAGTATTAAGCGTTCAGCCTTCATCCAGCGATTAGCCTCTCAACATGTTTTAACTAAAAGCACATCAGTCGAGCATGCCTCGCAAGTTGAGCTTAATGGTTTACTTATTCTTGCTGTCGATGACAATCCGCTTAATCTCGATATAATCAACAATATACTTTCTCAGGCAGGCATTAACGTATTATTTGCCACTAGTGCTCAAGAGGGGATTGAGCTCGTAGAAAAAGTAAAACCTGATCTGATCCTAATGGATGTACAAATGCCTGAGCTAGATGGTTTACAAGCGACACAGATTTTACGACAAAACTATTCCTCACAGCAGTTGCCTATTTTTGCGTTAACCGCTCATTGTGAAGCGGAAGATGAAGCGCGATCAATTGCGGCTGGTATGAATAAGCATTTGACCAAACCCATAGTTGCCAATTCGCTTTTACAGGCTATTAGTGCAGTAGAGGTGAGCAAGCCAGCATTTTTTGACTTGTCCTTTGCTTTATCTCAATTTGCTGGCGATAGGGAGTTGTTACAAGTGATGTTGAATAAATTAGCTGATTTATGTGAAAGTCACTTAGCAAATTTAAATAGGGATAGACCACCTGCAGATATAGGAAAGGTTGTACATAATATTAAAGGTGTTACTGGGAATTTAGGGTTTGTACGTTTATCTGATTTAGCACAGCGGTTAGAGGCCGCACTAAGGAAAACGTCAGAAGTTGACTATAATCTTTATAATGAGCTTATAATAGAGCTACAACAGGTCTATGCGTTTATTCAAGTAAGGAATATATAACATGTTGAAAAAAGCGAAAATACTCATCGTCGATGATGCTCCGCTTAATCGGTTAATATTAGAAAGAACGCTGGCCAATGAATACGACGTATTTTCTGAAGAAAATGGTGAAAAGGCGCTTACCTTTTTAAAATCCAATACTGTTGATTTGATTGTACTTGATATTGTCATGCCGGGTTTAAATGGCTATGAAGTGTTGGTTCGGTTAAAAGAAGATCAAGCCACGCAAGCTATCCCTGTTATTTTTATTTCTGCCAATACCAGCCATGATGATGAAGCAAAAGGGTTTGAGTTAGGTGCGATGGACTACATAACAAAACCTTTTAGTACCGTAGTAGTAAAAGCCAGAGTTAAGAACCAATTGTTGATTAAACAAAAAAACGATTTGTTAGAAATGCTGGTTGCTATTGATGGCTTAACGGAGATCCCAAATAGGCGATTTTTAGACGAAACACTTAGCAGTGAGTGGCGCCGCAGTGTCAGAAACCATACACCGTTGTCAGTTATTATAGCCGATATAGATCACTTCAAACGTTATAATGACCATTATGGCCATAGGGCTGGTGATGAATGCCTTAAAAAAGTGGCGCAAACATTAGCTAATCAGTGCCAGCGGGGTGGGGAATTTGTTGCACGCTACGGTGGAGAAGAGTTTGCCGCTGTTTTGCCGGGTGTAAATAAAGAGCAAGCTTTAGCATTTGCCAATAAACTTCGTGATGCTATTAAGTTGCTTAACATTGCTCACAATGAGTCGCTTAACGCTGATCACGTCACTATAAGTCTAGGGGTTGCAACAACACAGATTGAAAATCCTCAAGCCGAGACCTTACTGGTAGAAAACATTGAAAAGCAACTTCTTGAAGAAGCCGATTCTGGTTTGTATGAAGCAAAAAATTGCGGGAGAGATAAAATCATCGCCCGCAGCTTTGTCCGTTAAACGAGGGTGAAACTAGTTATTACTTAATGATTTATATAGTGTATCGCCTACCCCGATTAGCTTGTCATTTTTAAATACCAAGGGTGTGCATTCATCTTTAGTCATTTTTCCATCAGAATGAATACTGTGTGTGGCATAGAATAACACTTGGTAAACGTCGTCATCTTTTTTTAATAGCTCAGTGAAATTTGGAGTTTTAAGGCGGTTTAGCACCATTTGGTAGCTGCTATCGAGTGCTAAGTTAGCGATGGTTTCACGATTATTTTTATGGTGTTTTTCCCAGCTGCTCGACGAATCACCTGCCCAATGGGTTTCGGCTTCGCCGTCTGACACAGCGATAACACAACCTGTAAGAAATGGAGCGCTCAAAGCGGCAATTAACATTAACTTTTTCATTTTTAAAATCCTGAATTTAACTACGTTTTTCTTTAATTTGGTTAGTTAAAGCAAATAGTTGGCCAATTTTTAATTTCCTTTAAAATCAACTGATTGTAATTTTAAGAAATAATAAGTGAGTATTCACACTATTCGCTTTGGTATAAACAGCTAAAGTTTGGTTAATTACACTAGCCTGTTTCTATGTTCATTTTCTCGATATGCGTTAATGTTTAAACAGATTTCATTCACTAAGCGAATAATTGACTCCTTACTTGCCCAAGCGATGTGCGGGGTAAGAATAAGGTTATCTTTGTTGTAATTTGCCAACGGGTTAGTTGATTGTGCAGGCTCATTAGTTAATACATCAAAACCTGCTCCTGCTATTACATTGTTTTCAAGTGCCTCGCAAAGCTGTGCTTCATTTACAATCCCGCCTCGTGCTGTATTTATTAAGAGTGCGTTAGGTTTCATCATCATGAGCTCTTCAGTGCCGATTAGGTTGAGAGTGTCATCATTCAAAGGGCAATGAATACTGATAATGTCAGCGGTTTTGATTGCTTGGTAAAACTCAACCCTTCCTTCGCGTGGTGAACTATTTTTGCGTTCGCTCACAATAACATTGGCACCAAATGCTCTGGCAACGTTTGCAACACCTTCACCTAGCGCACCATGACCAATGATTGCCAGTGTTTTACCTGCAATTTCATTAATGCTGTAATCAAGCCGGCAAAACATTTGGCTTTTTTGCCACAGTCCTTGTTTACAGTCTGCAGCATAGCGATGTGTTTGTCCTAGTAAGTTGGTAATGAGTGTAAATGTATGTTGTATGACTGAGGGGGTAGAGTAACCAGCCACATTTGTCACCGCGATCCCTAGCTCTTTTGCTGCATTGAGATCTATATTATTAGTGCCTGTTGCTGCTACGCAAATTAATTTTAGGTCAGGCAACATGCGCATTGATTCACGATTCAATTTTACTTTATTGGTGATTAATATATTTGCGCCAGCGCTGTGTTGTAAAACTTGATCGGGTGTTGTTAAAGGATAATGAGTGAAATTCCCAAGTGATTCAAAAGGGGCTAGAGGAGTTTCAGCCAGTGTGGCTGAGTCAAGTAATGTTATTTTCATATATTTTCCTTTTAATCAATTTAAATGCTTGACCTTAGTGTGTACTCTAAGGTTTATAGTGTAATCATACTAGCTCAGCCCACTAATTATTTGTGGAGACAATGATGAAAATTGGCGAATTTGCAAGTCAGCTTGGTGTAAGTACAGATACGCTAAGGTACTATGAAAAACATAAGTTGTTAATTCCTTCTAAGCGAACCAGTGCAGGCTATCGAGACTATTCGCATTCGGATCTCAGGCAAATGAGGTTTATATTAAGAGCTAAAAATGTTGGCTTTAGTTTGGCCGAAATAAAAGAGTTATTACAAATAAAGTTTCACAAACAGCAACATTCGTGTAATGAGGTAAAAGAGTTAACGGTTCAAAAGCGTGATCTAGTTGCTGCACGGATTGATGAACTTACTCGGTTTCATCAATCGTTAACGATACTGGCTGAAACATGTTGTGGAGGGCAAGAGCCTGCAGATAATTGCTCAATCTTATCGACTTTGGAGGATTTAGATGGACTTAATTAATAACTTTTGGCAACTATTTCTTTTGTCAGCCCCTTGGCTCATGTTGGGGTTATTTATCGCTGGTGTGTTAAATGTTTACTTACCTGCTAATTTTTTAAATAAACACCTTGGTAAAGAGGGCTTTTGGACGACGGTAAAAGCTGCACTTATTGGTGCACCTATGCCACTGTGTTCATGTGGTGTGATCCCTGCAGCTATTGGTTTACGTCGAGCTGGTGCGTCAAAAAGTGCGACCACTGCATTTTTAGTGTCAACCCCTGAAACTGGCGTTGATTCAGTATCTGTATCGTATGTGTTGTTAGGCCCGTTTATGGCAATTATCCGCCCTATAGCGGCTATTACTAGTGCTATTGTTGCTGGGGTTTTAGTCGGGCGCGAAACTAAAATCAACAGCAATACAGTTGATAACGTCACTGCAGAGCCAAATTCACAAGCAAGTTGCTGTGCAAGCAAGGATAAGCCGAAGCCAGAAACTACCTCTTGTTGTTCATCAACATCACAGCCTTCAGCGAAGCCTAAACAGTCTAGTTGTTGTGCAAGTAAACAAGTTACAGCGCCGACACAATGGCAGAAAATCCAGCAAGCTATTAAATTTAGTTGTAATAAACTACTGTCAGACACGATGACATGGTTAATGATTGGATTGTTTTTTGCGGCTTTAGTACAAACATTTGTTCCCGAGTCGTTTTTAAGTCAGTGGGGGAGCGGACTTTTAGCCATGACCGTGGTGATCTTAATTAGTATCCCTATGTATATTTGTGCAACAGCCTCTACGCCAATAGCAGCAGGTTTATTGCTTAGTGGTGTTGCACCTGGTGCGGTCTTGGTCTTCATGTTAGCGGGGCCTGCAACAAATGTGGCAACCTTGGGGGTAGTAGCAAGTGAACTTGGCAAACGAGCCGTTGCTGCGTACTTAATCGGTGTAATGGGTGTTGCAATTGCTTTTGGTTTCTTAACTGACTACCTAGTGGCGCAATATGGTTTTGTAGTAAGCCCTATGTTGGGACATGAGCATGAAATTCTGCCTTATTGGTTTAGTCTAGTTTGTGGCCTGATATTAATGGTGTTAATGTTACGTTTAGTGGTAAAAGCAACGATATCCAGACTCACCACAACTGGTAAGAGGATTACTTAATTGTTTGTTATAAATGTACTTTTATGTGCATATTATTCAGCAGCTCCTAGTGTGACATATTGAGTTGGTTCGCATTTTCGTTAGCCTGAGTTATAATCCAGTTCTGATTTAAACTGTGCGTATTTTTACGCGCAGTTTTTTAATTTTATATGATGCAGTAATGAGTGAATTAGTGGACAAGTACGCCGATATAAGACCTTATAATGACGATGAAGTAGCTGCTTCTGTTGAGCGCTTAATTAATGATAATGCATTTTTAGATGTGTTAGCTAAATACAATCTACCGCGATTTTTATCTACGATTCCATTTGTTGCTCGCTTTTTAGTTAAACGTCAATTGCAAAAAAAATGGGGAGATGTGCGCTCTGTAGAACAAGTTCAGCAAGAAGTTGCTTATTACTTGGAAATGTTGGTAAAGCGCACAACGTCTAAAGTGACTTTTTCAGGTTTAGATCAACTTGATCCTAATCAATCCTATCTGTTTATATCCAACCATCGGGATATTGTGCTCGATCCTGCGTTAGTGAACTGGGGGCTTTTTAGCCACAATATGAAAACGGTTCGCATTGCTATCGGTGATAATTTATTACAAATACCTTATATTACTGAGCTAATGCGACTCAATAAAAGCTTTATAGTTAAACGCTCTGCAAAAGCACCCAAAGAAATGCTTAAAGCACTCTCTCAGCTGTCAGCCTATATTTATGACTCGTTGAATGAAGGTCACTCCATTTGGATTGCTCAAAAAGAAGGACGTGCAAAAGATGGGTTTGATCAAACCGATCCAGCTTTATTAAAGATGTTACAGTTACAAGGGCGAAAGCAAAAGAAAGAGTTTGCGGATTATATACGCGAACTAAAAATAGTCCCTGTATCCATTTCTTACCAATATGAGCCTTGCGCAATCGCCAAAGCGAAAGAACTCTACCACAAACAGCATCATGGCAAATATGTAAAATCTGCTGGAGAAGATATTGCCAGTATTGTAGAAGGGTTTAGTACTGCAAAAGGACATGTACATTTAGCTTTTGGGCAACCTATAACACAACAGTGTGATTCTCCAGAGCAATTAGCTAAAACTATCGATAAACAAATTGTCGATTCATTCTTTTTACACCCTGGTAATTACATTGCTGGTGGATGCAAACAAGCCGTGATAGATAAACAAGATGCGCAAGCGTTTGAACAACGGCTGGCGCGTGTTCCTGAAGAACTAAGAGCGCTAGTTACAGCCATGTACGCAAAACCTTTTCATCGAAAGACTGAAATTAATAATGATGAGCTCTGCAAATAACTAAATAACCTGAACTCTGGATAATAAATCTATCTCCAGCGGCTACTTTCAACGCTAACTGCGTTGAATTTACTTGCAATAGGCCAGCTATTGACGCGTAAATTCGCCTTGTTATCGCTAAAAGTTTCCGGCTGGAGACTAATAAATATATTTGTGATTTAATATCAATACATTAGTAAATACCCAAAATACCTCAAGATGCAAGTTTCAGTTGGAATTAAAAGCGATTTAGGCAAGGCATTGATTGCAAGTAATAGTGGTTCTATTGCTAAAATCAATAACGCAGTATAAATCGCTTTTAAACCAACCCGTTGGGCGTTTCACAGGCACTTACTCTCATCGTTGTTCCTTCTTAAAAGGGATGGCCATTCTTGCAAAGTAACGCCTTGATATTAAGCCCCTGTGAAACGCTGAATTCTGCATCTTGAGGTGGCTTGGGTATATCTCTTAACCAGAGCTCAGGTTAAATAACCAGAGAAAAGTCGCAATTAAGCGGCTTTTTTTTTGGTTGAAAAACGAGCTATACTAAACTTAGTATTGAATTAATAGTGTATTGCGAATGCAACAAATTGAAATATTTGAAATTCCCAGCCCTTGCAAAGGAATATGTGAGGTCAATAACAGGGGTTATTGTAAGGGGTGTTATCGCAGCCGTGATGAGCGCTTTTCTTGGAACTCATTTTCCAATACACAAAAAAAGAAAGTGATAGAGCTATGTCAGCAACGTTATAAGCGTTATTTACAAAAGCAACGTGCTGACACTAAAACGCCACAGTCTGAGCAAAAGGGGTTTGATTTTTAGTGGCTTAGGTGCTTTTTTCTTAACTTTTTAACCGTACCATCTTGTTCAAGTAATATTAACTGCTGTTCTAGTAACGGGATTAAATTTTTGTGTTGTTTATGTAAAAAGTGAAAGCTATAAATAGGCATTAATACTTCAGATGAAAATGTTGATAAGTCAAATCTAGGGTGTTTACTTTTTAGAAGGAAATCCAACAGTAGTACACCTTCAACCTTTTTTTGAGCTAATAAATTAAGTTGTGCAGTGACACTTTTTACTCTGATTACTTCGCCAATGAAGGGGTTATTAACTAAATAGCTTCTTGCGGCAGGGTATCCCGCTTGTATGGCAATGTTTTTTAGTTGCTCAAAGCTGCATTTATCGCAATTTTTTAACAGGATCAAATTGAACTCAAATAATGGGAAGTTAACTAAATTTAAGTTTTTATATTGCTGAGAAATAGTACTAATTCGGCCTAGCTGCCCATCAAGAATTCCGTTATTTGCAGCAGTTAAAGCGCTTTGGTGGTTAAAGTCGATTATCTTAAGTTCATAACCGAGATTACCATAAGCGATAGACATTAACTCAATGACATAACGTGCTTGAGGGGTGTCCGCTGGGCGATTAAATTGTAATGAACGAACAGTTGCTGAGCTTACTGCAGTAAAAAGCATGCAACACGCCATTATTGTAATAGTATAAAATTTTAACAATATGTTTCCAATATAGGGCGGAAAATCGCCATCAATCTACGTTTAAATTAACGTAAGTGCAAGTTTGAGAGCGACTCTTTCTACTAATTTATAATAGTTTGATATACTCAGGGCCAATATAGGTTTTAAAGTAGTTGGAAGTCATGGCATATAATTTGTGTTCTTTACCGCGTGATCAAAAATATCAAATTCAACTCGATTATGAGGCCTCATTTTGGGCATACCAAATTAAAAGAGGTAAGAAGACTCGTGAGAACGTTTATTCAACTATAAACAGTCGACCGAATGCCGAACAGGCATTTTTAAAACAAAAGTTCGAACAATATTTAGCACTAATGCAGAGCTAGCAATGCCAAGGTTTGAGCAATTAAATACGATAAAAACCCCTCTGGTAAATAAATTTTATGCTCAACATAATGCAAGAGGACGAGCAAACCGACAGGATGCGGTTTGGGTTGCTTATGATGGCTTTGACATTATAGCAGCTTGTCGTATGCAAAATCGCGATGGTTATTTATTTTTATCCACCGTATTGGTTGCGCCACACTGGCGTAAGCAAGGTATAGCATCTGATTTAATAAAGCGGGCAACCTCTTCGCAACATGATGTTGTGTATACATTTGCTTATGAAAATTTAATTCATTTCTATCAGTCAATTGGCTTTAACTTTGTGTTAACATTACCCGCGCCATTAAGGGTTCTTTTTAAGGCATATGAGCAGCGCAATATTGTCCCTTTGCAGTGCTGACTAGATAAAGATTTATAATATGTGAGTTAGTGAATGGGTAACTGGTTAAAAGTATGTCTCTTTACAGTGTTCGCTATTGGCGTTGGAGTGGCCTTTGATGCGGGCGCCAAAGTAAAACGTTTATCGCCCAGCGAAGGGTTATCTCAAAGCTACGTTAGCAAAATGCTGATAGACAATAACGGCTACCTTTGGCTAGCAACTGAAGGGGGACTGAATCGATATGATGGTTACCAAGTTATTAATATTGCAGGCCCTAATGGTGAGCTGGATGAGGTTATTATTGACCGTATTTATCAAGATCCTGACGGCTATATTTGGATCGCTTCCTTATTAGCTGGATTATTTCGCTATGATCCAGTGACCGATAGTTATCAACAATTTTTATCAAAGCCTGTCAGTGAAGAGCAATTTTTAAGCCAATCAGTTTTCAGTATGCTTGCCACCGATGATAAATCATTATGGATTGGCCGTGGCTGGGACTTTGCCCGATTAGACTTAGCAACAAGTAAAATTGAAACTATATTTGAACTGCCAGAACGAACTCGCAGTAGTGTCATTCGTGATTTATTTCATTACCAAGATTATATTTTCATCGCAACAAGTGATGGCGCCTATGTTTACAAAATTAGTACAGGCCAATACCGTTCTTTGGAGCACCTAAGTACCGAGCCTGATCATATTTATCAAAATTACGTTAAGTCATTTGCTTTAGCTGAGAATAATAAACTATTAGTGGGGGCTGTTCGCGGTTTATATGAAGTAGATATTAGTGACTTACCCAGCATGTTTGAGCGCCCAGACACCCCGTTTAAAAATAGAACATTATTGCCAAACCTTAATATTTGGAAAATTATTAGCCACGAAGGCATGTATGACTTGGGCACCGATAAAGGGCTATTTAAATATAATGCAAAAACCGGTGAACTTGAAAAGAATAACCGTATTCAACAAAGTAACTATGCCTTATCCGACACCAGTATCATTGATATTGTAAAAAATGAAAACGGCTCTATGTGGGTAGCAACCAAAAGTGATGGTGCCTTTTACTTGCCATTTGATAACTATAACTTTGAAAATTTAGACGCCAGTAAAATTAAAGGTGATGGGTTGTCGCACCCATCCATTTGGGGTATTGCTGAGTATGGTGAACGCGTTTGGTTAGCCACCCATAATGGTTTAACTGCCGTAGATTTAACGACAATGCAAAGTGAAGTGTTTTTAAAAGATTATCAGGTTGATTTATTTACAACTGAATTTAGCGTTTACAAAATTAAAGCACACAAAGATAAATTATGGTTACACACTAATCGCGGGGTCTTCAGTTTTGACCCCAATAGTTATGAAATTTTACCTGCCAAAACAAACGACCCCAGCCAACAACACTTGATTCAAGGTTGGGTGCATGGGACTGTACTTATGCCCAATGGTGAGCTGTTTTATGTACACCCAGAATATGGGGTATTTATGTACAATGTGGAAAGTCAGGTTATTACACCTTTAAAAGGTGAATTTGAGAATTTTGAACCATTTTTAGCGTATGGCTTTTTACCACCACTATCCACTAAACCCGACTCTCCTTTGTTTTATAATGCTGGAGTTTTGTACCATGTGGACCCTCAAACGTATGCGCTTTCAAAAATATACACGGTTCCTGAGCAGCATGAAAATGTAGCTGTTAATGTCATGTCCTATATTGTTGATAAAAATAATGTATTGTGGATTTCGCTTTCAAACTTTGGCTTGATAGGTCTTGATGCCAGCACATACAAGCTTCTATACACCATTGATTTAGATAAAAACCAATTGGGTACTTTATTGTACGATATGGTGCTTGATGAATCAGGTATGATTTGGATGAGCAGCCATAAAGGGATTTGGCGTTTAAACCCTGAAAATAAACATTTTCAGCAGTTTACGGATTCTGAAGGTGTCGTTTCTACTGAGTTTAATAGTGGCGCATTTACCCGGTTAAAAACAGGACAAATTGTATATGGTACTTTAAAAGGCATCACTTATTTTTTTCCTGACGACAACAGTCCAAAACATGGCTTAATTGATCGTGTTAATGTGACTAGTATCGATATAATGTCACGTGAATTATCTGTTGATTTAAAGCAGCCTATTAAAAAGGTTACGTTAGAGCACGATGACATAGGGTTAGAAATCGCGTTTTCTGCTATGGCGTTCAATTATCAAGAGCGAATTGTGTATGAATACCAACTTTCAGATGGGCAAAAATCGTATACCCGTAACAACAACCGCGTATTGTTTCCAAAATTAAACCCAGGTAATTACCAGCTAAAAATTTGGGCTAAAGATCCATTAACAGGTGATTTTACTCGCCCCGCCACATTAGATATTGAAGTAAAATACCCATTATGGCGATCGCCACTGTTTATGGCTTTATATGCCGTTACTTTATTTGCGGTCATTGCGGGCTGGGTTATGCGCAGAAATCGTATTCAACATATATTGATGGCAGCACATAGAGAAAGCCAAGAAAGTGAAGCTAGATTAAAATTAGCGCTTGAAGGGAGTCACTCTGGAGTATGGGATTGGCAGTCATCGAGCCCTATTATCTATCAACCGAGATTGAAAAACGAACTGGGCTATGAGTTTGATACGGTTAATTTAGATGAATATTTAGCTAAAATTCACCCACAAGATAAACAAAAGTTTAGGCTAGAGTGGCTTGAGTTTTTATCGACTGAGAAAGGTTACTTCAACTGCACGTATCGGCTTCGTCATAAGGCTGGGAACTGGCGCTGGTATAAAGATTTTGGCAAAGTAGTGGCATGGCAAAGTGGCACTCCTGAGAAGGTGGCTGGTACTTATACCAATATGACAAGAGAGCTTGTTTTTGAAGAGCATGCGCGCTTATTTGGCGCTGCGTTTGAGCAAACCCGTGATTGGGTATTTATTTTAGATAAAAACCTGCGCATATTAGCAACGAATCAAGCATTACAAAGTGCCTTCGATTTTCCTACAGATTTTAACTCTAGCCGAAGTTTACATTTAGGTATGAGCCGTTCAGAGCGAATGAACTATATACGGATAATGAAAGACCAGCACGTTGGAGAGCATTACAGTGCTCAGGATACGGTAAGGTTAGCAAATGGCGAGTTACGTCATGTATTAATTAAAATAAGCGCTGTTGCAGACAATGATAATCGCCTTGAGAGTTATGTTGTAATTTTAACCGACATACACGCCCAAAAGCTGGCAGAAAATGAATTGTTCTTGTTAGCTAACTATGACGGCCTTACTGGATTACCCAACAAAACACTCTTTAATGACCGTGTAGAGCATGCGCTTGAGCAAGCTCAATCACATCACCGAAAAGTCGCCGTACTCAATGTTAATATTAAGCGCTTTAAGCATTTTAATGACTCTCTAGGCCATGAAGCAGCAGACACTATAATTAAATTAGTGGCGCAACGTATTAAGTCAAGATTGCGCAATAATGACAGTATTGCCCGCTTTAATGGTGATGAGTTTATGCTCTTAGTAGAAGATATAGAGCATATTGAAGAAGTGGTTTTGTTGTGTGCTAAGATTATGAATAGCGTCAATGATGGCATATTAATTAATGAGCAAATCGTAAATGTGAGCTTAAGCATTGGTGTTGCTATCTATCCCGATGATGCGAACTGCAGTAAAAGTTTACTTAAAGCCAGTGATGTTGCACTTTATCATGCGAAAAAAAGCGCGGAAGGAAGTTACCAATTTTATAAGCAGGAGATGAATGTACATGTTCAAAGAGCATTACATTTAGAATCGCAATTAAATAAAGCCTATAAAGAGCACGAGTTTTGCAATCATTATCAGCCTATCGTAAATGCTAACAAACAGCAGGTAGAAGGGTTAGAGGTGCTGTTACGCTGGCCAGATAATGATGTGTATGAAACACAAGAGTTTGCACTCGTGGCTGAAAGCATAGGTTTGATAACGAAGATCATGTTACAAACATTATCTCGGGCACTTATTGAGTTAAAACAATGGCAGTTGATTAACCCTGATTTGTACGTCTCGATCAATTTATCAGCACTCGACTTTGAGTATAAAGGACTTGTTGATGAGATTAGCACAGCCCTAAAAAGCGCGAGTGTTAACCCT
Organism: Pseudoalteromonas atlantica; assembly: GCF_043641955.1. Taxonomy (GTDB): domain Bacteria; phylum Pseudomonadota; class Gammaproteobacteria; order Enterobacterales; family Alteromonadaceae; genus Pseudoalteromonas; species Pseudoalteromonas atlantica_A. The sequence continues at coordinate 165,116 of NZ_JBHZRV010000005.1, forward strand.
GATACCGTCGTGTTTGAAATAACAGAGTCAGTATTAATGGATGACTCAGAAGATGCGTTAAAGAGCATGCTCAAATTAAAAGATATAGGATGTCGTTTATATATGGATGATTTTGGCACTGGGTATGCGTCACTCACTTATTTAAAACGCTTTCCCATTGATGTGTTAAAAATAGACCGTAGTTTCGTGGCAGACATAGGTATAGATAATGGTGATGAGGCGATTATCGAATCCACCATGGCATTAGCAAAAAGCTTAGGCAAACAATGTGTTGCTGAAGGGGTGGAGACGAAGCAGCAGTTAAACTTTTTACGTGCACTTGGCTGTAATATGTTCCAAGGCTATCTGTTTAGTAAGCCTATTCCTGGTGATGACGTTACAGCTTTATTAAAGAAAGATTGGCAGTCTTTATTAAGTGAAGATTAAACGCCGTTTGACGGGTATCTGATTTATACTATTTTTTAGAACAGTTGTAACACTACATCTATGAACCTGAATTTAGGTTAATAGATGTAGTGTTACTAAATAATAAAAATTTTTATAAGTCTCTAGCTTAGTATGTGTAGTTGCAGCTAGTTTCGATTCCAAATCAAAATTAGTATGTTGTTTTGTGTATATCATTTAAACAAGGCTAATCTTGTCTTGCACCACAATGACGACAATATAAGTGTTGATTTCGTACATTGAGTTGTTCTTTTATGACTTTATTAGCCTCTTGTTTACTCAACCCCAGTTTAATGCGTAGGGTTTCTAAATATTCAACTTGCTCATCGTCGAGCTTACCGTCATGAAGACTCTCGTGTACAGCATCACTAAAATGTAAACGACGTTTTCGTAATTGCTCAGAAAAGCTGGAGGCGAGTAACCCCGTTGGAATAGCGACCATTCCCATGCTTACTAAGGTGATCATGCCACCAAAAAAGCGTCCCAGAGGAGTCACTGGTACAACATCACCGTAGCCAACAGTTGTTAAAGTTGCCATTGCCCACCACATCGCTGCTGGTATCGAACCAAACTTATCGGGCTGAATGTCGTGCTCTATCAGGTATATTCCACATGATGCTAAAATAAGCACCACTGACATGATAAAAAATGCTGCTAAAAGCGAACTGCTTTCATCACGAAATGATTGTAAGAGTAGCTGCATTGCACGAGAGTAACGAGTAAGCTTAAAAACACGCAGTAGCCTGAGTACTCTTAAAAAACGTAAATCAAAGGTGATAAACATCATTAAAAGAGAGGGGAGGATTGCTACGAGATCAATTAAGGCTAAAGGAGAGAGTAAATATTTTAAACGACGCTGGAAATTACCACAATCAAGAGTTTTGTACTGGGCACGTTCGACGCATGACCAAAGGCGAAGTAAATACTCGATAGCAAAAATACTAACAGAGACTAGCTCAAGTAATAAAAACTCATGTTTATATTGTTGAGCCAAACTTGCAACGGATTCAAGCACAATTGCAATTACATTAATCATAATTAGCGATATTAGAAATATATCAATGTAATGCCCCGCCTTACGGTATGCCCCATTACCTTCAAAAAATAGCGCTGTGCGTTTTCGTAAATTATTCAAATTAAATCCGTGCTTTTTAAAATGATACAGGTGTAGATATACAGCAAAGTCTATAAATAGACGGTTATGCCAGATTTTATATTGTTCTATTAGATGCGCATATAAACGCATTTTATAAATTATTTAAGTAGGATGAGATTATTTTTTGTTTAACATCCGAGCTTGAAATATTAGCTGTTTGTGGTGCAAATATAATGTCGATATTTTGTGCTTCTAATGCAACTGCAGCTTTATTCCAACGGTCACTATTTTGCCATTGTCCGCCAACAACCACTTTATTTATTCCCCACGCTTGTATCCATTTACAAGCGTTTTTCGTCTCAATAATGGGACATGGTACTAAGGCAACATAATCCACTACCGCCAGTGCATTTATTATGGTCATTCTTTCATGTTGGTTAATGGTAGGAAACGCCTTTTTATTTTCAAAGCATAATTCATCTGGTGCAACAGCAACAAATAGTTCGTTCCCTTGCGCTTTAGCAAACTCCAGGTAATTTAAATGACCAATATGAAATAAGTCAAATACTCCCAGTGCTAAGCAGCGTGTATTGTTGTTACTCGTATAATCTGGAATTAGAGTCATATCTGCATACACTTGGCTTTATCGGTTAGTTTATTTATTAAAACGTCGTGCTTATCAAAAAAAGAAAGTAAATTTAATGTGTGCTCTAATTTATTCCATTCGTTCATGAGGCATAATTTATAAAGTCTTGAATACACAAAGCACTGTGTTAATAACGAAAATGAACGAATGTTTTTTGCACATAAAATAGTATCAAAAAGTGGGTCGGGTGTTTGCCAGTCTCCATAAAGCGCATTGAGAGTGAGTTCTGGTTGAGCTAAATGCCACACCTTGCCAAAGGGGGTTGTTCTATCGACTAAATTTATAGCTGGGTACTCTGTAATTCTATTCCATCCAAAGGGAATGCCGCTCATCCAAAGCCCGCATATAGCTTTTTGGCTAGCGCTATCTACTCCAAAGCCACAAAGATCCAGGGTCACTCCATCAGGATGCGCAAAGCTCCTTGGGTTAATCAAATCATAGGAACGCATATGTTCATGCCAGCCATGGCGTTGTAAAAGTGCAATTGCTTGCTCCATTTGCCCCCAATCAACTCCAATATCAATATCTTTATCAAAAGGGAGAATTGTACCTTCACGTACTATGCCTAATAGGCTACCAGCGGTGGCAAATGATTTAATATTTGCTTGCCGAAAAAGGGCGAGCGTTTTCCATAGTAGATTTTCATGTATTTTAGTATCGAATTTATTTTTTGGCTTTGGTTTATAGCTGTGGCTCGGTGGGGTGTTTAAAATAATATCCAGAGCATTACGATATTGCTCAATGGCTAAAGGTAACTCACGTGCTTGTTGGTAGCACATAGCTAAGGTATGGCTAACCTCACTTGAGGCTGGATGTATCGCCGAACACGCTTGTAATGGTTTTATGTGATTTTTTGCTGTGCCTTCTATCAGTGCAATTTCAGCCAAAGAACGATGTGCAATCAAACATGAGTTATCTTTGCTCAGTACATATTCAAATTGCACTTGCGCTAACTTATATTGGCCTTGCTGATATAGCTCAATGCCCTTTATCAACCTAGCATGTATTGTATTCAATTGATTATCTTCCGTTGCCATAGGTTTAAATCATAGTCCTTTTACAATAGAACATGTTTTTAATAATGTATTGTTTTTAATACTTAAAGGTAAAGTACAGCTTGGTGCGATAATGATTCTGTTAAGGTCTAAGTGATGATTATAGTCTGCGAAAAGCTGTTTAATTTCTTTCGCTGTAAGTGGATTCGGTAATAATAACTTATCCAATAAACCGACAAATTTAATATCAGTAAAGCGAGTTAGTAAATTCTTGATAGCAATCATATCGTAGCAGTTATCAATTGATAGTAAGGAGAACTTGTTACTATTAAGGTAATCCAAATAAATGGTAGAGCTGCAATGAAAGTGAAGAAGGTGACTCTGAGTTGTTAGCCTCGCAATGCATTGTTCGTCATAAGGAGCAACAAGTGTTTTAAATTGCTCATAACTGCAAAATGCACTGCACGCATGAAAGCTACAATAGTAAATTCTAACATTCTTAATTGAAAGTGAGGCGTCAATATACTGCGCTGTTATATCGCTCAATAAAGATAACATCTTTTTGTAAGGTTCGTGCTCAAGCTTGGTTGGTGTTAATGCACCTGCAAGCATTGAGCTTAAATGGTAAAGAGGGGAGTAAACAGTTGCAAAACACAGTTTATTCCCATTGCTAAAGTGCTCGCTAACACGTTTGTGAGCTGCAATATTTATGAGCAGTTGTGGGCAATCATTTAATTCTTTTGGGCTTTTTTTATCATCCAACAGAGCTGATAAGTTATAGAGGGAGCTGTTTTTATCAACGGTTCCTAAAGGGCTGTAATTGAAGTGTCGTTTAATACCAAACGCGCTACATACACTATTACTATTACAGCTCAGTTTTATAAAGAAATGGTCATGAATATCTTGGTATTTAATAACTGACTCTGCGAGTAAGTCAGCATCTAAGTCGATATTAGGCCAGTGCTTCCAGCTTGATACTTTCAACTAGAGCCCCTTATATTTTTAGTACCATATTGATACTACCCTCTTCAAAATCACGACTAATTTTAAAGCCTAACTTACGGGCTAATTCAATCATACCGGTATTTTCAGGTAGCGTAATGCCTTCGATAACTTGCACTCCTTGGCTTTTACAGTGTTCAATTGCGGCTTGCATTAACATACCGCCTAACCCTAATCCTTGGCAGTTTGAGCGCACTACAATCGCAAATTCAGCTCGAATTTTATCAGGATCCATTAATACTCGCGATACACCTAAAGTAAGGTTTTGGCCTGCTTGCTCTTGCGTGACAATAAAAGCCATTTCACGGTCATAATCAATTTGTGTCATTTTTGCTAATTGATCATGATTAAACTGTGGCAACTCACCAAAAAAACGCTTATAACGATCTTCTTTGCTTAGGGATTGATCAAATGCTTGATGTGCTTGCTCATCTTCTGGTTTTATAGGGCGTAGCACTGCCTCAGTGTTGTTTTTTAACGTAACATTTTTAACCAGCTCAATTGGATAAGGGCGGATAGATAAGCGCTTACGGTTTGATTGTACTTGGTAGTGACTCAGTGTGATGGTTGCATCAAGTACCAAAAACTGTCCGTTACTCGCTAAAATAGGGTTTAACTCAACCGAGGTTATATCGGGTTGATCAATGACCAGTTGTGATATTCGCGTCAGTAGAGCACAAAGACGGTACTTATCAACTTTTTCAGGCAAAATACGATCTTTAAGTACACCTTTATCATGTGCGGCAGCAATTAAGTATTTTGCTAGATTCATGTTCAATGGTGGTAGCGCAACAGCAGCCTGAGCAAACTCAAGTCCTGTGCCGGCTTCTCCAAGCAATATAACTGGGCCAAAATTAGGCTCAGTTTTTACCGCTATACGTAGTTCATTAGCACCCGCACGTGGCGCCATTTTTTGTAATGAAAAGCCTTCAATAATAGCATCTGGGTAAGTGTTTTTAATTCGCAATAACATGGCAAAAGCGGTCTGTTCAACTTCTTGCGCATCATTAAGGTTTAGTACTACTCCCCCAACTTCTGATTTAGAGGGAATGCTTGGGCTTATAAGCTTTAAGGCAACGGGAAAGCCTAAATCGATTGCTTGTTCTTTTGCTTCTGTTGGCGTGTAAGCGACTTCAGTTTGAATACACTCAATACCATAATGAGCAAGGATTTGGCTCGATTGATGAGTTGATAAGTAATTTTGTTGGTCGTCTAAAAATTGATGCACTAACTCTTTCGCAGCGTTTTTATTTATTTTTGCATTGTCGGTATTTGACTCCGGGGTTTGAGTTAGGTGCTTTTGATTTCGTCGGTAAATAACTAGGTGCATATACGCCCTTACCGCGCCTTCCGGGGTTCGGTATGTGGGAATTGCGTGGGTGCTACATAGTTTCCTTGCAGAGTAAGCTGCATCTTCGCCCATAAAGTTAGTGATAACATAGGGCCGTGCCATTTTAGGCAAGGTATTTAAGGTTTGTGCGATAATTTGCGCGTACTCTTCGCTTGGGGCAATCGCTGAGGGGGTATGAATAATTAAAAGATTCTTAACTTCTTTTGCGTGTAATAAAATTTCAAGTGCTTGTTTATAGCGCGCAGGGGAAGAGTCGCCAAAAATATCAACGGGGTTAGATGTCATATCCGATTGTGGAATAACTTTATTAAGTGCTGCGCGAGTTTCTTCGCTCAGTTGAGTAAGTTTCCCTGAGCTTTGTAATAAGCTATCAACTGCCATTACACCAGGCCCGCCGCCATTCGTTAAAATAGTAAGTTGTTCTACTTGTAGTAATTTAGGATGCATCGCTAGCGTTTGAGTTGCTGCAAAAAGTTCTGTTAAATCGCTTACCCTTAACATACCAGCTCGTTGAAATAACGCATCATAAACGGCATCTGAGCTTTGTTTTCCACCAGTATGAATTTCAGCAGCGAGAGCGCCAGCAGCCGTTTTGCCTGTTTTAATTGCAATGACAGGTTTACTAAATGCTGCTGCACGTGCAGCTGAAATAAAGCTTCTGATATTTTCTATGTTATCTATGTAAAGTAATATTGCTTTGGTTTTTGCATCTCGACCCAGAAAGTCCAATAACTCAGCAAAGTCGATATCTAAACAGTCTCCCACAGATACAAAGTACGAAAAGCCAATTTCTTTATTTTTTGCCCAGTCTAAAATTGTTGAGCATACGGCTGCAGATTGCGAGATAAAAGCAATTTTACCAGGTGAAGTTACCGTGTGCGAAAAGCTCGCATTTAGTCCAATATGTGGAATGAGCAAGCCCAAACAATTTGGCCCAAGCAGTGATACATTGGCTGCTTTCGCTGCGCTTTGCAGTGCTTGTTTTTGTTCTATACTCAATCCTGCGGCGATGATTACTGCATTTTTGCAACCGAACTCACCTAGCTCAACTATAATATCCGTGACTGTATGTTTGTTGGTACAAATAACGGCCAGATCAGGCACCATGGGTAATTTAGTGATTGATGGGTAGGCCAATACACCGTGCACAGCTTTATGTGTTGGGCTGACAGGCATTATAGGGCCTTTAAAGCCACCCTGAAGTAAGTTGCGCATGACAATAAAGCCTGCGCGGGATGCATTGTTTGATGCACCAATTACGGCGACTGAGCTTGGGTTAAAAAATTGGCTAATACGCTTAACACTCATGGCTTTTCCTTTGCTGTAAAGTGGCGGTTAAGGTTAATCACTTAAACTCTAGCATTTAAATTTTAATGAAACACGCTTTAGTGCTATTTTTCGCGATCTATATCAAGGAGTTATAAATGAGTAAAACACAAAGTACTCATATTGCAATTGCAGCCGTTGCATTTGTAATTGGTCTATTAGGGTTGGGGGTTATTTTAAAAAGTGCGGCAATTGATGTAAAAAGCATGGAGCGTACAGTCACGGTTAAAGGCCTTGCAGAGATGGAGGTCGAAGCTGATACAGTGATATGGCCATTACAATTTAGTGATGCGGATAACGATCTTGAAAAGTTAGTTGAGCGAATTGAACAAAAAAATGATGCAGTTATCGCATTTTTAAAATTACATGGTTTTGATGATAACGAAATAAGTCGTGGGGCTCAGTCTATCGTTGATAAACAAGCGCGAGAATACGGCGGTGAAAACCAACAATTTAGATACATAGCCCGTGCCAATATTACGGTTTATTCATCGCAGCCCTCAAAAGTACAAAATGCTTTAGCAAAAGTAAGCCAATTAGCCAAGCAAGGCATTGCAATAGTGCAAGATAGTTACGAAACCCGCATTGAATATTTGTTTACAGGCCTAAATGATGTAAAACCTGCGATGGTGCAAGAAGCGACAGAAAAAGCGCGAGAGGTGGCTATTAAGTTTGCTAAAGACTCAAAATCTAAGCTAGGTAAAATAAAAACAGCGCGTCAGGGGCAGTTTAGTATTTCGAACAGAGATTCAAATACACCTCAGCTTAAAAAAGTGCGTGTAGTGACGAGCGTAGAATACTACTTATCAGATTGAATATTGTTGCCGAGTAAAAGGGCAACAGGCGTATTCATTTTAAACAGCACTAAGCTGATTCTACTTAGTGCGCCTAATGCAAAACCGATACTAAATGCAACAGCAACACCGGTAATACCGTAATCGTTTTTAAGCCAGCTCGCCAAGAGCAGTGTGATGCTGGTTGCTGCTAATAAAATATATAGGTTATGTAGAGGGTTGCCCCTGAGCTTTATAATATTACTTGCCAATACTCTGGCGGGTAATAGCAATTGACCAATGAGTAAAATAATTAATAAATGATGGCCTTCTTCAAGCTGCTTTTCACCGTATAAATAAAGTAGAGGGTGAGCCAGCAGTGATAAGAAAATGATTGCAATAGTATTTACGCGCCATAATAACCTCATAAGTTCAACTATCTGCTGATCGTTAGCTTGTTCACTAAGTAAAATAGGTTTTAAGTATTGGCTTGCAGCATTGGCAAGAATGGTTAATAAGCCTACGATCACAATTGCAGGAAAAAATACGCTCACTCCAGTGGCACCAAACCAATGATGCACTAAAAGCACGTCTAATTTTGCTACTATTACAGTACCGGCCCCACTTGCAAGCATAATTAGCGAGTATTTACACCAGCTTTTAGTTTTATAGCTTGCAGGTGTAGTTACAAGAAGCGGTTTTATTAACCAGTATTGATAAACAACAACACAGAATAAAGCTGCAAAAAGTAGTTGGCATATCACTTCAAGTGACAGTTCTTTAAAAAACAATACAACAAGTAAACAAAAAGCCGTAGTGAGCAATTCAAACAGGCATTGCTGAGTTAACAACCCAAGTTTAGTTTTATTTAAGGCAATTAAAAATGCTGCTTGGCTTTGCATTACAGCACCAATTGGAACAATTAACAGCAAATAGAATACATGCTCTTTGGCACTTTGATGGGGTGATATATGCGTAAAAATAGTAACTACGCAGGCAACAAATAATACGCCGAATAAGCACGATGCAGCTAGGTAAGTATGCTTTAAACCTTGAAGTAAATCATGTTGCTGATTTTTAAAAAGAGGGTGGCTCAAACGCATTAAAGATGATGGAAATCCCATGCTTGCTGGTAATAGTAAAATTTCACATAAGGCCAGTAAGGCCGCAAAAGTACCAAATTGTTCTGGTGATATTAATCGCGCTAAAAATAAAGTGAGTATAATGCGGCTAAAATGATTAAGAGCTGTAAAGGCACTCAACGAGAAGAAATTTTTATACATTATACTGTTAGCCATTAGGCGTGTTGTTGTAAGTAGCTTTCAATTTTGTCTGTCTTACAGCGCAGGTAAGCGCTTGCTAACAGCACTGTGTACTCATTAAGGTTTTGACTTTTTAGTGTGTTTTTTAGCATGATCAGCGCCTTTAGAAATGCAGCAGTATTAATGTCTTCATGCTGTTTAAACTGGGCCTCCATCAGCGCGAGCAGTGCGGAAAATTCGTGCTTAGGTAAACTGGCTTGTTCAACATTACACGTGATGTAACATGCAACAGGCGTTAATCCTGCATTATTAGCTTGTGTAAGTGCGAGTAAGAGACTTTCGTTGCTTTCAAATAGCATTAATGAACGAACATAATTAAAGGGAAGTTTATTAGCTGCGCAGTGGCTAAATAATGTGTGAATCACATTGTTATTTTGGTCATTTTGCAGTGCAAAGCCATTGTTAAATTTAAGCCCAGGAGTAAAGAAACTTAATAGGTCAGAGTTTTTAAATTCACTAATCAAATCTTTAGGAAATGGATGCTCTGTAAGTATTCGGGTCGCTACATTTTGCAAGTAGCTGTACTTAACATCCATCCGCTGTGCACTTTGATATAAATGTACCAGTTGCATGCTTTGTTGCTGTGACGATAATGTAGGGAAGTCATCCACAACAGCTTGTAGCTGGTGGTGCTGTAATTGTTGTGTTAGTTGTTTTATACATGTATCCATTGGTATTCCCTCATTATCGTTTATTCTATCCTAGCTGAAACCATTTGCAGGTCAAGCTGTTAACTAGGTTTACAAACAGCAAAAAGGCCGCAATTGCGGCCTTTAATATACTAACTTAGGTGTTGTTAAGCAGCTGATTTACTCGCTACCCATTGGTCAACAAAGTTTTCTAGTACGTTTAATGGTACTGCGCCATTTTTTAGCACAACGTCATGGAATTCACGAATATCAAACTTGTCACCAAGTTTCACTTTCGCAGCTTCACGTAGCTCTAAAATCTTAAGCATACCCACTTTGTAGGCTGTTGCTTGTGAAGGCATTACAACGTGACGTTCAACCATTTTTACGCCATCAGAAGTCGCGTTTGGCGTGTTATTTACGTAGTAGTCGATACCTTGTTGGCGAGTCCACTTCATTTCATGGATACCCGTATCTACAACTAATCGACATGCACGCCATAGTTCCATAGCAAGACGGCCGAAATCTGAATATGGGTCTTCATATAGGCCCATTTCTTTTGGTACTAACTCAGAATATAAACCCCAGCCTTCAATGTACGCTGTGTAGCCACCGAATTTACGGAATTTAGGCACACCCTCTAGCTCTTGTGAAATAGCTATTTGCATGTGATGGCCCGGTATACCTTCATGATAAGCAAGTGCTTCCATTTGATACGTTGGCATCGCTTCCATGTCATATAGGTTTGCGTAGTAGATACCAGGGCGTGAACCATCTGGTGCAGGTTGCTGATAGAATGCTTTACCCGCTGCTTTTTCACGGAATGCTTCAACTGCTTTTACTTTTAAATCAGCTTTTGGTTTAACAATGAATAGCTCGTCTAAACGCGTCTTCATGTTATCAATCATTGCTGTTGCTTCGTCAAGGTAGCGTTGCTTACCCTCAGCTGTATTCGGGTAATAAAATTGTTTGTCAGTTTTCATAAACTGCATAAACGCTTTTAAATCACCTTTAAAGCCGACTTTGTCTTTGATTTCACGCATTTCATCATGAATACGAGACACTTCAGCTAGGCCAATAGTGTGGATTTCTTTTGCTGTTAGGTCAGTCGTCGTTGTTCGTGCTAATGCGTTGTTGTAGAACGCTTCACCATCAGGGAATTTCCATGCACCATCACGGTCGTCAGCACGTTTTTCAAGCTGCGCTAAGTAATTAATAAGCTTAGAGTATGATGGCTTTATAGCTGACTTAAGTGCTGCTTCAGCATCGCTGATCAGGCTATCTTTCTGTGCTTGATCGATTTCTAGTGCAGCTACTTTACGCTTAAAGTCAGCAAGTAACGTTGAATCTTCGCCTTTTTCAAATGGCGCGCCAACAATGATATTTTTGCTTGAGTCAATCACATGTGGAAACACAAACTTAGGCGCAATAATGCCTTTGTCAGCGCGTGTTTCTAAATCTTTAATTAACTGATCAATTACGGTTGTTACACCGTTCAGACGCGAGATATACGCTTTAGCATCTGATAAGTCAGACACTTGATGCTGGTTAATCATAAACGCAGGGATCATCGAGTGAACACCAAACATTTGGTTTACTGGGTAGTTATGGTAGCGCCATTTAAAATCAGCGATGCTGTTTTCAAGGTCTTGCTTTTTAAGGTCGTAGCTTACTTTTGTACTTTCATCGAGCAAGTCACGGTTAATCGCATTTAATGCCACTAAGTCATCTTTAGTTTGCTGAAGATCTTTAAGCGCTTTTTCTTCGCTACCATCATCCCATTTGTCGTAATCTTTTTTGATACCCATGTAAGTTTGATAAACAGGGCTGCTCATCACGTCACGGTTGAAAGTATCTTCGAAAAACGCATTGGCTTTGTCAATTTCGCTTTGAACAGGTTGCACTTGAACTGTTTGAGTGCTTTTTTGCTCAGTCATTTGCTGGCAGCCACCTAGCAGTGCAATACTCACTGCGGCAGCGATAAAGGTAAGTTTACGCATGTTTTCCCTTTTGTTGTTAGAAACCAATAAAGGTTATAAATTAATTATTATTAGTATGAGGCGGCAAGTAAGATGCTCACCACTACACAAACAATTCTAGCAGGTCATTTAAAAAACGGTGACCTTTTTGGCTTACTTGCCAGTGGTTATCCATATCAATAAGTAAGCCCTTATTTATCGCTTTGTTCAAGGCTTGCGACTGACTTTGTAACGATAAATTTGTAAGTGCATGTAAATCACTTTTAGGGCAGGCTTCGAAAAGTCTAAAACGATTCATAAAGTATTCAAAAGGTAAGTCGTCTTTTTCAACCGCCCATTGCTTGAATAAATAAGGTTTAGCCAAGTCCATATAGCCGCGAGGGTGCTTTACTTTCATGGTACGTGTGATATTCCCCGTGGCTGCGTCTGTTACTTTACCATGCGCACCACAGCCAATTCCCAAGTAATCGCCAAAGCGCCAATAATTTAAGTTATGTTGGCATTGATAACCCGGTTTCGCATACCCTGAAATTTCATATTGTTGATAGCCTGCATCAGCCAGTAAGGCTTGGCCTTGCTCTTGAATATCCCACAATGTGTCGTCCGGCGGTAAAATAGGCGGCTTTGAAGCAAACTGTGTGTTGGCTTCAATAGTTAGTTGATACCAAGATATGTGGGGTGGATTTAATGCAATGACCTTTTTTAAGTCGCTAAGTGCATCGTCTAAAGACTGTCCTGGAAGACCATGCATTAGATCAAGGTTAAAGCTATTTAAACCGGCTTCATGGGCTTGCTGTGCAGCATAAACTGCTTCATCAGCACCGTGAATGCGACCAAGTGCTTTGAGCTTATCGTTTTGCATGCTTTGCACACCAATCGATATACGATTAATACCTGCCGCGACATATTCTTTAAAGCGGCCTGTTTCAACGGTTCCCGGGTTTGCTTCTAAAGTAATTTCACAGTTGTCTGCTAAACCAATTAATGAATCTACCGCATTTAATAAGCTGACATACGCGTTACCTGTCAGTAGGCTAGGTGTGCCACCGCCGATAAAGATTGAATGAATTTTACGCCCTTGGACAAGGTGTAAGTCAGCTTTCAAATCATCAATTAAGTGTTGTACGTATTCTTTTTCAGGAATATCGCCTTTTTGGCCATGGCTATTAAAGTCACAATAAGGGCACTTTTGCACGCACCAAGGAACATGCACATATAAACTTAGAGGGGGTAATTTCACAGGCCGCCTTTAAGTTTAAGCTCTGCTAGCAAAGCGTTTAATGCTTGGCCACGATGGCTGATAGCATTTTTTTGCTCTTTCGTTAGCTGCGCACTTGTGCAATTAAGTTCAGGGACATAAAAAATGGGGTCGTAACCAAAGCCACCTTCGCCATCTTGGCTTTGCGTTATTTGACCTTCCCAACTCGCACTGCAAATAAGTGGAGTAGGGTCATCGCTGTGGCGCATTAAAACTAATACACACCAAAAGCGAGCACTGCGTGTTGGATTTTGATCTAATTCAGCTAATAGCTTATCTATGTTGTCTTGGTCAGTGGCGTTGTCACCAGCGAAGCGAGCAGAGTATACGCCTGGAGCACCATTTAGTGCGTCAACCTCTAAACCTGAATCATCAGCAATAGCAGGTAATCCGGTTACTTTTGCTGCATGACGGGCTTTTATTATCGCATTTTCAACAAACGTCGTGCCTGTTTCTGGCACGCTAGAAACGTTAAAATCACTTTGCGGGACTACGTTAATGTCGAGGGGGGTGAGCATCTGTGCTAATTCTTTAACCTTTCCTTGGTTACCTGTGGCTAAAACTAAGGTTTTTGTCATGATTTAATCTACATAAAATTTTTGTTGAAACTGTAACTTTTGAAATTGATTACTTTGTTTTATTTCGATATCGAAACGTAAAATCTCTTCATTGGTAAACTTCACTTGTGCAAGGTAGTAAACAGACTCGCCTTCAATCACTTCTTTAAATGTGAGAGTTTGTTTATTGCCAAGTAAGTTTTTAGCTGTGCCAGTAAGAGTAGCGGTTTGTGCTGTTTTATCTGCATTGTTTTTTAAAATTGAAATATTAACAATGCCTTTGTAATCACTGCGTTCTAAGCCGTATGCTTTCGCTATTTGTGGTTGAATAAATGTTGAGGGAAATGCAATGTAATGAACTTGCCAAGGCCCAAGTTCTTTATATTGGCCTCCTTGTTGCTGTTCACTATGCGCACTAAACGTGATACCTGCTAATGCAAAAAATAAAATACTTACTAGCTTTTTCATGTTTGACCTTTAAAAAAAGAGGCCTAACGGCCTCGAACATGCAAATGTGTTAACCGATTAAATCCATAAAGAGGATTTGACCAAATTGTAGAGCAATAATGAGTACAACTATAGATAGATCAAAGCCACCCAATGGCGGTATTATTCTACGGATTGGTTTCAACATTGGCTCAGTTAACTGATGGAAAACAGCCTCGATAGGGTTGTAACCTTGGCTTACCCAGCTTAATAAAGCACGAATAATTAGGACCCAAAACATGAGGTTAAGTGCTTCTTTTATTACCGTTATAAAAGCTGATACGAAAACCGTTTGTGCAGCCCAACCACCATAAAACAAAAGCATTAAGGTTGAAATTTTAGCTACTGCAACAATGAATGCCAACAATAATGAGGCTAAATCTAAGCCACCAAAACCGGGAATAATTTTGCGTAGTGGGTTAACAGCAAATGAGGTTGCTTTAACAACAAACTGACTCAATGGATTGTAAAAGTCAGCTTTGGCTGTTTGGAGCCAAAAGCGAAGCAGCACCACCATCAGAAACAGATCAAATACAATCCCGACTAAAAATTGCATGGCATTCATAATTTACCTCGAAAAATAAGCGTTATCGCTTTAGGGCCTGTTGACCTTTGCGGATTAAAATTTATTCAAACTAGGGGAGGTTTAATCGCGGCGCGAGGTTTGTAACCTAGTGGACTAAGTAAAAACCGAGCAAAGCTTGCGCGTCCTGCTCACGCCCCTTATCTACATCCATGTAGGCAACAAAGAGTAAATCCGCCCCTAGGCAGAACCTTTCAGGCAGCGCCTGTTTGGTATTCATGCTGCGTTATCACCTATTTATAGGGAACAACCACACAACATAGGCGCTGCGTTGTCTAAATACCAAAAGGCTGCTGCAAATTTAACCTTGAAAGGTCAATAGACCCTGATTAAAGTTCTTGTTCCATTTGTTCAGCGCGGGCAATACAAGCATCCATTGCATCAGCAACAGTACCCGTTAGGCCTTGTTCTTTTAAGTGCTCAACAGCAGCATGTGTTGTTCCGCCTTTCGAAGTCACATTAGCACGCAATTGAGATAAACTAATATCAGGCTGTGATAATGCCATTTCAGCAGCGCCCAGTGCAGTTTGTTGCACTAAGCGGCGTGCATCCTCGTCACTAAAGCCTAAGGCTTTTGCTTTTTCTTCGATGGCTTCCATGAATAAAAAGAAGTAAGCAGGCGATGAACCGGTGACGGCAATGACATCGTTAATTTGTGACTCTTGCTCAACCCATACCGCAATACCTGTACACTCAAATACTTGTTGTACAAAGCTATGCTCTTCAGCTGTTTCATCTGCGCCAAACAAGCCAGATACACCTCGACCCAGTAAAGAAGGAGTGTTAGGCATACAGCGCACCATCTTCACTTTTTGGCCAAGCATTTCGCGTAACCGATTAACTGTTAAGCCAGCTGCAACAGAGATAAACAGCTTATCACTAAAGTCGACCCCAGAATCTTGAAAAGATTGGCATAAGTCGCCCATCATTTGTGGCTTAACTGATAACACAATTACATCGGCATCACGCAGTGCTGCGTTATTGTCGGCGGTGGTTTTAACCCCGAAGTCTGCTGCTACCTTAGCGAGTTTTTCTTGGTTTCTGTTTGTCGCAATAATATTCGATGCTGCAAACCCGTTTTTAACCATGCCACCAATAATGGCATAGCTCATGTTACCTGTGCCTATGAACGCAATTGTTTTATCTATCATACTTTAGTTATCACCTTAGCTTCGTTGGCCAAAAATATCCGTGCCGATCCGTACCATGGTCGAGCCTGCAGCGATTGCTGCTTCTACATCACCACTCATACCCATCGACAAGGTGTCTATTTGAGGATATAAGGCCTTAAGTCTATCAAAGCAAGTCGCTAATTGCTCAAAATATTGTGTTTGCTGCTGTGAATCGTCTGTTTTTGCGGGGATAGCCATAATTCCACGCAATGTTAAATTTGCGCAATCATCAACATATTTTGCTAAATCCATTAGCTCGTCTGGGTGACAGCCCGATTTAGCCGACTCTAGACTTATATTTACTTGAATTAATACGTTCAGTGGAGAGCTATTTTCTGGGCGTTGATCATTTAAACGTTTAGCAATTTTTTCACGGTCAATACTTTGCACCCAATCAAAATGTTTAGCGACTAAAGCCGTTTTATTAGATTGAATAGGGCCAATGAAATGCCAAATAATATCTGTATATTTTTCAAGTTGAATGGCTTTATCAACGGCTTCTTGAACATAAGATTCACCAAATTCTCTGTGCCCTTGCTGATAAGCGGCTAAAATGTATTCAGCAGGTTTTGTTTTTGATACCGCAAGTAAGCTGATATCGTGTTCATTACGGTGGCTTTTTTTTGCTGCATTTACAATTCTTGCATAGGCGGCGTTAAGTCGTTCTGGTATTGTAACCATATAATTATCAGTTGGTTGTGGAGTCATAAATGGATATTACCGAATTATTGGCCTTTAGTGTTCAACATAAAGCATCGGATCTGCACTTATCATCAGGTGTTGCCCCTATGATCCGTGTTGATGGCGATGTGCGTCGTATAAACATTCCAGCACTGGAAGATAAAGATGTAAACAGCTTAGTTTACGACATTATGAATGATAATCAACGAAAGGATTATGAGCAAAACCTGGAAGTGGATTTCTCTTTTGAGGTGCCTAACTTAGCGCGTTTTCGTGTTAATGCCTTTAATTCTAATCGCGGACCTGCTGCTGTATTTCGTACCATCCCCAGTGAAGTGCTCACACTGGATGATTTAGGTGCACCAGATATATTTAAAACGATTTCAGATAACCCGCGAGGTTTGGTGCTTGTCACTGGACCAACGGGCTCAGGTAAATCAACTACTCTGGCAGCTATGGTTGATTACATTAATCAAAATAAGCACCATCACATCTTAACTATCGAAGATCCAATTGAATTTGTCCACGACAACAAACTATCGCTGATTAATCAGCGTGAAGTTCATCGCGATACACATAGTTTCTCCAATGCACTGAGAAGTTCGTTGCGTGAAGACCCTGACGTTATTTTAGTGGGTGAATTACGTGATTTAGAAACTATTCGTCTTGCAATGACGGCTGCTGAAACAGGCCACTTAGTGTTTGGTACTTTGCATACTACATCAGCGCCAAAAACTATTGACCGTATTATCGATGTGTTCCCGGGTGAAGAAAAAGACATGGTGAGATCCATGCTTTCTGAATCATTAAGAGCAGTTATATCACAAACCTTACTTAAAAAAGTGGGGGGAGGACGAGTTGCAGCACACGAGATTATGATAGGCGTACCAGCAATAAGAAACTTAATCCGAGAGGATAAAATTGCGCAAATGTATTCATCAATTCAAACAGGGTCATCTCATGGTATGCAAACCATGGATCAATGTTTAATTAATCTTGTGAATCATGGTGTTGTTTCTAACGCTGAAGCGCGCGCTAAAGCGCAAGATAAAGCTAACTTTGGCGGTTAGCCCTTTGCCCATGCAATAAGGAATAGTATGTCTCATTCTCTAAATTACTTTTTAAAGTTGATGATAGATAAGGAAGGGTCTGATTTATTTGTATCAAGCCAACTACCTGTCAGTGCTAAAATAAATGGTGAATTGATTGCCTTAGGCGATGATAAACTTACTGATGAGGAGTCTCTTGCGTTTGTTGAATCGTCAATGAGCGAAAAGCAAAAAGCAGAATTTTACAACTCGAAAGAGTGTAATTTTGCCATAGCGACAGACGAAGGCCGGTTTAGGGTTTCTGCTTTTTGGCAGCGCGACCGTGCAGGTATGGTCATTCGCCGTATCGTAACCCAAATACCAGACGTGAATGACCTAGGCCTGCCTTCAACCTTGACTGATGTGATCATGGCTAAACGCGGGCTAGTCTTATTTGTTGGTGGAACTGGTACGGGTAAATCAACGTCACTTGCTGCACTACTTGGTTATCGTAACCGAAATCAACGAGGACATATTCTAACAATAGAAGATCCGATCGAATTTGTGCATGAGCACCGTAAGAGCATTATTACTCAACGTGAGGTCGGTCTTGATACAGAAAGCTTTGAGTCTGCTTTAAAAAGCTCATTGCGCCAAGCCCCTGATGTTATTCTAATCGGTGAGATACGCTCACAAGAGACCATGGAGTATGCACTTAGTTTTGCTGAAACGGGTCACCTTTGTGTCGCGACATTACATGCAAATAATGCCAACCAAGCTATTGACCGCATTATGCATTTGGTGCCAAAAGAAAAACACGACAAACTTAAATATGATCTATCATTAAATTTACGAGCGATTATTGCACAGCAATTGGTCCCAACCTCTGATGGTAATGGCCGCGTTGCTGCCATTGAGATTCTGCTCAATACTCCGATTGTAGGCGAGCTAATTAAAAAGGGCGACATTGGCGGAATTAAAGAAGCCATGGCAAAAGCCAAAGATATGGGCATGCAAACGTTCGATCAGGCATTGTTTGAACTTTATAAGCAACAACGCATTAATTACGCAGATGCGCTTCATCACGCAGATTCACCGAACGATTTACGCTTGATGATTAAACTTAGAAACAATGAACAGCAAGGAGCTGGCTTTTTACAAGGCGTGACCATTGATGGCTTAGACAACAAAGGTTAGCTGTATGCAGTTTGGCAAAAAGTGGTTTTGTACTTTCTTATTTTTTTATTGTGTGTGTGCACCATTTTTTGCTGTTTCTCAGTCTGAATCCATTGCAATTTACCTTCGAGACGATGTTTATAATGACTATAAGCGTTTTTTAGCTGGTAAAAAGCCCATTCAAGTTAAAGATTTTAATACTCAGTTTATCCGTCGTGATGTGGTTGATATGATCATCGCTCAGCAAGCCTTACACTTAGGTGGATTTACAAAAAACTTTGATTATCAAGTTGGCAAAATAAACTTTCGTAATACACGGTTATTGGAAAAAGGTGAGCTGTTAATCAGCTTTGATAGCTATTGGTATGAAGATACTAAATCACTTAATGATGAAGTGTATATAAGCGATCCGGTGATCCGTAAAGGGGAGTATTTTGCTGGTATCTTTGCCTCGCCTGATAATAAAGCCGTATTTAAAATAAAAAAACTGTCTGATTTTAATACCCTTACTAGTGTTTCAACACCTCGCTGGCGAACCGATTGGCATACACTTTCGCAATTACCTCTAAAAGAGTTAATTCGGGAAGATGAATGGCTGAGCCAGGTTAGAATGGTGTCTATGCAATGGGTTGATTTTATGTTGATGCCACTAATGCCTGAGATGAATAATGAATATGAACTAGAGGGAATTAAACTAACCGCTGTGCCTGATATGCTAGTGTTGCTAGACGACAGTCGTCACTTTGTAGTATCTAAGCTACACCCTGATGGCTTGCGGGCTTTTAAAGCACTGCAAAAAGGGTTGAAAACTTTACGCGAGCAAGGCGCAATAGAAAAAGCGTACCGCCAAGCTGGGTTTATACCACAGCTTAACGATCAGGTTATTATCAACTTACCGCTTAACCGTAAGCTTGTTCAAAGTAGCTTTCCAAAATAATAACGGCAGACATATTATCCACATTGCCTTTACCTAAGCGCTTGTAGCCACCTTGTTCAAATAAACGCGCCTTTGCATCTGCTGTGGTCAAACGCTCGTCCTGAGTCTCTACAGGTAGGCCAAAGTTGTTGTGGAGGCGATTTGCAAACTTTTTAGCTTTGAAAGTAACCTCTTGATTAGTGCCATCCATATTTAATGGTAAGCCAACAACTAGTAAATCGGGTTGCCAATCATCAACATGTTTCTTTATAAAATCCCAGTTTGGTATGCCGTCTTTTGCTTTCACGGCACTGAGGCTTGATGCCGTGCCTGTCAATTCTTGGCCAATGGCAACACCAATACTGGTAGTGCCAAAGTCAAAGCCCATTACGGTGCGTTCACCTTTGGGCTTGAGTTGTCTTTTGGTCATTGTATTTTCTATTTTGTCCAATAAAGCTTGAGTGTTTAGGCATGTCCAGCCTCAGTGCTGAGTTGGCCAATATTAAAACCAAGAGTTTCAACCGCTTTTTCCCAGCGTTTTTCCACGGGAGTATTAAAAATAATATCAGGGTCAGCTTTGATTATAAGCCAAGAGTTTTCCAGTAGCTCTTGCTCAAGCTGGCCTTGCTCCCAACCTGCATAGCCTAAAGTAATTATGAATTGTTCAGGTGCTTGTGTTGTTGTAAGGCTGGCTAATACATCTTTAGATGTAGTAATCATTATGTCACTGCTAAGCTCTTGGCTTGCAGAGTAGCCAGGTTTGGGTGAGTGTAAAACAAACCCACGGTCAGTTTTTACTGGTCCACCCGCGTACACTGCTACTTGTGCAGATTGATTTGATTTGTCGTTATCGATTTCAATTTTATCAAGTAAGTCACCAACGGTGATATTAATAGGTTGGTTAATCACCAAGCCCATAGCCCCATCTTCATTGTGCTCACAAATATATGTAACAGCACGTTTAAAAAAAGGGTCTTGCATTGATGGCATTGCGATTAAAAAGTGATTTTCTAATGATTGCATAACGATACCCCTTATTTTGCCCCATTGCAGGGAGTCACTTTAATTTAGTAGCACGTTAACGTGTGCTGCATTTATTTCAGTTAAATAGGAAAGCTTAGTGCATCAAGATTTTTGTGATGTCGAAAGCTCTGGATTAAATACACAAACAAATAGAATGAAATATTAAGCTGTTAGAAATAACTCTAACACCAGAGCTCACGTTTTTAGTAATTGAAGTATGGCATAGTTTATTTAACTACGGCCTAATTTTTCTTCAATTGCATCAAATAAAATCCCTGTAATAGAAATATCAAACGCTGCTTCAATTTCTTTTACACACGTTGGAGCGGTAACATTTATTTCAGTAAGTTTGTCACCAATTATGTCTAAACCAACAAAAATAAGCCCTTTAGCTTTAAGTGTTGGTGCCACAGCCTGAGCAATCTTAAGATCTGCATCACTAATCGGACGAGCTTCACCGCGCCCACCTGCCGCTAGATTTCCACGTGTTTCACCATTTTGAGGTATACGCGCTAAACAATACGGAATAACTTCGCCATTAACGACTAATACGCGTTTGTCACCTTGTTTGATCTCTGGAATAAAATTTTGTGCCATAGCAAAGCGAGTTCCATGCTCTGTTAATGTCTCACAGATCACGCCAAAATTGGCATCATTTTCAGTCACGCGGAAGATAGATGCGCCACCCATACCATCTAAAGGCTTGAGAATAATGTCTTTATGTTCCTTGAGGAACTCACGAATTTGATTTTTATCGCGTGTTACCAAAGTATCTGGCGTGTGCTCGCTAAACCAGGCTGTGAATAGCTTTTCATTGGCGTCGCGTAAGCTTTGCGGTTTATTGATAATTAACGTGCCTTCAAGCTCTGCGCGTTCAAGAATGTAGGTTGCATAAATATATTCGGTATCAAATGGTGGATCTTTACGCATTAAAATTACGTCTAAATCGGCCAATGCAATTGTGCTCTTTTGTTCTAACTCATACCAGTGATTTTCATCATCAAATACAGTTGCTTTAGCGGCTGTTGCATAAGCTTTGCCTTTACGCAGCGATAAATCATCCATTTCCATGTAGTAGATTTCGTAACCACGGCTTTGAGCTTGCATCATCATTGCAAAGCCCGTGTCTTTTTTAATATTAAACCCGCTAATAGGGTCTGAAATGATACCTAATTTAATCGCCATGTTGTTACCTTACTAAATACAGTGTTATTGATATGAGGGTAGTTTTAGTAATTTCAATTCGCTAAGTCACCAAACTGCAGTTGTAATGCACTTAAGACCGTTAAAGCCGCAGTTTCAGTTCGCAGAACTCGTGGCCCAATACGGATATCGACAAATTCCTGCTCTTTAGTTTGTATGATTTCTTCATCGGTAAAACCGCCTTCAGGGCCTACTAAAAAGCGCACACCGCTATCGGGCACGGTAATTGTTTTTATCGAATGTTCTGCTCGTGGGTGCAATGTTAATTTTATTTCTTCGCTTTTTTGACCAAGCCAATCACTGATATCAATCGGCGGGTGAATAGTTGTAATACGGTTTCGGCCGGATTGCTCAGCCGCAGCAATCGCTATTTTTTGCCATTGCTGGTGTTTTTTGGCTAAGCGTTCGGCAGTTAATTTAACGCCACATCGCTTGCTAAAAATAGGTGTTATTTCTGTAATTCCTAATTCTACTGACTTTTGAATGGTGAAATCCATTTTATCACCGCGAGAAATTCCTTGTCCTAGGTGAATACGTAACGGTGACTCTACGTCTATATCATTGAACGTAATTGGCATCGCAACCACAGACTTTTTACCAACCTCTATCAATTCGCATAAATATTCGCCACCTTGGCCATTAAATAGAGAAACTTGCTCACCAACTTTCATTCGAAGCACGCGACCGATATGTCCTGCCGCATCGTCATCTAGTTGAACAGGGGTTGATAAAGCAATATCGCTTGCTTGGTAAATATGAGGAACGCGCATGATAACCTTAAGATAAGTAGCTAATAGGTCTATGGTATGAAAGGCTGCGCTTAGGTGCAAATACTATTGTTACTGGATCAGAGCTAACTGTTGAGCTTTTCGCTTAGAGCCTCTAAATCTTGAGGTGTTTCTGCAATGTCACTTTGGCATGATAAGTGGTTGTTTTGCGCCTCGTCTGCGACAGGTGTAAATTGAAAACCTTGCTCATTTTCACTGACTAAGAAGCGCACGCTATGAAGCGAGTTATAGATAAAACGTTGATTGTCATCAGCTAAAAGATAATCTGTTTGGTTGAATAAAACACCAACAATTTCGTGATGTTCATGTAGGTAGGTTGCCAATTCAGAGACGCTAATTTCATTAGCGAAGTCGCAGTAACAATAATCTTTGATAAGTTGATCAAACATCAGCCTAACTAACTGGCGAGTATTTGCACCAGCTGTCACTAATGTACTGTTTTTTGAGGCGCCAAAATAGTGCTCAGTAAATCGTCTACTAAATTCACTGTCATTATCAATCAATAAAAAATTACTTACTTGAAACGGCATAAGGCCCCGCATTTTGGGTATTTTCAATAATTAAATTGAAAACATACTTATTAGTAAATAGCCTATAGCGCAAAAAACTGCAAACTCAATGCAGGCTATCCCAATGTTATCTTGGTGATCAATCTCAAGCGCAGTATCAATATTAGGTAATGAGATGTACTTGATGATGGACGTTAATATATACAGTAATAACCACATCGAGCCGCAATGTAAAGCTAATGTGAATAAGTTTTCGACCATTTTGCCGTTATGGAAAGTAGCGCTTGCTAAACCAGCGTACATTGCTAATGCAAGACCAATTGATTTTCCCGCATAACGAATACCAATAGAGGTATTTTCTAGGTTAAAGTTGCTTTGTAATGAAGCTCCTTGGTTTGCTTTTGCAAAACGGTATTCTCGTATTTTGCTGTCTAAGGCAAAAAAACCTTGTAGCAAAAAGAAGCTAACAAAGGCAATTAATAAGCTACTAAACCCTTGGGTGTGAGACCAGTTATATAAACCAAGTGTAATTATACAGTTAGCCATGAGCATACCAGAATCAACCATAGCAGCGCATACATTTTGTTTTAAAATTGCGGCTTCTTCATTAAAGCGGTACAAAATCCATTTTCGATGAATGAGGTGACCAACTTTAATAAACGCGAACAAGAGTACGATTAGAGTCACAATCTTTAATGGATTCGATTGTGCGGTACTGAGGCTTATTTCATCAAATAAATAGGCAATGGTTGCAATGACTACAGTTATCTCAGAGGCAAAACTAATACCCATTGCAAAGTTATCATGTTGTGCAAGCTCTTCTTTTAAAGCTTGTTTTGCCTTTAAATGGTTTAATCCACGTAAACTAAAGACTGCGATACAAATAACTGTAAAACAAATAGCAATAGCCACTAAACTAGTGTTAGATAAAGACAAATATGACATGGTTAACCTAATTGGTTTTAGTATGTTAGTTATTCTAGTATGGATATGCTTGATATAAAAGAGAGTTTTTAATGAGTAAGAGTGCACAATTCCCCCAGCAATTACAAAAACTTGGCGAAGAACGGTTTTCAGCGCTTTATGGGCAGCGGACGATTAATAAAAAAATAGTCCAATTATTGGGGTTAAGTGACTTTGCATGGCGCTGTCTTGACGCTCAGCCTGAACTCATTGATATGTTACTATCTGAGCATGAAATGTCTCTTCGTGACTGCCCATGTCCATTTTTAGATTATGACTTAACAGAACTTGAAGAAGCCGCTGGATTTAAGATTTTGCGCCAATACCGACAACGTTATTGGCTTAAAGTTGCCTTTTTAGATGTATGCTGTGGCAATGATATTGCCGATAGCATTAACTATATTTCACGATTGGCTGATAGCCTCATAAACGGCGCTAATCAATGGGCATTTTCACAGGTAGCTAAAGTGAATGGGCAGCCTGAAGATGAAGATGGCAATCCAATCCCTATGCTCGTTTTAGGAATGGGTAAACTCGGTGGACGAGAACTCAATTACTCTTCAGACATCGATTTGATTTTTGCTTACCCTCATTCAGGTAAGACGCAAGGTGGCAGGCGCTCTCTAGAAGCTCAAGTGTTTTACACTAAAGTAGCTCAAAAACTAATTGCAGCTCTTAATCAAAACACGGCAGATGGCCAAGTGTTTCGTGTGGATATGCGATTACGACCCTTTGGAGAAAGTGGTCCTTTAGTGATGAGCTTTAATGCCATTGAAGATTATTATCAAGAGCAGGGCCGAGAGTGGGAGCGTTATGCCATGCTCAAAGGGCGTTTGATTGGAGCACCAACTAACTACACTAACGAGTTTTATCAATTGTTAAAACCGTTCGTATACCGAAGATATATTGATTTTTCCGTCATTGAATCATTACGAAAAATGAAGCAAATGATAGCCCAAGAAGTTCGCCGTAAAGGCCTAACAAATAATATAAAGCTGGGGGCTGGGGGGATCCGCGAAGTTGAGTTTGTAGTTCAAGCTCTGCAAATGGTGCGAGGCGGTCGAGAAGCGAATTTACAAACGCAATCATTACTTAAAGCGTTGGCTCAACTGAGTAACAACCAAGTTATTGCGCAAAGTGAAGCGCAGCTATTAGAGCAAAATTATTTATATTTACGAAAGATAGAGCAGTACTTACAGATTTTTGATGATCAGCAAACTCAGACTTTGCCTGATGATGAAGTCAATCAACAGCGTTTAAATTTCTTAACGGACTGCCCCGATTTTGAGCAAACGCTCGCAGATATAAATATCAAAATGACCGCTATCCATGGTGAGTTCGAATTAGTTATAGGGGGTGAAAATGAGCCTGACGACCCCTGTGAAAGTGCTTTTGTTAGTGCCTGGGAACATGGTGATGTAAGTTTGCTTACAGAGCCAAATGATGCATGGCAGCAACCATTAAATGACTTTAAAGGGCGGTTAGCTAAGGCAAAAATAGGTCTACGAGGCCGTGATATTCTCGACAAACTAATGCCATTGTTGCTCAAGCAGCTGTCGCAGTGCAGTGCTTCAGGTGATGTGTTTAGTATGATTAGCCAAGTGCTTAATAAAATTATTTCGCGTACTGCATATCTTGAGTTACTTTTTGAAAACCCAGGAGCATTGAAACAGCTTGTGTCTTTATGCAGTCACAGCAAATGGATTGGTGAGCACAT
Organism: Pseudoalteromonas atlantica; assembly: GCF_043641955.1. Classification (GTDB taxonomy): domain Bacteria; phylum Pseudomonadota; class Gammaproteobacteria; order Enterobacterales; family Alteromonadaceae; genus Pseudoalteromonas; species Pseudoalteromonas atlantica_A. The sequence continues at coordinate 190,739 of NZ_JBHZRV010000005.1, forward strand.
TTCTCGTTATCCAATTTTACTTGATGAACTTATTGACCCTGCAGTGCTTTATAAACCTACATCGCTGAGCGCTTATAAAGATGAAATTCGTCAATACTTTTTACGTATCGATAACGAAGATTTAGAACAGCAAATGGAAGCGTTACGTCAATTCAAACAAACTCATCAGTTGCGAATTGCAGCAGCCGATGCAACTGGCGTACTTGATGTGATGAAAGTGAGCGATCACCTGACAGCACTTGCAGAAGCAATTGTAGAGCAAGCGGTAAATATAGCTTGGCAGCAAATGGCGTTACGATTCGGCACCCCGCCTAATACAAATGATGAAAACAAAGGGTTTGGGGTGATTGCATATGGTAAAACGGGTGGCTTTGAAGTTGGCTATGATTCCGATTTAGATCTCGTTTTCGTTCATAATCACGATGGCACAAGTCATACTGATGGTGATAAAGGAATTTCTTCTAGGCAATTTTATTTGAAGTTAGCTCAGCGTTTGATGCACTTATTCAACACTCGCACAGCATCGGGTATTCTTTATGAGCTCGACACCCGACTCAGGCCTGAAGGCGCGTCAGGGTTAATGGCGATTAATCTAGAAAGCTTTAACCACTATCAACAAACTCAGGCATGGACATGGGAGCATCAGGCGTTGGTTCGTTCACGCATGATTTTTGGGCAAGTTGAGCTGGTGGAGCGGTTTGCACAAATTCGTCTTGCAATATTATGCCAAGCGCGTGAGCAACAATTATTGCGCGATGACGTTATTAAAATGCGGGAAAAAATGCGTGGTCACTTAGCCAAGGGCAGTAGTCTGTTATTTGATTTAAAGCAGGATGCAGGTGCAATGACTGATATTGAATTCATAACACAATATTTGGTACTTAAAAATGCGCATACATTTGAGCAGCTAACAACTTATTCAGACAATGTTAGAATTTTAACTGACGCCGCCAAATTAGGGTGCATCAGTCAAAAGACTAAAGAAGGGCTGATAGCGGCCTATATTGATTATCGCTCGCACTATCATGTCCTAAGTCTTGATCAAAAAGGGCGTTGTATTGAACGTGAGCATGTTAAGCAACATATTGATTTAGTGGTTAATGCTTGGCACAGCATTTTTGCATTAGACAAATAGGGTCAACAGACCCTAACTTTTTAAACGGCGGCAGTTTTCACGTACATATTCAGAGGGTAGTTCGGTAATAACGGCTGCTCTTTGTTTATAACAAAAAAACGTGTAAACCTCATTTTCAAAGTCATCGTTGATTGCACGGCCAACTTGATACAAGGTGGAGTTAAAATTACTGTCGACGCGAAAATGATCTTTAACAACATAATCTTTACTTAGATACCAATACAAAACAATGTCTTCTTCACGGGCGTAATCAGAAAGCACTTTTTTTAATGTAGATCCATTTTCAAAACGTCTTGGCATTAACTCTCCAGACCAATTGGGCGTTGATGGCTCAACAACTTTGGCTCGCTCAATCAATGCAGCATCAATATTTACGTCAGGCGCAGAGAGTTTTAATACATATTTATCACGCTCATTACTTTTGTTTATTTGGTTGCGTAATGATGCGTAAAAACGAGACAGCCCTTGCGCAGCGGCATTGGTCGATTCTTTTACGTTAACGACAGGGCCGTGGCCAAATAAAAAATAAAGAGCAGCCAATATGAGAATAACAGCTAATGATAAATGCTTAACCCAAAACCACATAATTAATACTCTTGTTTATTTTTGTTTATAAAATCATATTCAAAACGCAAAGTCACCTGCTACTTGTAATAAGACGGTGCATTTTCATCAGGACGAGTTTTAAAACGCCTGTGTAACCACATATACTGCTCTGGTGCTATATTTACTGCTTGCTCTATGCGTTGATTAACCCGCGTGACATCTGTTTTATTATCGCCGCTAGGGAAGTTATTGAGCACTGGTAATACTTCCAGATGATATTTACCCTGTTCATCACGGCGACTTGTAAGGCTGACAACGTCGCAATGTTTACTTGCTGAAAAAAGTAAGGTTCCAGTCGTGCTGGCTGCGTCGGGTACAGCAAAAAATGGCACGAATTCACATCGTTTACGGCCATAATCCTGGTCCGGCAAATAATAACAAACCTTTTTATTTTTAAGCGCTTGTAATAGACCTTTTACATCTCGTTTGCCAACGAGATACTCATTGGAACGTAAACGGCCTTTTGTAGTAAAGTATTCCATTAATGGATTGTTGTGGGGGCGGTAAAAACCAACACCTTGGCACTTTATGCCCATTACACGGCCAGTCATTTCTAAATGCAGCATATGAGGTATTAACAGTAACGCGCCTTTTCCTGAACGCTGAATACTCTCTAAGTGTTCAATGCCTTTGATAGAACCGCATGCTTTGTTTATTCGCCATTGTGGCCACCACCAGGCCATCCCTGTTTCCATCATCGCGATGCCTGTATTTTCCATATTCTTTAAAACAAGCTGCTGCTGTTCTTGGGCTGATAACTCTGGAAAACAAAGTTTGACGTTTACTTCGGCAATATGCCTGCGCTTTTTCATAAAGCGATGAACTAATCTACCTAAATTTTTACCCATGGTTAACTGTAACTTTTGCGGAAGCCATGAAATTAAGTAAAGAAAAAACACACCTACCCACGTTAGCCAATAACGGGGACCTAAAAAAGATAGCTTAAAAGAGGAAGAGTTAACCACAAAACACATCTCAAAAATTAAAAGAAGCAGTTTAACTGTATGCGATAAAAAATACAAAAAAGCCAGCATAATGCTGGCTTTTAACTAGGAGTGGTTGAGATTAAATCTCTTTTAACCCTTGGTTAATAGCAACTAAGTCTTCACTCGTTAATGTGCCTGCAGCTTGTTTTAAGCGCAGTGTTGAAACAACATAACGATAACGAACATTCGCTAAGTTACTTTTTGCATTAAATAGATTCTGTGTGCTGATAAGTACATCAACAATAGTACGTGTGCCAACTTCAAAGCCTGCTTCAGTTGCTTTTAGCGCACTTTCAGCAGAAACAACAGCTTGCTCAAGCGCTTTAAAGGTCGCAATATCTGATACAACTTGGTTGTAAGATGTAATCACAGAGCGGGTTACGCCACGTAGTGAAGATTCTAGATCTTCACTTGCTGCGACATAAAACGCACGTGCTTGGTCTGTGGCAGCCGTTGTTGCTCCACCAGAGTATATCGGTACACTAAAGTTAAGCCCTACCGTTGTGCTATCACCACGAGGCTTCATATTGTTGCGAGCAGTATCACTTAATGAATCGCCATAACTTGCGCTTAGGGTTAATTTTGGATAATGCCCAGCTTGAGCTAAATCGATCTGATCTTTAGCAATATCAACAGTAACTTTTGCAACTTGAAGATTTAAATTATTTTGCTCAGCTATTTTTACGAAATCAGCTGATTGTTTGTTTGGCTTAACAGTAGAAAATGTTTCAGTATTTAACATATCAAGTTTTGCATGATATTTACCGGTTATTTCACGAAGTAACTCACGTGCTGTTTCAACGCCATTTTTTGCAACAATTTCTTGCGCGACTGAGTTATCAAACTGTGCTTGAGCTTCATGAACGTCAGTAATGGCTGTTAAGCCGACGGCATAACGCTGTTTTGTTTGTTCTAACTGGCGTTCAATAGCGCGTTTTTCTGATTGTACAAATTCAAGCTTATCAATTGCGCTTAATACGTTAAAGTAACCATCAGCTACACGTACTATTAAGTCTTGTTGTGCAAAGTCATATTGTGCTGTTGCTTGTAAAGCTTGTTTATCTGCAATACCAAGGGAGTTCCATGCACCTAAATCAAAAAGAGTTTGATTTAAGTTTAAGCCACGACTGAACGTGTCAGATTCACTATCTATTTTTGCATAACCAAGGGCATCGGTGCCATCATATGACGTGCCATCTCTTTTTTCATAACCCATCGAGAAACCGATTTGAGGAAGTAGGGCACTTAAAGCACGGTCACTGTTGTAAGCTTGAGCATCAGCTTGGGCCTTTGCTTTTAAAACAGTGGGATCATTTGCAGTGGCGATTTCGTATACTTGTAATAGATCTTCAGCATTTGATGCTGTAGCAGTCAATGCACATGATAAACCGATCAGCGCAGATAAAATGTTCTTTTTCATTGGTCGTTCAGTCCTTAGACAATTTGCGTACTAAAAGCATGTTAACCTGTTTTGTAAAATAACAACAAAAAAATTGTGTAAAACAGCGCAAACAAGTGTAACAGAATATAATAGTTCACAAACATTTTGAGTTAAGCAACAAATAATGGAGCTGTAATGGCGATCAAAACAATCAATCAGTTTAGCAATGATGATGTAAAACTGAAGCCAATTGAAAACCTCTATGATGGTTTTTTTAAAATTAACTTATACCAGTTTAAGCATGCGCTGTTTGCAGGTGGAGAATCTGAGACCATCAAACGCGAAATTTTAGAGCGCGGAGATGCGGTGGCTGTATTGCCATATGACCCTAAAACAGATCAACTTTTACTTATTGAGCAAATTCGTATAGGGGCTATGCGTAGTAAAGACTCGCCGTGGTTGCTTGAATGTATAGCTGGAATGACAGACCAAAGCACCGATTATGAAGCCGTGGTCAAACGCGAAGCACTTGAAGAGGCAGGGCTTGAATTACAGCATCTAGAGTATATGTTATCTTATTTATCTAGTCCTGGTGGGACAACGGAACGGTTATATTTGTATTTAGCGTTTGCTGATTTAAGTAATTTACAAAGTGGTATTTTTGGTCTTGAAACTGAAGGTGAAGATATCAAAACACACATTATAAGTTTTAATGATGCCATGACGCGCTTAAATAATGGCGAAATAGACAATGCCGCTACTGTAATTTCATTGCAGTGGTTGGCGTTAAATCGTGAGCGCATACTAAATCAATCTTAATAAGCTACCTTTAACCTCTAACTTTAGGGCGCAAATTTGACAGCAACAGCAGTGAAACAACGATACATTCAAAGTTTACCTAAGTATCTTACTTTATGTGAGCACAACTACTTGCGGGCATTAAAGTTATTGCCTGCTAAAAAAGAGGTAGCAGAAAAACGCCAGGTTCAATTAGGTGAGCATCAGTTTGAAATAAACATAGATGGTTGTGCTAAATACACCATGGATATCTCAATTACTCAACTATCGGGTACTATTAAAGGGATGAATCCTCTTTTTTTAACGGTCAGACTTTATCACGACGCTAAGGTGGCTGAAATTATTCATCATGATTACCATCAAAGAATTAAGCCTTCTTATGGTTACCCCAATCCACTAATGCATCAAAAAGATGAAAAATATCAGCTTAATGCATTCCTTTATGACTGGTTAGTGGCATGCGTTGAAAGCGGGCGTTCTGTACTTAATTGGGATGTAAATAATGGCTTGGTTTGATGAGAGCTTAAAGTTCGAGACAAAGACGTTAAAACTTGCGCACATTACTGATAGTCACTTATTTGCACAATCTGATGGTGAATATTTTGGCGTAAATACCGCTGAACATTTCGCCGCTTGCTTGTCGCATATGGCCAAGAAAAACCTAGATTGTGTAATTTTTGGCGGGGATTTAACACAAGATCACAGCCAAGAGTCATATAACTTATTTGCTCAATTAATTGAGCAATCAGCATTAGACTGCCCAGTCGTTTGGTTGCCAGGTAATCATGACGAGATTGAGTTACTGACACAGTTAAGTAACAAGCAGATTTCAAATGCTAAGCTTCTTAGCGCAGATGGTTTTGATGTTATGCTTCTTAATTCAAAAGGTGCCACACCTGCGGGATGGGTCACTCAGCATCACTTGGACGACATTATTACTTACTTGGCATCATCACAGTGCCAAAGTGTTGCTTTTTGCCATCATAACCCTTTGTCTATTAATGGCTATTTAGATAAACATATGTTGGAAAATGGTCCGCAATTACTCAATGTATTAAACAACAGCAATCAAGTTAATTGGCTTTTTCATGGTCATGTTCATAATGACTATAACTTTCATTTTCGAGACATAAATGTAGTTGCCACACCGGCCAGTTCAGTGCAATTTACAAAAAATACTCCGCAGTGGTCACAGCAAAATCTCGGGCCTGCGTACCGATTGATTACAGTGTCTAAAAGTCTTGAAACAGGTAGCGTGTGTTGTGAAACGGATGTGATATGGTTAAAAGAGTAATCTATATTCACGGTTTTAATAGCAGTGAAAAGTCATATAAAGCTGTGCGCTTCGGCGAGTATATGGCACACTACAATGTAGAATATTGTGTACCGCGTTTAAGTCACGAACCATTGCATGCAATAATTCAACTAGAGCAATTATTAACGCCAAACTCGGTTTTAATAGGCAGCTCATTAGGTGGGTTTTATGCCACTTATTTATCACAAAGGTATCAGCTTCCTGCAGTGCTAATAAATCCTGCGGTTAAGCCGTTTTTATTGTTAAGTTCATTTTTAGGGGCGAATTATAATCCGTATCAGGATACCCATTACGAACTAAATAAAAGCCATATTAATGCGTTAAAAGCACTCTTTGTAGCACAGTTGAAGCAGCCCTCGTTACTGTATTTATTACAGCAAACGGGTGATGAAGTACTCGGATTTGAGCAGGCAGTAAAATATTATTTGCAATGCAAACAACATATTGAATTTGGAGGTGATCATAGTTTTAAAAACTTTGAGAGTACCTTTGAAAGCATTGTAGACTTTCTTAAAATCACGTAAAAAATAGCTAAGCACATAAAAAGATAAAAACTATGAGTCAGCAAAATTATAACGCCGAAGCCATTGAAGTATTAAATGGCTTAGAACCAGTTAAACGTCGTCCGGGTATGTACACTGATACCACACGTCCGAATCATTTAGGTCAAGAAGTCATAGACAACAGTGTTGATGAAGCTATGGCGGGCCACGCGAGTAAAATAGACGTCATTCTGCATGAAGATAACTCGTTAGAAGTCTCAGATGATGGCCGTGGTATGCCTATTGATATTCACCCTGAAGAAGGTATTCCGGGTGTTGAACTCATTTTTACCAAATTACATGCTGGTGGTAAGTTTTCAAACAAAAACTACCAGTTTTCTGGTGGTCTTCATGGTGTAGGTATTTCAGTTGTAAATGCATTATCAACGCGAGTTGAAGTGATTGTTCGTCGCGATGCCCAGCAATTTATGATGGCGTTTGAAAATGGCGATAAAGTTGAAGACTTAAACGTGATTGGTACCGTTGGTAAACGCAACACGGGTACCACTGTTAGGTTTTGGCCTGATGTAAGCTATTTTGACTCGGCAAATTTTTCTCTGACCAAGCTGCATCATTTATTGAAAGCGAAAGCGGTTTTATGCCCAGGCTTGCGTATTAAGCTTATCAATAAGCAAACAAAAGAAACCCAAGAGTGGTATTACGAAACAGGCTTGCGCGATTATTTAAATGAAGCTGTAAAAGGCTATGAAGTAATCCCTAAAGACCCGTTTACTGGTGAATTTTCAAGCTCGACAGAAGGCGCTGATTGGGCGGTTGTATGGTTGCCAGAAGGCGGTGAATCAATTGCTGAAAGTTATGTGAATTTAATACCAACTGCACAAGGCGGTACACACGTTAATGGCCTTCGCCAAGGTTTGCTTGAAGCAATGCGTGAGTTCTGTGAATTTAGAAACCTGCTTCCTCGAGGTGTAAAGCTAACGCCTGATGATATTTGGGAGCGTTGTAGCTATGTTTTATCGGTTAAGATGCAAGACCCACAGTTTGCCGGTCAAACCAAAGAAAAACTATCGTCACGTTCTTGTTCAGCATTTGTATCGGGGATAGTTAAAGATGCATTTAGCCTTTGGCTAAATGAACATACAGATATCGCAGAGCTGTTATCCGAACTGTGTATCTCCAATGCGCAGCGTCGCCTACGCGCAGCGAAAAAAGTAGTCCGTAAACGTGTAACAGCAGGGCCTGCATTGCCAGGTAAATTAACTGATTGTAGTGCAGCTGATAATGACCGTACTGAGCTTTTCTTAGTGGAGGGTGACTCAGCTGGAGGATCAGCTAAACAGGCGCGAGATCGTGAGTTTCAAGCGATAATGCCCCTGCGCGGTAAAATTTTAAATACATGGGAAGTTGAGTCAGGACAAATATTAGCGTCTCAAGAGGTGCATGATATTTCGGTTGCACTAGGAATTGACCCTGATTCAAATGACATTTCAGGCTTGCGCTATAATAAAATATGTATATTGGCTGATGCTGACTCGGATGGGTTGCATATTGCGACACTTTTATGTGCATTATTTGTGCGCCACTTCCCTACCTTAATTAAAGAAGGGCATGTGTATGTAGCTATGCCACCCCTATTTAGAATCGACATTGGCAAAGATGTGTATTACGCACTCGATGAAGATGAAAAAACGGGCATATTAGCGCGCATTGAAGCAGAAAAGAAACGCGGTAAAGTGAATGTACAGCGATTTAAAGGGTTGGGTGAGATGAACCCTTTACAATTGCGTGAGACAACCATGGATCCCAATACACGCAGATTAGTGCAGCTGACGCTGGATGAAGAAGAGCAGACCTTAGAAATGATGGATATGTTGCTAGCTAAAAAGCGCTCCTCTGACCGACGCCAATGGTTAGAAGATCATGGAAACCGCGCTCAAGTATAAACTCGAAGGTATATTATGTATCGAAAACAAAATGGCAGTTTACCACTAGCTAGTGTATATCGCTTAACAATAAGCTGCTTATTTGTTTGCTGTTTGTTTGTATCAGCCGCTAGTATTGGCGCCATGCAAGAAGATAAATGGTTAGAGGAAAAAATAGTAACGGCTGATAAAAAAAGTATTAAACATCCAAGTTTAGCCATTGATTACCTACTGGATCTACTTCGCAAAAATGCCGGGAAATTAACTGATTTACAACATTCGAAGCTGCAAATTGAACTCGCAAGAAACTACCTTTTTAATGGTCAGTTGAGCGAGGCTCAAGTTTTAGAGCAGCAAATTAGTGAGCATTTGGATGAGCTGGATATAACAACTCAGATTTCTTTCTGGATGATAAGATCAGATATAAACATGTATTTGGGGGATGCTGAACTTGCATTAGCAAACTTAAATAAAGCGAAGGAGCTGGTTGAACCTCTCAATGATACCGTTTTAATTGCAGATGTTTACGCGGCTTTAGGTGATTTTTATTTAAATAACCATGATGAAGTTAATGCGATAGATTACTTTTATAAGGCTTACGCATTGCGCCGAACAACGGGTAATAAACTCAAGTTAGCGTACCTTGATGGTAGTATTGCACGGACGTATGAGGCGTTGTTTGATTATGATAAAGCGATAGAGCTACAAGAAAAGGCGCTTAAATATTTTTTAGAAAACGACCTTAAGTTTGACATTATGGTGTCATACTATTACTTAGCTAAAACGTATTTAAATGTTGGCCGAGCTGACGATGCAAATGACCTAGCCAATAAGATCTTAACAATAAATGATAAGTTAAATACCCCCAGTTTTGATTACTATGCTTATATTATACTGACTCAAGGTTATCTAGCATTGGACAATTTGGTAGAAGCCGAGCATTTTTTGAATTTAAGTGCCTCTTGGTTACCAGAAATCGAAGATATTAAAAGCATTATTAGATACCAGTTAATTCAAGCCCAAATAGAAATTGAAAAAAATGAGCTAGATTTAGCGTTGCAAACATTTGACAGCGTTGAAGAAAAAATTAAAAGCATCCCAGTCCAAAATAGTATTACTTTTAGACTCCAGCTCATTGAGTTACAAAGTAGACATGCCATTTTAACAGGAGAGTTTCAACAAGCCGTCGCTTTTCAACAAGCTTATATTAACCTCAATGAGCAGTATTTTAATCAAATGAGAGAGTTGTCGCGCTCTCGCTATAAAGTACAATTTGAATTGAAAAAAACCGAACTTGAAAATCAACTATTAGAAAAAGATAAAGAGCTAAAAGACGCAAGACTAACAGAGTTTGAGCAACAGGAAGTACTCCAAAAAACAATCATGGTAAGCGTATTATTACTATCCGTGGTGTTTTTGCTTTTTGCATGGCGCCAATACAGACTTAAGCGAAAGTTTAGCGTACTTGCTAATACAGATTATTTAACAGGTGTTGCAAATCGTAGAAAAATAATGGACTTAGCAGAGCAGCAATGGCAGGAGCTATCGAAAACTGACACTCATTTCTCTCTTATTAGTTTTGACTTGGACCACTTTAAAAGAATTAATGACGAATATGGTCACCCTGTGGGGGATCTTGTTTTAAAAAGAGTGGTGATATTAGCTCAACAAGCTATTCGTGATAATGATTGTTTAGGAAGGATTGGCGGAGAAGAGTTTTTAGTTGTGCTAAATAATACAAATCAAATAGAAGCAACTGAAATTGCATATCGCATCAAAAGCGCAATCGAAAAAGAGACAATAGATTGTGAAAATGGTCAAACAGCAAAAGTCACTGTTAGTTTGGGAGTTACTCAAAAAAGCAGTCAAACTGACACATTTAAAGACTTACTGAAGCAAGCAGATAAAGCCTTGTATGCAGCTAAAACAAAGGGCCGAAATAGGGTAGAAGTGTATGAATAAATTACGCATGATATTCGTTATACTAGGATGCCTAAGTATGCCAGCTATTGCTATGGACATACTTAAAGAGCTAACTGTCACTGACGGGTTTAAAATTAGCTTGTTTGCAGATGATGTTGAAAATGCACGGCAACTTGCGGTATCAAAAAAAGGCATAGTATATGTGGGGTCTCGCAAAGCGGGTAACGTGTATGCGTTGATTGACCACAATAGCGATGGCGTTGCAGATAAAAAAATAGTGATTGCTAAAGACTTGAATATGCCCTCGGGTCTGGCAATGAAAAACGGTGACTTGTACGTTGCGGAAGTTGAGCGAATCATCCGTTTTAAAGATATCGATAAACACTTAAAAAAACCAACGTATGAAGTGGTTTATGATAAATTTCCTACAGATCGCCACCATGGTTGGAAGTTTATTCGCTTTTCACCAACGGGTGAGTTGATAGTGCCTGTTGGCGTACCATGTAACGTGTGTGCTGAAAACGAAAAATATGGGCGTATATTTTCATTAAATGTAGACACAAAAGAGATTCAAACCATTGCCAAAGGGGTGCGAAACTCAGTTGGGTTTGATTATCACCCTAGTACGCAAGCATTCTGGTTCAGCGATAATGGCCGCGATATGATGGGCGATGACCTGCCACCTTGTGAAATTAACCGTGTTAGCGAAGAGGGTGAACATTTTGGCTTTCCGTATGTTCATGCTGGTTCAATCTTGGATCCCGAATTTGGTATAGGTAAAAGTATTACAGATTATAAAGCACCGGCTTTAGCGCTTGGTGCCCATGTTGCTCCATTAGGTATGCATTTTTATAAGTCAAAACAATTTCCAGCAAACTATCAGCAGCAGTTATTTGTTGCTGAACATGGTTCGTGGAACCGCAGTAAAAAATCAGGATATAAAGTGGCTGTTGCCACTATTGAGCAAGGACGTGTGATAAAATACACGCCGTTTATAACGGGCTTTATGAAAAACGAAGAAACGTTGGGTCGTCCGGTTGCGTTTGCAGAACTTGCCGATGGCAGCTTATTGATCTCCGATGATTATGCCAATGTGATCTACCGTGTAAGCTATAAAAAAAATTAGGTAGGCTTTGATGAGTGATACAGATACCTTGCTGATGCAAGGAATTGAGCAACAAACAATGGGGCGTTTTACCGAAGACGCCTATTTGAATTATTCCATGTATGTAATCATGGATAGAGCATTACCACATATTGGTGATGGCTTAAAACCAGTTCAGCGTCGTATTATTTATGCTATGAGTGAGCTGGGTTTATCAGCTGCGGCTAAATATAAAAAATCAGCGCGTACCGTTGGTGACGTACTTGGTAAATACCACCCACACGGTGATAGTGCCTGTTACGAAGCTATGGTGTTAATGGCACAGCCATTCTCATATCGATACCCGCTTGTGGATGGTCAAGGTAACTGGGGTGCTGCTGATGATCCTAAATCATTTGCTGCAATGCGTTATACCGAAGCTCGTTTATCTAAGTTTTCAGAAGTATTACTTAAAGAGTTAGGCCAAGGTACTGTCGATTGGACTCCAAACTTTGACGGTACTATGAATGAACCGCAAGTGCTGCCTGCGCGTCTTCCGCATATATTGCTTAATGGTATCACAGGTATTGCTGTGGGTATGGCAACTGACATTCCACCTCACAATGTACGCGAAGTGGCCAGCGCCTGTTGTTTATTACTTGATAAGCCCAAGACAGAGCTGAATGAAATTCTAGAACTTGTTCATGCGCCTGATTACCCAACAGATGCTGAAATAATTACTCCTAAAGCTGATATTCAAAAGATTTATCAAACGGGGCGTGGCTCTATAAAAATGCGCGCTGTGTATACACAGGAGCAAGGTGATATTGTTATCACTGCGTTACCGCATCAGTGCTCTGGTAGTAAGGTACTTGAGCAAATTGCAGCTCAGATGAATGCCAAAAAATTGCCAATGGTTGCTGATTTACGTGATGAATCAGATCATGAAAACCCAACACGCATTGTTATTATCCCACGGTCAAATCGAATAAAAGCAGAGCCACTGATGGCTCATTTATTTGCTACTACCGATCTTGAAAAAAATTACCGTGTTAATTTAAACATGCTAGGCCTTGATGGTCGTCCACAAGTAAAAGACTTACGCAGTATTTTAACTGAATGGCTGGTATTTAGACGTGAAACAGTGCGTCGTCGCTTGCAGCATCGTTTGGATAAAGTTCTCGCTCGGTTACATATTTTAGAAGGTTTATTAGCGGCCTTTTTAAATATCGACGAAGTGATTGAAATAATTCGTACTGAAGATAAGCCAAAACCTGTTCTTATGGAGCGTTTTGGTATCACAGATATTCAAGCTGAAGCGATTTTAGAGTTAAAGTTACGTCATTTAGCAAAACTTGAAGAGTTTAAAATTCGTGGTGAACAAGACGAGTTAGCAAAAGAGCGTGACAAGCTTGAGTTAACGTTAGGTTCAGATCGCCGTATGTCAACGTTACTTAAAAAAGAGATCCAAGAAGCAGCTGAGTTATACGGCGATGATCGACGCTCTCCAGTAGTTGAACGTATTGAGGCTAAAGCTCTTAGTGAGAAAGATCTCATCCCGTCAGAGTCAGTGACTGTAGTGCTGTCTGAAAAAGGCTGGGCACGCGTTGGTAAAGGCCATGATATAGATGTTGAAGGCCTTAACTACCGAGCAGGGGATGAATATAAAGCGTCGGCACGGGGTAAGAGTAATCAACCCGCAGTATTTTTAGACTCTGCAGGGCGTGCATTTGCCACTGATGCGCACGGTTTGCCTTCAGCACGAAGTCAAGGTGAGCCAATGACAGGGCGCTTTAATCTCACTACAGGTGCTAATTTTGAGCACGTTGTAATGGGAGAAGATAAGCAAGCCTTACTAATGGCTTCAGACGCTGGCTATGGTTTTATTACTGATTTTATCGATTTAGTCAGTAAGAATAAAAACGGTAAAGCGCTAGTTAGTGTGCCAAAAGGTGGGCAGTTATTAGCACCTATTCGGGTTAATGATGTTGCTACAGATTATTGTATGGCGATTTCAAACGAGGGCAGGATGCTACTATTCCCACTTCGTGATTTACCTAAGTTGGGTAAAGGTAAGGGCAATAAAATTATCTCTATACCTAGTGCTAAGGTACAAGCCCGAGAAGAATTTGTAAAAGTGCTTGCCGTTGTCCCACAAGGCTCGAGTGTCACACTACATGCCGGTAAGCGTAAGTTAACACTGAAACCGAGCGATCTTGAGCATTATCATGGCGAGCGCGGGCGCAGAGGTAATAAGTTACCCAGAGGCTTGCAGCGCGTTGATGAGGCTGAGGTCGAGCTGATTGACAATGATGAAGGTACTGATCCGGCACAGGCAGAATAGCGATACTTTTATCTGTTCACAAACGGCCCGCACAATGCGGGCCGTTTTATTTTTAATGATGAGGAATTTAAGCGTACAAGTGTGCGCTTAAAGCTCGTTTAGCGGCTAAAATAAAGTTATAATGCCGACGCTTTTATTATTGGAGTGTATTTGTGTTAGCTTTTATTCGTATTTTAATCATGGCTTTGTTTATATTAGTAAGTTGTTTTTGTGGCTTATTACTGTGTGTAGTTAAACCCTTCCATAGAAACAATGTACATGTTATATCAAGTTGGTTTGGCTCAATGGCTAAAATGTTGGGTGTAAAGGTTGTAATTACGCGCCACCCTGATGCACAAAATACAGGCCCAGCTGTGTACGTTGCAAATCATCAGAATAGCTATGACTTATTCACAATACCCGGTGCAGTGCCGCAAAGCTGTGTTAGCTTGGGCAAAAAAAGCTTGAAGTGGATCCCATTTTTTGGTCAGCTTTATTGGCTATCTGGCAATATACTCATTGATAGAGGTAATCGCTCTAAAGCAGCAGGGACAATTTCTAAAACAGCTGAAAAAATTAAACATAAAGGATTGTCTATTTGGATGTTTCCAGAAGGCACTCGAAGCTATGGGCGCGGCTTACTGCCATTTAAAACGGGAGCATTTCATACAGCCATGAATGCAGATGTACCAGTTGTACCCGTTTGTATGAGCACAACCGATAAAACCATTAAGCTAAATCGTTGGGACAATGGTACAATCTATATAGACATGTTAGCACCTCAGCACCTTGATAAAGAAATCGGTGCGCGTGAACACGCAAGTCGTATTCATACTATGATGGCTGCTAGAATAACCGAATTAGATGCCCAAGTGAGAGAAAAGTGATGGAAAATTGGCGTGAAATTAGTGAAGACATCGTATCTTCTTTATTAGAAGATGGCTCTGATCCTGAAATCCTTTACGAAGTAGAGCACCACTTTGTTTGTGAAGACTTTGTAAAGCTTGAACAAGCAGCGTTAGCGGCATTTAAACTAGGCTATGACGTGGAAGAGCCTGCTGAGCTAGAGCTTGAAGATGGCGAAAAAATCTGGGGTTTTGACATTGTTGTTGAAGCTGAGCTTGATGTTGATGTAATCATGGAAGATGTTGATAAGCTTGCACAGCTCGCTATTGATACAGGCGTTGAGTACGACGGCTGGGGCACCTACTTCCAAGAGTAAATTGATTCCACCTAGGTTCTGGTAACAAGAGCCTAGGTACGCTTTATTACCAACCTACTTAATCCACTTCAACGAACTTTATGTTTGTCACGCAATTCAAAAACCAATCCATAATTCGTATTCGGTGTTTTACCTGTAGACATTTATTGTTATTAGTTGATAATAATATATTCGTTTTTATAAAAGTAACACAGCCACATTTATGCTCATTACCCTTCCTATTTCCGAGCTTGTACCAGGTATGTTTGTAGACAGTGTCAGCAAGCAATATGAGGGTGTCGATAGCATAAAAATAAAAACACGTGGATTGGTGCGTGATAAGTCGATTATTAAGCGATTAGTCGCTGAAGGTGTTGCTGAGCTTGTGATAGATTTCACGCAAAGCGATGTTAAGATTCCGGCTAAGTACCAACCTAAGCCACAAGCGTCCCCCGAAAAAAAGCCTGCGGTAAAAGCGAAGCCAGCAAAAGCAAAAAAAGCAATCAGTGTTGAGCAGGAGTTTACAAAGGCAAGTGTGACTTACGAGCAGCACAATCGAAAGTTACAAAATTTATATGGCGATGTGACCTCAGGCTTAAAAATGAACCTTGCGCTGATAGACGATATTGCCAAAGATATCGTGGCATCAGTTTTTCGTAATCACAATGCCATGGCAATACTTACCCGTATAAAAGATAAAGATATGTATAATTGGCGTCATATGACCAACTGCGCCATTTTAGTCACTGTTTTTGCTAAGTACTTAGGTTACAAAGAAGCGATTGTGCAAGAGCTTGCGATGGGTGCATTACTGCATGATTTGGGTCAAGCAAAGTTGCCTCAAGGTATTTTCTCAAAAACAGAAGAAGTGAATGACCTTGAAATGCAAGCTATCAAAAAGCATGTTGTGCAGAGCTTGGGGCTTGTTAAGGGCGAAAAAGGCATAACGCCATTGATGCTTGATATGATAGTCAATCATCATGAACGACTTGATGGCAGCGGTTACCCTCGAGGGATCAGCGCAGAAAAGCTTAGTCGTCCGGCGCGGATCATGGCGATTGTTGATGTGTATGATGCAATGAGTTCAGATAGGCCTCATCAACTTGGCACTGAGCCAATCAACGTGTTACGTTATTTACTCAGTAATAAAGATCTTTTTGACAGTGAATTGGTGCAACGTTTTATAAAGTGTTTAGGTGTTCACCCTGTTGGCACTGTTGTAAAACTGACCAATGAACGGTTAGGTCTGGTTACCCAAGGAAATCAGGAAAATCCAATCAAACCCAGTGTTAAAGTATTTTATAATGCAAAACATAACCACCATATTACACCAAAAGACGTCGACTTATCGGCAGAAGGTCATGATTTAAAAATCATAGCAAGTATCAAGCCGTTGGATTATCAGCTTAATTTGGCTCGTTTGTTAAAAGAGCATTTGCTCGCTTAGTATTTTTGCAGCGCTTTTTGGCTGAATGCTTGGCCGAGAGTAATGCTCCGCCAAAACAACTCACCATCAATACCAGCCACAGCAAGGTGCCTTGCTCAGAGTGAAGAGCTGCGCAGCAACACATTAGTGCGACAAATGCAGCCGCAATCGCGCCTAACCAATAATGGTTAACGGGATTATCGCATTCTCCGGCTCTCGTGCAGGCGCAAAAATTGGCTTTGCAAAAGCAGTACACGCTGGCACCACAAAAAATAAGTGCCGCAGCAATAAATCCAATCTCCATTGCTTTTCCATTCAAAATAGAACATTGCAAATAGTCTAATAGGCTAAAAACCTCAAGTCAACGCAAATGATAATTAATTGTATTTGCGTGGTTGTCCATCTTGTCCGATGAGTTTTAAAAAACTGTTACTTAGGTGTTAAAAAACAGGTTTTATGTGGTTTTATAACGAATTGTTACAGTTTTTCGATAAAAATTAAGGTAGTGTAGCAAAGTTTTGAATATAGTGACTTGATCCTAAACAACCTGTACTCAGGTTAAAAATAATACACATGGGTATCCAAACTTTGTTTGGTTAAGGAAACACAATGAAATTTACTAAAACTCTTATTGCAGCATCTTTTGCTGTTGTGTCTGCCGACAGCTTTGCCGCTGCCTTTCAGTTAGCAGAGCAAAATGCGTCAGGCCTAGGGCGCGCATACGCAGGTGAAGCGTCTGTTGCTGATGATGCATCGGTTGTAGCGCGTAACCCTGCGTTGATGTCAGTTTTTAAAGAAAAACAACTCAGTGTCGCAGGTATTGCGGTAATTCCTGATGTTAGTTTACGCGGCACACAAGCGAGCAATGCATCAACAAACCCTAATCAATTAAATGATAGCAGCATCGCGCCTTCAGCTGTTATTCCAGCGGGCTACTTTGTTATGCCTGTAGATGATAAGTTTTCAGTTGGTTTTGGCGCCTTTTCTAACTTTGGTTTAGCTACTGAATTTGATGCGGATTATCCTGCAGGTCAATTAGCGGGTGAAACAGAAATTGTCACTGTTAATATGAA
Organism: Pseudoalteromonas atlantica; assembly: GCF_043641955.1. Taxonomy (GTDB): domain Bacteria; phylum Pseudomonadota; class Gammaproteobacteria; order Enterobacterales; family Alteromonadaceae; genus Pseudoalteromonas; species Pseudoalteromonas atlantica_A. Next base: position 208,415 of record NZ_JBHZRV010000005.1, read on the forward strand.
CGTAAGTGGTTCATATAAAATCAACGAACAATTTAGCGTTGGTTTAGGCTTAAATTATATTTATGCTGATGCAAAAATTATTCGTAACTTTGGTGCTAACCCGTTTGGTGTGCCAGCTCAAACAGAAGCGGTTCATTTAGAAGGTGACGATACAGGCTTTGGTTGGAACGTGGGTGCAATGTACCAACTAGACCAAAATAGCCGTTTTGGGTTTAACTACCGCAGTGAAACTGATATTACTTTTGATGGTCAATATTCAAATCAACTGCCTGCGTCAGCGCCATTCAATGGCCTTGCTGGGGCAAGTATTCCTGGCAGTGTTGAAATCACTTTACCAGCGATTGCTGAGTTTTCTGGTTCTCATCAGTTAGATGATAAAACAGGTTTACATTACAGTGTAATGTGGACAGGTTGGGAAAGCTTTGACAAGTTAGAAGCGCAAGTTGAAGGTCGTGATACGCCTGTATTCTCTAAAGAAGAGAACTTCTCTGACGCAATGCGTTACTCTATTGGTGCTGATTACCAGTTCAACGATGCTGTATTATTGCGTGCCGGTATTGCCTATGATGAGTCGCCTGCGGATAAAAACCACATGTCTATCTCTATCCCAGATACAGACCGTTTTTGGTACTCGTTTGGTGTTAATTACACTATGAGCGAGCAATCAAACTTAGATATCGGTATGAGCATTTTACGTGGTAAAACGCAAAAGTTCACTGAGCCTGATAAATTAATGCAACAGTGGGGATTTGAGTCAAATGGCCACGCGTACTTATTTGGTGCGCAATACAACTACACTTTTTAAGTTAGTTAATAAAGATTAAAGGCAGCTTTCGCTGCCTTTTTTAAAATTGATAGCCGACATGTATACCTACGGTACCTTCTATTTGTTCAGTGTCTTTCTTTTCACAAAACACCAAGCAGTCCCCATCTTCCTCTTTTACACCTGCACTTAAGCCTAGTATCCAACTCGTATTATCAATACCTTGGAAGTAGTAATTTAACTTAGCAACAACATAGCCATCTTCAGCAACTGCAACTTGTTGACCAGCACTGAAACCAACAGTGGTATATGCTGACATAGAGTACTCGTAACCAACTGAATAACCAACAACACCTACAGCAGCAGAAAGAGCGTGTAAATCGTCAATTGAATATTTGTATTTAACTCCAGCATGACCGCCAAACTCATAGAACCCAGCACCAGCAGAGAACGTATTTTTTGCCATAACCGAAGTGCAGCAAAATGATAAAGCCAATAGTACAAAAATAAATAGTTTATTTTTCACTGTTTAAAGATTCCTGTGATTTATAATTTTCACAGTAAGTATAAGTAGATGGACTTTAAATAGAAACAAAAAAAGCGAGCTATCAAGCTCGCTTTTTGAAGAAGGTAAATAAGCGTCAGTGCTTATAAGCTTTCAATTTTTTCTTTTTGTTCAAGCAACTTGGCTTTAGCGTCTGAGTACTCAGCCAGTTTTTCATGCTCTTTGGCAAGTACTGCTTCAGGTGCATTAATAACGAACTTTTCGTTCGCAAGTTTATTTTGCACTTGAGCAAGGCCTTTTTCAGCTTTTTCAAGTTGCTTAGCAATACGCGCAAGCTCGGCATCAACATCAATTAGGCCTGCCATTGGGATCATGATCTCAAGGTTACCAACGTACGATGTGGCACAAGCTGGAGCATCATCTTTGTTCTCTAGCAATGTGAATGCTTCAATTTTAGCAAGTGACGCTAAGAAGCTTTCGTTCTCTTCAATACGGCGTTTGTCATCGCTTGATGCATTGGCAAGTAACACTGAAAGCGGCTTACTTGGGCTGATGTCCATTTCACCACGAATGTTACGAATAGCGACAATGAATTGCTTAACCCATTCTAAATCTTCCATCGCTTTAGCATCAACACTTGCAGCATTATAAACAGGGAAGGCTTGAACCATAATGCTGGTGTTCTCTGTTTCAAGGCCTGCTAGAGGCGCAACGCGCTGCCAAATAGTTTCCGTGATGTATGGCATCATTGGGTGCATTAAGCGTAGTAAGCTTTCAAGTACAGTGATTAGCGTATGACGCGTACCACGTTGTTGTGCTTCATTGCCTTTGAATAACACCGGCTTAGTAAGCTCTAAGTACCAATCACAGAACTGGTTCCATGTGAATTCATAAAGCGTATTAGCGGCAAGGTCAAAACGGTAGTTATCAAGGTGCTCGGTATACGTTTTAACAGTCGCTTCATACTGACCTAAAATCCAACGATCAGCTAGCGAGTACTCTTTTGCTGCATCGTTTGCAAAGCCACAGTCTTGATCTTCGGTATTCATTAGTACGTAACGGCTTGCGTTCCATAACTTATTACAGAAGTTACGGTAACCTTCAAGGCGGTTCATATCCCAGTTGATATCACGACCTGTTGACGCCATTGCTGCCAAAGTAAAGCGCAGGGCATCGGTACCGTGCGCCTCAATACCGTTATCAAAAGTTTTACGAGTATCTTTTTCGATTTTTTTAGCGACTTTCTCTTGCATCAAATTACTGGTGCGCTTAGTCACTAAGCTCTCAAGATCGATACCGTCAATCATGTCGATTGGGTCAAGTACGTTACCTTTTGACTTAGACATCTTATCGCCATTTTCATCGCGAATTAGACCGGTAACATAAACCGTTTTAAAAGGTACTTGTGGCTTACCGTTTTCGTCTTTAATGAAGTGCATGGTCATCATGATCATACGCGCCACCCAGAAGAAAATAATATCAAAACCGGTTACCAACACGTCAGACGGGTGGAAAGTTTTTAAATCATCAGTGTTCGCAGGCCAACCTTGAGTTGAGAATGTCCAAAGTGCTGACGAGAACCAAGTATCAAGTACGTCTTCGTCTTGGCTAAGAGGGACATCATCAGCGATGTTGTTTTCACGGCGTACTTCAGCTTCGTCACGACCAACAAATACATTGCCTTCGCTGTCGTACCAAGCTGGAATACGGTGACCCCACCAAAGCTGGCGAGAAATACACCAATCTTGTACGTCGTTCATCCACGAGAAGTACATGTTTTCATACTGTTGTGGCACAAACTGAATGTCGCCATTTTTAACAGCGTCTTTTGCAGGCTCAGCAAGAGGTGCAACACGTACATACCATTGGTCAGTAAGAAGTGGCTCAATAACCACACCAGAACGGTCACCGTAAGGTACTGTTAACGCATGGTCTTCGATTTTTTCAAGTAAACCAAGTTCTTCAAACTCAGCGATAATTACTTTACGCGCTTCAAAACGGTCAAGGCCGTGTAAGCGCTCAGGAATTGGTGCGTCAAACTCAAGTTCTTTACCATCAAATGTGTAAGTTTCACCTTGGGCTAATACCGCAGCATCTTTATCAAAGATATTGATCATCGGCATTTGATGGCGCTTACCCACTTCGTTATCGTTAAAGTCATGGGCTGGGGTGATTTTTACACAACCCGTGCCTTTGTCTTTATCGGCATGTTCATCGGCAACAATTTTAATACGACGGTTAACAATTGGCAGTAAAATATCTTTACCGATTAAATCTTGATAGCGTTCGTCATCTGGGTTTACTGCAACACCTGAGTCACCTAGCATGGTCTCAGGGCGAGTTGTTGCAACAACAATGTAGTCTTTACCGTCTTGAGTTTTAACACCATCCGCCAGCGGGTAACGTAAGTTCCACATGTGGCCTTGTTTGTCTTTGTTTTCAACTTCAAGATCTGAAATGGCGGTGTGTAATTTAGGATCCCAGTTTACTAGGCGCTTGCCACGGTAGATTAAGTCTTCTTTATGCAGGCGCACGAATACTTCTTTAACCGCTTCAGATAAGCCATCATCCATAGTAAAGCGTTCACGATCCCAATCAACTGATGCACCAAGACGACGAAGTTGCTTGGTGATCGTGCCACCAGATTGATTTTTCCAATCCCAAATTTTATCGATAAATGCGTCACGGCCTAAATCGTGGCGTGTTTTACCTTCTTCGGCAGACAGTTTACGTTCAACCAACATTTGAGTTGCGATACCTGCGTGGTCAGTACCTACTTGCCATAACGTATTGTTGCCTTGCATACGCTTAAAACGCGTTAAGGTATCCATAATGGTATCTTGGAAGGCGTGGCCCATGTGCAAGCTACCCGTGACATTTGGCGGTGGGATCATAATTGAATATGCGTCGCCTTGGCCAGATGGTTTAAAATAGCCTTTTTCTTCCCAGTCTTGGTATAGCGACTGTTCAATATCTTGCGGATTGTAGGTTTTATCCATTACACAGAACCTTAAATAAGTACTTAAATGAGTTGGTTAGTTAGTCTTTCTAAGAGCGACTAGCTATTAATATCTTGCGTGGTGATATTGGCACCTAGTTGGCGCAGTTTTTTAAAGCGCTCACGAGCAGCTTGTTTAGCGACTGCCTCTACGGGTACAAAATCAAAAACTTGGTTAAAGCGACGAATAAAATCCGGAAGCTGTGCGGCCAAATTTATTAAAACTTTTCGATTACTGACCGGAGGTGTCATACCAATTTCAACAGGTGCACCGCCTTTTGGCCCTTCACCTTGGAGGTTGTGAGGCACAAAGCTGTCAGGGTCAAATGACCAAATCGTTTCATCAATGGCATGGGCTGTTTCTGTGTTATCAACAAAAACAAAAACACGGTGACCAAGGCGATACTGTTCTGCGGCAATTTGTGCGGCTAAGGCAAAATGATCATCCGCTTTCGCTTGTGACTCATCTTGTTGCTTTAGAACAAAAAATTGGGCATTGATGCTCATTGTATCGGGGTTTCCCATTGCATTGCATATGTGGCTTTTTAGCACACATAAATTAGAGCAAGGATTTTGCCATAAAACAGGGTTTGCTTCAATGAATACACTACGTTACTCATTAATTAGTGGGGAACAAAAAAGGCGCTAAACAAGCGCCTTTTAGATGACTATAAGTATGAATACTTAGTCTTGTGCTGCATCGCTTACACCAGCACGATTTAGCAAATATTGCGTCAACATAGGCACAGGACGACCTGTCGCACCTTTGTTTTTGCCACTGCGCCACGCTGTACCGGCTACATCTAAATGTGCCCAGTTATACTTTTTAGTAAACTTAGATAAGAAGCAGGCTGCGGTAATTGTGCCAGCTGCGCGTCCGCCTAAGTTAGTAAAATCAGCAAATGGGCTTTCTAGTTGATCTTGATAATCATCCCACAATGGTAGCTGCCATGCACGATCGCCACTTTGCTCAGAGGCTTTTAATAAATCATGAGCAAGTGGGTTATGGTTTGATAGCAAACCAGTGGCATGAGCACCTAATGCAACAATACACGCACCAGTTAAAGTTGCTACATCAATCACGGTTTCAGGTTCAAAACGCTCAACATACGTAAGGGCATCGCATAATACTAAACGTCCTTCTGCATCGGTATTGAGCACTTCAACTGTTTGTCCTGACATAGTCGTTAAAATATCACCTGGGCGATAAGCGTTTGAGCTAGGCATGTTTTCACAGCCGGCTAAAATACCAATCACATTGATAGGTAATTGCATTTGTGCAAGAGAGCGCATTGCGCCAATAACACCGGCTGCACCACCCATGTCGTATTTCATTTCATCCATACCTTCGCCTGGCTTAAGAGAAATACCGCCAGAGTCAAAAGTAAGGCCTTTACCAACAAGAACGATAGGGGCTTGATCTTTTGCGCCCCCTTGGTAGTTGATAACCGACATAACCGATTCGTTGTCACTACCACGGCCAACGGCTAAGTATGAGTTCATACCAAGTTCAGCCATTTTTTCTTCGCCGATAAGCTCAACGCTCACGTTGTCAAAACTGGTTGCCAGTTCTTTTGCTTGTTCGCCTAAATACGCAGGGTTACAAATATTTGGTGGCATATTTGCTACGTCTTTACACAGCTTACTACCTGCGGCAATGGCTAAGCCATGTTCAATGGCGCTTTCACCAATGGTTAATTCGCGACGTGTTGGTACGTTAAATACAATCTTACGCAGTGGACGGCGTGGGTCGCTCTTTTTACTTTTTAACTGGTTAAATGTGTATAAGCAGTCTTGTGTTGTTTCAACTGCTTGGCGTACCTTCCAATAGGTATCGCGGCTTTTAACGTGTTGCTCAGTCAAAAAGCAAACAGCTTCCATTGAACCCGTCTCATTCAAGGTATTAATAGTTTTTGAAATTATCTGTTTATATTGTTTGTCGTCAAGCTCGCGCTCTTTACCACAACCAACTAATAAAATGCGTTCACTTAGCACATTTGGCACATGGTGTAATAACAGCACTTGTCCTGGTTTGCCTTCAAGGTCACCACGACGAAGTAAATTAGAGATATAACCATCACTGATTTTATCGAGTTGTTCACCAATGGGGGATAAACGACGTGGCTCATAAACGCCAACTACAATACATGCGCTACGCTGCTTTTCAGGACTACCACTTTTTACGCTAAATTCCATTGTCACTCCTAATTTTGAGTCATAGAACCCTTAATATGGGTAATTTAATAAATTTCTAGGGCTAAGCAACTTTATATGTTTAATCTTAGTCTAAAAACGTTAACTCATTATGTGTTTTTGAACTTTATACCTTTGACTCGATTAATACCACTAAAGCGGCAATATATCGTGTTGTTAGGTATGATATTTGATACTGATGGCATATAATAAATAGAGTAAAATGCTAAGTTTACTTAGTTTTTCCCGCTATTGAAGTAAAACACGATGTTTAACAGGGGCAAGCATTGCTAATTTTCCGTTATTTGACCACTGAAGTCTTAAAGTCTCAGGTCGCTGTATTTTTAACCCTAATGACCATCTTTTTGTCGCAAAAATTTGTGGTTATTTTAGGCGATGCGTCCGAAGGTGGCATTCCCGCTAAGCTAGTGCTCTCGATGATTGCGCTTAAACTTCCACAACTAGCCTCATTAATTTTACCACTAAGTATTTTTTTAGGGATTATCCTCGCCTATAGCCGTATTTACGCAGACAGTGAAATGACAGTCCTAAAAGCCTGTGGGGTCAGTGAGTGGTATGTTGTTCGTGTTACTCTTATTTCAAGCTTTGGCTTGGCAATAATGGCTGGATTTTTAACACTCTATGTAGCGCCTTGGGCCAGCGAACTTGAATACCAATTAAAAGAGCAGGCCAAAGCAGATGCGGGCTTATCCGCGCTAAGAGCAGGTCGTTTTCAACAAACGGGTAATGAAAAAGCCGTGGTGTTTATTCACAATATTGATAATGGCGGGAAAGAACTCAATAAAGTATTTGTTGCACAATTACCAGACAGTGAAAAAGATAACTTAGCTCGCTTGGTTTATGCACAGCGTGGTGTTGTTGTTGAGCAAGAAAACGGTGAGCAACAGCTCGTGCTTAGCGAAGGTAAACGCTATGAAACTGATGGCCAGTCACCAGCGCTAAATCTAACAGAGTTTGATGGTTACAGCGTGCAAATACGCGAGCAGGAGGTAGAGCACCAGCGCCGTAAATTAGAGGCTGTGCCAACGATGAATTTAATCTCGATGAATACGCCAGAAGCTGTAGCGCAATGGCAATGGCGTTTAGCAATTCCGCTCTCAATACCATTACTTACATTGCTTGCAGTTCCGTTAAGTGTTGTAAACCCGCGACAAGGTAAATTTGCAAAATTAGTGCCTGCCATCAGCCTTTACTTGGGGTATTTTATATTACTTAATGCGGCAAAATTTGCGGTTGAAGATGGCAAAATACCGCCATCAATTGGTTTGTGGTGGATTCATATTACAGCCCTATTCATTGGTGGGTTTTTAATTATCAAAGGGCGACCAGTGGGGGCTTGGCTCAAAGCGATTGTAACTAAGCGGGAGTTAGGCGCATGATGAAAACTCTCGATTTATACTTGGGTCGAAGCATTATTCAAACTACCGGTTTTGCGCTTATGGTATTGGTGGGCATAAGCACTTTAATTAAGTTTATTGAGCAACTTAAATCGGTTGGTCGTGGTAGCTATGATATTGCAACTGCGCTGCTTTACACTCTTTACAGCCTACCGGGTGATTTAGTGGTGTTTTTCCCAATGGCTGCCTTAATCGGTGGTCTCACAGGTTTGGGAGCGCTTGCTTCCAATAGTGAGCTGGTTGTGATGCAGGCGGCGGGTATGTCGCGTTTGCAAATTATTATATCAGTAATGAAAACCGCCGTCTTTATGGCTATTTGCATGATGGCTCTTGGCGAGTGGGGCGCACCTGAGGCGCAGCAAAAAGCCAAAGAAATACGCAATCAAGCAATTTACGGTGGTGATGTATTTAATGCACAACAAGGTGTTTGGGCAAAAGATGGCAATAACTTTATCAATATTGAAGATGTTGATCAAAATGGTGTTTTGCATGGCGTTAACATGTACCACTTTGACAAGTCATTACAACTAACTAAGATAACCAAAGTGCGAGAAGCTGTGAGCAGGAATGATGGCTGGTTATTACGTGATGTAAGCAAGGTAGAAATAGGCGAAGAGCAAATTATTACCGAGCAGCTCGATGAAGAATTTTATGAGTCACAGCTTACAACTGAAAAGCTTGGGGTGGTGTCTGTTAAACCTGAGTCATTGTCGTTTACTGGGCTGTGGTCATACTTAGATTACCTTAAACAAAATGAGCAAGACACCAGTACTTACGAATTAGCATTATGGCGTAAAATTATGCAGCCAGTGTCTATTGCCGTTATGTTATTGGTTGCCTTGTCATTCATATTTGGCCCCCTTAGAACAGTGACTATGGGAGCACGTATAGTGATGGGGGTTGTGACCGGAATTGTGTTTCACTTAACTAATGAAATTTTTGGTCCAGTAGTGATGGTGTATCAAATACCTGCAATTATAGGTGCAACAGTACCGAGTGTTATATTTATCGGTTTTGCAACTTACCTACTAAATAAACGAAATTGATAATAAAGGAGCTAGATAATAGCTCCTTTATTTTTTGTAGGGTTAATCTAAAGAACGATAAATTCGTTTGTTCTCTTCTTTTGATAATGCCACAACTTCTGTTTTAGCAATGTAATCTTGCAGCGCACGTTTATTTTTAAAATCAACCAGCACCACCAAGTTACCCAACCCTAATAATGCACTAAGGCTACGAATAATAGCTTGTGGCCAACTGATCAGATTACCGTCGCGTGTTTGAACTTTTAAGCGCCATGCGCGCATACCAATTGTTTGACCGCTCTTTGTCCAAAAATAAGCAAAAAACACAATATTAACAGCAACAAATAATGCACTGCGGATACCATACAACAGTGGAGAGTCTTGAATTAAAGCTGCTGGGTCTTCTGTAGGCGCGATAATACCCAGAGCAATAAAACTTTGTATCGCGGCAAAGTATAAAATAGCCGTTAGCATAGATAATGAAATAACGACTAATGAGTCGTAAATTAATGAAGCAAAGCGGCGCCAAAAGCCCGCACTTGGAAAATCACCAGACATAAATATACTCACAAAGTTGATATGCGCGCTAGTTTAGCAAATAGGGTGACAAATACTAGGACCGCAAAACCACAGAATGTTAATGGTTGCTTAATTGTTAAGCGGTTGTTCACGCTTTTGTAAAAAAGGCTTGCCGCTAAGGCCATTGTTTGTATAATGCTTGGCATAGAGACGAAGACAGTTTTATAAGTCCTAGCTCTAAAGTGGTTTTTCTTTATCTTCTCGTGTTTAGAAGGTTAAAGAAAAATGATGCCAGCGTGATGAAATTGGTAGACATGGGGGATTCAAAATCCCCTTCCGAAAGGAGTGGCGGTTCGAGTCCGCCCGCTGGTACCACTTTTGATAGCCCTTGCTTTTTAGCAAGGGTTTTTTTATGCCTGTAGAAAAGTGCAATGCGGACTCGAGCGCCACTTGGAGTGGCACTGTTACGAGTTAAAGCCCGCCCGCTGGTACCACTTTTGATGACCCCGACCAAATTGGTTGGGGTTTTTTTATGTCTGAAATAAAATGAAATACGGACTCGAGCGCCACTAGATGTGGCACTGTTACGAGTTAAAGTCCGCTCGCTGGTACCACTTTTGATAGCCCCGACCAAATTGCTCGGGTTTTTTATGTCTAAAGAAAAGTGATTTAGAATCCGAGCATCCCAAAGTAGTTCTGTTGTAAGTTAAGTCAGTCTGTTTATCGCGCGTTTAATACTTCGTACTTACAGCTAAGTTTTTGTCTGGAATAAAGTCGTAGCGTATAGTTCAAGTCAGATAAAGTATAAGCTAGTAATTAATTGTTATTAGTTAATATTAGATTAGGTACCTAATAACCTATTAACTGAGACTAAATAAATGATATTGCAGCTAGATAACTCAAGTTACACAATTACGAGGGAAATCCACAGTGTTTTCCAACGTTCTTATAAGATTGAAGCGGAGTTAATAGGTACGCTGAATTTCCCACCGTTATTGCGCACTGTTACTGATATACAAAATTCTCAAACGCTTTTTTATGGATTTTATGACGATACGCAGCTTGCGGGGGTTATTGAGCTGGAAAGTAATGATAATCAATTAGAAATTAATAGCTTAGTGGTCGACCCTGAACACTTTCGCAAAGGTATTGCGAATAGATTAATGCACTTTGTACTTAATGACTTCGCGAGTACCGCTCCAATTAAGCCAACGACTATTGTTGTTGAAACCGCTGTAGTAAACGAACCCGCGATTAGGTTATATAAAAAATATGACTTTGTAGAGTTTAAACGATGGACCCCAGAACACGGCATTGAAAAGCTAGCGCTGATCAGAAATGAGAGTGCTTAACTTAAAAACTCCCGTTTAAGTTAGACTTTTTACTAAAGTTAATGAGGTATGTTTACATGCCTAATTCAAGCTTTTTACTGATAAAGCTAATCGCTCTTCAAAGTACTTCTGTTCGAATCGAGCTAAACAGGTAACAATATTGTTGCGATTACGCCTTGGTGTTTTTCTTTATTGGCTAAACTTAAACTACCATGATGCTGCTCTATCACGTTGCGACAAAAGCTCAGACCAATCCCTTGTCCTTGTTGTTTAGTAGTGTAAAACGGCACAAAAATATTGTCAGGGTTGGCAAGGCCTTGTCCATTGTCGTCAACGGTGATGCAGTTTACTCTGCCTTGCTGGTGAATGCTTAGTGCAATTTTCATCGGTGGAGTGCTGGCTTCAATGGCATTTTTTATCAAGTTTATCATCACTTGATGAATAAACGTGCGATCGGCTTTAAAGGTTGTAGCTTTAGCTACGCAGCTAAATACAACATCAGGGTAAATTGCACAGACTTGTTTTAAAAATGCAGCAGTGTCTATTTCAACTATATTGAGTGCCAGTGGTTTATTTATATCACCATAGCGAGTGACAAATTCATTAAGATAATTACAGCGCTCACTTATTACATTAAGTGCTTGTACTTGTCGTGGTTCGGTGAGCTTCACGGCGAGATTTTCAGCCATTGCAGTGACTGGGGTGAGTGAGTTACGAATTTCGTGACCGAGTACGCGAATAATTTGCTGCCATGCTTGCAGTTGGCTTTCTCGAAGCGCAGAAGTGATGTCGATCATAACAATAAGTTGATGGCAGCTGCCTTGCTCTATAAATTCACTGTGGCGTATTTGCCATTGCTGGGCTGTAATAACGTCGCTAAATTGCCAATGCTCGTCTTGCTTTGTAAGCCCTAATTGTTCAGCGTTTGAATAGCGTAAAGTTTGCCATTGAGTCTGTTTAAATTCACTAAACGCATTATTGGCATAGCTGAGTTTATTATGTTGATCTAGCACCATGATAGGCACATTAAAATGCTCAATTAATTGGTACACCAAAAAAACATGCTGATCGTAGCGCGACTTCTTTTTAAATAACTCTTCACTTAGTGAAATCAAACTTTGCTGTAATTGGTGAATACTCCCTGCCTGATAACTGGGTTTAACGAGCTGGTTATAATCTTCGTTTAAAATGGCATCTAAGTGGGCATGATTGCGGTTAAAGCTGTTGATTACTTTTTTGTAGGTACGAATAAACAGCTTAAAGTAAATACCTAAAAATAGGAGTGAGAACCCAGCTGAAGTAACAATAGATAAAGCAAAATACTGAGCAATCAAGTAGCTGCCTAGTGTGGCAAAAAGACCGCTCAATAGCGCAAAGCCGATTAAGCTGCGCTCAAGCGATGATTGATAAAGGCAACTCGGTTTTATCGTGTTTTTCATCCACTAATACCGTACTTTTCTAGGCGACGATACATAGATGATTTACCTAAACCTAATAACTTAGCGGCGTTAGGGATATGTCCTTGAGTTTGCTTAAGGGCTAGATCAATTAATTGGCGCTCTGCGTGCTCTAGTGTCATAAGTGGCAACACGTTACTGTTTTGATTGTTTTGTAGGTTTAAGTCATCGGCAGTTAATATATCGGTTGTTGATAATAATATTGCGCGTTCTATCACATGGCTTAACTCGCGTACATTACCCGGCCAAGAATAGTGGTTTAATGCCTGTTTAGCGCATTCACTCAATATAAGTACGGTACTTGAGTATTTTTTAGTATGTAAATTTATAAAGTGCTCGCACAAAGGGACTATGTCTTCAGTGCGTTCGCGAAGCGGCGGGATCACAAACTCCAAGGTATTGACGCGATAGTATAAATCCTCTCTAAACTGGCCTTGATTTATCAGTGTGGCAATATCGCCATTGGTAGCGCATATTAAACGCACATTAGTTTTTTGGGTTTGACTCGAACCGACCATTTCAAACTCTTGGCTTTCGAGTACCCGCAATAGCTTAGCTTGCTGTGGCAGCGGTATATTGGCTATTTCATCTAAAAATAAGCTACCGTTATCGGCCAGCTCAAAGCGCCCAATACGCTCACTTTTGGCATCGGTAAATGCGCCTTTTTTATGGCCAAACATTTCGCTTTCAAATAACGATTCAACAATTGCTCCCATATTTACCGCGATAAACGGGTGTGTATGACGCGAAGACTGCTGATGAAGCCATTGTGCTAGCTGGCTTTTACCTGTGCCATTTTCACCTGTCAGTAAAATATTAGCATCGGTTTTAGCCACTTTAGCTAACTGGCTTATTAATTCTTGCATAGCGCGTGACTGATACACAAATGCAGGCGTGTCATGATCGCTAAGCTGTTGCTGCAACTTTTGGTTTTGTTTATTTAACTTTTTAAGCGTGAGTTGTTGATCAACTAGTTTTAATAAGCGCTGGTTTTGCCATGGCTTTTCAATAAAGTCACACGCACCGTGTTGCATAGCGCGCACTGCTAGATCTACGCTCGACCAAGCCGTCATTGTAATGACGGGAATATCTAATTGCTGTTTATGTAAGTGCTTTAAAAACGCCATACCTTCGTCACCAGAGGTGGTGTCGCGGGTAAAATTCATATCAAGCAAAATAAGGTCAATTGTCAGGCTGTCTTCAATCAGAGTCTGTGCTGTAAAAGGCGAGTCGCACTCGAGTACCTGATAGCCGTTATCCTCTAATATAAAACGCGCGCTTAGGCGAATTTCAGGGCTATCTTCAATGATCAAAATAGTGGCAGACATAAACTTCCAAATAGGTGAGTAGGCGCAGCATGATTGTAGCGTATAGCGATTTCTATGCCAGTGATTTTATTATTGTATTTCAGCTTGTTAGTTATTTAAAGGTGGTTGTATAAGGTGTTTTATTCCGATTTCGGACTCTTTGAGTCCGATTTTGAAGTTGCAGTATTAAGTGTATTTAAATCGTTAGTGCCTGAGCAGTTTCAAACTGGCACTGAGCAGTCCGGTATCGCCGCTTTATAAGGCTTTTTAAATAGTGAATGCTTGTAATTTATTGTATTTATTGGTTTTTAATATTGGCACGTGTTTCGCTAAAGCTTATATATACAAAGCATAATACGGTGCAAGATGGACATAGTAAAAACAAAAGTAGTAAAGCAGTTATCGCTTTGGCATAAGCTAATTTTATTACTGGCTGTTATTTTAATTGTAGGAGTGATTTATCAGCGCAACAGTCAAGGGAGTGTGTCTGTATCGCGCAGTAATATAATTATTAGTGATGTACGCCAAGGTGCGCTTTCAATTACGGTTACAGGTTATGGTGAGCTTAAATCTGCGCAGCAGCAATTGTTAACGGCAAAAACTCCCGCCACAGTACAGGCTATTTTATTAAAGCCCGGTGCAATTGTGACTAGTGATTCTGTAATAGTGCAATTAGCCAATCCAGCGCTTGAGCAACAGCTTGAAAGTGCGCAGCAAGAGCTTAAAAAACTCAATGCTAATTTGCGTCAGTTAAGATTAAACAATACCCGCGAGCAATTAAACGAACTTTCTCATGTGGCACAAAGCCATGCCGCTTATGAAAATGCCAAACTAAAATTAAAAGCTGAAACCAGTTTAGTTGAACAGGGGATCGTCTCAACACTTAACTATCAGCGTAGCAGATTAGACGAGCAACAACTAAGTAAACAATTAGCTATAGCGAAGCAACGTGCAGAGCAATTAGAGTCTGTGCACATAGAATCTGAAAATATTCAGCTTGAGCAAATCAAACAGCAACAAGGGGTTGTGGCGATGGCACAAACACAGCTAGCTAATCTATCTGTTGCAGCGGGAATCGATGGCGTACTCCAGCGCTTACCGGTTGAGCTTGGGCAAAGTGTAAACGCAGGGCAAGAAATTGCGCTTATCGGCTCGGTTGATTCACTCATTGCGATAATTCAAGTACCACAAAATCAAGTGGATGATATTCGATTAGGGCAGCTTGCCCATGTCGACACCCGTCGAGGGGTTGTTAAAGCAAAGGTCGCGCGCATCAGCCCTGTGGTAGTCAACAATACCGTAGAGGTCGAGTTATCCTTGCCTAAAGAGCTCCCTGAAAATGTGCGCCCGCAATTAACAGTTGATGCCAATATCAATATTGCGCAATTAAAAAATGTTGCTTATATCGAGCGCCCTGCAAACGTTAAACCACACAGTGTAAGCGCGCTTTATCAGGTAAACTCACAGCAACAAAGTGCGTATTTAGTTGATATTAAGTTTGGTCGCGAGGCTGGGCGCTTCATCGAAATACTCAGTGGTGCGCAGTTAGATCAGCAATTGATTATTTCAGATTTAACCAACCTTACTCGCCGCAATAGCGAAATTCTAATTAATTAATTAATTAATAAGCAGGACGAAAGTAATGACAGAGCAAAAAGTAACGAACACTCAAACGGATGTCGTATTAGCAATGAACGGAATTAGTAAGGTATTCGAAACACAAGAGCTGCAAACATATGCACTGCGTAGCATTGATTTGTGTATTTATCGCGGTGAATATTTGTCGATATCGGGGCCATCTGGTTGTGGTAAATCAACATTACTTTCACTTTTGGGTTTACTTGATATGCCAACAAGCGGTGAATATTTTATTGAAGGTAAAAACGTGTCTTCACTTTCGCTTAATCAGGCTGCTGACATTCGCAATGCAAAAATAGGGTTTATTTTTCAGTCGTTTAATTTAATTGACGAGCTGAGCGTATTTGACAACGTGGCATTGCCACTACGTTACCATCACACGAAACCGAGCAAGCAAGTTATTGCTGAAAAAGTAAAGGTGTGCCTTGAAAAGGTGGGGCTTGGACATCGTATGAGTCACAAACCTAACCAGTTATCGGGCGGGCAGCAGCAACGCGTGGCGATCGCTCGGGCACTGGTGACTGAGCCTGCAATACTATTAGTTGATGAACCAACGGGTAATTTAGACTCAAAATCGGGCGATCAGGTAATGCAGGTGTTAAGTGAGCTACATGCCGCTGGCACCACTATTTGCATGGTGACACATGATCCGCGTTACTGTGATATGGCTACAAGAAAGCTGAAGTTGCTAGATGGTGAGATGTTAGGTGCTTTGGGTATAAAAGAGCAGTTAAGTGCTTAAATAACTTGTTGAGAGAGTAAAATGAAATATCCAAAAGTAATAAAGTGCCGACGACTATTTAGATATAACTTAACGGAGTATTGCAATGACGTATAATTTAAAAAATGCATTACTTAATATAGCTAATCATAAAGTTTACAGCTTGAGTGTTGTTACAACGTTAAGCATTGTTTTATCAGCGTTAATTACAGTATTAACGCTTGCTTACATTATGCTATTAAAACCATTGCCATACCCTGAACAAGGGCGGCTAGTAAAAGCTGAATATGCTCAAATTGACCAAACAGGCTCACTCAATACCCGTGCTTTTAATTACCCAGCATTAATAGACCTATATAAAAACCATAATTTATTTGAACAAACTGCATTGGTATATTACGCCGAACAACGGCTCGATGATGTAGCGGGTTTGCCTATAGTAAACACCTCATTTGTTACTCCACAATGGTTTGATATATTCGCCATTAAGCTGCATTTAGGGCGTGGTTTTACGCAAACTGAAACCTTAGATAGTTTTAACCCCGTTGCAGTTATCAGTTATCAAACTTGGCAAAATGACTTTGCCAGTAAAGAAAACATAATAGGTCAAACACTGAGTGTGAGCGGCCAACAATTCAAAATTATAGGTGTGGCTGCCGCAGGTTTTAAATCGCCTGCACTGATTAAAACAGGCCAAATTACAGATGTGTGGTTGCCGTGGGATTACAATTTAACCTCAGCAGAGGCAAAACCAATTTGGTGGAATCGTTATTCGCGCAGCCATTTTGTGGCTAAGCTACCCAGCGATATAAGTATTGAACAGGCGAGTAAAAAGTTGTCGCAGTATGTTGATAATGTATGGCAACAGCATATTACGAATGAAGCGTTCTTTGCGGGCTGGCATATCGAACTTGAGCTTAACTCCTTGCAAAAAGTGATATTAAAAGAGACACCGAAAAATATTTATTGGCTTATTTTAGCCGTAGCTGGTTTGGTTATTATTGCCTGCGTAAATATTAGTAACGTGTTTATTGTAAGAACAGCATCGCGCAAGCACACATTAGCACTCAGTGCGGCACTGGGCGCAACCCGATTTACTTTGTTTAAACAGTTTTGGCAGGAAATTTCCTTACTAATTGGTTTGGCAAGTTTGATAGGACTTGCGTTAGCTGCGTTTTTTTTGGTAACTCTGAGTGATTTTGCTATGGCGATATTGCCGCGCGCTAATGAGCTTGCTATCAATGAAGTATCACTGCTGATCACATTGGTTAGTGGTCTAATATTAACAACACTTTTTGCATTTCTGTGCACGCGGATTATAAATTATCAACAGTTAATAACTAGCTTAAAATCAGCGGGTAAAGGTATGTCAGTGCAGGTAGGTAAGCGTGTGTGGCAGGGCTTAGTCGCCTTTCAGGTCAGTGTGGCGTGTACATTATTGTTTATTAACTTTTTAGTTTTTAGCGTAAATAAAAGTAATATTGACGAGGCCTTCACATTGCCACTTGAGCAATTAACGAGTTTAAAAGTTAATCTAGCAAGCCATCTAGCAGCAGATAGAGACAAGGTAAATCAATTACTAAAACAAGTGGCTAACGAGCTTGCTTTATTGCCAGGGGTAGCGCAAGTCAGTCGGTCCTCATCACCCATTAATGATAACTTAATTACTTGGTCATTGGTTGAAGTAGCGAGTAATAAAATCCTATTACCCTATGGGAAATCTGTTGATGAACTTTATTTTTCACTCCTGAAACAGCCCATATTACAAGGGCGTGGTTTTACAAGTGAAGATGTTGAAAGTAATGCAAATGTTATAATTATCAATGAAGTACTTGCAGGAAAAATGTCAAGTAATGGTAATGCATTGGGTATGCATT
The DNA here is from genome assembly GCF_043641955.1 of Pseudoalteromonas atlantica. Taxonomy (GTDB): domain Bacteria; phylum Pseudomonadota; class Gammaproteobacteria; order Enterobacterales; family Alteromonadaceae; genus Pseudoalteromonas; species Pseudoalteromonas atlantica_A. The sequence goes on from NZ_JBHZRV010000005.1 coordinate 226,167, forward strand.
TAAGTTTTGATATAACTTCTGGGCGCGAAAACGATTTAGTCGTGATTGGTGTAGTTAAAGCAATGCCAATACCGGGAAAAACGTCGCTTGAGCCTAAAGCTTATCTTACTCGCGCAGGTTACAATTCATTTATCATAGAGTTTAAACATACCCAGCACGTAACAAAAAATACGCTTAATACCTTATTACAATCTATTGATTCGGGCTTATCTGTTCATCAATTGGAGCCATTAAGTAATCAGCGAAATAATGCGTTATTTCGTCAATATGTGGTATCAGGCACAACACTAATGATCATTATTGCTACGATTGCTTTAACTAGTATTGGTTTGATAGGTATTATGCGTTATTCAGTACTTTTAAGGCGTGCTGAAATTGGTATTCATTTGTGTGTAGGCGCAAAACCAATGGCGCTGTTTTTGTTAGTGTTTAAGCAAAATGGCAGCGCAATTGTAACAGGAATACTACTCAGTATGGCGTTATTGCTTACTTTACAGCAACCATTACAGCTCATTGCTGGTGGCATACCGCAAATTATGCAGTTTGCTATGTTATTTATAACGTTATTGTTTGTAATCTGCCTTGGCGCACTGGCGTGTTATTTGCCTTTAAATGCCCAGTTAAAACGCCCTGCAATTTACGGTGTTCAAGGGGGACAAGAGTAAAATTACGTAGCTTAAGAGGGTGGATTGAGTGACGGTCTCAATCCATCTCAATTGTAATTAGCTGATCAAGCACCAATAAAAGCAAGCTCACTTTTGTATTTCACATATAATAGAAATATCCGATTAAATCAAAATAGAAGTATCTTATCTTTTTTTCATAATTTTTAACTTCTGTTTCCTTAAGCAAATGTAGTTAAAGTCGATCAAACTGACTGTCGTTTTAAATTTACTACTTTTTTATTTTTGGCTTGCGCTTGCGCTAATCTCGCTATAGCAGCTTTTTATTTATTCGGGTATGATCTGCGCAACTTTGATTTTCAGTTGCTATTTATGAACACGTTAAGTGCCAAAGAAAATATTCAAGCCATTGTGAATGCGATTAAAGCGGAAGAAGCGAGGCTTCGTCAAAAACACCCGCTGTTAGCCCATCAAAATACCTTAGGAATGGCTATTCTTTTACTCTCGCTGGCAGCGTTAATAGGTGTAGGTGCACTTTATTACTTTGCTATTATTCCCGCTTGGTTATGCATTATTTTAGCGGCCATTGCTGCGTCAATTTCTCATGAACTAGAACATGACCTTATTCATAAACAATATTTTAGTAATCAGCCATTTTTACATAACTTTATGATGCTCACAGTTTGGTTAATGCGACCAAACACTATTAGTCCTTGGTATCGCCGTAAGATGCATTTACATCACCATAAAACCTCGGGCACCGAGCAAGATTTAGAAGAGCGCTTAGTCGGCAACGGCATTAAAAATCCATTTTTACGCGTTTTAGTGATTGTTGATGGCTTACTTGGTTTACTCATTAACACAAAGCGTTTTAGTAAAGAAATTAAAGGCTTTAGCTTTTTTAAAGTATTCAATGCAGGGTTCCCAGTAACTACTGCATATTTTACAGTTTTATACACCGTTATTATTTTTCACTTAGTTAATCTATTTGTACCACTTGAAGCAAACTCACCGGTTTTACTGTTAGATGTGATGGCAGTGTTTGAGTTTTTAATGGTGGTGTTGATTGTGCCAAATATTGTACGCTCAAGCTCACTTAACTTTGTGACTTCATCAATGCACTACTACGGCGGTGTTAATAACATGCTGGAGCAAACCCACGTAATAACCAGCCGTTTATTTGCCCCATTTAATTTGTTTTGCTTTAACTTTGGTCATACCCATACTATTCATCACTTTGTGCCGAATCAGCCGTTTTATTTGCGCCAGATGTTAAGTAAAAAAGCACTTGAGGTAATGAAAAAACACGGCGTTCGCTTTAACGACTTTGCTAGTATTAAGCAAGCTAATCGCTATCAGGCTTCTTAATACCTAGGTGCAAATTACTAATTGACCTCATGTTTGGTTAAGGTTTTAAACTCGTTATCTAACTTTATATTTAGGTAGCGACTATGAATCTTAATCAAATCACTTTACCTGTCACTGACATTGAAAAAGCCAACCACTTTTATCTTACTTTAGGCTTTACACAAATTGTTAAAAGTCCCCATTATTCACGTTTTGAGTGTGCAAATAATGCCACGTTTTCTTTGTTATTAACCAATGATACGTTTAGTAATGGTGCGATAATATACTTTGAAAGCGAAGACCTAGAAAAGTGGGTCGCGTCATTAAAAGCCAAAGGTATTGAATTTAATACTGAGGTTATTGCTCAACGTTACTTATGGCATGAAGCTAAACTGACAGACCCATCAGGAAACCAAATTAAGCTGTATTGGGCAGGACATAACCGTTTAAATCCACCATGGCGAGTGGATATAAGTGTTCAATAAGGTGAGCTAAAGTAGAAATGACTGCGTATTAAAGTAATTTGGGTGAAATATGCAATTTAATGAAAGTGATACCTCTCGGATTATTGAAATGGCATGGGAAGACCGCACGCCATTTGAGGCTATTGAAGATCTGTTTGGTTTAAACCACTCACAACTTGTTTCCTTCATGCGCAGCAATGTATCAAATGGTTCATTTAAAGTATGGCGCAAGCGACATAGTGGCCGTACTACAAAGCATTTAAAGTTACGTGATCCAGCCATTATGCGCAGTCACTGTAAAACCCAATATAAACACCGTTAGTGTTGTGTATATACCCAAGCCACCTCAAGATGCAGAATTCAGCGTTTCATAGGGGCTTATATCAAGGCGTTACTTTGCAAGAATGGCAGTCCCTTTTAAGAAGTAACAACGATGAGAGTAAGTGCCTATGAAACGCCCAAAGGGTTGGTTTAAAAGCGATTTATACTACGTTATTGATTTTAACAATAGAATCACTATTACTTGCAACCAATGCTTTGCCTAAATCGCTTTTAATTCCAACGACGCTCGCATCTTGAGGTGGTTTGGGTATACATAAGGGGCGCACTCGTTAAACGGGTTTAAATATCCAAAGAGCTGTGCCTTCCTCATTACAAGCGTTTTATGGTGTGTGCCTTGTATAATACCCCCTCTCTTTTTACCTACCTGTTATTACCATTTTGTTGTGCGTATAGCATTAAACCACCGACTAATTACAATACCTCTTAGATAAAAAAGTACAATTTATTTGATAAATAGAATAACGCGTTATCAGTTGTTCTGTAAATCAATGTAAAACTCAATGTCTGTTTTAACTGTTTGATAATAATGGCTTAAATTTAATTTTTTAGAGCTGTTTAATCTCATTTTAGTACTCTCATATCATGAGTGGCTGTTTTACGAGCGCTTGTTAATTTGAATGAAATATTTCTGTAATATTGGGGTGTTCTAATGCGCTCTGAAACAAAAACGTCATCAAAATGCCACAATCGGCAAGACAACAATTGAGATTTAAACATGAGTGAATCAAAGCAGAACACGCTATTAATTAAAACACTTAACTGGGCGGCCATTGCCTTTTTAGTTTATTTAGTACTGGTTGCCGTAGGTACAGTCAGTGGTGGTTTTAAGTTAGCGTCAGGTGGTACTCAAGGCGCACAAGAAATTTTTGCGTTTGCAACTAACCCGTTTATCGCTTTATTACTAGGTGCTTTAGCAACCGCTTTAGTACAATCGTCTTCTACTGTAACGTCAGTCATCGTTGGACTTGTGGCAGGTGGTTTACCTTTAAGTATTGCTATCCCAATGATAATGGGCGCAAATATTGGTACAACCATCACAAATACTTTGGTATCTATTGGTCATATTCGCTCAAAAGATGAGTTTCAGCGTGCGTTTGCTGCCTCAACAGTTCATGACTTTTTTAACTTGTTCGCGGTTGCTATCTTCTTACCGCTTGAAATAATGTTTGGTTTATTACAAAAGCTTTCAGCCATGTTATCGCATTTGTTTGTTGGTGACGCTGACTTATCATTAAAGAGCTATAACTTTGTAAAACCTTTAGTAAAACCTGCTGTGGGTGTAATAAAAGACGCATTTAGCTTCTTAGATACAAAAATGTTGGGCGCAGCAATGGTTGTTGCGGGTATCTGTTTAATCTTATTTGCAGTAACAACGTTAGGTAAGCTTCTTAAAAAGGCACTTGTTGGTAAGGCAAAAGACATATTACATGGCGCAATAGGCCGTGGTCCAATTGCGGGCATTACATCGGGTGCGGCTGTAACTGTGATGGTACAATCGTCGTCAACAACGACAAGCTTGATGATCCCACTTGCAGGAAGTGGTGTATTTACTACGCGCCAAATTTACCCGTTCACCTTGGGTGCAAACATTGGTACGACGATCACTGCTTTATTAGCTGCAACATCTATAACTGGTCCTATGGCTGAAGTGGCGCTAACTATTGCACTTGTGCATGTTATGTTTAATGTGTTTGCTGTTGCGCTTATTTACGGTATTCCAGTATTGCGTGAAATTCCAATTAAACTAGCGGAAAAGCTGGCTGAAATAGGCACTAAGAATAAATCGGCAGCACTGGGTTATGTGTTGGGTTCGTTCTTTGTAGTACCAGGTTTAATCGTACTAGCGGTGCGTTAGTCAAACCCAAAAAAATATAACAATGCGCTATGTGGTCATCCATATAGCGCATTTTTTATTTAAGAGGGTTGTAGTGTCTGCTTTATCATAATATTGCGGCCCCCGAGATAACCAAAGATAGCGCAGAGTGCACTTGCTAAAGCGCACACCCATAAGCTGCTATATGTGGCTCGAATTATGGGTTATAAAAAGTCAGCTCAAGAGCAGCTCAAAAGTGCACCTGTACTTTAAGCGCACTTGAGAAAGCTCTACTAAAACTCGTATTGATTACCAAGCATAACTTGCTGAAAACATAACGTTACGAGGTCTGCCTGGGAAATACCGATCCCCACTGAAACCTGTATAATCAGCACGCTCTGCGTAGTTGGTGTTTGTTAGGTTATTAACACGTGCAGTAAGTTTTAAATGCTTAGTCAGCTGCCATGCACCGCGCAAATTAAGTAAGTTATGACCATCATAGCTATGAAGGTTTTCAGGGTCGGTAAAATAGTCACTAACATAATGCCATTCAATCGCAACAAGGGTGTTATCACTGATTTGCCAGTTTGCTTGGAGGTTGGCGATATTGCGTGGCGCTGTGTCTACGTCATTCCCATTAATATTTAGATCTGATAAAACACGGTCATAGTCGTATGTATGCTTGGCATGGCTTGCTGCAAGGCTAAGCTGTAAGGATTGAGTAAGCTGATAGTCTAGCTCTAACTCAATGCCGCGGTGCTGGGTTTTCCCGTCATTAATAGTAAAAAAGTCACTGTCGCGAAAAATGACGTTTTCTTTATCCATAGCATAGGCAGACACTACATAGTGCAATTGTTGATATTGGCCTTTGAGGCCTAGCTCAAGGTTGTCTGCTGTTTCAGATTCTAGATCAGCCACTTGTTGCTCGCGCTGGAGTTGATAAAGCTCGGCAGCTTGTGGAGCTCGATAACCGCGGGAAAGGTTTGCGTATAAATAGTTATCGACAGTTAGTTGGTAACTCAAGCCTAATTTGGGTGATGTATTGGTAAAGGTATTCTCATCACTGGGTGGGCGAGAGTAACGACATCCGCCAAAGCCACATTCGCTGCCATCTTCAGCGGTGCGCCCAGCAAGCATGTTATTGGTATAGTCGTAATTGAGTCGTTCAAAGCGAGCACCTAGGCTGACATTCAGCTGTTGCCATTGCCAATCAATACTAATAAATGGCGCAATCAGCGTGCTATTTACATCGTAATCGTAATGTTTGCCTTGCGGCACAGTCGCAACTAAAAACGCAGAGCCTTGGGTTGGCTTGTCTTGATATTGCAGGTAGTCAGCGCGAGAATATTCGCTGTCTAAGCCTAAATTTAAAGTAAATTCATCCGAGTAGCTATGTTGCCAAAGTGATTGTATTCCAACGCCATTTTGGCTATTTTCCTCAAGCGGTGTACCCGGTAAAAAATGCTTGAAAAAGGTCATGCTTTGTTTACGCATATAGGGGGTTATGGTGATTGTATCGATTTGTGTTTGCCACTGTGCCCTTGACCAAACTCTAAAAGAGCGGGCTTTTCTAAATGCGTCAGGGTTAAAGTTTTGCTGAGCTATTTCATCATCTTTATAACTTTGAAAACCGGTAATAAAGCCCGCTGTTTGCTGGTCTAGATGGGTATAACTCAATCCTGTATTAATCGAAAAGTCGTCATTTAGATAGCGATGACGTAGGTTGAGTTTTTCTTGATCTACACTTTCATCATTACGGTAGCCGGTATCGCGAGTGACACTGGCGTTGATTCCAACTCCTTGAAGGCCAAAGTCTTTACCGCTGCGCAGTTTTAAACGGCTGTAACCGTAAGAGCCTAAGTCAACCCCAAGTAAATGTTCATCGTAAGTGGTGTCTGGTGTGATGACATTGATAACACCATGCACTGCATTTGAACCATAAAGGGCAGAGCCTGGACCTTTTAATACTTCAATACGGTCGGCCATTTCGGTGTGGGCTTCAAATAATTCATTAATATTACAAAAACCAGCCGCACGCAGTGGAATACCATCTTCAGCGGTCAAAATACCACCACAGGCCCCAGCGCCAGATAGCACCGGGGAGCGCAGCGCGGGCAAATATTCTTGGCCATTACCGTGTTGTACATTTGCGCCAGCAATTTGTTTTAAAACTTGCTCAATATGGGTGGGAGCAATTAAATCGAGCTCTGCTTGAGTAATACTGCTGACAACTAAAGGAAGAGGATCGGCGCTTACCTGCGACCGAGATGCTGTAGTGGTAATGCGTTCAATATCAGTATTTTTTTGCTGGCTTAACCCTTCACAACTTATAAGTAATAGCGGCAGTACAATAAAAGAACGCATTATTTTCCTATGTAATTTAATAATTTAATTGAATGTAAAGTAGCAACTCTTAACTCTCGAGGCAATCAATGTAAGCTAAGTTGCTGCGTAACATGGCATTGCTCAACAAACACCTCATCGTGACTGACTAATATAAAACTGCCAGTAAAATCAGTAAGATTTTTTGCAAGGTGTTGTTTGTTGGCTAAGTCTAAATGGTTATCGGGTTCATCAAGCAAAAGTAAGCATTCAGCTGCCTTTTGTGCTGCAATAAGCATGGCTATTTGCATTTTCTCTCCACCGCTCAGTTGGCTAATTAACTTAAAAACATCAATTCCTTTAAAGCCAATACCGGCTAATATGTTACGGACTGTTTCTAGTTTAAGCTCACAATGAAACGTTAGTGCCTCTATTAAACTATGATTAGCGTTTAAAAAAGAGCAATGCTGGTCAATATAAAGTACCTGAGTATTTAGTTGAATTGTCGTCGATAAATATGAGCTTGGAGTTTCATTGATCATCCTCAGGAGTGTTGACTTCCCAGAGCCATTTAGTCCATCAATATGCAACTTATCGCCACTGTTAATAATTAAGGTCACTGGGGTTTGAATACAACCATAGGGTAAGCATAGTTTATCAATGAACAGTAGGCGTTTTTTGCTGGTGGATTGAGTGAATGTTAGGTTGCTCTCAATTTTGTGGGGTTGTTGTTTTCTAAGGGCGCGTTGCTGTTGCGCGAGGTTATTGAGCTTTGTTGATGCCAAGCGTTCATTAGCACCTTTACTTGCTTGTGCTTTATTTTTATTAAAATCGAGCATGACCTTAGCTTGGCTGGTACTGCGGCGGTGCTTATTACCTTGTGCGGCTCTTTGTTGTGCTTTTTCATGATTAATTTGGGTTTGCTGTTGGTGTTTTTTTTGCTCTTTGGCTAAGTGATTTATTTGTTTTGTCAGCGCGGTTTGTTGCAGTTCTTTTTGCTGGCAAAAATGGGTGAAGTTTCCTGTTTCGTAGTGGTAGCCTTGATTGTTCAATTCAATAATAGCATCGCTGTGATCAAGTAATTGGCAGTCATGGCTAACGATAATTACTTGCCCCCCAAATATATGTAGCTGTGATATTAACCACTGCTTTGCTGCTCGGTCTAAATGATTGCTTGGTTCATCTAAAATCAAAAGATCTGGCTTTGCAGCTAATGCGCAATAGAGTGTTAAGCAACGCTGTTGCCCAGGGCTCAATTGGGTAATAGGGGTGTTGATGGGTGCATTAATACCTATGCCTGATAGCTGTTGCTGGTAATATTGCTCACATAGCCAATCGTCGCCTACCAGCGCAAAATCCGCGTCAGCAATACTTCCATGTGTAATACGTGTAAGAGCCGCCAACTTTTTATCTATTCCTAACTGTTGGGCAATGGTATTTGAGGAGTCTTGTAAATAGTGATCACATAATTGCTGTGATACAAATAAACGTGTGCCGCTAAACTCAACACGTCCCGCACTAGGTTGTATATGGTTTGCTAAAATATTCACCAATATGGATTTTCCGCTGCCATTAGCGCCAATAATTGCGGTGATCTTTTCATTGATTGAAAAGTTAAGCTGTTTAAATTGTACATGGCCATCAGGGTGTTGATAACTTAAATTATAGATGTGTAATGTGTGCATAATGCCTCTGGTGTGAGAAGGGCATGGCGCGCAAAGCTATTAAATTAACTATGAATCGCTAAGTCGATAACGAGATATATGACGAATTTTGCGCCCACTAACCCTGTAAATTCAAAAAATAAAAACGAATTTCAACAGGTGTTAGTTATTCATCGTGGCGCAAACTCCAATAAGGAAAGTGAGTTAATAATATACAAAAATGGAGGAGGTTGTCTGTACTTTTTACTTATATCATCACATTTTAATTAAAATGCAGCTTAGAAACTGTGTAAACTATCATGAGTGCGTTGATTTTATGCCGAGCATACAGATTTAGTTGAGAGTGGAAATGTATACCCACACCACTTCAAGATGCGAGCGTCGTTGGAATTAAAAGCGATTTAGGCAAGGCATTGATTGCAAATAATAGTGGTTCTATTGTTAAAATAACTGAATGTGTAAGTTATATCATTGATTATATTTATTTCTATTATCTTAAAAGGAATGTTGAATGTTAATTGTGCTGTGTTGTGTCTTGAGCGTTTTGCTCCTTGTAACACTCTTACCTTTTTCTTTCAGCCAGCATTATTTAATTCGTAGTTGCGACTTTATTCGATTACAAGTGTTTTATCTTGCATTGGCTGGGCTGCTTTTGACTGGATATTTTGCATCAATTGAGTGGTCGCCTTTGGTTGCATCGTCGCTAATAATGGCAAGTGTTATATTACTCATTCAAGGTAAATGGATATACCCGTACACATGGCTTGCAAAAAAAGAGGTGGCTCATAGCCCAGAAGGAAGTGAGCATAGTGTTCGTATTATGTCGGCTAATGTGTTGATGTCGAATACGCGCTATCAAGATTTAATCGATTTAGTCAACGAGAACCAACCTGATTTACTGATCACGCTTGAGTCGGATATTAAATGGCAGCAACATTTATCAGTACTTGAAAAAGGTTACCCTCATACAATATTTTGCCCAAAAGATAATCGCTATGGCATGCACTTATACAGCAAATTTAAAATAATTAAGCAGCAAGTGTGTGAGCTAGTTGAAGAGGATATTCCTTCCATACATATTTTATTTGAAACAGCGCAAGGGCATGTAATGCAAGGGCACTTTATACACCCGGCGCCGCCTAGCCCAACAGAAGAAGACACCTCGAGACCCCGTGATACTGAACTCATTTTACTTGCTAAAGCATTAAAAAATAATACGCGACCGACGATTGTCGCGGGAGATTTAAATGATGTTGCTTGGTCTAGAAGCACTAGATTGTTTATGGAAATTAGTGACTTTTTAGATCCCAGAAAAGGGCGAGGTTTTTTTAACACTTTTCATGCTGGGTATTTCTTTATGCGCTGGCCGCTTGATCACTTATTTCATAGTCACGGCTTTACGGTTAAACGGATTAAACGTTTGGCAAAATATGGCTCAGATCATTTTGCGCTGTTAACTGAGTTAGTCCATAAGCCAGCTAATAGTAATCAGCAGTTAGATGATGACATGGATATTCAGAAAGCTGTGGATGAACTGCAAATGGATAATACGTCACATAAGTCAGTACCAACATTTGATGAGGGTATAAACAAAGCCCAGCTTAAATAAGCTGAGGCGTTGTTGAATTTATTACTTTAAGCATAAAATAGGGCCGAAAGGCCCTTTTTTAATTATAACTGTGCTTTAGTTATTAATCATAACTTGTGCTTTAGTTATTAATCATAATAGCTTTGATATTTACAAACTCACGAATACCAAATCCGCCGTGTTCACGACCATAGCCGCTATCTTTCACGCCGCCAAAGGGTAGGTTTGGCTGTGCAAGGCCATAACCATTTATGTTTATCATACCTGTATCAAAGTGCCTTTTTGCCAGTTCAATAGCACGCTTTTCATCTTTTGAAATAATGCCTCCACCTAAGCCATAGCGGGAATCATTGGCAATACGCATTGCGTCATCATTGTCTTTGGCTTTGATAAGCGATGCGACAGGACCGAACAACTCATCGTCATAGGCTGGCATGCCTGGTGATAAATTTTCAATTAAGGTTGCAGGGTAATAGAAGCCTGTTTGCTTTGGTATTTCACCGCCAACGACGACTTTAGCACCTGCTTTTACAGATTCTTGAACTTGGTCATGAATCTTATCTCTTAGGTCTTCACGTGCCATAGGACCAAGATCTGTTTCTTCATCCATAGGATCGCCCAACTTCATTGCTTTAAACTGCTTTGCAATGGCGGCTTTAAAATCATCATATAACGCATCAACAACAACGAAACGTTTTGCGGATACACAGGTTTGGCCATTGTTAACCATGCGACCCTGCATACAGGTTTTAACTGCCAGCTCTAAATCGGCGTCATCAAGTACGAGGTAGGCGTCATTACTACCTAGCTCTAATACGGTTTTCTTTACATGTTTCCCTGCTTGCTCAGCCACTTTTTTACCTGTGCCATCGCTACCTGTAAATGTGACACCGCGAATTGCAGAGTGACTGATAAGTTCACTGGCTGTTTTACCGTCAATCAGTAGGTTTTTAAATACATAATCAGGGAAGCCAGCATCACAGAACATCTCTTCTATTTTTTCTGCCATGCCAAATACATTACCTGCATGTTTAAGTATTGCGGTGTTACCTGCCATAATATTTGTTACCGCATAACGTATGACCTGATACAGCGGGAAGTTCCAAGGTTGAATACCTAAAAGCACACCGGTAGGTTGATAGGTGATTATGGCACGGCCGTTTTCCATTGAGCGCTCTTCATCAGCAAGCTGTGCTTGGCCTTGCTCGGCACTATAGCGGCATATTGCAGCGCATAGTTCTACTTCTTGCAAGCCTTGTGGATAGAGCTTTCCCATTTCTTTCGTCATCAAACGGGCAAGCGACTGTTGGTTTTTTTCAAATACGTCAGCAAGTTTATTTAAATATTCAGCTCGCTCGTCTAGGGATGTGTGCCGCCACTGTAAGAATGCATTATGACTTTTATCTACCTCATTATTTGCCTGCTCAAGATTTAGCAGGGTATAGTCTGCAATAGTTTCTTCGGTAGCTGGATTGATTGTAGTTACTGAATCAGTCATTTTATCTCCTTACAAATTATAGTAGGTAGGGTGATTGCAAAGCTAACACCAACTCTTAGCAATAAGGGCTATTTTATTTTAATGTACTGATTTAAAATAAGTTTAAATAAAATTAATGCTTCTCATATTACTGTACTTTAAGGTTGGTGCAGGTAATTAATGCAAATGAATGAAAAAGTTACAAGGACGTTTACATGCAAACATTTCTACATACTGAGTTACCACTTATCCAAGCCCCAATGGCAGGTGTGCAAGACTATCGTTTGGCCGCAGCTGTGAGCAACAGTGGTGGTTTAGGTTCATTGCCTTGCGCTATGTTATCAAAGGAGCAATTAATCGATGAAATTACCAAGCTTTGCCAAGCAACCGACAAACCTTACAATTTAAACTTTTTTTGTCACGAAGTAATCGGTTATACGCAGCAGCAAAAGCAGCAATGGCATCAATTACTTTCACCCTATTTAAAAGAGCATGGTATTGATGAGTCTAGTTTGAGCATGACGGCAACTCGTCAGCCAATTGATAAAGAAATAGTAAAACTAATTGCGCCTTTCAAGCCACCGGTGGTGAGTTTTCATTTTGGCTTACCAAGCGATGATATTGTTCAAGAAATTAAAAGCTGGGGGAGTAAAGTGATTGCTAGCGCAACAACCGTTGATGAGGCTAAATGGCTTGAAGCTAATGGTGCAGATGCGGTTATCGCTCAGGGTATAGAGGCTGGAGGTCACAGAGGGCATTTTTTATCAATGGATTTAAGCTTACAACAAAATACTGAGCAGTTAGTTAAACGTTGTGTTGAGCATATATCACTGCCTATTATTGCTGCTGGTGGTATTGCTTCAGCCGATGATGTACAGCGGTTTAAAGCGTTAGGAGCCAGTGCTGTCCAAGTCGGGAGCGTTTATTTACTATGTAAAGAGGCTACAACATCAGCTTTGCATCAACAGGCTATTTTAGATCAACAACAAGACGAGACCACTCTGACCACATTGTTCTCTGGTAGAGCGGCGCGGGGTATTAAAAATCGAGTAATGCAAGAATTAGGTGCTATACCAAAGGGTGTTCCTGCGTTTCCACACGCCAGCAGTGCAATAACAGCCTTAAGAAGTCGAGCTGAAAAAAGTGCTAAAAGTGACTTTTCACCTTTATGGTGTGGCCAAAAATATATTCCTAGAGTGGGTGTGTCAGCGGCTGCTATTACACATGCTTTAATGAAAAAATGGTAATTTTTAATGTCTGATAATCCACTTTTATCGCTTGGCGACAGTTACGAAGCGCTAGTAAACAAGTTCAAAGTGCAATTGGCTTGTAAGTATCCTCAGCAACTTATAACGCGTAATACAGTATTAGTGCAACAAGGCGATGTGCAAGATTATGGGTATTTAATTGTTCAAGGGGTTTTAGGCGCTATTCATGACGACATTGACGGTGGGCAAAAGTGTAAAGAGTTTTATTTTAAAAATGAATTTGCATTGCTGTTTGCCAATTGGATGACCTCAAGCCCCGCGTTTTATCAATTAAAGGTGATTAACGAAGCAAGTGTAATTAAAGTACCACTAACACTATTTGAGCAAGCACAGTATCAACTGATTAAGCAGCAGCTTATTGAACAGCAACTTATTTTTAAAGAAGCTAAAGAGGCATTTTTATTACTCAATAGCCCTGAGCAGCGTTACTGCTATTTACTTAAACATAAACCTCATTGGTTGGCACAGCTAAGCTTAAGCCAAGTGGCAATGTATATAGGCATTTCACCTATTTCTTTATCTCGTATACGTAAACGCCTTAACTTAAGTTAAGGTAATACTCAATTTACTCAATTAGACTGCTGTTTTTCAGGAGTCACTATGTTTTTACTTTCTCAATGTTTGGTTGGCGTTGCTACTTTACTCGACTTAGCTTCATTTCAATTTAAGTCTCGACGAATCATTTTACTGTGTTTGTTTAGCTCGGTGCTATTAACCTCTGCACACTTTTTCATATTGGGTCAGCAAAGTGCTGGCTGGCTAATGCTTATTGCAGCCGCACGCTACATGTATTGCGTTTTTGCAAGGCAATACATGGTGATGCTAGGCTTTATTATATTAAGTATGGTGACTGTATTTATTACCTGGTATAACTGGTTGAGTGGATTAGCTTTAATTGCAACACTTATTCAAACGCTAGCGTCATTTCAGGCTAAAGATTTTAAACTACGCATCTTGATGATAGTAGGTACCAGCTTATGGATGGCGCATAACGTAATGGTGGGTTCGCCCATTGCAGTGTTAATGGAAGGCTTATTCCTAACCAGTAATATTGTTGGCTTGTATCGATTTTACCGCCATCAAGCGTTTGCTACTAAAGCTGTTTAGCAATTGCTTTTAGTAAGTAGGTTTCTCTAATGATAGATAACCCTTGTTTGTCACTATTCGCAATTGTGCGCTCATTGTGAGCAATAGCTTCATGTATGTTTACCCACTTGGCTTGCATACCATTTTGTTGTTCATAATGTTCTAGTTGCGCTTGACCTAAGGTGTTATCTATATCACAAAAATAACAGTAAGATTTTATATGAATGACCTCATAGTCATCTTTGTACCAAGGGCGATACTCTTCATAAAGGCCAAACTTTCCAGTTATTTTAATATTTTGTGCGCCCGTTTCTTCTTGGAGTTCACGGATTAACCCTTGTTCTATCGTTTCAATATTATCAACGCCACCACCTGGTAAACTATAATCTTCATAACGAGCGGTATACATTAATAATATTTGTGATTCTTTTAACACAATTGCGCGGCTAGTGACGCGTGTAAATTGACTTGTGTTGTCGGCCGTTATACTCGGGTGGGTTGTGGTTTTAAGAAGTTGCATAACGTTCCTAGAAGTCTATATAAAAAATCACCAGTTACATGTGATCTAAATTGTTTTTATTTGCATATATATAAAGTTGTCAGTTGAATTTTTAGGTTCAGAACCCACTTATTATGTTACTCTATTAGGAAATATAAAGCATAGGGAATAATCATGTTAAACATACTTTTGGTCGATGATGACAGTGAATTCAGCGATGTTGTCTGCCATATAGTGGAGTTTTTAGGTCATAATATAGACACAGCCGCTAATTTAGCTGAAGCACAGCAATGGTTTGAAAATAATACCTTTGACCATGTGTTCCTTGACTTTATGCTGCCAGATGGCAGCGGTTTGCATTTGGTTGAACACCTCAACAGTATTGGGCAAAGCCCCAAAATCACGCTCATTTCGGGCCATCCATCGGTGAAAGGTAAGCTTGCTGAGATGTGTGCTCCAAATGTAGGGCACCTTGTTAAACCACTTCAGCGAGAAGACATTGAGCGTGTTTTAAACCCAAAAAAGAACACTGAAAAGAAAAAGAAACAGCCAAGTATACAAAAACATTTTGGTACTTTAATTGGCGAATCGCCAGTTATGCAACAGCTATACACTATGATTGAGCGCGTAGCGAATACCAATGCAAACGTTATGCTTATGGGTGAAAGTGGTGCAGGTAAAGAAGTGGTTGCACAAGCTATCCATAATGCCAGTCAGTGTGAAGGGCCATTAGTTGCAACTAACTGTGGCGCGTTATCTAAAGAGTTAATCGGCAGTGAGTTATTTGGTCATGAAAAAGGCGCGTTTACTGGCGCGATTGCCCGAAAAGAAGGGGTGTTTGAACAAGCCGCAAACGGCACTTTATTTTTAGATGAAGTGACAGAAATGCCGATTGATATGCAACCAAACTTATTGCGAGTATTAGAGAGCAAAAAAGTAGTGCGTGTTGGTGGTAATAAAGAATTACCTGTTGATTGTCGAGTAATATCAGCGACTAACCGCTCATTGGAAGATTTAGCGCAAAATAACGTTATTCGTGAAGATATTTACTTTCGTTTAGCCGTATTCCCCATTGATATTCCAGCTTTGAGAGATCGAAAAGAAGATATTGAATTGCTAGCTAAGGCATTTTTAGAACAGTTAAATGATGAAAATGGCACTGACTTTACTTGGCAAGCAGCGCAACTGAAAGAGCTTAGTGGCTATGATTGGCCGGGAAATGTGCGTGAGCTTCGTCATGCAATTCATCGTGCATTTATTATGAGTGACCCAAAAGGTAAAACAATAACTTTACCAAGTAATTTAGAATCCCCATTCTCACGTGTTAATAAAAAGTCTCAAGCAAATCAAGTTAGCGCAGGTCAGACGATTGAAGAAGTTGAAAAAGATCTGATCCACGCTACCTTGGATAAAGTTCAAGGGAATAAAACGCTTGCTGCGCAGATGCTTGGAATTAGCACAAAAACATTATACAACCGATTAAATGCATACGGTGGTATTGGCGAATACAGTTAATAATAACAGCTGAGGAGTAGTATGAAGGATAAAGAGATATTAAGAACATTGGTTCATGATGCAAGAGCACCGCTTAATCGAATTTCAATGAATGCTGAATTAATTAAAATGATCTTAGAAAATGATATGCCAAAGGACAAAGCATTATCAGCACTAGATAAAATTATTAATAATTGTCAGCAATGCAGTGAAGACTTGCAAAAAATATCTGATTTAGATTCTTCAGAGTCAACTTGACCACCAAGGAAAGTAAATGATACTGCAAAAGCAACAAGGTAGCACAAATGTTATATGGGCAAGCTTTATCGCTGTTGTATTGTGTATTGTTATTGGCAATGCGTTTTTAGCTGTCAATACAATTCAAAATTTAACACAAACACAGCAACGCCTTGATGATACGAGTATGTTAAATACGGCTGTTGAGAAGTTACATTTGTCTGTTTTGCAAGCAGAGTCTGGCCAGCGAGGTTATTTGCTAACTGGTGAGGATGATTACTTGATTCCTTATTACGATGCTTTAGGGCAACTCACTTCACAGGCCAAAATTGTAAAGGGATTACGCTCTGAAATAGATGGGCAGCCTGAAAGTGTAGCGAAGCTATTACTGCTAGTGGATGAGAAAGTGCATATTCTTACACGCACTGCTGAACTTGCTTTGGCAGATAAAGAGCGCAAAGCTCATTATTTGCTTGAAACCCATGAAGGGCGAAATCTTTATAGAGAAATCCGTATTCTAACGGATAAAATCCAATCGGCAGAATCAGCGTTTGAGCTAGCGCAATTTAGAAAGTTGGGCCAGATAAAACAAGAGGCAAAGATTACATTCGCAATAACAGCTATTACAAGCGGGCTATTAATCTTTGGCATGTTTGTGTTGATCCGTATTAATTTACGCGAATCTGCAAAATATAGGCTAGAGCTTGAACATCAAAATGAGACTTTGGCTTCAAAGGTAACAGAGCGTACTCAAGAGCTTACCTTATATTCAGACGAATTAAGCCGTTCTAACAGAGAGCTTGAAGAATTTGCTTTTGTAGCGAGTCATGATTTACAAGAGCCACTGCGTAAAATACAAGCCTTCAGTGACCGATTAGAAAGCATGTTTAAAGATGAGCTTGGTGAAAAAGGCATAGATTACATTGCCCGGATGAAAAATGCCGCGCAAAGAATGTCTAATTTAATAAATGATTTATTAGAGTTTTCTAGGGTGACAACGCGAGGCAAAGACTTTGTTGATACTGATTTAAAGCAAGTGCTTGATGAAATTGTGAGTGATTTAGAAATCGCGATTAAAGAATCAAATGCACAAGTTAGTATCTCTGATATGCCTGTTATTCAGGCTGATCCAAGCCAAATGCATCAGTTATTTTTAAACTTGTTATCTAATGCCGTTAAATTTAGGCGAAAAGATGTTGCACCTATTATTACAGTTAATTATGAACATGTGCATGAGTTTAGTGACGACCACAATACTGAGCTGGATTGGCAGGTGATCACCGTTAAAGATAACGGAATTGGCTTTTCACAAGAGTATACAGACAAAATATTTGTTCCGTTTCAACGTCTTCATGGACGCTCTCAGTATAAAGGCACAGGCATCGGTTTGTCTGTTTGCAGACGTATTGTTGAACGACATGGTGGTACTATCACGGCTAAAAGTGCTGCTGATGAAGGTGCTACTTTTATTATTAAATTACCAGTGGAAGCAGAGCTTTTCACATTGCAAGGAGAGGCTTAAATGTCATTCAAGAAAGTTAAACCAATCACTATTTTAATGGCAGATGATGATGAAGATGATCGTTTGTTAGCACAAGATGCCCTTGCCGAAAGTCGAGTGATAAATGACTTACATTTTGTTGAAGATGGCGTCGAATTACTTGAGTACCTTGAGCGCAGAGGCAAGTATGAAGATAAAGAATTGTCACCACGTCCTGGGCTTATTTTACTAGATTTAAATATGCCGCGCATGGATGGCCGAGAAGCGTTGCAGGCTATTAAAGCAAATGCGAATCTAAAAGGGATCCCAGTTGTAATTTTGACAACTTCCAAGCAAGAAGAGGACATGGTCAGAGGCTATGACTTAGGAGCCGCTTCTTATATTACCAAACCGGTCACGTTCGATGGCTTAGTTGAGCTGATGAAAACATTAGGTAAATACTGGGTCGAATTTGTTGAGTTACCAAGTACGTTTAACGATTAAGGAAATCCATAAGCGCTATGATAGACAAGCCCACGAAACTATTACTTGTTGAAGATGATGAAGATGATTACATTCTAACGTGTGACTATCTGGATCAACTTACTTCACATACTTTTGATATTGAGTGGGTTAGTGATCCACAGCTAGCAGTCGAAGTGCTTTCTCAGAGCCGACATGATATATGTTTGCTTGATTATCGACTTGGCGCGTCCGATGGGTTAGTAGTGTTAAAAGAAGCGCTTAGTAATGGTTTTGATGGGCCAATTATAATGCTTACAGGGCAATCTGACGATGCCCTTGACTCAGCTGCATTGGATGCAGGCGCTGTTGATTATCTTGTTAAAAATGAGATGAGTAGCAGTCGATTTGCTCGCTCTATCCGTTATGCTTTGGCTCGAAGAGATATTGAAGGTGAGCGAATTGAGCGGCTCAAAGCGGAGGCTGAAAATAGATCAAAAGACCGCTTTTTAGCCCACTTAAGCCATGAATTACGTACGCCACTGTCGTCTATTTTAGGCTATACCGAATTACTCATGCAGGGGGATTTTAATGAATATGCAAGCAATGAGTTAGGTGTTATTTACCGTAATGGTAAGCATTTGTTGAGTTTATTAAATGATGTCCTCGATTTATCAAAAATAGCTGCCGACAAACTTGAGATAACCTGCACAGATGTCAATCTGGATAGCTTGATGGCAGATGTTTTCACATTGATGCGCGTATCGGCTCTTGATAAGGGATTAAGTTTACGCTTTGAATCACTTGAGCCACTCCCTCTTGTTGTTAACGTTGATGCCACGCGTTTAAGACAAATTTTAATAAATATTATAAATAATGCGATTAAGTTTACTGAGCAAGGTGAAATAACCGTACGCGCTTGGACTGAAATAGTTGATGGCACAGAGATGCTATTTTTTAGTATTAAGGATTCAGGTCTTGGGATTGCTCAGGAAAAACAAGCGTTAATATTTAAACCATTTGAACAAATAGCTGATGTTGAATCGCGCGCGGTGGGTGGTGCTGGGCTTGGTTTGGCCATTTGTTCTGAATTGCTCAGTCATATGCAAGGTGGAATAACACTGGACTCCACTGTCGGTAAGGGCTCAGAATTCACAATTTCTCTGTATCCAGGTGATATACAAGATGTACAGCGTCATGTTTTAAAACTTGATTTAACTCCAAATATGCAGCAAAAAGCAACCTCATGCCGTGTTGAAGGGCGTGTACTTGTGGTGGATGATTTACGTGATTTACGTATGTTAGTGGGGCACATGTTAACCTCTGCTGGTGCTGATGTTGTTTATGCTGAAAATGGTAAACAAGCGTTGGATAAAGTTGAAAAAGCAAGGTCTGAGGGAAAGCCTTTTGATATTGTGTTTTTAGATATCCACATGCCTATAATGGGCGGAAAAGAGACAACGATAGAACTAAGACGCCAAGAATTTAAGGGCGCTATCATCGCATTAACCGCAGCCACAATGAAGGGCATAAAAAGCGAGTTGATTGCTCTAGGCTTTAATGAAGTGATTGGTAAACCTGTAGACGCAAGCCACCTTTATCAGTGTTTAGAGGAGTATCTAACACAGGCTAAAGAAGCCGATATAGCTGAGTTACCCAAGACGCAAAAACCAGATGCAATAGACGAAGTGTTACCTCGTTTCTTACTCGTGGAAGATGATGCTGATGCTGCGCAAATAACTCAGTTATTATTGGAAAGTTTAGGAGTTAAAACATCGATTGCACGCAGTTTTGAACAGTGTATTACGATGCTTAAAGGGGATTCGAAATATGATAAAGCATTACTCGATATGCATTTACCTGACGGTAGTGGGCTTGAGCTTGCTCAACATATAAAGCAACACTATCCACATATAGAACGCGTTATTATCAGTGGCGTAGAGCCCGATCCTTTACAAATTGAGCAACTTAAAATTGAGTCGGTTTTATTAAAACCAATTAATTTATCGTTGTTATCAAGCCTTATTAACAACTGATTGGCGAATGACAAGTTCGGGTTCAAAGACGGTTTGTAGCACAGGAGTGGTCTTTTGATACACTTCGCTTAAGACCCAGTTAGCTGCCATACGGCCCATTTCGTCAATAGGGTAGTTAATTGTGGTTAATGGCGGGAAAACGTGCCGAGTGAAAAACACGTTATCGTATCCCATAATTGAAAGGGCTTCTGGCAGCACAACACCACATTCGCGTGCACTTGCCATAGCACCCGTTGCCATTTCATCATTCGCACAAATTAACGCTGTAAAAGAGTGCTGCGAAGCATGTAAGTGTTTATAGCCATGTGTGCCGCCACTTTCCATAAAGTCACCTTCATAAAGTAGTTGCTCATCAAACGCGATATCATGCTCTTCTAAGGCTTGTTTATGGCCTACTAGGCGTTCTTGTGCATCTTTTTTCCAAAGTGGGCCGCTTATATAGGCAATGTTTTTATGCCCTTGTTCTAAAACATACTTTGCCGCTAAATAGCCGCCGTGCTTATTATTTAACGTGATACAGCGCTCTGCTAATTCAGGAATAAAACGGTTGAGTAAAACAAATGGTGTTTTACCTTTAGCCAGCTCAATAAGATATTGATCGCTTACCGCTTCAACATGCAAAATTAAGCCATCGCAATTGCGGCTAATTAAAAACTCTATTGCTTGTTCTTCACGTGCTTTGTCACTGTGACCGGCAGCAATGATAACGTGCTTACTTTGCTTGCGAAAAACATTTTCTATGCCGCCCATCATCGGTCCGTAAAAGGGGCCAGATAACTCGGATACTAATAACCCCACACTGTTTGAACAATTTGAGGCCAGTGATTGAGCAATTGAGTTGGGTCTATAGCCGAGCTCATTCATCGCGGACGTTACTTTTTTCCGCGTGGTATCACTGACATTCGCATTGTTGTTCATTACTCGTGAAACAGTCGCTAGAGAAACCCCAGCAAGCTTTGACACCTCATAAATGGTGGCCATGTTTTTCCTTTTACGTATTGGTAGACGTGTTGTTACTTGTTGCTAAATCAGCGTTTATTTGTTTTACGGTTTTATTGTCAAGAATATACCTTTTCATGATTAATGCGACAAGCACACTACCAATAGCGGGGTATAAGGTGAATGACATCAATATACCATTTTTAGTTGTTTCACTGAGTACTGTATTTGCTTGATAATCATAATAAGCGAGTAGCCAGCCAGCTAGTGCGCCACCAAGGGCAAGGCCAAGCTTGATAAAAAATACAACACTGGCATAAACAAGGCCAGTTAAACGTTGTCCATTTTGCCATTGACCAAAGTCAATGGTATCGGCCATTTTTGCCCACAATAATGGGGTTGCCATTTGGGTGAAATAACACCATAAAAAATAAATACCAAAAGCAAGTAGCAGGTTGTCATTGGGTAGCCAAAAAGCAAGGCAACTAATAGCAGCAGAAATGTACTGTAAGTATATGTAGGCGGTTTTCTTATCTACAAATTTACTTAAAGGCTGTGCACAGGCGCAGCCTAAAATGTTTCCTATCATTCCAAGGGTCACAAAATGGGTGACTAAATCACCTTCACCCAACACATATTTTATGTAGTAAATAGCAAGCGTTGTACGTAATACCATGCTTGTTAACAGCACAGCTGATGCGCAGCAAAGGACTTTAAAGGGGCCATTTTTCCAAAGTGTTGCCATTTGTTGTTTTAAATTGAGCCGTGTGGCCTGACTTGCGCAAACGCGCTCTTTGGTAAACCTAAAACAAATAAGAAACAACACAACGCCAAGGCAACTCATCAATACCATGGTAAGTTGATAACCCAGCGCGTTGTCACCTTCGCCCAGCCAATTCACTAATGGTAATGTGCACGCACTAACAATTAAGCCGCCGAGCATGCCAAATACAAATCGGTATGATTGAATTGACACACGCTCACTCGGATCGCGACTCAGTACACCGCCAAGTGCGGAGTAGGGGATATTAATTGCGGTGTAAACCAACATGAGTAAGGTATAAGTGATAAATGCATAGATAACTTTGCCTGAATCACTTAAATCAGGGGTTGTGAACGTGATGATGCTAATTAACCCAAAAGGCACTGCAAGCCACAGTAAGTAAGGTCTATAACTGCCATAACGAGTGCGAGTTGAGTCAGTTAATGAGCCCATAAGAGGGTCGGTGATAGCATCTATAACTCTAACTACTAAAAATAAAGTACCCACTACAGCAGGAGAAATACCAAAAATATCGGTATAAAAAAAAGTTAGAAATAACATCACGGTTTGAAAAATGATGTTACTTGCGGTGTCACCTAAACCATAGGCTATTTTTTCTTTTTTAGTTAGCATGGCCGGTTCTCATTGTTATTAGCGTTGTTTTAAGAGTGCGCGATACTGTTTTGCACTTTCTTTGAGTGTGCGTTGTTGGGTTATATAATCAATATAAACCAGACCAAAGCGTTTTTCATAACCATAAGCCCACTCGAAGTTGTCCATGAGGCTCCAAGCAAAATAACCTCGTACGTCAACACCCTGTTTAATTGCGTCGTCAACGGCATTCAAGTGGGTGTGATAGTAACTCACACGGTCATAATCTAGTACTTGGTTATCTTGGCAAGTATCTGCCATAGCAGCACCATTTTCAGTAATATAAACTTTAGGCAAGGTGTATAACTTATTTAATGAGGTTAATAGCTCAGTTAAACCTTGTGGATATATTTCCCAACCCATATCCGTGACGGCAACATCGGGTAATGCAACTTCTTCAAACCAGTTATCAGCTGTTTTTTGATAATGTATTCGAGTGTAGTAATTCACCCCTATAAAATCAATCGATTGGCTAATGATTGCCATATCACCTGGTGCGATATTTGGTTGTGCGGCTAAAGGTAATTCATTTATTAGTGAGGGGTACTGACCTTCTAACACGGCTTTTATATACCATTGATTATGGTATTGATCAGCGCGTTGTGCCGCGAGTGCATCATCTTCAGTCAGTGGATAAGCAGGGCTAAAGTTTAAAACAATCCCGGCTTCAACATCAGGGCAATTTTTACGTAACACTTTCATTGCTAAACCATGGGCTAGCAATAAGTGATGGGCAGCTTGTCGGCCTGCTTTTTGACTTTTAATGCCGGGTGCATGAACGCCAACCTCATACCCTAAATAGGCGCTGCAAAATGGTTCGTTTAATGTTGCATATGAATCAACTAACCCACTTAGTGCTTGGCTCACTGTATCTGTATATGCTGCAAACGCATAAGCTGTATCGCGGCTTTGCCAACCACCCACATCTTCCAGATATTGAGGTAGATCCCAGTGATATAAAGTGACGTAAGTTTTGATATTACGTGCTTTTAACGCTGTTAATAATTCGCGATAAAACGCGATGCCTTGTTGGTTGACGCTACCATCTTGGTTAATTACACGAGGCCATGAGATTGAAAGACGATAAGCATCTACAGCTAAATCGGCTATCATCTCGACATCTTGTTGCCAGTATTGAACATGCTGACATGCTTTATCGCCATTGCTTTGGTCTGCAATGGTGTTGGGCTGCGCACAAAAGGTATCCCAAATAGATGCGAGGCGTGAGTCACGGGCGCCCTCAATTTGAAATGAGGCAGTAGCAACGCCAAAGGTGAATGATGGCTTTAGCATTGCAGATTGCTTAGGTAAAGAGATTGTTTTAAACACGATTAGAGATATCCTCTTACTTTTAGTGGCAATGCGCATTAGATAAAACACATCATAACGAGTTTATGTAAGCGCTTACAATATTATTGTAAATAAATTGATAAATAAAATTTATATGGTATAAATGTAAGCGCTTACATTGTATGTTGCAACTACTATTTACTTTTTTAAATACTTAGAAAGGTACTTATTTAGAGGCAATCAACTGATAATTATTAATAATTAGAGATATATTATGGCACAAGCGCCTTTGACAACACATCAACACAATGACACCCAGGCGATGCCAAAGCAAACATTTGCTCTTGCATCGTTAACCACCTTATTTTTTATGTGGGGTTTCATAACATGTTTAAACGACATTTTAATCCCCTATCTGAAGGGCATGTTTTCGCTTTCGTACACGCAGGCCATGTTGGTGCAGTTTTGCTTTTTTGGCGCCTACTTCGTGATGTCTATTCCCGCAGGCAAACTGGTCAGTAAAATAGGCTATCAATATGGCATTGTTGTTGGGTTAGTAGTTGCAGCAATAGGCTGTGCACTGTTTTATCCAGCCGCTGATGCACATGTTTATGAACTGTTTTTATTTGCATTGTTTGTATTAGCGTGCGGCATAACAATTTTACAAGTGTCAGCCAACCCATATGTCAGTGTATTGGGAAGTTCTAAAACAGCTTCCTCGCGACTCACAATGACACAAGCGTTTAATTCATTAGGGACAACTGTTGCGCCTATCTTTGGTGGTTGGTTGATTCTTAGTGAAATAAGCCAAGCCACAGCTGAGCAAGTTAAACTGCCTTATTTAATCCTAGCTGCAAGCTTACTAATATTAGCTGTCATTTTTGCTTTTCTAAAGCTGCCCAAATTGGGCAAAAGCGATTCTCAAGAACATGTTCAACCAGATGATAACTTTGTAGATTTAGGCAGCGTTTGGCAGTATCGCCACCTTATTCTTGGTGCAATAGGTATTTTTGTGTACGTCGGGGCTGAGGTTGCTATTGGTAGCTTTTTAGTGGGCTTTTTAACCCTTGACCATATTACTGCGCTCAGCGAGCAACAAGCCGCACATTATATTAGTTATTATTTTGCAGGGGCGATGATTGGACGTTTTGCAGGTGCGGTAATCATGCAAAAAGTAAACGCGCATTTAGTACTGGCTTGTCATGGGTTACTAGCCGTTGTGTTTATTCTGATTGCTATGACCGGACAGGGCTCATTAGCTATGTGGGCTATTTTATTGGTTGGCTTATGTAATTCAATAATGTTTCCGACTATCTTTAGTTTGGCATTACAAGGCTTAGGTAAATATACCTCTCAGGGCTCAGGGATTTTATGTCTGGCAATTGTTGGCGGGGCTATCGTGCCGCTGCTGCAAGGCGTATTAGCAGATAACATGGGTGTTCAGTTAGCGTTGATGCTGCCTATTATTTGTTACCTCTACATCACATACTTTGCGCTATCAGGCTCAAAGGTTTCTTCAACTCGTCAACAATAATTAGGTGCAAACCATGACTTTAAAAAAACCATTCACACTCTCGGCGCTACTAATGGCGACAATTGCGATGAACGGCTGTTCTGGCCCTGATACCAAACCTGTAAACGAGAAAAGTGATTTACAAAT
Source organism: Pseudoalteromonas atlantica (assembly GCF_043641955.1). GTDB lineage: Bacteria > Pseudomonadota > Gammaproteobacteria > Enterobacterales > Alteromonadaceae > Pseudoalteromonas > Pseudoalteromonas atlantica_A. Next base: position 251,672 of record NZ_JBHZRV010000005.1, read on the forward strand.
TTGGCCAACCATTTCAACGGGTATTAAAGACGATGCCGATATGGAAGTTAAAATAGCTAAACTGCTGTCGAGTATGACATTAGAGCAAAAAATTGCACAAATGATACAGCCTGAAATCCGTGATATTACGGTTGAAGATATGCGTAAATACGGCTTTGGTTCTTACTTGAACGGTGGGGGAGCATTTCCTAATAACAATAAACATGCCACCGCAGCAGACTGGATAGATTTAGCTGAAAAAATGTATCAGGCATCAGTCGATGATTCGTTAGATGGCATCAATATTCCTACTATGTGGGGAACCGATGCTGTACATGGTCACAATAACGTTATTGGTGCGACGCTATTTCCACATAACATTGGTCTAGGGGCGACAAATAACCCTGAGCTAATTGAAAAAATAGCCGCAGCTACCGCACAAGAAGTGATGGTAACAGGTATTGACTGGGTATTTGCTCCTACCGTTGCAGTAGTACGCGATGATCGTTGGGGCCGCACATATGAAGGGTACTCTGAAGATCCACAGATAGTTAAAGCGTACTCAGCGGCAATAGTAAAAGGCTTGCAAGGCGCTGCTGATGAAGACTTTTTATCAGATAGACGCGTCATCAGCACTGTTAAACACTTTTTGGGTGATGGTGGTACGCAAGGCGGTGATGATCAAGGAAATAATATAGACAGTGAAGCCGATTTATTTGCTATTCACGCGCAAGGTTACGTGGGTGGCTTAAGCGCGGGTGCGCAAACGGTTATGGCGTCGTTTAATAGCTGGCATGGTGAAAAAATACATGGCAGTAAGTACCTACTTACTGATGTACTCAAAGGAAAAATGGGATTTGATGGATTTGTTGTTGGCGATTGGAATGGTCATGGGCAAATCCCCGGGTGCACCAACGCTGACTGTGCACAAGCTGCTAATGCAGGCTTAGATGTATATATGGTTCCAACAGATGCGTGGAAGCCTTTGTATGAAAACCTGGTTAAACAAGTTAAAAATGGCACCATTGCGCAATCACGTATTGATGATGCTGTAACCCGTGTTTTACGTGTGAAAATGCGTGCGGGTTTATTTGACAAACCAAGCCCTGCAAAACGACCACTTTCAGGTAAAACAGAGGTTATTGGTAGCGCTGAGCATCGTGAAATTGCAAAACAAGCTGTTCGTGAATCACTTGTTCTGCTTAAGAACAAGCAACAATTGCTTCCTCTTTCACCTAAAGCTAACGTACTTGTAGCAGGCCTAGGGGCCGACAATATTGGTATGCAGTCAGGTGGTTGGAGTATCACGTGGCAGGGAACAGGCAATGAGAATAGTGACTTCCCAGGTGGTACGTCAATTCTGGATGGTATTAAACACACTATTAACCAAGCTGGTGGGCAAGTTCAGTATGACTTAAATGGTGAATTTAATACCCGTCCAGACGTTGCAATTGTGGTATTCGGTGAGCAGCCATATGCAGAAGGTAATGGTGATTTAGATAACCTTGAGTATCAACGTGGTAATAAAACCGATTTAGCTTTATTACATAAGTTTAAAGATCAGGGTATCCCTGTTGTGTCGTTATTTATTAGCGGGCGACCAATGTGGGTAAATGCTGAATTAAATGCCAGCGATGCTTTTGTGGCAACTTGGTTACCAGGCACCGAAGGTGATGCTATCAGTGATGTGTTATTTTCGCACGCTGACGGCTCTGTAAATTATGACTTTAAAGGCAAGTTATCGTTTTCTTGGCCAAATAACCCAGTTGATAACCATAACCGTGGTGATGAAGACTACACGCCATTGTTACCATACGGATTTGGTTTAACCTATACAGACAAAAACACGCTCGGTGATGACCTTGCTGAGCAAAGTCAATCATCACAACAACTTGAAGATTTAGTAATGTTTGAGCGAGCAGTTAAATCGCCGTGGAGTCTTGTATTACAAAGTGCAGAGCAACAAAAAACTATGGCTAGTAGTCGTGAGTCTGTTGGTGCTGTTAGTGTTAAAACGTTTGATAAAGATGTACAAGAAGATGCACGAGCAATCAGTTTTACAGGCAGTGAAACCGCTGCTGTTCGCTTAATGGCTGCATTTCCATCAGACTTGCGCTCATATGTAGAAAAGTCAGGTCAACTGCAAATGCAAATTAAAGTCGATCAGGCTGCTGATGCGCCGCTATGGCTTGGTATGCAATGTGGCGATGACTGTCAGGGGAAATTTGATATTTCAGAACAGCTCAAGGGGCAAAGTGGTTGGCAAACTCTTAACATAGATTTAGCGTGTTTTGCAGATCAAGGAGTTAACTTGTCTCAGGTATTCTCACCTTGGCAAATAAGCACTTCTGCAGCTTGGCATGTATCAATTGCAAAGTTAAGTATTCACACTAATCGTGATACTACCTCTGCAATAACTTGTCAGTAAAAGCAGTTTAATCCCTCCTAGCAGGTACTTAGCCCATTAGTACCTGCTATTCTTTAACTATTCACATCCTGTATACTCTGTGCCTTCTCACGCTAACCCATTGATGAAAATCATTAAATTTTATGCTACTGTGATTTGATAATAAACTGCTGTGTTTAAGCTCTAAAAAAGGCCATTAAAAATGAACCCATCTTTATCGTTAGTTCCCTCGAAAATTGTTTGTGTTGGACGAAATTATGTTGAGCATATTAACGAGTTGGGCAATCAAATAGCCGACCAGATGGTGGTGTTTAATAAGCCAAACACAGCTATTAGCAGTCAACTTTCGAGTGAACATAATGGCGAGCCATTGCATTTTGAGACTGAGATCTGTTTTAAAGTACAGCATGGTCGCTTAGCTGCTGTAGGGGTTGGTTTAGATCTTACTAAACGCGATTTACAATCAAAGCTAAAAGCGAAAGGTTTACCTTGGGAGCGAGCAAAAGCATTTGATGGTTCCGCTTTATTTAGTCATTTTGTTGCAATAGAGCAGGATGACATTGCTAAATTAAAAATCTCACTCAGTATTAATAATCAACTTCAGCAACAAGGTGATGTAGGGTTAATGCTTTACAAGCCTGCAGATATATTAACGCAAATAAATGAGTTTATGACTTTAAATGACGGCGATATTATTATGACTGGCACACCAGCAGGGGTAGGAAAAGTAATCGCTGGGGATGTGTTTAAGGCCCACTTATTATGTGCAGAGCAATCGCTTATTGAGGTGTCTTGGCAGGCGGTTTAGCCAAAATATTTTGCTGGTAAATTTGATTAAAATTAGTAAATGAGTTTTCTAACCAAAATAGTTGACTGCGTTGATATGCTTTTGAAGGAAGTACTTTTTGCGTTAGTACCTTATTTATTTTTTCAATAGCTTTGCGACCAAACTCATTTGGTGCACTTGATGAGCAACCAATGGCACCCATTACAAAGGGCGCCTGATTCGCCTCAAAGTTTAAAGAAACAATAGTATTGTGCTCATTTTCTCGGTTGAAGTAATCGGCCATAAATGGGTAGTCGATTGTATAGTCTATATACCCATGATTAATACGTGAGATCACGGTTTTAGATTCATTTTCACTACTCCAGCTTAAAGAAGCTGAGTTATAGATTTGAGTATTTTTTGCAATCTCATTTAGCTTAGGCGTGAATTTTCTCGCTGCACTTTGACCAAAAACAAACTCGGGATCAATAAGCAGGTTTACAAGTTGCACGGGTTGTCCGTGCTTATTATTTATTTTAGTCGCATTGTTAGCGGTGGTAATAATACTAAAAGGGGGATAAACCGCTGTCGGGACTGAGTAGGTTGCTCTTGCGGTATCTTCTTTAAGGTAAATCATGCATGGAAAGCAGGCATTTTCACCTTCGTCCAAATTTTTTCCAATGCGCTTTTGTGGCATCACAACACGGGTGTGTTTAAGTGAGGGTAAGTGTTCAATCAGTTGCTCAACGAGGTTGTCACATAACCCGCCGTAAGGTGTGAGTTCACTCTTATTCAAATGAAAGGGAGGAGTGTCACTTTGTAGCCATGTAATCTCTGATATATTATCAGTGGTGTTAGCGAATGCGCCTGATGTCCAAAGTAATAAAAGCGCTGTGTTGTTTTTGTTCCACCGTTTAATCATTAACAAACCCCAACTACATAATTCTATCCAGCTGTTAATTATAGAAGGTTTTTAATGAGCTGCTAATGATTAACCATTAGAAGCTCATTATTTTATCAAGAGTATGGATTAAAAAGGGACAGGAAATTGTTGGTATACCTGTGTAATATCATTTAACGTTTGTTCGCTGAGTTGAATATTAAATGCATCTATATTTTCTTTGAGCTGCGCTATGCTGGTGGCACCAATTATTGTTGATGACACACCATCGACTTGATTACACCATGCAAGGGCGAGTTGGGCTGGTGTAATACCTAGTTGGCTGGCAATCGCCATGTACTGGCCGATTGCTTGCTCTGAAGCTTGGGTATTACGAAACAAACCATTACGTTGCGATATTGTCCAGCGGCTACCTGCTGGGCGTGCACCATTTTGATATTTGCCACTGAGCATACCACCAGCCAAGGGAGACCACGGAAGGTACGCAACATCCTCATGAATACATTGCTCTATTAGGTAAGGCCAATCTTTACCATGAACAAGGCTAAACTCGTTTTGAATAGACACCATGCGTGGCAAGTTATGTTCATCACTTAGGCGTAAAAATTGGCTAATGCCCCAAGGCGTATCATCTGACAAACCGCAGTGTTTTATTTTTCCTGCTTTTACACAGTCATTTAACCCCTCTAGAATATCGAGCATGCTGGCTGTGTTTTGTTCGGTGTCAGCTTCGCTAAAACGAATTGTTCCTGGAAAATGACGGCCAAAGTGAGGAGTTGAACGATTTGGCCAGTGTAACTGGTATAAATCGATTACATCGGTTTTTAAGCGTTTGAGTGAGTCCTCAACAGCATCAATAACTGATTGGCGTGTTATGTCGCCACCTTCTCGTACCCAAGGTAAGCCATTGCCTGCAATTTTAGTCGCAATAACAATACCATCACGTTTAGCTTTATTACGTGACAGCCAATCACCAATGATCGCTTCTGTTTTACCGTAGGTATCAGCCGATGGGGGGACTGCGTACATTTCTGCGGTGTCAATAAAGTTAACACCACTGGCCAATGCATAGGCTATTTGCTCATCTGCATCAGCTTGTGAATTTTGTAGACCCCAAGTCATACTTCCTAAACATACGCGAGAAACATTGACTCCACTTCTACCTAATGGACTATATAACATGGTTATTCCTTTTATTCTTGCGAGTAAGTTTTCAGCGCCTCGATGAGCGGGTCACTTAAGGTTGCTTTTTTACCTGTTTTAAAATTAAACATAACGACTTGTGATGATCCAACGGTTGTTATGGCATTTTGTTGCTGACTAAAAACAGTGTAGTGCATCATAAAACGATCAGCTTTAATATCGCTGATTGTCACACCAACAAGTACGGTGTCAGGAAAAGTTACCGGGCGTTTATAGCGGGCATTATTTTCGCTTATCACCGGGCCAACACCGGTTGTTTGTAAGTCTTCAAGTAGGTTTACTTGATTAAAAAAGTCAATGCGAGCGGTTTCAAAGTAACGAAAATATACCACGTTGTTGACGTGTTGCAGGGCGTCCATTTCACCCCACGCTACATTTATTTTAGTGTGGATAGGGTATTGTTCTATAAACGATTGCATAGCAAAGCTCTATTAATTTAAAGAGTCGTTAGGTTAGCAACATGGTGCTTTTAGCTCAAGCAGATTAGAGTTTTTATAAAAACATCACTATATTTAAAAGCTAAATGGTATTTACCGCTTCATTTTTTGATGTTTGACTTAAAGGAGTTGATTATGCAATCGGTTACAGGAAAAGTATTAAAGTGGATAGCTTTATTCGTTCTGCTTTGTTTGTCGCTTACTTGCTATGCAATGGGAAATGCTTCAGGCGCCATTATTTTAATTGTACTGGGTTTTGCGTTTGAAGGTGTTTTTTGGTTATTTGGTCATAAGTTACTTACGCGTAAAAAAACCAAAGGTACCGAGTCACATACTTACTGACTTGCTAATCAGTAAAACTTAATTAATAATAGCTGTTCATATATACAGTTGTTTGGTTGGGGAATGAAAAAGTTTATTCACATCGACATGGATTGCTTTTATGCGGCCGTTGAGATGCGTGATAACCCATCGCTTGCGAATGTTCCCTTAGCGATAGGGGGAAAGAGTCGACGAGGTGTACTCTCCACCGCTAATTATATTGCTAGGCAATATGGTGTGCGCTCGGCAATGTCGAACTACCATGCTAAACAACTATGCCCTGACTTAGTTATCGTGCCAGGGCGCATGCATGTTTACAAAGAAGTATCTCAACAAATTCGCGCGATTTTCCAAGACTATACACACCTAATAGAACCTCTTTCATTAGACGAAGCTTACCTTGATGTAACCGATAGCAGTGCGTGTAAAGGCAGTGCAACCTTAATAGCGCAGCAAATCAGAGCTGATATATTTGCAACAACCGGACTCACTGCGTCTGCGGGTATTGCACCGATTAAGTTTATTGCCAAAATAGCCAGTGATGAAAATAAGCCTAATGGCCAATGTGTTGTGCTACCAGAAAATGTAGATGACTTTTTAGCAACCTTACCACTTGGTAAAATACCGGGGGTTGGGAAGGTCACACTGGAAAAGCTTAATTTAAAAGGGCTGTATACCGGTGCCGATGTATGCGAGAAAGGAGTTAATTGGATGCAGCAGCATGTGGGGAACTTTGGTGTATCGCTTTATCAAAAATGTGCGGGGTTACATATTGGCAAAGTATCAACAGAGCGAGTAAGAAAGTCGCTGAGTGTAGAGCACACTTATGAATACAACAAAACCAGCTTACAAGAGTGCTTAGATCAATTACCAGCGTTATTAGAGGAGCTAACTCGGCGGTTAGCTAAGCAGCAGTTAGAGCAGAGAATTAATAAGTTAAGTGTTAAAGTCAAATTTGCTAATTTTGTTGTTACATCTGCGGATCAGAGTTCTCACCAGCTCAACTCAAGTATATTAGGTGAACTGTTAACTAAAGCATATCAGCGTGGCAACCAGCAGCCCGTGCGGCTGCTAGGTATTGGGGTTGGTATCAAAAGCGAGCCACAACAACATCTTCAGTTAAGCATATTAGACTAAAGGTTTAGAGTCAGAATGAGGGAATTATTGTTAGTGTGGAAGTTGAACATACTAATACCTTTGTCACCTCAAGACCTAAGTTGAGTGTTGAAACAAAAAGCAGTAATAAGCGTTGTTATAATTGGCTGATATGTTGTCTTTTTAAACTCTAAATGCATTGGAATGAAATGCTTTTGCGTGTAGTTTCAAATTCATTCATATCACCAAACTGGCAATAAAAAGATGGTTAACTTTTCTTTTAACCGCTTGTTAAGCAAGTTTTAAATACAACTCAGCTCGTATCAAGATGACACTTGGGTATATCAATTTTAATTATAAGAGAGAATGCTATGCAATCAGTTGTAATTGTACTGCTGGGTATGGTTGGAATGCTTTTTGGTTGGTTTGTTTACTCAAAGTTTATCGCCGAAAAGATTTTCAAGATGGATGACAATTTTGTCACACCCGCTCATGAGTTAGAAGACGGTGTGGATTATGTGCCCACGAATAAAGTGGTTTTATGGGGGCATCACTTTACCTCTGTTGCAGGGGCTGCACCAATTGTAGGACCTGCAATTGCAGTTTACTGGGGGTGGGTGCCTGCCGTACTTTGGGTTGTATTTGGTACCATATTTTTTGCCGGTGTACATGATATGGGCGCTTTGTGGGCAAGTGCGCGCAATAAAGGTAAATCCATGGGAGCGCTCTCTGAGTCGGTTATAGGTAAACGCACTCGCGCTTTATTTATGATTGTTGTTTTCCTTGTTCTGTTAATGGTTAATGCCGTATTTGGCGTGGTCATTGCAAAGTCGTTTATCAATAGCCCAAATGCCGTGTTTCCTGCATGGTCAGCCATTGTGGTAGCACTTGTTATAGGCCAACTACTACGTAAAAAAGTATCGCTAATTCCGTTATGTTTTATAGGTGTTGGGATCTTGTACTACACCATCTATCTAGGTAGTAGTATGCCAATTATGTTACCGGATGAGCTATTTGGTTTATCTGCGAACGCAAATTGGATAATTATCTTATTCATTTATGCTGCAATTGCGTCTTTATTACCTGTTTGGATGTTATTGCAACCACGTGATTTTATAAACGGTATGCAACTGCTGGTGGGTTTGGTGCTGTTATACGGAGCAGTATTTGTTTCAATGCCTGACATCACGGCACCTGCATTTAACACGCAAACAGCAATGGATACCCCGAGTATTATTCCGCTATTATTTGTGACCATTGCCTGTGGTGCGGTTTCTGGTTTCCATGGCATTGTGTCATCAGGGACGAGCTCTAAGCAACTAAACAAAGAGACCGATGGGCGCTTTGTAGGTTATTTAGGCGCAGTTGGTGAAGGTATGCTTGCATTGATTACTCTTGTTGCCGTCAGTGGCGTCGCGTTGGCTGTTTCACCTGAAGAGTGGCATGAAATTTATAGCCACCTAGGTGCGGGTAGTGTGGGGGCCTTTGTTAATGGTGGCGCGAACTTGATTGAAAGCGGTTGGGGTATATCCAACGAAATAGCGTCAACTCTGCTTGCTGTTATGGTAGTGTTATTTGCTGGTACTACAATGGATTCTGGCGTTCGCTTACAGCGTTATATTATTCAAGAGTGGGGCGATATCTATAACATCAAAGTGATTAAAAATGGTGTGATAGCAACTCTAATTGCTGTTTTGAGCTGCTTATTACTTGCGTTTGGTGCAGGTGGCGCCAGCGGAAGCGGGGGAATGATTATATGGCCTCTGTTTGGTTCGACGAATCAAATTTTAGCAAGCTTAACTTTATTGGTTATCTCGGTAATTTTGATTAAAGCTAATCGACCTGCGCGATATACTTTGATCCCAATGAGCTTTGTATTAGTTATGGCATTCTTCGCGGGTGTTATTAAATTAGGCGAATATTACCAGCAAGGTAATTGGTTACTTGTGATACTTGATGTTGTTGTGCTGGTGATCAGTGTATTCGTAATGCTTGAAGCGTGGTCTGTTATTGCAAAACACCGCCGCGATAACGCACTTAAATCTGACCAATAGCAGGCAGTTTAAGCTGTAAAACTTAGTTGCCAGTTATGTGTTAACTCATCTCACATTACTGGCAATAGGTACTTAAATAAATGATAATAAGGTCCTAAGCTTTTTGACAACAGGACCTTTTTTTATGGCATACCCACATGCAGTTGCGGCCCCGCAATTAGATAACGCTAAACACGATGCGCTTATTATCATTGCTGATGACTTTTCACAGCTAGACGATCCTAATTTGAGCAAAGCAATTAAAGCTCAAATGGCTGTTGATGCCCGCATAGGTAAAAAAGTAACACTTCTTGTCGTTGACTCTAAACGTGTGATTTTAGCACCAACTGGTCCTTTAAACCGTGATTACGACGATGTACGTCGTTATTTTGATGCAGCAAAGTTGGCTATCAATGAAGCAAAAGCTTCTGGTAGTAAAAAGCCTGCAATTTTCCTTCCTCAGGCAAGCCAAGATTCTCGTTATCAATATGCGTTAGAAGTTGCGTACTTAGGAGCATGTCAAGCATTGTGGCAACCACTAGAAGCGCGTGAGCACCACGGTGAGGGCATTGAGCCTATTACACAAATCGCGCTATTTGGTGCCTCAGAGCAAACGATTAAAGCCGTTAACGCTATTGCAGCAGGGCAGTATGCAGCACGTGATTTATGTGGTACTGAACCTGAGCGTATGGCACCGCCAAGATTTGCTGATTATTGTGTTGATTTATTTAAAGACTCAAGCGTAAATGTCGAAGTAATTTCAGATATCAAAGCGATTGATAAAGATTACCCAATGATGAGTACGGTTGCCCGTGCATCGTATGCGGTAGAGCGCCACCACCCACGTGTTGTAAAACTTGAATATATCCCAGAGGGCGAAGTTACCCGTACGTTAATGTTCGTCGGTAAAGGGTTAGTTTACGATACAGGCGGCGCAGATTTAAAAGTTGGCGGCTACATGGCTGGCATGAGTCGAGATAAAGGCGGCGCAGCATCGGTTGCTGGTTTTATGAAGTCAGTTGCTGACTTTCAACCAAAAGGCGTTAAGGTTATTGCCTTTTTAGCTGTGGTTCGCAACTCAATTGGTTCAGATTGTTTTGTTCCAGATGAAATTATTACTAGCCGTGAAGGTGTTCGCGTTCGTATTGGTAATACTGATGCAGAAGGACGTTTAGCAATGGGCGATTTATTAAGTGAGATGAAAGACCTTGCTAAAAATGAAGTTAACCCTGAGCTTTTCACTGTTGCAACATTAACAGGTCATGCAGCTCGTGCTATGGGGCCTTATAGTGCCTATGTTGAAAATGGCCCTGCACGTCTTGCTAATGTGTCACGTAAATTAGCTGATTGCGGTGATTTATGGGCTGATGGTGCTGAAGTATCTCGTAGCCGCCGTGAAGATTATGATTTTATTAAACCACGTACTTTGGCCGATGATGTGCTTTCAAGTAACAATGCAGCGTCTGCGGTGACTGCTCGTGGTCATCAGTTCCCAATGGCGTTTTTAGCAGTTGTAGGTGGTCTTGATAAGCATGGCTCTGAATCAGCACAGCCTTTACCGTATGTACATATGGACATTGCTGGTAGTGGCGTTGAAGGTGGCGATTGGCAGCATGGTAAGCCAACAGCAGCAGGTTTAAGTAGTTTATTTGCTCGCTACTGTTTATAACGTAAATGGTAAATAAAAAGCCCCGCCAATCAAATTGGCGGGGCTTTTTGTTATTTGAGAAGGTATTAATCTAATTTAAAACGGTTAACTACGTCATTGAGCTCTTGGCTGCTATGCTTTAAATTATCACTGGCATCAGATAATTGAGCCGTATTTTGTAATGACTGTTCTGTTGATTGCGATAGCTCACTAATTCGTAGGTTTACTTCATCCGCAGCACTTGACTGTTGTTCAGTTGCCCGCGCTATTTGGCTGTTCATGTCTGTAATTACAGTGACAAGACGCTCAATTTCAGAAAGTGAGCTGTTAGCCGTGCCGACTTGTTCAACTGTACTACTAGATAGTTGCTGACTTGCGGTAACAGCTTCAACAGCAGCTTGTGCGCCTTTTTGTAGTTTGGCTATCATGGCCTGAATTTCGTCGGTACTTTTACCTGTTCGGCTGGCCAGCGTTCGTACTTCATCTGCGACAACAGCAAATCCCCGACCTTGCTCTCCTGCTCTAGCTGCTTCAATGGCCGCATTTAATGCAAGTAAATTTGTTTGTTCAGCTATGCCACGAATAACATCCAGTACCGACCCTATGTTGTTACTCTCTTGCGCTAAATCAGCCGTTACTTGGCTTACTGTTTCGATATGATGCGACAGCGTTTCGATTGCTTTGATCGTTTGTGCTACCACATTTTTACCATCAGATGCGTTAGTCGCCGCCTCAGCTGCGGCGTGCTCTGCAGCTTCAGCATTGCGACTTACATCATGTATTTGGTTAGTCATTTGCGCCATAGCGGTGGCAACTTGGGTTGAGCTATCATTTTGTAATTCGATGAATGATAAATTTGTTTTACTTGCCTCATCAATATTGTGCGCATATTGATTTACGTTATTTGCACTTAACGCTACATGTTTGAGTGATTCACGCATTTTATTTGTATATAAATTAAAGTGGCGAGAAAGGCGTGATACTTCATCATTTCCCTGCTCATCAAGTGCTTGAGTTAAATCGCCTTCACCTTGAGAGATATCTTTCATCATGTTTGCGGCAAGTTTTGTGGGTAATAATATGCTGCGAGCAATTAAGTAACTAAGCCCAATTAGCAGTAAAATAATAACAGTTGCATTAATAATCACTAAGTTGCGAAGGTGTGCAAAAGCTTCATCTATTGTGTCGATATAAACACCTGAACCTACAATCAGCTGCCAAGGTTTAAAGCCTCTTACATAGGCAATTTTATCAACGGGTTTATCGGCCCCGGGTTTTGGCCATTTATAGGGAATGATCCCCTCACCTTGTGTTTTTACTAAGTTAACCATGTCAACAAATAGCAATACGCCATCAGGATCCTTGGTATTGCTTAATGACTTGCCAACGAGGTTTGGTTTAAAAGGATGCATAACCATTGTTGGTGTGTAGTCATTAACCCAAAAATAGTTATCACCATCATAACGCAGTGCTTCTAGTGCATTGAGCGCAGCTTGTTTGGCTTGTTGCTCATTCATTTTTCCGCTTTGCTGTAGTGCGTAAAAATGACTAAAAATACTGTGCGCAGATTCAACCAAGTTTTTTGTTTTAGTGTGTTGCTCGGTTTTCAACGAATCATATTGCTGAGTTAATGTGGTAACACTTAACAGCATTAAACCAATAACAACAACGCATACTAATAGCGCTAATCGCTGAAAAATTGTAAATCGACGAAGGTACGACATAGCTGTTCTCAATAAGTTAATGTGTTTGGTAGCTCTTGTGTGTTGTTACACCTGCTCTTATTTAAGAGCCTTTAAAGATAATTGCTTGAGTGTTTGCTGGTTTCTCAGTATTTACTAAGATTTTATTAAGCCTAAGCTTACCTAATCAGAGTAAGCTCTAATATTTAAGGCTAAGCACTCTTAATTGAGTGTAGTAAAAACAGGTAATATATCTAGGTTATCTTTTAAAATTCATGGGGAGTAATGGGTAAGCAAAAAAAAGGCTGATTTTTGTAATCAGCCTTTAGTGTAGTTTTAATACCTTTTAAATAACTTATTGCACGTCAAAGTGACGGTTAAAGAAGTTAGTAATAGTTTGGTGCAAATGTGTTTGTACATGTTTACCACGTAAGCTGTGTTTTGAGCCTGGGTAAGTCATCATTTCAAACTGCTTTTTATTATCTTGCAGTTGTTTAAATAACTTGGTTGCGTGAGTAAACAATACATTGTCATCAGCCATACCATGGTAAATCATCAACGGGCCTTTTAGGCCATCAGCGTAAGGGAACACGGCGCTGTTTTTATAACCCTCAGCGTTTGTTGCTGGGTGCGATAAATAACGTTCTGTATAATGCGTATCATATAAAGCCCAATCGGTTACCGGCGCGCCAGATACGCCCGCTTGAAAATAATCACCGGCTTTAAACATGGTCATTAATGCCATGTAACCACCATAACTGTGACCATAAATACCAATACGTTGTGGGTCTACGTAATCAAGCGTTCGTAAGAACTCTACGCCCTTTATCTGATCGGCAACTTCTATTTCACCTAAGTTTTTGTAGATGGCATCTTCAAACTTTTTACCGCGATTATAAGAGCCTCGGTTATCAAGTTGAAACACAACATAGCCTTGTTGTGCCATATATTGGAAATATAAGTTTTTGCTACGCCAGCTGTTAGTAACACGTTGTGCGTGCGGGCCACCATATACGTTAACAAGTACAGGGTGTTTTTTACCATTATTCACTGTCGCAGGCTTAAATAAACGGTAGTGCATAACCTGACCGTCTTCTGCTGTTAACGTGCCGTACTCAGGCTCAGCTAACTGGTCGAGGAAAGGGGTTAGTGGGTGGTTATTATCAAGCTTATTTTGTTCAAGCCATGTAATAAACTCACCATTTACTTTGCGAAGTGCTGCTGAGTTAGGTTGATTTACCGACGAGCTATTATCAATAAAGGTTTTGCTGTCTTTAGCCATAACTACTTTGTGATAAGCACCTTGCTCGGTAATGCGTTCAATATTACCTTTTTTGAATAATGGTACGCTGTATAAATGGCTTTCAAGTGGTGTATCTTTGCGGCCAGCAAAATACACAATGCCTTTTTTCTCATCAATACCTTTTAAGCTATCAACAACCCAGTCTCCACGGGTTATTTGACGAACAAGTTTGCCATTAGTACGGTATAGGTAAAGGTGTTTAAAACCATCACGTTCAGACGCCCATACAAAGTGCTTTTTGTCTTTTAAGAACTGTAAGTCAAAATGCAAATTGATCCACGTGTCACTGGTTTCAGTTAGGGCAACGCGTTGATTTTTAGTTTTAGCGTTGTAAAAGCGCAGTTCTAATTTATGTTGTGAGCGGTTTTGCCATTGGTAAGATAACGTGGTGTCGTCTTCTAACCATTTTGCACGCGCAATATAGATATCTTCATTTTTACCTAAATCAATCCAGTCTGTTTGCTGGTTGTTAATTTTTACCACACCGAGTTGGATTTTTACGTTATTGGTGCCGGTAAACGGGTAGCGTTGGTTAAAAAGCTTAACTTCATCGGCGTAGATTTCATTGCGGATAGCTTCTTTTACAGGGCTTTCATCAATGCGGGTAAAGGCTATTTTTGATTCATCACCTGCCCACCAGTAGCCAGTCATTCGGCCCATTTCCTCTTGCGCCACAAACTCAGCCATGCCGTTTTTAATAACGCCGCCGCCGTCTTTACTTAGTTGAATTTCTTTACCTGAGCTCAGGTTTAGCGCAAATAAGTTTTGTTCACGTATAAAAGATACAAAATTCCCTTTTGGCGAGAAGCGAGCATCGGTTTCAAATGCGTCGGTATCTGTTAATTTACGGCTTTTTGCTGAGGCTAAGTCGTAATAATAAAGGTCGCCATTTAGCGGGAAAAGCAGCGCTTTACCATCCTTTGACCATTTATATTCCAAAATACCTTTACCAAAAATACGCTGGCGCTCACGGCGGGCTTTTTCTTCGTCTGATAGGTTTTCAGGACCAGAAAATAGCTGTGCCGAATCGACTAATAAGCGGTTTTTGTTATCTTTAAGATTGTATTCCCATAAATCATAGCGGTTGTAATCGTCGGTTTTACCTTGTAGGTAAGTAACACGGCTACCATCAGGCGAAAACTTCAGTTGCACAGGCGCTTTGCCCGCTAAACTAGGATCATCAAAAATACGCTCTAATGTGAGAGGTTTTGCTTGCACTGTTAGTGTTGTAGCTACTAGGGGCAGAGCCCATGAGAGGTGTTTAATTTTTTTTAACACGTAATTACCTTCGCTCGAATAAAAACTGCCATGATGTTAAAGCCAAGCGTGTGCAACTGCAACTAAATGCTTTAAAGTAGCGATAGTAACTAAATCATAAGGAATAAAAATGACTGCTGGATTTACTTTAGCACCAGAGCTTGCCCGTGATTGCATTGACGTGGCTGACTGGCCTCTTTGCAAAGTGTTATTAATGAATGATAGCCAATATCCTTGGTTTATTTTAGTACCTCGTAAGGCTGGGTTAAAAGAAAGCATAGATTTAAGTGAAACAGAGCAAATTGTTTTAATGCAAGAGTCGGCCAAGTTAAGTCGATTACTACAAGATATTTTCTCCCCTGATAAGCTCAATGTCGCAGCGCTGGGTAATATGGTGCCACAGCTACATATTCATCACATTGCCCGCAATAAAACGGATGCTGCTTGGCCAGCACCTGTATGGGGTAAGCATCTCGCTATTCCTTACTCTGATGCGCAGATAGCAGAATTGAAACTGCATTTTTAGGTTTAATTTCATACTTATTTACAATGATTTAAACACGAAATTGAACTGTTCAAACTTGTGGTTTGAAAATTTTTAGCTACATTAAATGGGTTAGCTGCCTGTAAATAATTGTTGTGTCATACGGGTAATGGATTGATTAAAAGTCAGGAGCTCAATATATCTTATGAAAGATTATATGTTGGTAATTTGTCTGTTATTAATGTCATCACCAACGCAAGCAAGTTCATTTTATTTTGTTGGAACCAATTTCCCAGCCATAGTAGAACAACAAAAAAATGGTGAAATTACTGGACTTGGAGTTGATATAGCACAGGAAATCTTTAAACGTTTAGGACATCAGCTAATAATTGAAGTAATGCCATTAAAAAGAGCTTTAAAAATGGTTGAGCAAGGGGTCGCTGATGGCATGATTGGCCCCTATAAATCACCTGAGAGAGAGCTATATATGAATTACACAGATGTGGCTTTTTATCAAGACCAGATAATGTTCTATGTATTACAAAATAGTACACTGCAATGGGAAGGGCATTACAGTAAGCTTAATAAACTTGTGGTTGGAGTCATAAGAGGCTGGAATTATGGTGAACAGTTTGAAAAAAACGAAGCTAATTTAAATATCTCCGCAGTGAATACAGTCGAAGCGAGTTTTTTACAGTTATTATATAATCGCGTTGATGTAATCGTATGCCATCCCCGTGCTGCTGCACCAGTAATTGAAAAATTAGCATTAGAATATAAAGTGAGACGAGTGTTACCTATACTTACGGTGAATAAAGGTTATTTTGGGTTTACTAAAAAAGAAAGTTTAACAGAGGTTTTTGAACAGTTTGATAGTGAGTTAACTAAGATGTTAGTTAATGGTGAGATTCAATATTTAAGTGAGTCATATGGTTTAAACTATCATTATTAAAGTACCGACTTTCAGTCTTAGTCCCCTAATAATGATAGCGTTGTTAGTTGTTAATTTAAACCCAACACGTCTTTACCCTGTTTAAAGGTTACATCCACAGGAATGTTGGCTTGGCTGAGCTTTTCTAAGTCTTTAGCAAGTTCTGACTTAATATCACCATGAGTAGCAATAAGTTGATCTACTTTTTGATAATCGCCATCGCCTTGCAAAGTTAAAATAAGCCCAGATAGCTTAGCCATTGCTTGACCCATTTTTTCCATATTTACACGGTAAAGGCCTTGCTCGTTTTTAGAGAAAGCGCCTTCTTGGGCAAAAAAGTTAAAACGGATCATGTTTGCTTTACCATGAGCACTTGAAGCTCCAAAACGCACTGAACGGAAAATACCCGCCATAAACGTGGTGTAGTAATCTACCAGTGTACCTTGCGTGATTTCGCCCTTTTTAAGTAATTGTTCAACCATGTAAAGGCCAAGGATGTCTGCTTTTCCTTCTTCAAGCGCGCTGGCGTGTTCTTGTAAAGACTGGCGAACGGTTCCTTTACCTGTGATTGTGTTTTTGATACCTAAACCGTGGGCAACTTCGTGGAACATCGTATTAGCAAAAAATGCGTCAAAAGTAATGTGCTTACGTTGCTCTGGTACAATTAATTGCTCTGCGATAGGTACTAAAATTTTATCAAACTTAGCGCGCATGGCATTTTTAAGCTGAAGACGGCGTGTGCCTTTTTCTAGTTGAACTTGTTCATCGTTCGGCAAGTTTATAGCAATTGTTTTACTACCCGCATTTGAGTGACCTGCATAGTAAACAACGTCGTATGCGTTTAGGTCTGCATCTGATCCTGGTACTTCTTGTTTGTATTTAGCATCAACAGGTAAGCCTTTTTGTAACTCAGGTAAGAAAGCTGCAAATTTGGCTAAGCGCTCGCTCCAGGCTAAGTCTTTAACAAGTACATAAGATTCAAATGCCGCACGTGAGCCAAATAATTGATCTTCATATGTTTCAATTGGGCCAATAACCACATCGATAGGGTTGTTTTTCATATCCATCCAAGCAAAGTCAGATGCTTGGTATTCATTACTCAGTAGCGCATCAGCACGAAGGTTTAAGTAGTTCGCGAACTCTTTATCATCAGCAAGTTTACTTGCCTCACGCAATAGGCCAGCTGCTTTCTCTAGTGCTTGTGCGTATTCAACAGAGTAATCAACTGTATAAAGCTTACCTGCTTCATCACGTTTTACAATTGAGTACAGTCCGTTTTTATCCTTGATGTCTGCATTATTTAGTTCTTCTTTTGTTATGTCTGCAGGATAAAATTGTGCGCCAGGTGCTTTTTCTTCATAACCTGATAAAAACACTTGGTCACCATTTAAGCGGTCCCAAGGGCCGTAGTTAATGGCGGCAAACTTTTGTACTTTCGGGTCGTTTATTTTTGCTAAAAAGCTGGCTTTGTCTTCACCAAATGCTTGACGCCAAAATAGCTCATCCATAATTTTTGAGGCATCGATTAACGTTGCGATCATCGCTTTTTGATTATCAGTTAAATGCGAAAGATCTGTGGTTAAGCTAAAGTCAGTATAAATAGCTAAGCGGTCTGTATCGACATTAATAAGCTGCTGCGAGAGTGGTTTTTGAGTTTTATTTTCAGCTGATGTGTCTGAGTTTGAGGTTGTAGCTTGCTCTGAGCATGCACTAAGAAAAGCGGCACCGCATAAAACGAGTGCTTTGCTAATTTGGTTAAGAGTCATTTTATTGCCTGTTAAAAGAGAAGTTAATAGCCAGTCACTTTGGGTTACTAGCTTTGCTTGAATAACGCATTAAAGCAAACCTTAAGCGCAAATAGCAAGTTTACTGCAATTTTATAAACAGACTGGACAAAGTGAGCTTAGTTATAAAATAAAGCGAGATAATTTCAGTAATTTCCTTAACTTTAGCGAGAACTTAGACAATACTGTGGGTATAACAAATAAAAGTTCCATAGTTTGGCTTTTTCAGCAAGCTAATAACAAAGGATGACACATTTATGTCAACAGAAAACGCACTATTAACCATTTTGGTTGACCGAATTAATAATGACACTCTCGTGTTACCTACATTACCTGAAATTGCGATTCGCGTTCGCCAAGCGGCAGATGACCCAGATGTAAACTTAATGCAGATGGCTGATGTAATATCTCATGATCCGGCACTAGCTGCTCGCATGATCAAAGTGGCAAACAGTGCATTTATGGGGCGCTCAGTTAAAGTATCTAATTTAAACCAAGCAGTAACGCGTATCGGCTTAAGGCAAATCAAGAATATTGCAACCGCTATGGCGATGGAACAACTCTTTGTTTCTCAAAACGAGCTAATCAAAGGCTATATGGATAAAGCATGGCAAAAAACGCTTAAGGTGGCATGCCACTCTATTACGCTTATGGAGTTCTTCTTAAAAGAGAACAAGCAAACCTCATTAAATCGAGACACAATTACCTTAGCAGCCCTTGTTTATAATATCGGTGTTTTACCTATTTTAACTGAGGCTGAGCGTCATCCTGAGGTGTTTGCAAATCCAAGCTTTTTAGCTCATGCAATTCAAAAACTGAGTGGAAAAGTAGGTGGGGCTATTATGCGCGCTTGGGAGTTTACTGATGAATTTGTGGAAGTAGCTGAGAGTTGGGCAAATCCAAATTATCGTCCTGAGCATATTTGCTATGTTGATTTCATTCGTATTGGTGCAATTATGGAAGGTATTCTTCAAGTTTCTGATAAGTCAGCTGCTTTACAGATGTATATCGATAAGGGCACTATCTCGTCTTTAGATGTGTTTACTACTGATGAATACAATGAAATGTTAGATGATGTGAAAGCTGTTTTTAGCTAGTTAAAGCTTTACCTAGATTGATAAGCGCCACATAGGCGCTTATTTTTTAGGGTTAAGCTAGATCGTCAGCATCGCCTAAACCCGACGTTAGCTCTTCTAACATTTGCTTTATTTCTTCAGAAGCTAAAATAAAATCAGCATCAAGCTTAATCAGCATATCTTCTTTAGGAATATCAGCATTTTCTTCTTTGAGTGTCTCTGAGTAACTCAATCGTTTGATTGACCCGTCGTTTTGTAACATAAACTTAAGACGTTCTTGCCAATCAAGGGCTAGCTTAGTCACTCGCTTACCACTTTCAAGGTGTGATTTAACTTCGTCACAGGCAAGATCATGGCCTTTAAGTTTTACTTGTGCGCCACTGTCGTCCGCTTCTTCAAGTTCTGCATCAGAACCAATTGCAAACCCTTCAGGAGTACTAAAGTTGGTTAGCCAGTCAGTTAAAAACACGTCTAAGTCATAATTTGCAAACGCAGGAACAACTGGTAAAGTGCCCAGTGATTTACGTAATAGTGCTAATAGTTCTTCTGCTTTGTTGAAACTACCACTATTTACCACGACCCAGCCGTTTTCTTGATCGATAAAAGCAAATTGTAAGCTCGATTTTTTAAAAGCTTGAGGTAACAAAGTGTGAAGAATGTTTTCTTTAAGCTCATCTTTTTCTTTTTTCTTTACTGGGCGATTTTCTTCAGCTTCAATCTGCTCAATTTTCTCAGCAACCATTTCATTTACAACGGCAGCGGGTAAAACTTTTTCTTCACGTTTTGCGCACACTAAGATACTTTTTTGAGAAAAGTGTGAAAGTGATTCACCGTGTTTACCAAAGGCTTTGGTCCAGCCAAACGTGCTTAAGTCTTGACTGCCGCAAGGGCGAAAAACATCTTGCTCTAGGGCATTATCAAAGTCTTCTTGAGTGTATGAAACGTCTTGTTTAAAGCGGTAACAAATTAGGTTACTAAACCACATAGGGGAATTGATCCATTTGGTAAATTTGCTCAATCATAGCAATAAAAACCGGATGCTGGAACGGCTGATTTAGTTAATGCTCAGCAATTAAGCCAAGCATTAACCTAAACTTAAAATGCCGTTAATTATTGAAGATAGAAAGTGGCTTTGGCATGTCTTTAGGAAAGCTAATATGGTAGTGGAGACCATTACCCGGCGAGCTTGTTACGTCGATATCGCCACTTAATGTTTGCTTAACTAAATTAAATGTAATGTGCGTACCTAAACCACTTCCGCCTTGGTCACGTTTGGTGGTAAAAAATGGGTCAAATAGTTTTTCTAGTTGTTGCTCGCTCACGCCATTACCGTTGTCTTTAAAATCAATAACAACGTAATCATCATCATCTTTGATTATGATATCAATAATGCCATTTTCTAATCCATCAAAACCGTGAATCAATGAATTCATGATCAAATTAGTGAAAATCTGGCTAATAGCTCCTGCGGGTAAGTTCAGTGTTAGCTCTTCAGGGCAATCTAAATTTATGTGGTGGCTAGTATTTTTAATCTTAGGGTGTAATGAGCGAATTACTTCACCGAGATATTCCTTAAAATTAATAGTACGCACTGCTTCACTTGCTTGGTCAACAGCTATTTGCTTAAAGCTAGCGACAAGCTCTGACGCTCTATCAAGGTTGCTGGTTAATAAGCTGGTGCTTTGTTTAGCGTCATTAATAAACTCTTCTAGCGCTTTTGGCGAGAGTGTTTTGTCTTTATATGCAGCTTCGATTTGCACTAATCGCTCTTGTAAAAACGACGTAGCTGTAACACCTATTCCTACTGGTGTATTGATATCGTGAGTAATACCTGCGACTAAGCCACCCAATGCAGCCATCTTTTCCGAACTAACTAAGCGCTCCTGAGCAATGTTTAACTCGTCAACATAGCGTTGTAGCTGAGTTTGCTTAGTAAGGAGTTCTTGCTCTGTATGACGGCGTAAATCAACTTCTTCAGTCAATGTTAGCTTTTGTTTTTCAAGCTCATACTTTTGCTGCTGTAAGTCCATCATTGCTTGGCTCAAATTAGAGGTTTTTCGTGCCACTTCCTGCTCTAATTGTAGATTTTGTTGGTCAAGCTTTTCATTACTGATAATAAGTTCTTTTTGAGTGTGCTCAAGTTCTTTACGGTATTGCACTACTTTATCTATCAATGTATTGAAAGACTGCTCCATAACTTTTAATTCGTTATGTTCAGTTGTTTCAATATTGATGTGTTGTCCTTCAATATCGTTCAGTTCTAAATCTTCTATTTGCTCTGTTAATTGAGCAAGAGGATCGGTCAAAAGCTTCCTAAAGGCCATTAAAAATAGAATGATCAAAAATGTGGTTTTGATCATCGCATTACCTATTAAAAAGTAAATTGAGATCATAATTCGGCTAAAGACAACTTCTCTACTTGAGAAAAGAGTCACGTCACCTACTTGAGTGGCGCGTCCTGAGAATTCAAAAATTAAGGGGAAAGTGTAACCAAATAAACCTGAAGGCGTATCTTCAATAATGGCCTCTTCTTGAACAAGCTGCTGGCTGTATAGTTCTCGTATATCTAATGAGCGGCCTAGTTGTGAAATTATTTCACCGCTATCATCGCGTACAATAATGCCCTCAATCATTGGGATCGCAAGCAGCCCTTCAGCTGTTGTGATGGTTTGCTTTGTGTTTAACTCCCAAATTGCGCGAGTTAAACTACGGCTAAAAGTTTTTTGTAACGTAGTTAGCTCGTTGCGAATGTAATCTTTAGTATTGATATATTCAGCAATTACTTGGCCGCAAGTGACGACAAATGTAAGTAAAAAGTAGACAGATAATACGCTGGTCAATAGCTTTTTTGAGAGACTTTTTTGTAGCATGGATTGTCCATAGCTCCTTGGTGGCAATTGAATTACGTTTTGCTTTTACTAAAGTTAGCTAATAAACGTATAAAAATAAATAAAAGAATTGTTTATTAAGCAACAAAGTAAGGAAATTTTCTTTTTTTAGCAAAAACTTAAGCTTATCTCATTTTATTATTTGTGATATAAAATCTATAATCACTTGTCAAAACGCAATGAGTGTATGATCCACTTATTAACTTTTTTATTCTTAAACTAGTAGTTAAAGGTATGAATTTTTCTGTATTAGTCTGTGACGACTCAACTGTAGCACGTAAGCAAGTAGTGCGCTGTTTAAATGAATGTATTGATGCAGATATCAAGCAGGCTAAAAACGGTAAAGAAGCACTTGAATTTATGAAGACCCAGAGCTTTGACCTACTGTGTCTTGATTTAACCATGCCTGAAGTAGATGGCGTGCAGGTATTAGAAGCTATAAAAGCACAAAAAATTGAGTGTTTTGTATTAGTTATTTCAGCCGATATTCAAGAAAAAATGAAGCTACGCGTCACTCAATTGGGGGCGATTGACTTTATTCACAAGCCAATAGATAAACCAAGGTTGAAAGAAGTTTTGCATAAATTTGGTATTAGATAGTTCTTAATATAACCAAAAGACATAATTTATCTTTTTATGTAGGGTTGACAGTATAGCCTCCTTTAGTGCAGTCTAAAGGCTATGAAAACAAATAATCACGTACTGACCATTATTATTACAACCACCATTCTTACTGGATAGTGGCATAGGTCGGTGCAACAAATTTAAAGGCCTGTGTTCACTAAGAACACAGGCCTTTTTTCGTTTTATGGGATGAGGAAACATAAAAAATGCGAGTATTAAAATTTGGTGGGTCATCGCTCGCCGACTTTGCGTGTTTACAACAGGTAGCTCAGTTGGTTAAAGCACAGTTAAAAGATGAAATGTTATTGGTGCTGTCAGCACCAGGCGGAATGACAGACTCTTTAGTTGCACTGGCAAGTAGTGCAGAGCAAGGGCTTGATTACAGCGACCAATGGCAAGCTTTAACAAAGCGTTGTGAAAGTTTAAAAAGTGCGGTAGAAGCCGATTTTGGTCAAGTCGAGAACTGGCCTGATCTTGATGAATTAAGCAATAAACTGGCAGGCGTAAAACTTATTAAATGTTGCCCTGATCAAGTGCGTGCGTATGTTATTAGTTTTGGTGAGCGTGTGAGTGTGTCACTAATGCAGTGTTTATTGGGCTCGCACAGTGCACGTTATTTAGAAGCAACAGCTTGTATCGCTTCTACAGGTGGTCATATTGATGCTGAAGCTGACTTAGCTGCAAGTAAGGTTCGTTTTCAAGCGGCGTTAAAAGAAAGCCCTGCCAGTATTTATATCATGCCTGGCTTTACGGCAAGCAATGAACAAGGTGAGCTAACAACACTTGGCCGTAATGGCTCTGATTACTCTGCGGCAATTGCAGCAGCGTGTTTAGAAGCCGATGTGTGCCAAATCTGGACTGATGTAGATGGCGTTTATAATGCCGATCCTCGCTATATTAAAAAGGCAACTAAGGTCGATTTCTTATCTTATAAAGAAGCGATGGAGCTGTCGTATTTTGGTGCCAAAGTACTTCACCCGAAAACCATTTTACCGTGCGCTAAAGCGGGCGTGCCATGTGAAATTAAAAATACGCATAACCCAGAGGCGCAAGGCTCATTAATTGGTAATGATTACTCATCAGATGAACCGGTAAAAGCGCTGTCTAGCTTACAAGATCTTGCTATGTTAACGGTGTCGGGCCCTGGCATGAAAGGTAAAGTAGGTATGGCATCAAAGGTATTTAATGCACTTGCCCATGATAACGTGTCTATCGTGTTAATCACGCAATCGTCGTGTGAATTTAGTATCAGCTTTTGTGTTCATGAATCAGATTTAGCTCTTGCACTTGAAGCTTTACAAACGGCTTTTGAACTAGAGTCGCAAGCGGGCTTAATTGAACCAGTACAAGTACAGCGTAATTTAGCGATTGTTACGCTCGTTGGTGACAACATGCGCGCACACAAAGGTTTAGCTGCTAAGTTTTTTGCCTCTTTAGCGCAAGCACAGGTAAACATTGTTGCAATTGCACAAGATTCGACTGAAAGTGCTATTTCAGCAGTTATTGACGGTGAATTGTGTAACGATGCAGTTAAAGTATGCCACGAAAACTTCTTTACTCATGTCCCATCAATTGATGTATTTTTACTGGGTTGTGGCTTAGTTGGGCAAGAGCTAATTCAGCAGTTAGAGCGTCAGCAAGCGTGGCTTGAAAAACGTAACATTAAACTTAACTTATATGGCGTTGCTAACTCTCGTCAACTTCATTTAGACAGCGAAGGCATTGCATTTGCTGATTGGCAGCAAAAGCTTGCAGAATCAGAGCAGGCTTTTGATTTGAAGCTGGTTGAACAATTTGTAAAACAAAATCATTTAATCAATCCGGTGCTGGTTGATTGTACATCTTCGGATGCATTAGCTGCGCAATACGTTGACTTTTTAAATGCTGGTTTCCACGTAGTTGCGGCCAATAAAAAAGCCACAACCAGCTCGTATACTTATTACCAAGATTTAATTAGTGCAACGCAAAAAAATAACCGTAAGTTTTTATATGAAACCAACGTAGGCGCAGGCCTTCCGGTTATTGATAACTTGCAGTCGCTATTTGGTGCAGGTGATGAGCTACTTGAGTTCAGCGGTATTTTATCGGGTTCGTTGTCGTATATGTTCGGTGCCTTAGAAGATGGTTTGTCACTATCAGAGGCCACAGTAAAAGCAAAAGAAAGCGGTTTTACTGAGCCAGATCCGCGTGATGACTTATCGGGCACTGATGTTGCACGTAAACTATTAATCATTGCTCGCGAGGCTGGGTTAAAATTAGAGCTTAGTGATATCGAAGTAGAATCTGTGCTACCAGAAGGGTTTGCACAAGATGACAGTGTTGATGACTTTATGACTAAGTTGCCTAGCTTAGATGCTGCCTTTAATGACCGTATTCAAAGTGCTGCGAGTGAAGGCAAAGTGCTACGTTATGTTGGCACAATCAAACAAGGTCACTGCAAAGTAGGTATTGAGGCTGTTGACTCTAGCCACGCATTGAGTGTTATCCGTGATGGTGAAAACGCATTAGCAATTTTGAGTGAGTACTACCAACCGCGCCCATTTGTAATTCGTGGTTATGGTGCAGGCTCTGCTGTAACCGCTGCGGGTGTATTCGCTGATATCTTAAAAACATTGTCGCGTTAGGAGAGGGCTATGATTGAAGTATACGCGCCAGCTTCTATTGGTAACTTTGCGGTAGGGTTTGATGCCTTAGGTGCAGCACTTGCGCCGATTGATGGCACTTTATTGGGTGATGTAGTGGCTGTTAGTTCAGCGCCAGCTGATGAGTTTATTTGCTCTGGTGACTATGCCCATAAGCTCCCCAGTGACGCCAGTGAAAATTTAGCGTATCAATGTTTGGTGCATTTTCGTGAACATGTTGCACCTAATATGCCTACGGTTAAGCTTGAACTGAAAAAGAACTTACCGATTGGCTCAGGGTTAGGATCAAGTGCTTGCTCAGTAGTTGCCACATTTGCAGCGCTTGATAAGTTTGCTGATACAAAGCTTAGTCAAGTTGCACTCATTGAGTTAATGGCTGACTTTGAAGCCATTGTCAGTGGCGGTCGTCATTATGACAACATTACTCCATGTTACTTAGGGGGTTTGCAGTTAACGGGCGATCTAATCCCGGATAAATCGATTAGTTTACCTGTGGATGATAGCTGGTATTACGTGGCGGCTTTTCCTGGTTTTTCACTCAATACAGCCAAGGCGCGTTCGGTGTTACCTACGCAGATAAGCATGCATGCGAGTGTAGAATTTGCCCAGCGTTTATCGGCGTTTAGCACGCTACTGCTCACGAGTCGCTTTGATGACGCTCTATCAATTATGAATGATGAAATAGCCGAACCACATCGTGCACCGCTTATTGCTGGGTTTAGCGAAGCTAAAGCTGCTTTGCCTGAGTTAGGTGCTGAAATTGTCAGTATTTCAGGAGCAGGACCTACGTTATTTACTGTGTGTAAAACGCTTGAAGCGGCAAAACAGTGCGAGCAATGGTTACAAAGCAATTATATTAACGAACAAGGCTTTTGCTATATCTGTAAGCTTGATAACGCCGGCACGCGTCAGCTATAAGAATTTAAGGAATTAATAATGCAATTACATAATTTAAAAGACGACACGCAAAAAGTATCATTTATTGAAGCGGTTAAAACAGGCTTAGGGCGTAATCAAGGGGTGTTTTTTCCTGAATCGTTAGCACCTATGGCAGATATTGATGCCTTGCTTGATATGGATTTTGTCAGCCGTAGCTCGGCTATTTTATCTCACCTGATTGGCGATGAGCTCCCGGCAGATACCGTGGCACAAATGGTGCAAAATGCGTTTAACTTCCCGGTTAAATTAGTGGAAGTAGAAGAGAACATTTATTGCCTAGAGCTGTTTCATGGTCCAACTCTTGCGTTTAAAGACTTTGGCGGGCGTTTTATGGCGGAGTGCTTGGCGCAGTTTAGCCAAGGCGAAAAAACGACTATTTTAACTGCGACCTCAGGAGATACTGGCGCAGCTGTGGCACATGCTTTTTATAATAAGCCCAATATCGATGTGGTCATTTTATACCCTAAAGGCAAAATATCACTGGCTCAGCAAAAGCTCTTTACTACTCTTGGCAATAACATTCATTGCTATGCAGTAGAGGGCAGTTTTGATGATTGCCAAAGCATGGTAAAAAATGCCTTTTTAGATGATGAAGTAAAAACACGCTTAGGCTTGAACTCGGCGAACTCAATCAATATTAGCCGTTTAGTGGCACAAGTATGCTATTACTTTGAGGCCATCGCACAGCTACCAAAAGAAAAACGTGCAACGGCGCATGTTTCAGTGCCAAGTGGTAACTTTGGTAACGTATGTGCTGCAATGATTGGTGCTGTGATAGGCTTACCCGTTGCTAAACTAAGCGCCACAACCAATCAAAATGATACTGTGCCGCGTTTTATTGCAGATAAAAACTGGGCACCTAATATAACTATCGAGTCACTTTCAAACGCAATGGACGTGAGTAAACCTAATAACTGGCCTCGCGTGCAAACCATGCTTGATAACAACTGGTTTAGTTATGATAACTTTTATTCAACCAGTGTTGACGAAAATGACACCCAAGCAGTAATGAAAGCAATTCAAACAAAAGGGTATGTTGCAGAGCCACACACGGCGATTGCTTATCAAGGCTTAAAAGCTGATTTAGCGCCAGGGAGTGCCGGTATCTTTTTAGCAACCGCACATCCGGCTAAGTTTAAAGAAAGCGTAGAAGAGATTTTAGAAATTGAACTTGATATGCCAAAACCACTTGCAGATGCCCTTGCTAAGCCGTGTTTAGCACAAGAAATTAAAGATGATTATGAAGAGTTACGAAACATTATCTTAGAAAAGCTAGGTTAGACCTAAAGTGCAACAGCAGCGAGATGAGCAATGCTGTTGCACTCTAAGCTGAGCCGTAATTAAAATACTCTTACTAGTGAAGTTGTTAATCACACTATTGAGCGTGAGCGCCTGTTTAATACTCTCAGCAATATTATCAGCATCGCGATTAAACACAGTATTAAACCTGCAATTGTCACTATTTGATAAGGAGCCCACCTAATCAAAAGTAGTGCGCAAGTTAATAAAAGAAAGGGTTTAAACTCATAGTAATAATAGTATTTCTTTACTTTTTTGCGATTAACTTTGTGATCAACCCGTCGAGCGTTAGAGCGTAATCGCCAAATGTTAGCCCCATTTAAAAACACTAGAATACCAATCATGGTTGGGATAATAGAGCTTGCGATAAGTAAGCAGCTTGCACCAAAGGTGAAGTAAAAATAGGGAATCGATTCGTATATAGGTTTTGCGAGCATAGCGGTTAAAGTATCATCCTTGATCACATTTCATTAAATTGTTGTTTAAATAGAAACGTATGCAATGTGATTGTATATTATAATTGTAAATGCTTAGGTGGTATGTTTATTAATAATACTTATGCTTCTATAAAAAAATATCATTACAAAAACACTGTGAATTAAATTCAATCCCTGTTTAAATATGTTCATCTTTAGACCATAGGCAAATTGACGTTTTCAGCGTATAATTCAGCCTTCAAAATACCATACACGTTGCCCTAGGAGCCCCCATGTTAGAACGTAGCATGAATATTTCGGATTTCGATCCAGAGTTATTTGCAGCAATCAATAAAGAGACTGCTCGTCAAGAAGAACACATTGAGCTTATTGCATCTGAAAACTACTGTAGCCCACGCGTATTAGAAGCACAGGGATCGCAGCTTACAAATAAGTATGCAGAAGGCTACCCTGGCAAACGTTATTACGGTGGTTGTGAGCATGTAGACGTAGTTGAGCAATTGGCTATCGACCGTGCTAATGAGTTGTTTGGTTCTGAATACGCAAACGTTCAGCCACATGCTGGTTCACAAGCTAATGCGGCCGTTTTTTTAGCGCTTTTAGAAGCTGGCGATACAGTGCTAGGTATGAGCTTAGCTCATGGTGGTCACTTAACTCACGGTTCTCACGTAAGCTTCTCTGGTAAACTTTATAATGCGATTCAATACGGGCTTGATGAAGTAACAGGCGAAATTGATTACGCACAAGTTGAAGCTTTAGCGCTTGAGCATAAGCCAAAAATGATCATCGGTGGTTTCTCAGCATACTCAGGTATTGTTGATTGGGCTAAATTCCGTGAAATTGCAGATAAAGTAGGTGCTTACTTATTTGTTGATATGGCTCACGTTGCAGGTCTTATCGCGGCGGGTGTTTATCCTAACCCAGTACCACATGCACACGTTGTTACTACAACAACACATAAAACACTTGCTGGTCCTCGTGGTGGTTTAATTATTTCAGCATGTGGCGACGAAGCTATTTATAAAAAGCTTAACAGCGCTGTATTCCCAGGTGGCCAAGGTGGTCCTTTATGCCACATTATTGCTGCAAAAGCAGTGGCATTTAAAGAAGCACTACAACCTGAGTTTAAAGAATACCAAACACAGGTTGTTAAAAACGCACAAGCAATGGTTGCGGTAATGCAAGAGCGCGGCTATAAAATCGTTTCTGACAAAACTGAAAACCACTTGTTCTTACTTGATCTAATCGATAAAGACATCACTGGTAAAGATGCTGATGCAGCATTAGGTAATGCGAATATCACAGTAAACAAAAATTCAGTACCAAATGATCCACGTTCTCCGTTCGTTACGTCTGGTTTACGTATTGGCTCACCTGCAATCACGCGTCGTGGCTTTAAAGAAGCTGAGTCAAAAGAGCTAGCAGGCTGGATTTGTGATGTTTTAGACAACATTAACGATGAGTCAGTACAAGTACAAGTAAAAGAGAAAGTACAAGCTATCTGTAAAAAATTACCTGTGTACGCTTAATCACAGTAATTTAGATAACAACAGCAATGTTTTTTGCTATCATAAAGGCCGCCCTAGAGCGGCCTTTTTGTTTTTAGTTATGGAATTTACACTATATGCATTGCCCTTTTTGCTCTGAGAAAGATACCAAGGTAATTGATTCGCGTTTAGTTGGTGGTGGTCATCAAGTAAGACGCCGTCGTGAATGTAACGAATGCCATGAGCGTTTTACCACTTTTGAAGGTGCTGAGTTGGTTATGCCGCGAGTTATTAAACAAGATGGCAGTCGCGAACCTTTCAACGAAGACAAACTCCTTAACGGTTTACACCGTGCCTTAGAAAAACGCCCAGTAAGCACCGAGCAAGTTGATGAGGTGGTAAACATTATCAAATCTCAATTGCGTGCGACCGGTGAACGAGAGATCTCCAGTCATCTCGTTGGCGAATGCATCATGGAGTCATTAAAAAAACTCGATAAAGTGGCCTATGTTCGGTTTGCTTCGGTTTATCGTTCATTCGAAGATATCCGAGAGTTTGGTGAAGAAATAGCACGCTTAGGGGAGTAGTATGAGCGCTCAAATGTTCACTGAGCAAGATCATCACTATATGGCTCGTGCCATAGAATTAGCTAGTTTAGGTCGATTTACCACAACACCCAACCCTAATGTAGGCTGTGTATTAGTTAAAGACAATGTAGTGATAGGTGAAGGTTTTCATCAGGTTGCGGGCCAAGGGCATGCTGAAGTAAACGCCCTTGCTATAGCCGGTGAAAAAGCGAGAGGGGCTACGGCCTATGTGACCCTTGAACCCTGTAGCCACTTTGGTAAAACCCCGCCTTGCGCTCAAGCATTAAAAGAAGTCGGCGTCAGTAAGGTAATTGCTGCTATGGTTGACCCAAATCCTCAGGTAGCAGGAAAGGGATTGGCAATATTAGCGAGTGCCGGCATCGAAGTTGCCTCAGGATTACTTGAGCAACAGGCTCGATTGTTAAACAGGGGCTTTTTAAAGCGTATGGAACAAGGCTTACCCTTTGTAACATGTAAAATGGCTGCTAGTTTAGATGGTAAAACAGCCCTAAAAAATGGCCAAAGTAAATGGATTACTGGTACACAAGCTCGCCAAGATGTGCAGTTATTTAGAGCGCAAAGTTGTGCCATTTTAACGGGTGCAGATACAGTATTAATTGACGATGCTAAGCTCAATGTACGTATTAATGAGCTGCCTCAAGCGTTACCAACAAATTTACCTCTTCGCCAACCAATACGCGTTATTATTGACTCTCAAAACCGTTTAACACCTGATCTTGCTTTATTCAGTATTGAAAGCGAGATCATTATTCTTACGACTAAGCTTGATAAATCGATTCAATGGCCTCATTACGTTAGCCATGTTGAAGTGCCCGAAAAATCTCAAAAAGTAGATTTACTCGCTGCATTGCAAATTTTAGCTAAAAGACAAATAAATACAGTATGGCTTGAAGCCGGCGCGACATTGGCCGGTGAGATGGCACAGCAAAATTTAATTGATGAATTTATCGTGTATGTTGCACCTAAACTACTAGGAAATGATGCAAAAAGCTTACTAAACTTTGCAACTCTAACCAGTATGCAAGATACTATTAACCTAACAATTAGTGACTGTACGCTAATTGGCGGTGATATTCGTATCACAGCTAGTGTGGCGGCCACCAAATCGTCTTAATTTATTTTTGAGAGTAAACTTTATGTTCACTGGTATTATTGAAGCAACAGGCATTATAAGTGATTTGCGCAAAACTCAAGGTGATTTGGCTATTCGTATTCAAAGCCATGATTTGAATATGGCAGATGTAAAACTAGGTGATAGCATCGCCACTAATGGTGTTTGCTTAACCGTTGTTGCTAAGCATGATGATGGGTTTAGTGCTGATTTATCAAATGAAACAATTGATTTGACGGGATTTGCACATTACAAACAAGGGCAAAAAGTTAACCTTGAAAAAGCAATGCAGCCAGTATCGCGATTAGGTGGGCATTTAGTGTCAGGTCATGTTGATGGTATGGCAACAATTACCGCAATCACAGCTAACGCACGCGCAACTGAATATTGGTTATCGACCGATGCGGCGTTGATGAAGTACATTCCATACAAAGGTTCAGTATGTGTAGATGGTATTAGTTTAACCGTAAATGCGGTTGAAGATAATAAATTCAAACTCACCATCGTGCCTCACACATCAGAACAAACCACGATTGCTGACTTTAAAGTTGGCACTTCAGTAAACTTAGAAGTTGACCAAATAGCCCGTTACCTTGAGCGTTTGATCAAAGGTGCAGAGCAACCAGCAAGCTCAGATATTTCAATGAGCTTATTAGCTCAAGCTGGTTTTATAAAATAAACTCCACAAATTAATTATGAGTAGACTATGAATTTACACAGCGCGCAAGAAATTATTGATGACATTAAAGCCGGTAAAATGGTTATTTTAATGGATGACGAAGACAGAGAAAATGAAGGTGATTTAATTATTGCTGCTGAGCATATTAGTGCTGAAGCAATTAACTTTATGGCTACTCATGGCCGCGGCCTTATCTGTTTAACTATGACCCAAGAACGCTGTGAACAGCTTGACTTGCCGTTAATGGTTAAAAACAACGGTGCTGCATTTTCTACTAATTTCACTATGTCGATTGAAGCATCGAAAGGCGTAACAACCGGTATTTCTGCTGCCGATCGCGCACGTACAGTACAAGCTGCCATTGCAAAAGGCGCTGAACCATCAGATATTGTTCAGCCTGGGCATATTTTCCCAATTATGGCCCAACCAGGTGGCGTACTAACGCGTGCTGGCCATACTGAAGCTGGATGTGATTTAGCACGTTTAGCAGGCCTTGAGCCGTCTTCTGTAATCGTAGAAATCCTCAATGCAGATGGCACAATGGCCCGTCGTCCTGATTTAGAAATATTTGCTAAAGAGCACAATATTAAGATTGGTACTATTGCGGATTTAATTGAGTATCGCAACATAAACGAAACCACTATTGAGCAGGTTGCTAAGTGTAAGTTACCCACTCAGCATGGTGAGTTTGACCTAGTAACGTATAAAGACACCATTGATGGCCAACTGCACTACGCATTATTAAATGGTGAGATTAAAGCTGATGAACCAACGTTAGTACGTGTTCACTTACAAAGCACATTCAACGATATTTTACTATCAGATCGTAGTGCCGACAGAAGCTGGGGCTTGTCTGAAGCAATGGCCTACATTGCACAGCACCAAGGCGCACTTGTGATCTTAGGAAAGCAAGAGCATACAGAAGAGTTAGAGGCGACAGTTAAAGCATTTGCCGCTGAAGATGCGGGCGAAAATGTGAGTCATCGTAAATTTCAAGGCACATCACGTACCGTTGGTGTGGGCTCACAAATTTTAGCGGATCTAGGTATTGAGAAAATGCGCCTTATGAGTCGACCTAAAAAGTATCACGCACTTTCTGGTTTTCACCTTGAAGTGGTTGACTACGTAGAGCCGCAATAAGCTAGGCTATTTTTTTATTTTTGTGCTATGATGCGCAGCAATTTTTGCGCAATCGCTTAAACTTATTTTTAGGGTTATCGAATGAAAATTATCGAAGGTAATAAATACGCTCCGGGCAAGAAATTTGCCATTGTCATTTCTCGCTTTAATGATTTTATTGGTAGCAGCCTTTTAGCAGGTGCTGTTGATGAACTAAAGCGTACTGGTGGTGTATCTGAAGATGATATCACTGTTATTTATGTACCAGGTGCGGTTGAGTTACCTTTGGCAGCAAAACGCGTTGCGGCAAAGAAAGAGTATGATGCAATCATCGCTTTAGGCGTTGTGATCAGAGGTGGTACACCACACTTTGACCTCGTTGCTGGCGAATCAAATAAAGGCTTGGCGCAAGTGTCGCTTGAGTATGATATCCCGGTTGCATTTGGCGTATTAACCACAGAAAGCATTGAGCAAGCGATTGAACGCGCTGGCACCAAGATGGGCAACAAAGGTGGCGAAGCTGCTTTAGGTGCACTTGAAATGGTTAATGTGTTAGATAAAATTTAAGTTTAAGGAATTTTTGTGAAACCAGCAGCAAGACGTAAAGCACGTATCTTAGCACTTCAAGCCGTTTATTCTTGGCAACTAAGTGGCAATGCAATTGCCGATATCGAACAACAAATGTTGATCGAAAACGACGTGACTAAAATCGACGTTGAATATTTTAAAGATCTCGCTCGTGGCGTTGCTGTAAATAAGACGCAACTTGACGAAGCTGTATCTCCTCATTTAACACGTCCTTTTGATGAGTTAGATATGGTTGAAAAGGCGATTTTACGTCTGAGCGCTTATGAGCTGAAGTTCCGTGAAGATGTACCTTACAAAGTAGCAATCAATGAAGGCATTGAGCTTGCTAAAATATTTGGCGCTGAAGACAGCCATAAATTTGTAAATGGTGTACTTGATAAAGCAGTTAAAGAATTACGTAAGTAATTTTACTGCAAAAAGGAGAGCCGGCATAGGCCGGCTTTTTTGTGTATGAAGGAATTTGAATTAATAAATCGTTACTTTAAGGGGCGTGGAGTAACTCGCCGCGATGTAAACCTTGGTATTGGTGATGATTGTGCTTTAGTAACTGTCCCTGCGAACTGCCAATTAGCAGTCACCACAGACACACTTGTGGCAGGCGTCCATTTTTTTGATGACATTTCACCTCGTGCTTTAGGGCATCGTGTATTAGCTGTAAATTTAAGTGATTTAGCTGCAATGGGTGCTGAGCCTACTTGGGTATCAGTTGCTCTGACGTTACCTAATATAGATGTTGAATGGCTTGAAGAGTTCACTGAGGGAATGCATGAAATTGCAGAGTACTATAATGTGCAAATCATTGGTGGTGATACAACTCAAGGCCCATTAACAATCACTATTTGTGCTAAAGGCACTGTCCCTGAAGGCAAAGCTCTGCGACGAGGTGGTGCAAAAGTAGGTGATTGGATTTATGTTACTGGACCATTGGGAGATGCAGGTCTTGCTATTGAGTCTCGCAAGCAAGAATTTAAAATTGCTCCAGAGCACCTTCGCTATGTGAATCAGCGCTTTGATTATCCTGCTCCTCGGGTTGCGGCAGGCCAAGTTCTTAGAGGTTTGGCATCATCTGCTATTGATGTTTCTGATGGTTTACTTGCAGATCTAGGTCATATTTTGGCTATGTCACAAGTCAGTGCTCAAATCCATGTTGAAAAAGTGCCAACATCTGATGCAATGCAAGACACATTAGATAAATCTCAGCAGTTACCTTTTATTCTCAATTATGGCGATGACTATGAGTTATTGTTTACTGTGCCTGATGATAATAAGAGTATGTTGGAACTTAAATTACGCCAATATGGCGTAGAAGCGACCTGTATCGGTCAGATAAAAAGTGGTGAAGGACAAATTGAGCTATCGCTTGATGGTGAAAAGCTCGATTTTCATGACACCGGCTTTGAACATTTCTCCAAGGAGCCGGTTTGAATAACCCCTCAAAATTTAACTTAAAGCGCCCACACCAATTTTTTGGTCTGGGCTTTGGCTTGGGTTTAGCGCCTAAAGCACCTGGCACTTTTGGCACATTTGCCGCTTTACCATTTATTTTTATTACCATGCATTACCCGCTCTGGCTACAAATTGTATTTGCTGTAGTTATTAGTATATTTGGTGTTTGGGCTTGTGGTAAAACAGCCGATGATTTGGGTGTACATGATCACCCTGCAATTGTGTGGGATGAGGTTGCTGGCTTTTATATAACAATGATTGGTGCGGCGTTAAGCTGGCAATCACTGTTAGTTGGGTTCTTGTTATTTCGCTTTTTTGATATTGCTAAACCAGGCCCAATCCGTATATTAGATAAGCGCCTACATGGTGGTATAGGGATTATGGCAGATGATGTTTTAGCGGGAATATTCTCACTAATTTGTTTACAAGCTCTATTCAAAATGGGTTATTTACCTTTTTAACCTTAGTTTTTCAACGAGGTATTGACGTTATGATGCGGTTTTTATTGGTTTATATTTTATTGTTTTGCAGTTTACCAAGCAGTGCGTCAATTACTGATTATGTTGTTAAACAGTGGAATATAAAGAACGGTTTACCTTCGCAATCATTAAAAAGCGTCGTTCAAGATGAACAAGGCTATATGTGGCTAGGCACTCAGTTTGGCCTTAGCCGTTTTGATGGTAATACTTTCACAAATTATAATACGCTAAATACCCCTTTTTTACCGAGTAACGGTATTAATAAACTTATCATCGATAGTGAGGGGTATTTATGGGTAGGCACAAAAAAAGGTATTGTCGTTGTTGATCCACAAACAATGGCCGCTCAAGAGTACATAGTTAAAGGCCCTGTTCGTGATGTTATTGAAGATTCTCGCGGTAGTATTTGGATTGCAGCAAATGGTTTGTATTTTGTTCCTCGCAATCAAATAGACCTCAAATTAAATACTAATACATCGAATAACACAGTGAAAGCCAGTTCTGTAAAACAAATTACAGGCACGGTAAGTCAATTAGCTTTATCACCTGAGGGTATTTGGCTTGTTAATGAAAGACAGCTATTACGTTTGACTAACTCCTCATCTGACTTTGCAAAGTTACGATTAGAGCTAACCGCAAAAGTATCGTTACCGGAGCGTGTTGCACAAACAATTATTCATGACCTAACCTTTCTTGAAGGAAACCTCTATCTTGCTTCTGAGTTGGGTGCATACTTTCTTGATTTAGATGATGAGCTTCGTCCTTTCCCATTACCTAATGCTAATAACTCTGCTGTTTATAAGTTTATGAGCGACTCAGATGGTGCATTATGGATTTCAACCTATGGGCGATTGTTGGTTAGGGATAATTCAGGTGATTGGCAATGGGTTGAGCCAAGTCAGCTAGATCAAAATATCTGGTTCGCTGACTTGTATCGTGATAACGATAATAACGTTTGGTTAGCCAGCTTTAGCGAAGGGTTATGGCTTGCTCACGAGGGGCGTATAGAGCGTCATTCAGCTATTTCCCAAATGACTGAAGCTGTAATGGCAATTACCAAAGCGCCTGACGGTAAGTTGTGGGTTGCCAATAGAAGTGGTGTTGGTTATTTCGACTTAAACAAAAACTTCATCAATCAGATCCCAAGCAACCAATACGGTCGAGCCGTTGTAAATGATTTACACTTTGATAGTGGTCGTTTATACATTGCTACAGGTCGAGGTGTGTACTTTTATGAAAATAAAACCTTATTTACTGTACCTGGACGTGCTTTAAGAGATAACCCCGTGTTTGCTATTAGCAACTCAAGTAAAGATGGCTTATGGCTGGGCACTGGCCGGGGTATGTACCGTTTAAGTTATGGCGGCATAACACCGTTTGCATACAATGCATTTTTAGGCAGTAAATTTATTACTTATGTATTGGAGCAACAAAATTTTGGTCTTATTGGTACCAGTAAAGGTGCTTATTACTTTACCGACCGCGGTATTGAAAAGGTGGGTGATCAAACGTCATTAGAAAGTGCTTATGTAACAAGCATTTTATACCTGGATGGCGGAGCAATTTTAATTGGTTCATTAAATGATGGTTTGTTCTATAGAAGCACCCAAGGTCAGTGGCGCCAGTTAGACGCATCAAACGGTTTGCCTTACGGATCTATCTTTAGCCTGCGTTATGATGCGTCATTAAAGCGCATTTGGGTCAGTACAATGAAAGGTGTTTACCGTATGCCGGTAGAACAATTTAGTGCCGACATAGAAAGTTTAAAGGTTGAACAGGTAATTTCTTCTTTTGACCGTCAACTAGATGGTAAAGCGAGCCAATGTTGCACAGGACTTGGTCACGATGCAGTTGCAGAGCACAACAACTCTATGTGGTATCCAAGTTTGCAAGGAGTTGTGGAAATTCCAAAAGACATTGAGTTGTTTGGAGTGAAAAAATTACGACCTAAAGTAGAAAGTGTAACAACGGGCATGCGTTCTGTTTCGGTTGCTTCTTTAGGAGATAACCCTTCATTTAATACAGACGAACGTGACTTCACAATTAAGTACACGGCAATAGATTATTATGCTCCAAGCAGTATTGAATTTCGCTACCGACTGAGTGGGTTAGATGACGATTGGCGCTACGCAAACTCACGTCGTGAAGCGATATATACTAATTTACCTCCGGGAGCATTTTTGTTTCAACTTGAAGCAAAACGACAAGGTGAGGGTTGGCAAAATGCAAAAAATGCAGAGTATTCATTTATTGTCCCTAAA
The DNA here is from genome assembly GCF_043641955.1 of Pseudoalteromonas atlantica. GTDB lineage: Bacteria > Pseudomonadota > Gammaproteobacteria > Enterobacterales > Alteromonadaceae > Pseudoalteromonas > Pseudoalteromonas atlantica_A. The sequence goes on from NZ_JBHZRV010000005.1 coordinate 289,586, forward strand.
CGATTTGATGAAACGGTTTACTTTAGGTTGTTAATTACCAGCACGGTTATTTTACTGTTTTATCTTGTTTTTTGGGTGTTCAGAAAACAGGAGCGTCGTAAACAAGCGGCTTTAGAAAGTTTAGTTACAGAGCGTACAGGAGAGCTTCGTCAAGCTAACGACAAGTTGAATCAGGTTAACTCACAACTCAAACTTGTCAGCCATTCAGATGAACTAACAGGCCTCAGAAGTCGTCGCTTTTTGTTTGATCAACTGCCGAAAGATATAGAGCACTTCCAGCGTAACTCACAATCATTACAGGCACAGGGTAAATCATTAGTTTTATTGGTAATCAATTTTGATAGTTTCAGTAAGATCAACGACGCTTATGGACCTATCGGTGGAGATAGTTGCTTACAACAAATGGCGGCCTTGTTAAATTCGCGTACTCAAGGGTCTGATTATGTCGCACGCTGGAGTGGTGATGAATTCTTGCTTTTACTACGAGACTTTAAGCGCAGCGCTATTGATAAGTATGTATCAGATCTTTGTAAAGCTGTCGCAGAACATTCATTCAAGCTACCAAGTGGTGAAAGCATTAATTTAACAGCATCAATTGGTTACTCATTTTACCCTTTACCGCTGCTTGGTGGGCAAGTTATCGGATGGGAAACCTCTGTAAATCTAGCAGATATCGCGCTTCATCAGGTTAAAAAGCGCGGTGGTGATGGTGTGGCAAATATTACATTTGATGAACAGCTGGATGCGTTTGAATTTGAGCAAACTAATAATGTTGAACAACAGCTTAGCGTATTACAAGCCAATGGTCTGGCAGATATTAAAGTGTGGATGCGTTAGTCGTTTTATACTGGCGTATTAAAAATGCCCTAACGTATGACGTTAAGGCATTGGGAGGCCAACTAAAGTCAGTTTAATTAAACTGCTTTGAAGGTTAATGATTTAACCAAGTTGGTAAAATAGCGACTGATTCAGGTGCTGTGAATGAGTAGCTCAAACTCGCGGCTATATCTCCACTTGGACTAGTTAAAATATTGTCATAGCGCATTACTAAACCATTTGATTTCTCGGCCACATAGAGGTGATTACCAGTAAACATAATATCAACTGGGTTACCAAGCATGGTGGCAGGCCCTGCAATATTAACACTGACATTATTCAAGCCAGAGCTCATTCCTGCATTACTTAGCACGTATAATTTACCATCAGTTGCGTCCGCTGCACTGCCCACATCGGAGACGATTAGCGAATCACTAAGTGGATCGTAGTCGATACCATGGATGTTAGTTGGTGCAGAAAATGCAGCGCCGCCAGTTGCTGGGGTGATAAGGCGGTCTTCACCTGTAATTGTACTCATACCCGCCATCAATTTACTTTTTACTTCATCAAAAACGGCAATTGTACCATTGGTTAATGCAACAAATGCTCTGTCTGTAGCGACATCGTAGTCTACATCCCAAGGGCGAGCACTATTACTTGGTGTGAGTGTAATTAGTGGTGAAGCGTCCCCAGTTGTACAGCTTGAAAACACCAAAATTCCTGGCGTTGTTGCATTATTTTCGGCAACAAAAACTAAGCCGCTGTCTGATGCTACATCCAAGCCTTTTGGCGAGATAAGGCCAGTATTACTCCCACTGATGATCGAATCTTGGCTGAGTGAAAAAACCTCACCATCACGATGCATAGCAACTTTATTAGATATCACTATCCCACCAGTAGAAGTGGTGCTGTTATCAAAAGTTGTATAGCTGTTACCTGCTTTATCAAAGGTAACACTTTCGATTGTTTGGCTGGCGTTGTAGTTGCCAAGCTCGCTAGTGAGCGGTGCGTTTAAACGGGATATTTGTCCTGTTGTTGGCCCAGCAGCTCCAGGGTTGCTACTTACAGCAACACCCATCAATGGCACATTAACCATATAGCTGTCTGATATATCCGCCATTTCACTATGCATTACAGTTTCGGTTATAGATTCTGGTTTAATAGTCGCAGTCACACTGTCGGGGCTAATATCACCACTTTCACCTGAAAAGATATTACTAAAGACCAATACCGCATCGTTTGATTTTTCTGCAACACGTAATTCACTGCCTGTTAAGCTGATATCAACGGGGTTACCTAGCATACTTGCTGGGCCTGCAATGCTGCGCGCAACGCTAGTATTACCATCTGCAAGTGATGCATTATTGATCACAAATAAGGCACCATCAGTTGCATCACTGGCACTACCTACATCTGAAAGTACTAATTTATTGGTTTTAGCATCATATGCGATACCATGAATATTGACTGAGATCTTTTCGCCCGCATCATTACTTGGTGTGATTGTACGGGTTGGCATTGCCATAAAACCGCCATCTACATAATTGTCATATACAGCCACATCACCATTTGTTAGTGCTACATATAAGCGGTCGTTGTTATCGTCATATGTCACATCCCATGGTTTTGCATCGGTTACTGTGCTTGCCAAAGGGGCCGCATCACCAGTAGCAGCTGCACCAAAAACAGTGATCTGCATTGCATTAAAGTCAGCTGCAAATATAAGCCCGCGTTTATTTGATACATGAATACCTTTAGGATTTACCAAGGTGGTATTAGTACCAGTAATTGTACGGTCACGATCAGTATTAAACATGCCACCGTCAGTACGACTTAGCACTTGGCAAATAGTACTGATAGCCCCATTGCCTAAGTCACTTGCTTGAATTAAGTTGCCTAGTTTATCAACCGCAACACCTTCATTTGCACCACTATTGAATGTTTTTAACTTTGCTGCATTTTGATCAATTAGATCTATGGTGCCAGCATTGTCAGTGCCGTTATTCGCTAAAATAAATGTTGCGGCATTAAAGCCAGGTGTGCCATCAGCACCATCTACACCGTCATTACCATTTGCACCGTTATTACCATCAGCGCCATCTGTACCATTATCACCTGGGGCGCCCATTTCACCCTGCATGCCAGCAGGGCCTGTGCTGCCATCATCGCCATCACAACCCGTTAAACCTATTAAAATTGCTAGACTAAGCGCAGATAAGCACATTTTACTTGTCATTGAACGAGACTGAATAGATTGAGAAATTTTGCCTGAGTTGAACGTTTTCATAGTTTGTACCTTCTTAAATATTCCATCAAATGTGAACATACAATGAGTTTGCTTAAAACTGCTTATACCAATCGTGTTAAGTTATTTAGCACGCTAGAAAGGCTAAATATTTAAGTCGATTGGTATTACATAAAAGCGTGAATGCTTTGCTCACGAGTTAACCTCGGTGTGTAAACGCGTCAGGAAGATGATTGGATGCAAAGAATGAAAAATAATTTAAAATTGTCGAAAACGAAAACGAAAACGAAAACGAAAACGAAAAAGGAGCCGTAGCTCCTTTTATTGGTTAACCTAGATTTTGCTTAAATAATAAATATACTGAAAAGAGCAACTTATTTTGCAATAAAGCTTTTAATATTATTGAGTATACCTTGTGATCCTAAACCCATTTCATCATGCATTTGCTCTTGCGTGCCATGCTTGATGAATTCATCTGGAATACCTAGATTTAAAATGCTTACCTTGGCTTTCACTGCAGCTAAATACTCATTAACAGCAGAACCTGCACCACCAACAATGGCGTTATCTTCAAGCGTTATAAAGCTATCGTGATCGCTAAGCAGTGAATCGATTAAATCTGTATCTAAAGGTTTTACAAAACGCATATCTATTAAGCTTGCATCTAACTCATCAGCGGCTAAGTACGCGTTTTCAAGTAACGTACCAAAAGATAAAATTGCAATTTTGCTGCCTTGTTTAATAACTCGGCCTTTACCTATTTCAAGGGCTGTCATTTGCTCATTAATTTCGCTATTACCGGCACTGCCACGAGGGTAGCGCACAGCAACAGGCTGATTGCATTGATAACCAGTATAAAGCATTTGACGACACTCATTGGTATCGCTAGGTGCCATAATAATCATATTTGGAATACAACGCATAAAGCTTAAATCGTAAGCGCCTTGATGGGTTTCACCATCCGCGCCAACAATACCTGCACGGTCAATGGCAAATAATACCGGTAAATTCTGTAGTGCAACATCGTGAATTAGTTGGTCGTACGCGCGTTGTAAAAAGCTCGAATAAATAGCAACAACGGGTTTTAAACCTTCACATGCAAAGCCGGCCGCCAAAGTAACTGCGTGTTGCTCTGCAATTGCGACATCAAAATATTGCTCTGGGTGCTCTTTTGAAAAGCGCACCATACCAGAGCCTTCACGCATGGCTGGAGTAATTGCCATTAGCTTGTCATCTTGGCTTGCCATATCACACAGCCAATCACCGAATACTTTTGAAAACGTTGCAGCACCAGGTTTAGACTTTGGTAAGCTTGAAACTGCAGGGTCAAATTTAGGCACGCCATGGTAACCAATAGGGTCAGCCTCGGCGGGCTTATAGCCTTTACCTTTTTGTGTTTTGATATGCAGCAGCTGTGGACCTTTTAAGTTGCGCATATTGCGTAACGTGTCTACCAACATATTTACATCATGGCCATCAATCGGGCCGATATAATTAAGGCCTAATTCTTCAAAGAAAGTACCAGGGATCACCATGCCTTTTAAATGCTCTTCCATACGACTGGCTAATTCTTTTACCGGAGGTACGCCGGAAAGTAGTTTTTTACTACCTTCGCGAATATTGGTGTAAAAGCTTCCAGATAGAATGCGGGCAAAGTGATTAGTTAAAGCACCTACGTTTTCAGAAATCGACATCTCATTATCATTTAAAATGATCAGCATATCCGATTTAACATCACCTAAATGGTTCATTGCTTCAAACGCCATACCTGCGGTAATTGCGCCATCACCAATTACGGCAACTGTTTTACGGCTTTTGCCCTCTTTTTGCGCCGCAATAGACATACCTAGGGCAGCTGAAATCGATGTGCTTGAATGACCAACACTAAATGTGTCGTAAGCACTTTCATCACGATAAGGGAAAGGATGCAGGCCATCTTTTTGACGAATGGTATGCATTTGGTCGCGACGACCCGTTAGGATTTTATGAGGGTAGGCTTGATGGCCTACATCCCAAACGAGGCGATCTTCTGGTGTATTATATACATAATGCAACGCAACAGTGAGCTCAACAGTGCCTAGACCAGAGGCCAGATGGCCGCTGCTTTGTGAAACTGAATTAAGCAAATAATCTCTAAGCTCATCACTAAATGCAGGCAGTTTTTCTTGCGCTAAATCGCGCAGCTGGGCTGGCTCTTCAACCAAACCTAATAATGGATACTTGTTACTATCAAGTGTCATGATTTTTAATACATCCTTCGCTAACCAGAGATTATTATAGCGTATTGTTACTCTGGTTTTTTAGTTATTTTGTATGTCTTTATTTGCGTGCCATTGTGTTGTAATTAATGGTCACGTTCAACAATATACGCTGCTAAGCTCGCAAGAGATTCAGTATTGGCATCAATATTCGATAATGCATTAAGGGCATCTGCTAATAACAACTGAGCTTTCTCTTTTGCACCATCAAGACCAAGAAGTGCAGGATATGTAGCTTTATTTGCCGCTAAATCTGACCCTTGTGGCTTACCAAGAATAAAGGTATCGCCTTCTACATCAAGAATATCGTCCTGTACCTGAAATGCCAAACCAATGGATTCGCCAAAAATTTTTAACTGGGAAAACGTATAGTCACTGGTGTTAGGCGCACATAATGCACCTAGTGTAATTGCACAATTGAGCAAAGCACCAGTTTTAAGTTTATGAATTCGTTCGAGTGCAGATAATGAGATAGCTTCATCAGTTGCCGCAATATCCAGCGCTTGCCCACCTACCATACCTTCAATACCTGACGCCTTGCTTAATGCTGCAATCATTTTAAGCTGTTGAGGTGCAGGTATTTTAAACGTATGGTTAGCTATTAAATCAAAGGCTAAAGTTTGCAGTGCATCACCGGCTAAAATTGCGTGAGCTTCACCATACACAATATGGCATGTCGGTCGGCCTCGGCGTAAGTCGTCATCATCCATCGCAGGTAAATCGTCATGCACTAATGAATAGCTGTGAATACACTCTATTGCTGCAGCAAGTATATCTAAATCTTTTTTTTCTGCACCCAGCATTTTACCTGTTTCATAAACAAGGAAGGGGCGTATACGCTTACCGCCATTCAATACCCCATAATGTGTCGCTTTTTTAATGCTATCTTCAGTATCAAGCGGTAGTGAAAAGTAGTTATCTAGTATGGCTTCAACATCATGTTGTGCAACTTTTATTTGTTCTAAAATATGCACCGATTAATCCAAATCGTTTTTAAAGTTGGTAAGTGGTGACTGAGGGTCATTGCCCATCAAAATGGCCACTTTTTGTTCTGCTTGTTGTAATTTGTTTGAAGATGCATTAGCCAGCGCGATACCGCGTTCGAACTGCTTTAAAGATTGCTCAAGAGATAAATCACCTTGTTCCATGTCAGTGACGATTACAGTTAATTCTTCAAGTGCTTGCTCAAAGCTCAAATTTTCAGGTTTTTTAGTCGCCATCGTGGATTCAACTTAGATGATATGAAATTGAGGCCAATTTTAGGGGGAATGCTAAACTAGGTCAAAGAATGATGCATTTTTTTTATTTATTTACGCGTTATTTGTTTGTTTATTTTACCTGAGCCTATGCTTAAACCTTGCAGCTTAAGGTGGTTCGATTAAAATAAAGGTATAGAGCTCATTTATTCACGTAAATGATTTAAGTAATTCAATCTATTGCCGATAAGCAGTTAATAATAAAAGTTTGTTATTAAAAGTAGCAAAGTATCAATTCCTCTGGAGGGGTAAGTGGATTTAGCAACCATTATAGGTATTCTTGGGGCAATTGGCTTAATCGTAATGTCGATGGTGCAAAGTAGTAACGGTGAAGTTGCTATGTTTTATAACACACCATCAGTTGTCATCGTATTTGGTGGCTCGATTTTTATCGTACTATCCAATTACACCATGGGCCAATTCTTAGGAATTGGTAAAGTATGCGCTAAAGCATTTATGTTTAAAATTGAATCGCCTGAAGAGCTGATAGAAAAGGCTGTTGAACTGGCTGATTCTGCTCGTAAAGGAGGGTTCTTGGCCCTCGAAGAGGCCGAAATTCCTAATGGCTTTATGCGTAAAGGCGTTGATATGCTTGTAGACGGACATGATGCCGATGTTGTTCGCGCAACGCTTCAAAAAGATATCTCGCTTACTTCTACACGTCATGAGTCGGGGGCAGGGCTATTTAAAGCGCTTGCTGATATTGCACCTGCTATGGGCATGATCGGTACATTGATTGGTTTGGTTGCAATGTTATCAAACATGGATGATCCAAAAGCAATTGGCCCGGCAATGGCAGTTGCGTTACTAACCACTTTGTATGGTGCCTTTTTAGCAAACGTTATTGCGATCCCTATTCAGGTTAAATTAGAGCTTCGTAAAGAAGAAGAGGCAATGAACCAACGTTTAATTTTGGATGCTGTTTTAGGTATCCAAGATGGTCAAAATCCAAAAGTTATTGAAGGGATTTTAAAGAATTACCTCGCTGAATCTAAGCGTAACGTGGACACTGAGGAGTAAGCATGTCTGATGAAGAGTGCAAATGCCCCCCTCCAGGATTACCTGCTTGGATGGGGACCTTCGCTGATTTAATGTCATTGTTAATGTGCTTTTTTGTACTCTTGCTCGCATTTTCTGAAATGGATGTGCTTAAATTTAAACAGATTGCGGGCTCAATGAAATTTGCTTTTGGTGTGCAAAATAAAATTGAGGTAAAAGATATACCAAAAGGAACCTCTGTAATAGCGATGGAATTTACCCCAGGTAAACCTGAACCCACACCTATTGAAACTATTCAGCAGCAAACAGTTGAGATGACTCAACAAATGCTCGAGTTTCAAGCTGGGGATGAAAGCTCGGCCGGGGGGCGTCAAGAACAACGTGGTAATAAGCGTGGTGGTGAGTCGCAAAGTACCGCGCAGCAGCAAGCTTCTGAACAATCTACATCGGCAGCAGATCAAGAACAAGTTAACGAACTCGTTAAGAAAATTGCGCAGCAATTAGAGCAACAAATTATGGATGGCGCAGTAGAGCTCGAGTCGTTGGGACAACAAATAATTATTCGTATCCGAGAGAATGGGTCATTCCCATCCGGCAGTGCGTTTTTACAGCCTCGTTTTAAACCAATTATTCAAGATATAGCGACTTTATTAAAAGACGTACCAGGTGAAATTACGGTGTCAGGTCATACAGATGACTTCCAAGTGTCAAATGAGTTGTATACAAACAACTGGGATCTGTCGTCTAAGCGTGCTGTAGCAGTTGCAACAGAAATGCAAAAAGCACAAGGGTTTGATAAAAGCAGGATGGTCGTTGTTGGTCATGCTGAAACTCGTCCGTTGGTTCCTAATGAAACCGATACAGACAGACGCAGAAACAGACGCGTTGAAATTTCAATCATGCAAGGCAAGGCTAAAGAGTCAGATCCTATTGAAGTAAGATAATGTATTTAGCCGAATTACATAGCTTAAGGCTAGCAAGTAAATGTAATGCTGCTTTTTTATAAATTGTAAGTTTGAAAGTTTTTGTTGTGCTTAAATTTATGTAATCGATAATACAATGTGCTAAAGTACTGTTTATATAAACAGTGCTGGAGCATGTTGTGAAACTGTATATCGCAGAAAAACCTTCATTGGGTCGTGCTATTGCTGATGCACTTCCTAAACCCCATAAAAAGCATGATGGTTACATTGAGGTCGCTAATGGCGATTGTGTTTCTTGGTGCATAGGACACTTGCTTGAACAAGCTGAGCCTGATGATTATAACGAGCAATATAAAAAATGGCGCTTTGATGATTTACCTATCGTACCTGAGCAATGGCAACTAAAAGCAAAACCAAAAACCCGCAAGCAGCTTACGGTACTTAAAAAACTAATCAAACAAGCTGAGCAACTAGTTCATGCTGGTGATCCCGACCGAGAAGGCCAATTACTTGTTGATGAGGTAATTGAGCAAGTCAAACTTAGCCAAACCAAAAAACAACAAATTCAACGTTTATTAATCAGCGATTTAAATATGAGTGCGGTAAAGAAAGCGTTGGCGAGTATGCGCAGCAATCGTGATTTTATTCCATTAAGTGTTTCTGCGCTGGCGCGCTCTCGTGCTGATTGGTTGTTTGGTATGAACTTAACCCGTGCATATACCTTAGCAGGGCAAAAAGCGGGGTTTGGTAATGTGCTTTCTGTAGGGCGCGTACAAACACCTATTCTAGGGTTAGTGGTAAATCGTGATAATGAAATTGCTAATTTTGTAGCAAAACCATTTTATGAAGTGTTTGCTCATTTAAATACGGGGGAACAACAAAGTTTCACAGCTAAGTGGCAACCAAGCAAAGCGTGTGAGCCCTATCAAGATGAAGAAGGGCGTGTACTACATCGCGGCCTTGCAGAAAATGTCGTATCAAGAATAGCAGGACAGAAAGGCGAAGTTACGGCACTTGAGCAAAAACAAAAAAAACAACAAGCCCCTTTGCCCTATAATTTGTCAGCCTTGCAAATTGATGCTGCAAAAGCGTTCACAATGCCAGCACAAAAAGTGTTAGATATTTGCCAAACTTTATATGAACGCCATAAGCTCATCACCTATCCTCGCTCGGATAACCGTTATTTGCCGAAAGATCATCACCGTGAGGCTGTAAGTATTGTAAAAGCGATTGCTAATAACGGTGGACAAAATGAAGCGGATTGTAATCAGGCCGATACCAGCAAGCGTAGTAAATGTTTTAATGATGCAAAGGTAGCTGCGCATCACGCCATTATACCTACCGCTAAACAATTAAAGTCGGCAAGCTTAAGTTCTGACGAAGCAAAAGTGTATAGATTAGTATGTCGTCATTACCTCATTCAGTTTTACCCTGACTATGTATTTAATGAAACAAAGGTTGAGGTAACTATTGCTGGTGGTTTATTTAAAGCGAATGCAAAACAAGAGGTCAGCTTAGGTTTTAAAGTTCTAATGGGTAAATCTGCGCTTAAAGATGAGCAAACTTTGCCGCCATTAGTTAAAGGGCAAATGCTTGACTGTAGCCATGGCGAAGTGGTTGATAAAATGACAACTCCGCCAGCATATTTTACCGATGCAACCTTGTTAGGTGCTATGACGGGAATAAGTCGTTATGTGAAAAACCCAGATATCAAAAGAATTCTTAAAGATACTGACGGCTTAGGAACAGAAGCAACGCGTGCAGGTATTTTAGAATTATTATTCAGACGTCGGTTTTTACAACGCCAAGGAAAAACCATTTTAGCCACTGAAACAGGAAAAGCACTTATAGGTGTATTACCTGAAGGCTTAGCGAGTCCCGATTTAACAGCTAAATGGGAAGCCTCATTAGGTGATATTGCAGAGCAGCGTATGAGCTACCAACAGTTTTTAAATCCGTTATTAAACGATTTATCACATTTTATCGGTCAGGCAGGGCAATGTAATAGCCAAGCCTTTGCACAATTACCAAAAACGCCGCAAAAGCGACGTTTTAAAAGAAAGGCTAAACCAAAAGCAAAGTCGGCCTAGCTACAAAATCGATTTAGTTAACCTGAACTCTGGTTAAGAGATGTACTAATGTATTGATATTAAATCACAAATAAATTTATTAGTCTCCAGCCGGAGACTTTTAGCGATAATAAGGCGAATTTACGCGTCAATAGCTAGCCTATTGCAAGTAAATTCAACGCAGTTAGCGTTGAAAGTAGCCGCTAGAGATAGATTTATTATCCAGAGTTCAGGTTAATTATTAAACAGCGCAACGGCTGCATTACTCATCGCTTTAATACCTGTGGGTAAGGCAACTTTGTAATCAGGGGCGAATTTACTCGAGTGCAATGACGGTAGAGTTTGCCCTGATTCCTGTGCTGCACTATATTGAGATTGCTCTACACCACCAAGCCAAAATAAAGTAATAGGGATGTTTTGTTCGGTTCGGCCATATAAACCAAAGTCCTCGCCAGCCATAACGGCTTGCGTTTCTAGCACGTTATCTTTGCCAATGGCTGAGCTAATAGCACTGCGTACAATATTTGTTTGCTCAGGGTTATTATATGTTGATGGAATTGATTCATCTTCATGTACATATACTTCTGGCATAAGCGACTTATCTAAGCCTGCGCTCAATGCAATACCTTGTGAGATTCGTTTAATAGCGGCAATCTGCTGTAAACGTACCTCAGGGTTATAGCTGCGTAATGTAAGTTGTAGTTTTACTTGGTCAGAGATCACATTGTGCTTAGAGCCCCCATGAATAGAGCCAACCGTTATTACTGAAGGCTCTAATGGGGATAGCTCTCGACTAGTAACAGTCTGTAGTGCTAATACAATACGTGATGCGATAACGACAGGGTCAATAGTCGTGTGAGGGTATGCACCATGTCCGCCTTTACCCTTTACAGTGATATCAACAGAGTCAACACTGGCCATAGTGTATTCGTTTTTCATACTTACTTGGCCAGCGGGAACACTAGCGCTAACATGTAAGGCTATCACGTGATCAGGTGTAGGGAACTTAGAGAATAAACCTTCTTTTAGCATCGCTTTTGCACCACCACCGACTTCTTCAGCAGGTTGTGCGACCATCATTAATGTTCCCTGCCATGAATCTTTATGCTTAACGAGCTGTTGTGCCGTGCCAATAAATGAACTCATATGAATATCATGACCACAGCCATGCATAACACCCACATTTACGCCATCGTCATTTACTACTGTGACTTTTGACGCATATGACTTACCCGTTTGTTCAGTAATAGGAAGGCCGTCGGTATCAGTACGGATCATCACTGTTGGGCCATCACCATTTTCATAAATACCGACTACACCAAACCCACCGACATTGTTAGTAACATCGAATCCAATTTGTTTTAATTGCTGCGCAATTTTCTTACCTGTTTGTTGCTCGTGGTATGAAAGCTCGGGAGATTGATGCAAATCTAAATAAAACTTTTCGATAGCGGGCATGGCTTTATCGAGATTGAGATCTAACGTTGTGGCATTCGTAAACGGACTAATAAAAAGCAAGGCTGCATATATTTTGTGAAGTTTCATAAAAGACCTTTTGGCTGGTGGCTTGTAATTATTGTTATCGACACCATATAAAACCCTAAATAGTCTGATATGGCAATCAATCGCAATGAATAATATGGTAAATGTTAATCCACAAAATCTTCAGCAAGTATTAGGTGAAACCTCACAAGAGAAACTTGTATTACTTAGTTTCTACTCTGCACAAAGCCCTGAGTGTCAATCGCAAGCAGCTATCTTAGAAAAAATTGCCAGTGAATATGGCGAGCACTTACTTGTTGCTACACTTGATTGCGATGTAGAGCAACAGTTAGCAGCACAACTAGCGCAGCAAATAGGTTTGCAAACACTACCAACACTTGTGTTTTTAAAAGACTCCGCCCCTGTAGATATGTTGCCTGGTGCACAAACAGAGCAACAAGTTAGAGAGGTTTTATCAAAGCACTTACCGGCACAACATGAGTTGTTATTAGAACAAGCAAAGCAGGCTCTCGTTGCGCAAGACTTAAATAGTGCATTTAATTATGCAAAGCAGGCTTACGAACTAGATACTACTAATGCACGCATTAAATTAGTGTTAGCAGATATTTGTATTCAAATTCATAAATTAGACGATGCGCAAGCTTTGCTTGATACAGTTGAAGATAGTGAGCGTGATGCGTATTACACAAATATTCGTGCTAAGTGCGAACAAGCGCTTGAAGCAACAGATTCGCCAGAGATAAAAGCATTACAGTTAAAAGCAGAACAACATCCGAATGATTTAGAGATCAAAGTTGAGCTAGCTGCTGCACTTAATACCGCGGGCCGTAAAGATGAAGCATTAGAGACATTGTTTAGTATTTTAAAGAAAGATTTAAACTTTGCAGATGCCAAAGCAACATTTCTTGAAGTTATAGCATCATTACCTGATGGCGATAGCTTAGCATCTAAATATAGAAGAAAGCTCTACAGCATCCTGTATTAGTCAATTTTATAGATTGTAAACCCAAGCGCTGTAAATTAATGGCGCTTTTTTTATATCTAAAACTTGATAAATACATAAATTAGACAATACTTAAATTCCTCTCGAGAAATATTGCTGATAATTTAGTCAGTAAATAGCATGTTTTAGATGTTTTAGTTTGTTTTTTAAACGAACGAACTGTTTTTTAAAGTTTATGAATAAAAACGCTTGCGTAAAAATCTGTTCTCCCTATAATGCGACCCCACTGAGACGGCAGATCAGGCAACGCTTAGCGAGGCAAGAAGCTAATCAGTAAGTCGAGTAAAACTTGATTTTAGATTTTTAATAAAGTTTAAAATTAAGTGTTGACAAAAAAATAGGAAAGCGTAATATGCGCAGCCCTAGCGAGATAAAGCAAAGCGCTTTAATCGCAACGTTCTTTAACAATATAAAGCAATCATCTGTGTGGGCACTCGTACAGATTGA
>NZ_JBHZRV010000006.1:0-210235 GCF_043641955.1 Pseudoalteromonas atlantica
TGACTGTGCTGCAATAAATAAATTTATTGCTGTTGGTCACTCAGTTTCAATTGAGACTCTAAATTTTTTGCCTCACTACCGAAGTAGCTTGGCTGTTAGAACTCAATCTGTACGAGTGCCCACACAGATGATTGCTTTATATTGTTAAAGAACGTTGCGATTAAAGCGCTTTGCTTTATTTCGCTAGGGCTGCGCATGTTACGCTTTCCTATTTTTTTGTCAACACTTAATTTTAAACTTTTCAAAAAATCTAAACTCAAGTTTTATTCGACTTACTAAGTGACTTGCTTGCAGCTTAAGCGTTGCCTGCTCTGCCGTCTCAGTGGGGTCGCATTATAGGGAGAACAGATTTTTACGCAAGCGTTTTTTAAAGTTATTTGCAATTAATTACCATTTGGTACGATTTTCAAACGAACAGCATAAAAACACAGCTAAACTAGTCACAAAAGAACCAAGTTAACTTAATAGCTGACTAAGGTTCACCCTAATAAAAACTAAAATTATTATTTTAAAGAGTACACTCACACTTGAATATACACAAAAACGAATATACACTTTATTGCATATTCACTGTGAGGCGTTATTTATGAGTAATCAAACTTCAACTAAACGTTCTGTTTTATTCCTTTGTACTGGTAACTCTGCTCGCTCACAAATGGCAGAGGCATTACTTCGTCACAAAGCGGCCGAGCTATTTAATATCTCCAGTGCAGGCACGTTACCAGAATTGATTGACCCTCGCACTTTAGATGCGCTTGAAAAGTTTGGTTTGACTATAGATGACCTTAAATCTAAAAGTGTCGATGAGTTTTCAGGCCAAGAGTTTGACTTTGTTATTACCCTTTGTGATAAAGCAAATCAAGAATGCCGTAACTTCCCTGGCGCCAAAGCACAATTAGCTTGGGACTTTCCAGATCCTAAAGAGCGACGCTGTAATAACCCTTTTGCGACCACATTAAGCGAATTAAATAATCGCTTGTCTATGTTTCTACTTTTAGAAGGTAAAAATCAGCCAAATAATAAGGCAGCATTGAACCAACGTATCGATGAACAAATCTCTGAACTTGATTCCTTTATGATTGATCCTGTCTCATTTTATAAGTGTTTAACGGACGACATACGCTTAAAAACGCTGATGCTGACTAATTATCACGGTGAACTATGTGTATGCGAGTTAATGGAAGCACTACAAGAAGACAGCCAACCAAAAGTGTCGCGTAATTTAGCTGTATTAAAGCGAGCGGGTATTATCACAGATAGAAAGCATGGCCAATGGGTGTTCTATCGAATTAATCCGGACCTACCTTTATGGCTCAAAAAAGTGATCAGTGAAACAACCGAAAACAACCTGCCTCTTATATCCAACAACCTGGCCAACCTCGCAAACATGCGGAACCGTCCAAGTAAAACCGACTTTTGTCGCTAATATAGGATTTTACAATGCAACTTCACCCGTTTGACACATTAACGTTAGATAAGGGCGCAAAGCTTATTTTTACGCCTTGTCCTGGTACTAAACAAGCATCTCTTGAAGAGTCAGTGATCACACTAAAACAAGCCGGCACCAGCATGCTACTTACACTAATGTATGACCATGAGATTGCTAAAAATAACATCGAGCAGCTACCCACTATTTGCGCTGAGCATGATATCTCTTGGCTGCAACTGCCTATATTAGATGATGATGCCCCCGATAAAGAGTTTGAAGCGCAGTGGCTACAACATAAAGAAGCCATTCTAAACGCAGTAAATAATCAAGCAACTATTGCGGTGCATTGTAAAGGTGGCACTGGCCGTACAGGTTTAGTGATTGCGCTTATTTTATTAGCCTATGGTTGGCCTAGTGACAAAATCATTCAACAGGTACAACAAATAAGGCCAAAGGCACTTAGAAATACGCTTCAACTTAATTATTTTAATTCGCAGTTATAATCAGCATTAAGGAATAAACCATGACAATTAAAGTAGGTATTAACGGTTTTGGCCGTATGGGCCGTTTATCAATGCGAGCAGCTTTCGATTGGGATGATGTAGAAATCGTCCACATTAACGACCCTGCTGGTAACGCTGAAACATTCGCTCACTTAATGACATTTGATTCAGTACACGGCAAGTGGCATCACCAAGCAAGCCATCACGACAATGCCATTATTATAAACGGTAAAGAAATTGGCTTTAGTCAAAATACTAAAACACAAGAGACTGATTGGTCACAATGTGATGTGGTAATTGAAGCTTCTGGTAAAATTAAAACTAAAGCACTACTGCAAGCTTACCTTGATCAAGGTGTAAAGCGCGTTGTTGTAACAGCTCCGGTAAAAGAAGACGGTATTTTAAATGTTGTAATAGGTGTAAACGACCACCTTTATAATAAAGATACTTACCCAATCGTTACGGCGGCATCATGCACAACCAATTGCTTAGCCCCTGTGGTTAAAGTTATTCATGAAAAAATTGGTATCAAACATGGTTCAATCACTACGATTCACGATATAACCAATACTCAAACAATTATTGATGCCCCACATAAAGACTTACGCCGTGCGCGTTCATGTGGCACAAGTTTAATTCCAACTACTACTGGGTCAGCAACAGCTATCACGCATATTTTCCCTGAGTTAAAAGGAAAATTAAACGGTCACGCGATTCGCGTACCACTTACTAATGCGTCAATCACTGATTGTGTATTTGAACTTGAACGTGGCACAACGATTGATGAAGTAAATACCTTACTAAAAGATGCCGCCGCGGGTGAGCTTAAAGACATTATGGGCTATGAAGAACGCCCGCTTGTGTCTATCGATTATAAAACTGACCCTCGTTCAAGTGTTATTGATGCACTTTCAACCATGGTGATCAACGACACACAAGTAAAACTTTACGTGTGGTACGACAATGAGTGGGGTTATGCAAACCGTACTGCTGAACTTGTGCGTAAAGTTGGTCTAGCCGATAAGGAATAATTGACCGTGGATCGATTAAAAGCACTTCCGCTACAAATAAAACAATACTTAATAATTACCGGTAATTATTGGGCGTTTACCCTTACTGACGGTGCACTGCGTATGCTTGTAGTGCTGTACTTCCACCAGCTTGGTTGCAGCCCACTCAGCATAGCGATGTTATTTTTGTTTTATGAAATTTTTGGTGTGATCACTAATTTAGTGGGCGGATGGCTTGGCGCTCGATTCGGTCTCAATAAAACCATGAACATTGGCTTGGGCTTACAAATAGTTTCTTTAGCCATGCTCATGGTACCTGTTGATGCTCTCACTGTTATTTATGTTATGGCAGCACAGGCACTATCTGGAATAGCCAAAGATCTTAATAAAATGAGCGCAAAGAGTGCGATAAAACTCCTTGTACCAAAAGATGCGCAAGGTCAGCTGTATAAATGGGTGGCTATTCTAACCGGCTCTAAAAATGCACTCAAAGGGGTTGGCTTCTTTTTAGGTGGCTTGCTGCTTACCTTACTGGAGTTTCACGGCGCAATTCTCAGTATGATATGCATGCTCACCGCAGTCTGGCTATTTAGTATCTTTGCTTTAAAAGAAGACCTAGGCAAAGCTAAAAATAAAGCCAAATTTAGTGAGCTGTTCTCCAAAAGCAAAGCCATTAATGTACTCTCAGCCGCACGAATGTTTTTATTCGGCGCAAGAGATGTCTGGTTTGTGGTTGCCTTGCCTGTATTTTTAGCCGCAACTTTTGGTTGGGATCATTGGTGGGTTGGCGGCTTTATGGCAAGCTGGGTGATTGGCTATGGCATAGTGCAATCTTTTGCCCCCTCTTTTACCGGGAAAAAGTCAGGGCAAGTCCCAAGTGGCCGCAGCGCATTTTTATGGGCGAGTTACTTAACGGCAATACCAGCACTGATTGCTTTAGCACTACATTATGATTTTTATATACAAGCATCTATTATTGGTGGCTTACTTATATTTGGCGCTGTGTTTGCTATTAACTCATCATTACACAGTTACTTAATTGTCAGCCTTGCAGACAGCGATGGCGTGTCGTTAGATGTTGGCTTTTACTATATGGCTAACGCCATGGGC
Source organism: Pseudoalteromonas atlantica (assembly GCF_043641955.1). GTDB lineage: Bacteria > Pseudomonadota > Gammaproteobacteria > Enterobacterales > Alteromonadaceae > Pseudoalteromonas > Pseudoalteromonas atlantica_A. The sequence goes on from NZ_JBHZRV010000006.1 coordinate 4,053, forward strand.
CGGTTAATTGGTACAGTTTTATCGGGCTGGGTGTATCAACAATATGGACTTGAAGCCTGTTTATGGATCTCAAGCGCTTTTATTGCCTTAGCCGCAATGCTATCTTTGTTTTTACCCCAATCAAACTATCAACATCAACGATGAGTTTGAATACGCTGAATGAATGCTAAAAACTGATAACTAAGTAGTCATTCTTTTAGCTTTTTAACCAAAGTATCGTATATTTAAAGACAGTAATAACTTCAGAGATACACCAATGTTCCTTACTCGTTTAATTTACGCAAGCCGAGTTACAGAATGCTTTTCAAATTCAAGCATTGAGCACATTATCGAAAAAGCATCAGAAGATAACATCAAAAATCACATAACTGGCATGTTATGTTTTAGTAGTAATTACTTTTTGCAATGTTTAGAGGGATCTAGAACACAAGTAAATCAAACCTATCAACGCATTCTAAATGATGACCGCCACACCGATATAACCTTACTTTGCTATGAAGAAATTTCTGTAAGGGAGTTCGCTAGCTGGTCGATGGGATATGTACCTTCTTCTAGTCTCACCAACCCTATTAACCTCCGGTTTTCAGGCAACACTGATTTTAACCCTTATAAAATCTCAGGTGACAGCGCATATAAAATGATGTTGGAACTAAAGGTATTATTACCATCAATAGAATGAATAAATTTATTAGGAATAATGCTCGGGGTTATTAAAAAGTGGTGGCCCCTCCCAGACTCGAACTGGGGACCTAACGATTATGAGTCGTGTGCTCTAACCAACTGAGCTAAGGGGCCACTTTTTATTAGCATGCTATATACAGCTAAGTTTTGAAGCGTTTAGTCACTTGATTGACTAAAGCGGGTTGCAGTATAAAAAGTTTTTACTGGCTTGTCACTAGCAAAAACCTTTATTTTAACAATCTGTAAGCCAACTGCCTAAATAGTAATCGCCACAATGCGTTATAGTGGTGTTTATAGCAATTTTAGCTTTAAAAACCACCTTCAAAGCACATAACACAAAGCTAGCAGTATTGCCCTGCTGCAAAACCACAACTCCACGCATATTGAAAGTTATACCCGCCCAACCAACCCGTTACGTCGGTTACTTCACCAATAAAGTACAGACCTTGGGCTTTTTTCGCTTCAAAGGTTTTTGAGCTAAGTTCGTCGGTGTCTACGCCGCCTAGTGTAACTTCTGCGGTGCGATAACCTTCAGTGCCGTTAGGCTTGATTTTCCAGTTATGAATGTAACTAGCTAGTTCGTCAATTTGGCTATGGGTGAGCTGATTTACGTTGCAATCAGGGATTGCTTTGCTTTCATGTAAAATTTCAATAAAGCGTTTTGGTAAAATAGTCGCGAGACTATTTTTTAATGATTTTTGTGCTTGGGTTTCTCGCCATGTTGCTAGCTGCTCTTTTAAATCAAGCTCTGGCAATAAGTTTATTGAGACCGCCTGACCCGCACGCCAAAACGAGCTTATTTGTAATATAGCAGGGCCGGATAAACCACGATGAGTAAAGAGAATATTTTCTTTAAAAGTCGTGCCATCTTCACTACTAACAATACATGGAATACTAATACCTGATAACCCTTCAAAGCGGTCTTTATCATGTTGGTGCAAGGTAAACGGTACAAGAGCGGCCATGGTAGGTAATACTTTTAAACCAAATTGTTCGGCAATTTTATAGCCAATTGGTGTAGCACCAAGCTTTGGCATTGTTAAACCACCAGCAGCAACTACCAATGATTCACACTGATAGGTTTCTTGCTCTGTAATTACCTGATATCCAGTATCAGTTTTTGCAACATTTATTACTTCATTACGCAGCGCAACATTCACCCCTGCCCACTCGCACTCAGTTAGCAAAATATCAACAATGTCTTGTGCACTGTTGTCGCAAAATAACTGCCCAAGCGTTTTATGGTGATAGGCTAAACCATGGCGATCGACCAATTCAATAAAGTCATGCTGGGTATATCGACTTAGGCATGATTTAACAAAATGAGGGTTGTCACATAAGTAGTTTTCAGGGCTGGCATTTTCGTTGGTGAAGTTACAACGTCCTCCTCCGCTTATCAAAATTTTACGCCCAGGCTTTTTACCCATATCAAGCACCGTAACATTGCGTCCTCGGTAACCTGCTTGAGCAGCGCACATTAAACCTGCAGCACCGGCACCTATCACTATTACATCTACTTGGGTCATTTACTTTTCTCGCTAAATTTTTTTGAATTATAACAAACTTAGCTCGACAAACTGAGATGTATTTAACTATTAAATTAATAACAATAAAGATTTTATAGGGATTATCCTCAAATAAAAAGTAGCACTTTATGATTAAAAATAACATTAAAAACAAAGCTAAAAATACTATTTAGCCATATAAACATCTCTATATAACCAAAATGGAGACAGACATAACGAAACGTTATTTTCACACTTTTAACAGATCGTTTACTTTTGTACCCCTTCGCAATAATTCATTGTGAAGTAATACATAACAATCTAGGGATAATTATGACAACAACAAGTTTTAAAAAGTGTGCGTTAGCACTCACATTGGGTACGCTATTTACTGCAACAACCAGCATGGCTAATCCAAGCCAATCAATTATGCCATCAATGGCAGAAACAACTGCAAAGCTTCAAGGGCAAGATCCTTTGGGTACGCGTTTCATTATCAAATACAAAAACAACTCAAGTGAAATGGCGACGCTTTCAGCTATGGATGCTAGCCCACAGATGATGAACAAAAAAGCGCAAGGCTTTGTTAAAAACTTTACAAGTAAAAAAGGTAAAGTAAAAGCGCAGTATGTTCGTGCGATGGCTTTATCTAACCACCACGTAATGCGTGCAGACAAAAAGCTAAGCGCTTCAGAAGCACAAGAATACATGCAAGATGTAATTGCAACCGGTAACGTTGAGTACATTGAAATTGACCAAATGCTGAAGCCTTTTGCAACGCCTAACGATCCTCGTTATTCAGATCAATGGCATTACTTTGAACAAGCAGGTGGTTTAAACCTACCAACAGCTTGGGATACAGCAACTGGTAGCGGTGTAACCGTTGCGGTACTCGATACGGGTTATCGCCCACATATTGATTTAAACGGTAACATTTTACCTGGCTACGATATGATTTCTGATACGTTTGTTGCCAATGATGGCGGTGGCCGCGATAGTGATGCACGTGACCCTGGTGATGCTGTTGCAGCAGGCGAATGTGGAAACAATGGTGCACAAGGTTCTAGCTGGCATGGTACTCATGTTGCCGGTACTGTCGCCGCTGTTTCTAACAATGGCGAAGGTGTTGCTGGTGTTGCTTACGATGCTAAAGTTGTTCCTGTTCGTGTGCTTGGTAAGTGTGGTGGTTTAACCTCAGATATCGCTGATGGGATTATTTGGGCATCGGGTGGCTCTGTTTCTGGCGCTCCAAGCAACGCAAACCCAGCTGATGTTATTAATATGAGCCTTGGTGGTAGTGGTTCGTGTAGCTCAACAACACAGTCTGCAATTAATCAAGCACGTGGTAATGGTACGGTAGTTGTTATTGCTGCTGGTAATGACAATGATAACTCTGCAAACTATAACCCAGGTAACTGTAGCGGCGTGGTAAATGTTGCATCAGTTGGTCGTAACGGTGGTCGTGCTTACTACTCTAACTACGGTAGCAATATTGATGTTGCAGCACCTGGTGGCGCACAAAGTTTTGCGAATGATTCTGAGGGTGTACTTTCAACACATAACTCAGGTTCATCAAGTCCTTCAAGTGATAGCTATCATTACTCTCAAGGTACCTCTATGGCGGCACCTCATGTTGCGGGTGTAGCTGCACTTATTAAGCAAGCTAAACCATCTGCGACGCCTGATGAAATTGAAAGCATTCTAAAATCAACAACTCGTTCATTTGCTGCAACATGTAACAATTGCGGAACAGGTATTGTTGATGCTGCCGCAGCTGTAGCTGCTGCAACAGGTGGTACACCACCACAACCAGGCGGTAATGAATTGCTAGATGGCCAAGCACAAACCGGCTTAAATGGCGCTGCTAGCAGCGAAACTTTCTACACAATGACTGTTCCAAGCGGTGCAACCAATGTGACTTTCACTATGAGTGGTGGTACTGGTGATGCTGACTTATATGTACGTGCAGGCAGTGCACCGACAACTTCAACCTATGATTGTCGTCCATATAAAGGTGGTAACAGCGAAGAATGTTCTATCGACAACCCTGCAGCGGGTACTTACCACGTAATGCTACGCGGTTACTCTGCGTATTCTGGCGTAAGTTTAGTTGGTAACTTAACAACATCTGGAGGTGGTTCAGGTACTCCACAAGCAGGTGGCGGTACAGTTGAAAATGTATCTGCAAATGCAGGCCAATGGAAACATTATACGTTAGATGTGCCAGCAGGTATGGCAAGCTTTACTGTGACAACATCAGGCGGTTCAGGTGATGCTGACTTATTTGTTAAGTTTGGTAGCCAACCAACATCGTCAAGCTATGATTGTCGTCCATATAAAAATGGTAATGCTGAAACATGTACATTTAGCAACCCGCAAGCAGGGACTTGGCACATGAGCGTTAACGCCTACAGAACATTCTCAGGCTTAACAATTGATGCACAGTATCAACCTTAAGTAATAAAAGAGAAGCCTAGTTTATTAGGCTTTTCTTTATCCAGTTCCCCTGGTAATTTTTAGCCGAGCTTTGCTCGGCTTTTTTACTAAAGTGTAGCTAACACAGCCTCAGCACGGCTCACTGCAAACTCTTTATCTTGCTCAACATACAAACCAGTCACGGTTTGATTTTCTACAACCATTGCATAACGAGTTGAGCGCACACCACCAAACCCTGCGGTGTCTTTATCTAAGCCAAGGGCTTTAGTGAAACTTGCATCACCGTCTGCCAGCATGTCAATTTCTTGCGCATTATGCTGCTCACCCCATGCCTTCATAACAAAAGCATCGTTTACTGATACACAATAAATAGCATCAATGCCTTTGGCTTTAATTTTATCTGCAAGCGCAATAAACTCAGGCAGATGCGCATTTGAGCACGTTGGAGTAAACGCACCAGGTACTGCAAATACAACTACTTTTTTGCCTACAAAAAGATCATCACTGGTAAGGGTTTGCAACCCATCCTCTGTTAATTTTGTTAGGCTAACTGATGGTAATAACTTACCTTGAGTAATCATAATATTCCTTCAAATTAAGGTTCTTAGTCACAACGAATGAATTAACATATTAAAGCATACCCAAAAGGTATAATGAATTATTACATCATACCTTTTGGAGCCATCCGTTATTATGCTCGGCGTCTTAATCTAATTAAGCTAAGTAAGCTTAACAGAAACAGGCCAAATAAATTGATACTTCCTGAGCTTGACTTAGACTCCTCAGCAGCAGGCATAACGTTAATAGTAAACTCCGTACTTGATTCAAGCTCCCCGTCACTAGCTGTTACTAATGCCTTGTATGTGCCTGCTTGTGTAAAAGTAATATCTAAAACATCACCAGTGACTGTTGCATTAGTGATACCACTAACAGTATATGAAAGCGCATTACCTTCATCATCTGAAAAAACAGAAGCTAAGTTTACACTCAATCCAGCCTGACCATTGCTTGCAATTGTAACTTTTTCATCAGCAATAGCATTAACAACGTAAGGAGCTGTATTTGGTAACATAACCACTTTGAATTGCATACTTGTGCTTAAATCACCATCTGAAGCTGTTACAGAAATAATGTACTCACCTGGATTTGAGATCATTGCTGTTAGCGTATTATCAACAACTACTATGCCTTCAACCCCTGATACCGATAAGTTTAGCTCATCCTCCTGCTCGTCTATAAAGACATCACCAATCGGTAAAGTTAATTGATAACTCTCTAGAGGCAATTGTTGAATTTCAATGTCTTGTATTTGATTGACGATCTGAGGTGCAGTGTTAACAGAGGCAATTCCTTCAACTCTCACTAACGTTGCGCCTACATTTCGCTTGAGATCGCTGAGTGTTCCTACTTCAATTAATCCATAATATAACTCACCTTCTTGAAGTTGAAGCGTATTTTCTTGCTCATCAAGGTAACCTTTAATCTTTAAATCAATATCAAAGAGCTCATCCTGCTTCACTTCTGTTGGTGCCGTAATATCAATGCTTGGAGCATAATTAAACTCAACTTGAGTAACCGCTAGTGAAACGGTGTCAGCTTCATCCTCTACAGTGCCACGGAAATTATGAGCAATAATCCAGTAATTACCTGATATTGGTGTTTCTATGACGCAGCGCTCATTAGAGTCTTCACCGGCACTGACACATGCTAGCGAATAATAGGCCTCAACAGCATCTGCTTTACCATCGTTATTTTCATCAATGCCGACAAATAGATCCATATCCGGCGAAGTTGATTCCAAAATTTCAACGACTAGGCGTTTTGTGAATGGTTTTACAACTGCAGTGACAGTATATAAGACATCTTGATTAGACCAAGGCGATGCTCTTTCAGCATCATTTGATGAGCCTATCGCAGAGCCTGAAAACATATTTGCTTTATATAAACCAAACCCATTTACTTGTAAGTCGTTACTACCCGATGTAAGTACATCCTCAATAATGATTTGGTTATCTACATTATTTAACAGCCCAGATACAGATTCTTTAATAACCCCAGCTTTGAAACCAATTGTTGCTTGTAAATGGGTATCACTCACTAAGTTATCTGCATTCCTTAAATTGACATAACCATGAACCCACTCATCTGCTAGTTCAATATTTGCCGTTGCGGTAATGGTAAGCTCTTTGCTTTCGCCTGCATTTAAAGAAAATGAAGCTGGCGAAACTGACAGAGTAAATCCTGGGTTAAGATATTCATAGCTTGCTGCCCAAGTGCCACTTTGAGTTGCAGTTACTGTTCTTGTCCAAGTACAGTTAGAAATACAATCATTATTAACCATCGAACTAGTATTAAGCTTAGAAGGATCACCTCCTTTACTAGGATCTGCATCAATATACTCTTGTTTGCTTATATCGAGTAACAATCCAGCTTTTAATGCTTTATCTATTCGTAAGCTACCCGCGCCTTGGTCAAAAAAGTCTGAGCGTTGTTTTTCGCCATCATAGTTATCATCTTTATAAGTTACTTGATGTGCTGTCGTCATCATGGCTGATTGAGCCTGTGCAGGAGTCCAACTTGGGTGAGTTGCCTTTAATAACGCCAATGCGCCTGCAACATGAGGGCTGGCCATTGATGTACCTGAAAGCTGAGCATATGGTATATGCCCGATTTCACCTTCAAAAACACGGTCTTCAGCATTAGCTGCGTAAATGTCGACCCCAGGTGCAGCAATATCAGGTGAAAATATATTTGTATAAGGTAAATTAGGTCCGCGAGATGTAAAAGGACCTGCAATATCCCCTAGTGCATCATTAGTGCTTTTAACACTAGCTGCAATTGTTGCCCGGTGTTGTTCACCAGATTCTAACCATTCTAATAATTGAGAGGCATTTTCTGCATCTAAATGGATAGCAGGCAAAACATGATTATCGTCATTAACACTATTCGCTTCATTGGAAACGTTAACCAAGATCATGCCACCAGCGCCACCGGCTTTGACATTAAGACCTTTACGAACACGTGCAACCTCGCCACGCTCACACACAACAATCTCTGCGTCAAACGTGCCAGCAGCAAATTCACTTTCACACAAAGCATCGCCGTAATCGGCTGCAAGAATTACTCGCCCGGTATAACCTTTTGTAACCCCTCGTCCAGTTAATTCAGTTAAAGATGTAACGCCACCACTAAAGCCACTTAGTAACTTTTCGTCAAAACTTAGATTGTGTGTATAAGCCGCTACAGTTGTTACCCAAGGTGCATTACCAGGTGAACCAATCGTACTAGCTGTTGGGCCTGCATTGCCTGCTGAAGTAGCAACATGAATGCCGGCTTCACGGGCATTTAGAAACGCTTCAGCATCTACAGATGTCCAAGGATCGCTCGCCCCCCCGCCTACAGAGTAATTTAATACATGAATGCCATTTTCAATAGCGTGCTCAAGGGATTTTACTGTAAATTCAGGGTAGCATGCTCCACCATCATCACAAACTTGGTAAGATACAATATTAGCGTGAGGTGCAACACCACTGATAGAAGGGAATTCATACGACCCCTTTTCAGCAATTACACTGTCTTCTGACTCTGTTACTTGTAAGTAATAGCTAACATTGTTGACTACATTACCCGCTGCAGTAGAAGCAACATGCGAGCCATGCCCATTAAAGTCGTAACCTACTTTTACTTTATCTTCAATATCATCGTAACTTGGATTATTTAAATCAGTCGCTTGTGACATTCTGAAATCAATTAGCTCAGGAAAGCTCACTATGCCTATTAGCTTATCATTACAAAATTTTGGCAGTTCAATACAATCCCCAAGGTATTGATTTTCTCCCAAAGGGTTTGTGTGGCTATATCCATCATCACCCAAAGCAGAAAAAGAAGGGTGACTAGCATTAATACCTGAATCCATTACACCAACGATTACACCTTCACCCTTTGTACTCGAAAACGTATTGATCCCTTGCCATACTTTTTTAGCACCAATAAATTCAGGCCCAGTAGAAGTTTGAATGTAATGCAAACCTATTTTTTCAACACTTACAATATCGGGATCTTTCATAATTTGTGAGGCTTCACTTTCGCTTAACTTAAGCGCAAGTGCATTAACAACAATATGATATTGCTGAGAAGCTTTAATTGTACGATTTAATTGCCCGCCCAAACGCTGAATAACTTGCGCTTGTTTACTCTTTAAGTAACCTTTATAAGCAATACTTGCCTGCGATTTTACATTTAAAATACCCGCGGCAGTTTGATTGTATTCATTCGTTTTAAGGCTTGTTGCTGGAAAACCTGTTATTGAACCATCATAACTAGCAAGCGCTTTGTCCTTCAGTCGAACGAAGTACATATTATCATTACGTTGCTTATTAGAATGCGCAAACTTAATTTTCTCTATTGTCGGGTTGACAGTATGAAGCGGTTTTACATCATCACCGAAGCTTGGCAGGGCAAATAGCGAAGCGATTGCACTGATTATTATGCCTTTACAACTTATATTCATTTAAATACCTATAAATAAAAAGATGGAAAGCATGAATACTTTCCATCAAAACAACTCTACTTTTAATTAAATTTACGGCGTAAAAATAACAAGCCAGCAAGTAACGAAGCAAAACCAAAGCTACCACTACTTGATTTCTTTTCTTCTACAACAGGTGCTGGAATTGGCGCTAGTACAACACTTGCGGTTACCTCAATGTTGTGACTAACTTCATTAATACCATCTGTAGCAGTTAATGTAACTTGATGAGTTCCTTCTTCACTAACCTCACCAATAACTTTCATTCCCTCTAGAGTTAGTGACTTAAAACCATCCCCTGATACAGAGAAAGTAAGTGCATCATTTTCTTGATCAGAGAAAACACCTGTGAAATCAATTTCAAATTCACTACTGCTCCCTTCATCAAATGAAAGTTCAATAGCAGGCATTTCAGTTACAACGTCTTCATTAATAACTGGTGCAATATCATTAACATCATTCACTTTGATTGAAATATCTTCAGTTTCACCTACAGAATTACCGTTCTTGACAACTACCTTCAGATTAAAGTCTTTATTAACTTCATAATCTAATGCGTCAGGATTCACTACATAAATTTCGAACGTTTCTTGATTAACTGCGAAAGGAGTTCCGATTAATGTATTCGTTATGAATAAGTTAAGCTCTTGATATTGAGTTGAACTAACAGTATAAAAACCTTCAGTATCTAATTCTATTTTGCCAACGACAGTACCTTGCTCTACATTCTCATCAACATAAAACGTTTGATTAGACGCGGCTTTTGCAACAATAGAACCATCACCATCAGTAAATGAATTATAACCAATCTGCATAAAGTCATCGTTTAGGCTCATAACCATAAACCCTTTTGGCTCTTCAATGACACTACCAAATAATTCAGGTGCTGCTGCGGATGCTATAAAAACCTCTTCGCCCGGTTGTGCTGTATAAGTTTGCTGAAAATTAAGACTCTTAGCTTCAACCTCTTCACCCTCAGCTGATGCAAAGCCTACGTGCACAGAGCGGTCAAACACAGTGTCAGTACATACTTCAGCCCCTGTAAACCAGTCAAAATAACAAGATGTCTCCGAAGTACGAGTTCCCATATTAACAGGGTTAAACATTGCAATCGGCTCATTGACGTCACGCCCAGTATGGCGGTCAGTGATGATATGAAAACCAAAGTTTTGATCAAAATCTTCAACACTATCTAACTCATGATGAAAAAGATCTTCTAAGCAAACTTGTGAAACGACATTTTTACCATTATTTGCGAAATAAGTAGGTAGGTTTGATTCAACATAACGTGCATTTGGTTCGTTATAGTTATATTCTTTATTATAATCAACACTATAAGTTACTGGTTGCCCCATTTCATTTATACTAACAAACGGCTGGTTAACGCGTTGTGAGTCATCCCAAATGTTGGCACCTGGAAAACTTTTGTCCCAACCTTCTGCTAAAACCATCTCTTCAAAGAACAAATCATATGTAAATAAGCTTGCCCCGCGATCTTGAAAGTTTGCAATTGCAAAATCTGCTCGGTTAAAAAAGCTAACTGCAATATTTAACTTTTTACCTGAGACCTCACACATAGGCTCGTCAAAAACACCACCTCCAACAGCTTTTACTATATGACCTTTGGTACCCTTTAGATGATTTGGTATTGATTTGTTTTGCAAGATTAAAGGATACCCCTGATAAGTTGTTGCTGTATCAGAATTGTTTACAAACGATGCTACATAGGCCATATAGGGGCTATTTCCTAAATCATCTTCTTCTCCATATATAGATTTAGCCCAGTCTAATTGTACGTACTCTGTTTTACCTAAATCAGCATTCCAGCCAAGGTAAATTGGATACTGTTCTGCATTAGGTCGTTTGGTGATTGAAGTGTTGTTGCGCGCCTTAATCATCCAACCAAGATTTAATGTTGGTTTTTCTTCAGCTGTTAAACTTATATAGCCATTAAGCTCTGTCTCTTTTAATATTTCATCGATGTGATCTTCTGTACTAACCAGCGGCCAAGCAGGCAATTTAGTATTATCTATAGCAATAGTGACTGGGATAATGACACTTGAGTTAGCAGGCACGCTTACCATTTCAGGTAAGTTAAAGGTGAGGGCATCATAACCTTTTTTCGTTCCGGAAAAGTGATGCGATAAGGCGTATGTTTGTGCACTATCAGATATGTTGCGAACAGTTAAATTCTTTTGAACAACCTTACCAGCATCCACTTCGTGAAAACCAAATTGTAAATAAGGTTGGTTTGAACTCGTTTCCCATACTACAAGTGGTGAATTAATCGCAGCGGTTACATTTTCAATACCGTGTCCAACAGAGTATAGCTCTGCCTGAGTTACACTATCACTTTCTAAAATAGCATCTGCATTTGCAGTATTTGCAAGTAATGCCTTAATTTCTGCGGGACCAAAACCTGGGTGTTTGCTTTTAATAACTGCAGCTGCGGCTGCGATTCTTGCCGCACCAGATAACGAGCCTGAGCGATATCCCATTTTAGCTTTCGTTGTATCTGGGTTTGAAATTTTCGCCACTGGTTGATTATCAGTAAAAGTTACCAGCTCAGGTTTTAGCGCCATTGACCCACGTACCGGACCCATAGCCGCCCACTCAGGAACAATTATGGTTTCGCCATCATCTGCATAATTTACAGCTCCCACTGTTACTGCTGAAGTCGGGCTACCTTCGATTGAAAGCCAAGCACGATGCTTTGCCTGTGCATCACCGTATATAGAATATTCCGCAAGATTACCTGCATGCGTCACAACTGTAATACCACTAGCCGATGCACGCTCAATCATTAACTGCATCAAAGCTAATGAAGCATTGCCGTCAACATCAAAAAAGGCACTTGCTCCACTCGCTTCTAAAACCGCTATATCTATTTTTTCTTTAGATTCAGGATTAAGGTTATTTTCTATCATATGCTCGAAAGCAGATGTAATTGTTGCCAACGTTGCATTAGAAGCAAACACATTACCCGAGCTGTTGGCTGATACATTAGAGACTTTGTAAGCATGTAGCTTAGCGCCAGGTGCTAGCTGATGAACAATACTGGCAATCTCAGTACCTTTACCTGTTGGATAAACGTTACCATTCCATGATTCATATTCTAAATTTTGGTCAATTGGGTTAGCATCATTACCAAAATTTTCACTTGAAAAATCCCAACCACCTACAACAACATCCGTAGGAAAACCTTCATATTCTACAGCACCATTTGCAAGCGCTTCTAGATAACTACCAGGCATGGGCGGTGCTTCAAGATCTTCATTTTCCCCATATTCACCAGAGCCACCAAAAAATGACAATGTGTAATCAATACCCGTTGAAATAATTGCGACTCCAGCACCAGAACCTGCTAATTCATCACCCGTGTATGGTAATAATTGACTCGGTTCTTCATCACTCATGATTGTAGTTGTAATACTATTTTTATTTAGAGTGCTATCACTTGCATGATAGGAAATTGAATCTTGAGCGTTAAAGGTATGTGAGATAGCCTCAATTCTTCTTACTTGTTCAAGGAGAGAACTACTTAACTCAACTGTTATGGTGTTTGCAATTAAATGCGTACTGCTTATAAGTGATGCTTGGGGATCTAGTATCTTTATTTTATTTAGAACTTCTTTCTGTAACTTCTTATCAACTGAGGTTGATCCTGAGTTAGCTTCACTATTTATTAAAAATGTATACGTTGACCGTTCGTTTTGTTTAGCACTTTTAAATGAGTGTTGTAAATCATTTGATGAGATAGCGTGATTTGAGTTAGACAATATCGCAAGTGATATGCAAACCGATAAGAGACACTTTCTAGATTTCATTTTTCTTCCTTCATATTTTATAGCCGATTTAATTGACGAAAAAATGAGGAAACGAACTGGAGTACTTTATTCCGCTTTGTTTCAAATGTTCGGTCAATCTCAGCTTTATTTATAATCGAAGGTGATATTTGCTACCGAGGACAAAACCCAAAATACAATAGGCCAGAAAATGAGTGCCAGTCGTTTGATGCTGGCTTTGGATAAGTAAGTAATTTAAGCCTTTCACATTAAGCTATTAACTTTTTTTATACTTCCCATAATCATTTAAGTTTTATCTATTAACAGTAAATTCACCACTGCTAGAATTAACCTTAAATGAGAGAGGTTACAATCAGGATAAAATCAAATAATGTTCTTCTTTTATACTTTTAATTCTAAAAAGCATCTAATAATTATCTATTACTTTAAAAATCATACACTTAAAATTCACAAATCATAATTAAACACATCCGCTTCATTAGCTACTTTTAAGGTGGTTAAAAAAGATTGCCCATCGGCTGATGACAGGCCAAAAAATTTACGAACTGTATTGGCAGGAAACTTTGCTACAACTTCTTCTTTTGAATAATTGTTAATATTTATTCGCTCAATGTAATCATATTCTTTTGAACGAGAAAGATAGTAGACATAATCTTGTTCGTAATAAAATGAGCCAAAGTCATATTTTTCAAGTTTTGGGGTAACTAGGCTGATATTCATCGTCTGCCTATCGAGTCGCCATAGACCCGTTTCATTAAACTTTGAGAAATATAAAACCGAGTCATCTTCACCTTCTATAGTGTAAGTCGCGTCAAGTCCATCAATCAAGGTCAGTTCATTTGAGTTAATATTAAGCTTGTACGTGCCATGCGTACCATTTTTAACTCCTTTAAAATATAAAAAATTTCCATCTCTTGACCAGCTTAAGTTGTCAGCACTTAAACCATTGATATTAATTACACGAAAGTTTTCTGACTGCACGTTGCCAATATAAAGGTTACGAATGCCGGCTTTGGTTATGTTTACGGCAAACTCATTACTAATAGGAGAAATTGCGGGCACACTAACATTACCTAGATCTTTCGTTATATCTTTACTAATGGTTTTATCATTCTTCCAAACAGACCATAAATTTGAGCGATTTGACATAAACACAATATGCCCATCAGTTTTAGAAAGCTTTGCATACATATCACGTGACGAGGATGAAATTTTTCTAACCATTTGCTGGTCCTCATACGCTATTTGTGCAATGTACTCTTTTGAAATATGGTCAGTTACAAATAATTTTTGGGTCGTATCCGATATATTTATACTGCTAGGTAGTCGAAAAAAGCTATTAATTGCTGGAAGATGTTCCCCCTTTTTATTAATTTTTGAAATCATAGCTTTAGCACCATTTACCCAATTAACATAAAACAGTGACTTTTGTTTTGAGTAGTCAAAATCAATTATACTCGGCTTGCCTTTTAAAAATAAGGTCACCTCCATACTGCTATTGTCTTGTAGCATCAAATCTGAAAGAGACGAATCTCCATGTTCACGAATAAACGCTATTTGTTGATCCCCACTAATAAACCGAGGAGCAAAGTCTATTTCATTTCTAATTGGGAATGTGATCTGTGTTGCATTATTGTCTTCCATTGAGTAGCGTTTTAAAGCAACTCTATTGTCAATCATAGCGGAATACACTAATGAGTTGTTATCAACGTTTGACCATGAAACAACTCGTTTATAAGGCATATAAAAGCAATCATCTGCTATCATTTCATCTTTGTTATCTATCAAATACCTTACACGTAATTGACAACCTCCTTGTTCACCAATACGCACATATGCTAGTTTGTCGTCGTTTAGTGACCATGCGGGTGACGCCTCTTCATGATGCCCATAAGAGAAGAGTGTTAATGGTGAATCTGCTTTTGTTAAGTTTTTTATATATATCTTTCCTAAAAGAGTATCTGCTCGCCACTGAATAGCCATTTTTTCACCATCATGCGATACAGCAATATGCTCCTCTATCCCGCCATAGTTAGTCACCTTCTCCTTTGTAGGCATCGTTAAGGAAGGGGGTTCATTATCTACTGATACAAAAAAATAATTGGCTATACCAACAGTAAGTAGAGCTAATATAGCGAAAATAGCGCCAATAAAAACGTATTGGTTATTTAGCTTTTTGGCCGTTAAAGGGTTCGCAGGCTGATCTTCTATAATGTGAACTGGAAAGACTAATTGGTAACCGTGCTTTGGTAAGGTAATAAATATTTCATCTTCGATACCAAGCTCTTTGAACGTTTTTTTTATCACCCAAGTAGCATTCGCAAACCCTTTCTTAGCGACACCTTCATTACCTTGCCAAATAGCTTCAGCTGCCTCCTCTTTTGAGACAATATTTCCTTCGTTACTAATGAATAAAACTAACAATTGATGAACTTTCGACGATAACTTTAAAGATTTACCCCGATAAGTTAATGACATTAATTTGCAGTCTAACTCACAACTCGATTCTTTATAGTTCTTCGCAGGCATTAAAACTTCTCATTAAAACGGTTAATAGCAGTAAACTTAGGAATGTAGGTTTGCACCACTCAACTTTACATGCATAAAGCAAAATAATCCATGCAACCTTGTAATCGAAATGTAACTCAACTGTAAGCTATCATTTAAGAGGACCCTGAAGATAGAGCATCCAATAAATGATCTATCTTCTATTCAAGTACTCACTATGAATCAACGGCCCATTTGCTAATGAAATCACTGCCATTGGGCGCTATATCCCCCCCCTCTTAACCCACAATACCCAAAGGTTGAGCTGTTTTCCATGCGCCTCTCGTAAAATCGGGGATATCTACAGAGTCGCTGCGATTACTCACTGACTGAGCCGATAATGGCGAAATAACTGACCACGCAGCACCATCGTATACATCTTGATCCAATGCTTCACCATTGCGCAAACAATAAATCATGCGCCAAAACATCAAAAAGTCCATACCACCATGCCCACCATTTCGTTGTGCTTCTTCTCCCATCTTAACCCACAATGGGTGATCGTATTTTTTATACCATGGCGCCATATCGTGATCCCACTCGTGGAAGCTCTTTTCACTCCCTTTTTCAAGTGCAATTCGATTTGGAAAACCAGCAAATACGCCGTTCGTGCCCTGTATTAAATTATGACGAGAGTAAGGCCTTGGCGTAGTAGTGTCATGCTGCACCATAATACTTCGCCCCTTCACTGTTTTGATAAGTGTGGTGTTCATATCTCCGGCAATATAATTAAGCTGGTTTCGTTGGTGATCAGAGGGGAACTCTTGCTCTGCATACGCTTTTCGGCCAAGCGCTGGTGAGCTCATAGAGGTTAAAAAATCAAAACGGTCGCCTCTGTTGATATTCATATACTGAGAAACAGGGCCTAAGCCATGAGTTGGGTATAGATTGCCATCACGCTTTGCATGCCATTGTGTACGCCACGACCCCGTTTTATGAGTAACCTCTTTCATTTGCCAGCGAAGCTCATGAATATAAGCGGCTTCACCGTGCAATAGCTCACCAAATACACCTTGGCGAACCATATTCAGCACCATTAACTCATCACGCCCGTAGTTAACGTTTTCCATCATCATGCAGTTCTTTTGTGTACGCTCTGCCGTATCAACAATTTGCCACATCTCTTCTACGGTTAGCGCAAGCGGTACTTCAACAAATGCGTGTTTGCCGCTATTCATTGTGTCTATTGCCATTGGGGCATGCCACGCCCAAGGCGTAGAAATAATGACGATGTCGATATCATCTCGATTAAGCATTGCTTGGTATGCGTTATCAGCCCCAGAATATAAGGCAGGCTTTGTTAATCCTTTTTCTGTTAAATAATTTGCTGAACGCTCAAGTACTTCTTCATGGGTGTCGCATATTGCCACAATTTGAGTACCATGAATGTGACTCATTCTTTTGACGTGACCAAATCCTCGTTGACCGACACCAATAAACCCAACCCGAACTACGTCCATTTTTGGTGCTATTAAGCCTATAACTGACTGCCCTTGTTGAGCTGGAATTATGGGAGAGTTAGGTGTTGCGCAACCAGCAACAACGCTAGCTGCTGCGGCTGCACTGGCGGCTTTTAGAAAGTCGCGGCGATTAAACTGTTTCATTGTTTTTTCCTTGATAAACCTAAGTTCAACTTACCTAAAATAGGTGTTTAGGTAAAGTCGACTAAGGTAGTTAACAAGAAAATGAGATGAATTGAAGAAGTTAAACCTAGCATAAAAAATACACTAGGTTTATTAATTAAACGTCACTTATGATTGCTTTAAGTGTTTGCTTTTTAGCGATGATATCACGGTAAAGTGCAAACTGATTTTGCGCACGTTCGAGGTTATGCGTTGCGTGTTTTGTCGCAAAATAATTGTCGCCATCAATATAATCAGTAAGAAAGCGCAGGCCGATCATAAAGGTCATAACTTTTGCGCCTAACCAGAAACTTTGCTTCTCTTCGTCAGTAATTAGGCCTTTTAATGGCTCAATATAGCCTTTTACCACAGCTGCAAAAATCTCTTCGCGCACACGTACATTATCTAGATTAGTTGAATCTTCTTCTTCTGGAGAACAAAAAGTACGCACCATATCGCCAAAGTCATACAACCAATATCCAGGCATACAAGTATCTAAATCAATAACGGCCTTGGCCGTATGTGACTTATTACAAAACAACATGTTATTAATTTTTGTATCATTGTGACATGGCCTTACAGGCACATTTCCTGCCAAAGCTTTTAATTCGTCAATTAAACCAAATTGAGATAAACAAAAGTCCACTTCTGACTGACAACTCGCCAAACGTGATGCCGGATCTTGCTCTATCACCGCTTTTAAGTTTTTGCCGCGCATTGCTAAATTATGAAAATCAGGAATAACATGATGCAGTTGCTCAGCATCAAAATCCTCGAGCGCTGCTGCAAACTGTCCAAACGCATTGGCGGCAATTTCTGCTTGTGAAGTATTCGCTACTACATCTTCACTATAACTGCCGCCAATAAATTCGAGAGCACGCCACACACCTTGATCGCAGTCAACTAAGAACTCACTTGACTGAGTAGGTACATGCCTAATGATGTCTAACTCATAATTTCCTGATTGATGTTTTTTAGTTAAATGACGCTCAATAAGTCGAGCATTTTTAACTAACATCTCCGGCTCTGGAAATACTTCTGTGTTTAACTTCTGTACTACCAATGACTTCTCAGGCATCGTTAATAGCATGGTGCTATTAATATGGCCATTACCGATTGGTTTAATGCTTACACATTGATTGCCAAGCCCAAAGCTTTCTGACAACTGCACCGCAACTGGGTCTAACTTCATACCTATTTCACTATTTTCGTGCCCAGAAAAGGGCTGGGATGGGATTACCTCATCCATGGCGTAGTTCATATAATTTCCCTGCAACATCCTGTAACTCAGACTTGTAAGTAACGCCATACCACGACTCTTGGGCCGTATAAACGCGCACTTTTTGTTTATTGTTAATGATTGACCACTGTATTTGATCGGGTAAATAATACTCTTTTGTGACATCGCTGTCATCTATTTCTAAAAACTCATTAAAACCATGTTCTAAACGCTCAAGTAGAGTAGGAGTAATGCCCCAAAAACTCATTGAACTTAAGGCATCCAACGCTATTTTTTTTTGCTCACCGGATGAATTTATACCTGTTAACCCCGTATCGCTTTTAGTGATATTTAAATACTCCTCCACCCCTTGTAAATAGCCACTATCAACTTGGCAAATACCTCTGTTAACACCCCCTTGCGTTGATAATGTGTCTTCAATAGGGTATCCGACCATGGCCCAACTTTGTTCAGATTTAAAATGGTCACTGAGTATTTTAAATGACGAAGCCCCATAGTAGTCATCCGCCGTAATCACAATAGCTGGGTTTTTAATGTGCTCTTTAGCACATAATAAAGCGTGGCCTGTACCCCAAGGCTTAACTCTATTACTTGCTAAATCAACAAAGCGCTGTGGGACTGAATCGATACGTTGCTCTACAAGTAGCACCTCTAGCCCTTGTGGTAATCGAGGTAAAATTGTGTTTTCAACCTCAGCTCTAACGTCTTGGTTAATGACAAGTATAACTTGAGTCACTCCCGTAGTGTGTGCATCAGCGATACTCAATTCCATTATTGTACAACCTAGCCCAGCCACTTCTGCTATTTGCTTATTACCACCAAAGCGACTACCTAGGCCACCCGCAAGCACGACCAAACTGAGCGAATGTTTACTTTTTTCCATGGCAAACTCATATTATTTTTATTGGGAAGAATTGTACCAGCTTTCAATAATAGGTCTAGCTGAACGCCTAGAGGAAATAACAGCTACACAATAAAAACGGCGGCTTTATAGGCCACCGTTTAAAAACTTAAGCATGAATGACTTGGTATTTATCCCAACCTTATTACCAAATTTTTACTCGTTCTTCTGGTTTTATGTACATTTTGTCACCTTCTTTGACATCAAATGCTTGATAAAACTCTGGCATGTTAGACAAAATACCAATAACTCGGTAATGACTCGGTGAGTGAGAGTCAGTCATCAGTCTGTTGCGTAACTCTTCATCACGATATTTACGACGCCAGATTTGTGACCAACCCATAAAGAAGCGCTGTTCACCAGTGTAGCCATCAATGATAGGCGCTTTGGTTTCACCTAATGATAATTGGTATGCGGTATAGGCAACGGTTAAACCACCTAAATCACCAATGTTTTCGCCTAATGTTAACTCACCATTCACCGCTGCATCTTCAAATGGCTTATATTCATTATATTGCGCAACTAGCTGCGCTGTACGCTCTTCAAACTGCTTTAAATCTGACTCGCTCCACCAGTTGCGCAAGTTACCATCACCATCATATTTTGCACCTTGATCGTCAAAACCATGCCCTAACTCATGTCCAATAACAGCACCGATTGCCCCGTAATTTACAGCATCATCTGCCTCTAAGTTAAAGAAAGGAGGTTGCAGTATTGCTGCTGGGAATACTATTTCATTATTAACCGGGTTGTAATACGCGTTAACCGTTTGTGGAGTCATATGCCATTCAGACCGATCAACAGGTTGACCAAGCTTCGCCGTCATATCTGCGTATGACCATTCGCTAAAGCGAATATAATTTCCAACCAAATCATCCGATTTGATTTCCAACTTAGAGTAATCTTTCCACTTGTCGGGGTAACCAATTTTAGGCGTGAACTTGTCCAGCTTCTCTTTGGCTGCTAATTTTGTTTCAGGACTCATCCATTCTAGGTTTTCAATAGCAACACCATAGCCTAGAATCACGTTATCGACTAACTCTTCCATTCGTGCTTTGGCTTCAGGCGGGAAGTTTTCTTTAACGTAAACCTTGCCTAAAATTTCGCCCAAGACACTGTTAGAGGCATCAACCGTTTTTTTCCATAATGGGGCTTGTTCTTTTACACCTCGTAAGGTGGTACTGTAAAAATCAAAGTTTAAGTTGACCAAATCTTTGTTTAACAGCCTTGCATAATTATTAACGAAATGAAATTTCAAATAATTTTTCCATATATCTAAATCCGTTTCGCTATAAATACTGGCAAATTTTTCAAAGTAACTAGGCTGCCCAACAATAATATCCGTTGAATCCACACCTGAGGCTGTAAAATATGTCTCTAGGTCAAATGTACCTGTAAGCTTACTAGCATCAGATATACTCATCTTATTGTAAGATTTAGTTGCATCGCGGCTTTCCACTCTGCTCCATTGTGCCTGTGCGATGGTTTTCTCTAATGCTAAGATTGTGTCTGCGGCATTTTTTGCATTTCCTACATTTGCTCGTTCAAGCACAGCAGTAATGTATGCCTTATACTCTTCACGTATTTTGCTAAATTTTTCATCATCTTTTAAATAATAATCACGATCAGGTAGACCCAGACCTGACTGATAAGCATAAAGAGCATATTCACTTGAATTTTTAGCGTCATTGTTAACATACCAACCAAACGGTACGCTACCACCTTGAATACGTAACTGGGCCATTAACGTGACCAAATCACTTTTAGCTTTAACTTCATCAATATTCATTAACACAGGCGTTAAAGGCTGAATGCCAAGCACTTCACGTTTAGCTTCATTCATGTAGCTATTATAAAATGCGGCTAGTTTAAATTCGTCAGTACCAGCTTTAACCTCTTTATTCGCTGCTGCATTTTCTAATACAGCCTTCATTGCTTTTTGAGAGTCGTCATATAGCTGTGTAAATGAACCATAATTAGATTTATCACCCGGAATCTCTGTCGTCTCTAACCACTGACCATTCACGTGATAGTAAAAGTCATCTTGCGCTCGAACTGATTTATCCATATTAGCCAGTTCTATTCCTGAATCTAATAGCTGGACTTGCGCTTGAGGTGTTACTATTTCTGCTTGTTGTTTTTCACCACACCCTACTAAACCTAATGCCAGTGCGATACTTGCTGCCGTAAGCGTTACTTTTTTCATGAAAGCCTCGTTTATTAATTATTGATTGAATACGTAGAAGCGATAAACCTCATCAACCTATTCGCATCCACTATATTAAACCTGATCAACAAAACAATATATGACTGAGCATTGGCAAACGATTTTAATGTGTAACAAAGTTTATCAAGTCGTATACCTAAACTGTATATGATCTTTCAGACACAAAAAAACCGCTATAAAGCGGCTTTTTTAATTATTCACGTTTTATTTAATAACACGTAAATGTGACCCTTTCTTCTTGTCAGGTTTAGGTGACTCAGGCTCATCAATGATCGGTTCATCAACTAATTCAACCGGCTCTGGCTGTAGTGCAAAATCGTCTTCGTCCTCTAAAAACTCTTCTGCGGTAAATACAGTTCCTTCACCGTTTTCACGTGCATATATTGCAAGTACAGCACCTATTGGTACATATACTTGCATTGGTTGACCACCAAATCGAGCATTAAAACTCAATTGTTGGTTATCCATCGAAAACTGCGTAACGGCTGACGGGCTAACATTCAAAACAATTTGGCCATCTTGGACAAACTGCGTTGGAATTTGCACGGCAGGAAAATCAGCGTTCACTACTAAATGTGGTGTACATTGATTATCAACAATCCAATCAAAAAATGCACGGAGCAAATAAGGACGATTAGATGTCATTACAAACGGATCTCACGCTCAGCTTCCGTTAAAGAAGCTTGGAAAGATTCACGTTCGAATAAACGAATCATGTACTCTTTCATTTCTTTAGAACCTGCACCATTTAGCTCAATACCAAGTTCTGGTAAACGCCATAATAGAGGTGCTAAGTAACAATCAACTAAACTGAACTCTTCGCTCATAAAGTATGGCGCTTCAGTGAAGATTGCTGATACTGCTAGTAGTGCTTCAGTAAGCTCTTTACGTGCTTGGGCTGACTCAGTACCATTAGCATATATTTTTGCTGCTAGGCTATACCAGTCAGTATCGATACGATGCATCATCAAACGGCTACGACCACGCATTACCGGGTAAACAGGCATTAGTGGAGGATGAGGAAAACGTTCATCAAGGTATTCCATGATGATGTTTGCCTGATATAAACCAAGCTCACGGTCAATCAGTGTTGGCACTGTACCGTAAGGGTTAATTTCGTGAAGTGCTTCTGGCAGATTATCCTTTTCAGCCAAATGAATATCTACACTTACACCTTTTTCTGCAAGTACAATGCGTACTTGGTGACTATACATACAGTTAGCACCAGAAAAAAGGGTCATTACAGGGCGCTTATTGGCAGCTACGGCCATGCCTACCTCCATTATATAACTAAAACAGCAATAGGGGCTTAAGCCCCTATTGCAAAATTACCTTTAAATATGTTCAAAATTAATGAACATCTCTCCAGTATTCTTTCTTCAGCATGAATGCCAAGATAAATAGGATAATTAAGAACCCTATTACCTTAATACCTAACGCTTCAGACTCAAGACGTGTAGGTTCACCTACATACTCAAGGAAGTTAGTTAAGTCACGAGCCGCTTGGTCGTATTCATCCACGCTCATTTCGCCTGTACCATCTGTTTCAGTGCCGACGACCTTAGTCACTTTGTGACCATTTTCTTCAACTTCTTCGACAATAGGTGTTGGTAAACCTTGCAGCTCTTGCAGAACATGCGGCATACCTACTGACGGGAATAACGTATTATTCACGCCAAATGGACGAGATTCATCTTTGTAAAATGACTTTAAGTAAGTGTAAATCCAATCACTACCACGAACTCGTGCAACATTGGTTAAATCAGGTGGCGCTGCGCCAAACCATTTTGCAGCATCTTCTTTAGCCATCGCATTGGTAATGTGGCTACCTACTTTTGAACCATCAAAAATAAGTTGCTCTTGACCAACATCTGTTGGAATACCAATATCACGGAAAGTACGTTCATAACGTTGGTACTGCATTTGGTGACAACCAAGGCAGTAATTCATGAACAACTTTGCGCCACGTTGTAAAGATGGTTGATCAGATATATCGTTACCCGCTTCCATTAAAGGAACTGACGGGCCAGCCGCCATTGCAGGTAACACGTTTACTGATAAAGCGAATAAACCAATAAGTAGTTTTTTCATCATTTCGTTAACCTCTCAGGCAATGGCTTAGTTTTTTCATTCTTACTGTAAACAAATAACAGTACGAAGAACATAAAGTAAGTCACAGTACAGACTTGCGAAACAATCGTTTTAAAGTCAGTTTGAGGTGTAGCACCAACCCAACCTAAGAGAACGAAAGTTACAACAAAACCTGCAATATTCCATTTATGGAAACCACAACGGTAACGAACTGAACGAACCGAACCACGGTCAATCCAAGGTAATAATGCTAGTACGACTATTGATGCACCCATTGCTGCAACACCCATTAATTTATCAGGGATTGCACGTAAGATTGCATAGAATGGCGTAAAGTACCAAACAGGGAAAATATGCTCTGGTGTTTTAAGTGGGTTAGCAGCTTCAAAATTTGGCGCTTCTAGGAAGAAACCGCCCATAGCTGGCATAAAGAACACAACCCAACAGAACAAGATTAAGAAACCAACCACGCCCACAATATCTTTTACTGTGTAATAAGGGTGGAACGGTATCGCATCGATGATGTCTTTCTTATCAGTATAGTATTCATGGAACTTAAATTTAGGCTTGTCTTCTTCGGCCACGGTTCCTTTTTTACGTTTATTATCAATACCGTCAGGGTTGTTTGAACCCACTTCGTGTAGTGCAACAATGTGTAAAAATACTAAGATAACAATAACCAATGGCAATGCAATTACATGCAGTGCAAAGAAGCGGTTAAGCGTTGCACCAGAAATTACGTAGTCACCACGGATCCACAGTGTTAAATCGTCACCAATAACCGGAATAGCACCGAATAGTGAGATAATTACCTGTGCACCCCAGAACGACATTTGGCCCCATGGTAATAAGTACCCCATGAACGCTTCAGCCATTAGGGCTAAGAAAATGAACATACCGAATAACCACAGTAATTCACGCGGCTTTTGGTAAGAACCGTAGATCATGCCACGGAACATATGAAGGTATACAACAATGAAGAATGCTGATGCACCCGTTGAATGTAGATAGCGTAAAAGCCAACCATACTCAACATCACGCATGATGTATTCAATAGAAGCGAACGCCCCTTCAGCTGAAGGCACGTAGTTCATTGTTAACCAAATCCCAGTTAGGATTTGGTTTACTAGTACCAACATGGCTAGAGAGCCAAAGAAGTACCAGAAGTTAAAGTTTTTAGGTGCTGGATACTGTGCAATATGCATGTTCCAAACACGTGTCATTGGGATACGGTCGTCTATCCAATCAACAATTTTTCCAAACATTAGGCCACCCCTTGTTCTTCGCCCACTAAAATAGTGGTCTCATCAAGAAAAGTATATGGTGGAATTTCTAGGTTTAATGGTGCTGGTACCGATTGGAAAACACGGCCAGCCATATCAAATTTAGAACCATGACATGGACAGTAAAAACCGTCTTCAGTCCCTTCCACTTTCTCACCAAAGCCACCTTGTAGGAAGCTAGGTGAACACCCTAGATGCGTACAAATACCAACAGCGACAAAAATCTCTGGACGTATTGAACGGAAATCATTCGTTGATGATTCTAATTGTTGTGGCTCTTGCGATTGCGGATCACGAAGTTGACCTTCGTGAGCTTTCATCTGCTCAAGCATTTTTGGGGTCCGTGATACAACCCATACAGGTTTACCACGCCACTCGACACGTATTAATTGTCCTGGCTCAAGTTTGCTGATATCTACTTCTACAGGCGCACCCGCAGATTTAGCTCGCTCACTTGGATTCCAAGACGCAATAAAAGGAACAGCAGCCCCAGCCGCACCAACACCACCAACAACAGAGGTAGCTATGGTTAAAAAGCGACGTCGGCCATTGTCTACAGGCGCATTGCTCATCCACTTATCTCCACTATGATTCCCAACACTTGCTATATTGAGAACATCAGTTACAGCAGGTTAATTTTTCGAAATTTTAAAATAGAAGCGATCATAATTAAAACCCATTATTAAAACAAGGTTATTAACAGCCTCATGCTCGAATAATCCTGACTTTATCAAAAACTGATTAAGCTAGCTCGAGCATAGAGCCGTCTCTATGATATAACTTTTACAAAAACAATATACTGACCAAGATCAACCTCACTAAGAGGAAGCAGATAAACTGCACATGGTGCTGTTGAACTCACTCACATTACTTGCCAGACAATTGTAGCAAAAAAATCCATCAATTAACTGATGGATTTACACTTATTATGATTATTATTGAACTTTTTTTAAAGTTATACGCAGTAAAGGCCCAAGCAGGTTAATTATTAGGCGCATATTTAATACTCGTTTGCTGATTACTTGTAAAAAGTGCGAGTTTCTCAAATTTACTGCAATCCGTTTTAAAGGGATGCATAGAGCTTTGGGGGGGCGTGGGATTCTTTTGCTCGTAGGATTGGTGATACTCAACCCACGCTACGGTGTATAGGGTGACACTGTGTTTATCGCTAATTTTTTCATCCATAAACAAAAAACCCAGCCGAAGCTGGGTTTTTGGAATTCTGTAAAACGTAATATTAACGTTTTGAGAACTGTGGACGCTTACGTGCTTTCTTAAGACCCACTTTCTTACGCTCAACTTTACGCGCATCACGAGTAACGAAACCGGCTTTACGAAGTTGTGGACGTAGTGACTCGTCAAACTCCATAAGTGCACGAGTGATACCGTGACGGATTGCGCCAGCTTGACCAGTAGTACCACCACCTGCAACAGTGATGTGTAAGTCAAACTTTTCAGTCATATCTACAAGCTCAAGAGCTTGACGAACAACCATACGTGCTGTTTCGCGACCAAAGTACTCTTCTAAAGAGCGCTTGTTGATTACGATGTTACCAGTGCCTGGGCGTAAGAATACGCGAGCACTTGAACTTTTACGACGACCTGTACCGTAGTATTGATTTGCCATGATAGTGCTCCTTAAATGTCTAGAACCTGAGGCTGTTGTGCAGCATGGTTGTGCTCAGTACCCGCGTAAACTTTAAGTTTACGGTACATAGCGCGGCCTAAAGGACCACGTGGCAACATGCCTTTAACAGCTTTTTCGATGATCATTTCAGGCTTTGCAGCTTGAAGTTTATCAAAAGTAGTAGACTTAAGACCACCTGGGAAACCAGAGTGAGCGTAGTAAACTTTATCTTTGAATTTGTTACCAGTTACAGTAACTTTCTCCGCGTTGATAACGATGATGTAATCACCAGTATCTACGTGTGGAGTATATTCAGCTTTGTGCTTACCGCGTAGGCGATGAGCGATTTCAGTAGCGATGCGACCTAAAGTTTTACCTTCAGCGTCAACTACGTACCAGTCACGTTTTACTGTTTCTGGCTTAGCAACAAACGTTTTCATTTATAAAAATCCAATGTTTTTCAATTAAAACCACAGGTAATTATTATTAATTACCGCTCTAAATGTTTGCTCCAACCCCTTCGAGTTTAAGACTTTTGCGCCATTCAAAAGAGGCTAAGCTAATGAAGGCAATAGAACGCAACGTGGCAGACGCGGGAGTATACCAGCACTTAAACCACATTGCTACCTAGCGCTTGTTTTTTCCGCAAGAAATTTAAGTGCTCTATCTAATTAACCAAAGTTCAGGTTCATTAAGCTAAATGCTCTCTTGCAAGATACTCCAGTGACTGCATTTCTTGTAACCGACTAATACAACGCTTGAACTCAAAGTTTAGATTCCCTTGAGTATAAAGTTCAGTGATCGGTTTTTCTGCTGAGATGATTAGTGTCACATTACGCTCATAAAATTCATCAACTAATGCTATAAAGCGGCGCGCGGCATCGTCGTTACTTTGTCCAAGCTGCTTTACATTTGATAAAATAACCGTGTTATACAAACGGCTTATTTCCATATAATCGACTTGGCTGCGGGCCGTTTCACATAACTCAGGGAAATCAAACATCACAATACAATCTGATACCTTACGAGTTTTGATCATCCGCCCTTCAATTTCTATCGTTGTATCCAAGGTGCCCGGCTCTGGTGATAACTTATCAAAGTATTCAAACAAGTTCTTATCGGCCTGTGCATCTAGTGGGCTGTGAAATATTTCAGCTTGCTCAAGTGTGCGCAAGCGATAATCAATACCCGAATCAACATTAACGATTTCAGTATTTTCATTAACTAATGCAATCGCAGGTAAAAAACGTGCACGCTGAAGTCCATTGCGATAAAGCTCATCTGGCACAATATTAGAAGTCGCCACTAAAACAATGCCACGTTCAAATAACGCTTCCATTAAACCACCCAGCAACATAGCGTCGGTGATGTCTTGTACAAAAAACTCATCAAAGCAGATGATGTCTGTTTCTGCTTTAAATATATCCGCAACAATTTCGAGTGGGTTAGATTTATTATTTAGTTTTTTCAACTCATCATGTACACGATGCATAAAGCGATGAAAATGCACACGCATCTTGCGCTCACCGGGTAGCGCTTCATAAAATGTATCAACTAAGTAGGTTTTACCGCGCCCTACACCCCCCCAAAAGTACAGGCCTTTTATAGTTGGCGTGCTATCTTTATTAAATAGCTTTGCAAACCAGCCTTTTTCAGCTGGCTTTGCAGCGGTTAAGTCATCGTATAGTCGCTGTAAATGACGCACTGCATTTTCTTGCGCAGCATCATGTACAAAATCATCACGCTGTAAATCTTGCTGGTATTTTTGCCAAGGAGTCATAGGTAGTTACAATAAAACACGGTTTAATTTGCGCAATATATTAACACGCATCGTAACTCGGGGTATATTAGAGATAGTAAGATTTATATAACCTGAGCTCAGGTTACATAAGCACAGACTAAACTTATTAATTACACACGCAATTTTTTCGTTTTTATTTCCCAAAGGGGTAGAATTTATGGGCACCGTTACTTGGATTGGTATTATTGTTATTGTTGCCGTAGCAGCATTCTTTTTGGGCGCTTTTGTGACTAAAAAACAATTTAAGCAAGATGAACTAGAAGAACAAGCAGAGCAAGCTAAGCATGCACTAGAGCAGTATCGCCAAGATGTTGCCGATCACTTAGCAAGTACCGGTAAGCTAGTAAATCGCATGAAAGACAATTATGACCAGCTTTTAAACCATGTTGATGAAACAAATAAGTTATTACTTAATGACAAAAAGCAGCATCCTGCAGAACCTTTTTTCTCAAAAGAAACCACAGAACAGCTTCAACGTTCTTTAAAGGAACGTCAAAGCGATCGTTCATCTGCCAATGCTCAGCCTGCTGATTATGTCTCGGGTGAATCTGGTTTATTTGCTGGTGACAACAAAGTTTCGGAACAATCGAAAGCATCTTGAGGAACTTTTTTTTGACCCCATAGTCTTTAGATATAACAGCTTTATATAATATCTATACCTTAATGAGGCTGCTATTTGCAGCCTTTTTAGTTTTTACTTTTCCTGTGATGTGGAGTAAACCTTGACTATGAAAATGAAATTATCGTTAATCAGCGCAGCTGTTCTATCTGCGAGCCTACTATTAACCCCTGCAGTTTCAATGGCAAAAATGCCAATTGCAGTAAATGGTCAACAATTACCAACTTTAGCCCCAATGCTAGAACAAATCACCCCAGGTGTTGTGAGTATACAAGTATCAGGCTCTAAAGAAGTACGCAGACGCGCCGATCCCCTTGACTTCTTTTTTGGTAATCCTCAACCACGCAGCCAAAAGCGTGAATTTAGTGGACTAGGGTCCGGTGTTATTATTGATGCCGATGAAGGCTATGTAGTAACCAATAATCACGTTGTGCAAGATGCAGAAAAAATGCTTGTTACACTTGAAGATGGCCGCGAGTACGAAGCTAAACGGATCGGCAGTGATAAAGAATCTGACATTGCCCTATTACAAATTGATGCTGATGACTTGGTCGAAATCAAACTAGCTAATTCAGATCAACTGCGTGTGGGTGATTTTGCAGTCGCAATCGGTAACCCATTTGGCTTAAGCCACACAGTAACATCAGGTATTGTTAGTGCGCTTGGTCGCAGCGGCTTAAATATTGAAGGTTATGAAGATTTCATTCAAACAGATGCGGCAATAAATCAAGGTAATTCAGGTGGCGCATTAGTTAATTTAAATGGTGAACTGATTGGTATTAATACCGCCATATTAGGCGCATCAGGTGGAAATGTAGGCATTGGTTTTGCTATTCCTTCTAATATGATGAAAAACCTAGTAGATCAAATAATTGAACATGGTGAAACCCGCAGAGGATCTCTGGGTATTTCTGGCCGCCCACTTGATGCAGGCCTTGCAAAAGCACAGAAACTCGATGTTAAGCAAGGGGCCTATGTCATGCAAGTAATGGATGATTCTGCCGCTAGTAAATCAGGTATTAAAGCGGGTGATGTAATTACTAGTGTTGATGGCACTGATATCAGCGGGTTCCATGAACTGCGCAGTAAGATTGCGACACTAGGCGAAGGTAAAAAAGTGAAACTGGGTATTTACCGTGACGGTAAAGTAAAAATAGTTAATGTAACTCTTGATGGTGCTTCTGGTCAAAGCGCTTCAGGTGATGAATTACACCCAGCATTCCAAGGTGCAACACTTAAAACAACCCAGCGAAATGGCGCAAAAGGTGTTGAGCTTACATCTGTTGATCCTCGTTCTCCTGCCGCACGTGTTGGCTTAGAAGAAGGTGATATTATTATGCAGGTTAACCGTCAACGTGTAGAAAATATCAGAGACATGAATGAAATCATCGAAAACACTAGAGGCAATATCGTCCTTGGCGTACAAAGAGGGCGCGAATCTGTGTTTGTATTGATCCAATAATATAAATATTGATTAAATAACGAAATTTATAACAGCGGCACTTGCCGCTGTTATTTTTTTTGTGCCAAAATAAAGGGATTGCCCTCTAATAATAAGAATACCGTGCTAAAATTTTTTAAATTTGTACTTCCCCCTTTATTTGCTGGCCTCGGTATCGCTTTCTTAGTGGTATTCTTTAGCCCTAATATGCGAGCAAGTCTTTTACCGAATGTTGCCCTGCCCAGCGCTATAACAAGTCAACACCTGAGCTTTTCTGAAGCAGTAGAGCGAGCTGGGCCATCCGTTGTCACCATTTTCTCTGAGAGTATTTCTAGCCAGCCCCGATACAAACGCCAAAACACTGTTCAAGAACTAGGCTCAGGCGTTATCATGTCCAGTGATGGTTACATATTAACTAACTATCATGTGATTAATAACGCAGATCAAATAATGGTGATCCTCACTGATGGTCGCCGCTTTTTTGATGTGCAACTTATTGGCTTTGACACAATTACCGATTTGGCGTTATTAAAAATTAATGCTGAGCACTTGCCCGTTATCCCGGTGAATAATAACTTTAATCCACGTGTGGGTGATGTAGTACTCGCTATAGGAAACCCACTAAATTTAGGGCAAACAATTACCCAAGGAATAATCAGCGCAACAGGAAAACAAAAAATTACTGACAGCCCATTCAATAGCTTGTTACAAATGGATGCTGCTATAAATGTAGGAAACTCAGGTGGCGCGTTAGTTAACTCTAGAGGTGATTTGGTGGGGATCACATCGGCACAGTTCAAAACACGTGAAAATTTGGATATTCAAGGTATTTTCTTCGCTGTGCCCTATTCTTTAGCAAAAGAAGTAATGGATAAACTAATACGTCATGGCCGTGTTGTAAGAGGTTACTTAGGCTTTACAGGCACCGCTGTTGATAATACAGGTAAAGAGGTCAGCGACAATTATACGCCCGTTGCAGGGCTTCGTATAACAAGCCTAGACCCTTTTGGTCCTGCATGGCAGGCTGGTATAAAAGAGCAAGATATAATCGTTAAGATAGCAGGGAAAGATGTCAGTAACCCACAACGTACGCTTACGTTAATAGGAAATTCTGAACCCGGAAATGAGATTGAGTTTCAGCTTTATCGAAGTGGGGAAATTTTAAAAGTGATGGTCAAAGTGGCCGAACTTGAAACAGAACTATAAAACCTAGGGCCTAGAGCTAGGACCTAGGTTCTAGGCGATTAACTACTTCTGCGTTTGATGTTTGCACCTAGTGCGCTGAGCTTATCTTCAATACGCTGGTAACCACGATCAACATGATAGATACGATCAACTATAGTTTCACCTTTGGCTACAATTCCCGTTAAAATCAAACTCGCCGAAGCACGCAAATCTGTTGCCATCACTTGCGCACCGCTTAAGCTTTCGGTCTCACCACAAATTGCAGTGTTTCCCTCTAAACGGATATTAGCCCCCATACGCTGTAGTTCTGGTACGTGCATGAAACGGTTTTCAAAAATTGTTTCAGTGATTGTTGCACTGCCATTAGCCACCACATTAAGCGCTGTAAACTGCGCTTGCATATCAGTTGGAAAGCCAGGGTGTGGCATAGTTTTAATATTAACCGCTTTTAATTCACGGTTACGCATATCTAAATATATGCTGTCATCGGTCACTTCGACTAGTGCATTGGCTGCGCGAAGCTTTTCAATAACAGGTTCAAGGCTGTGAAAATCAGTTGATTTACATAGCACCTCGCCACCTGCCATTGCCGCCGCAACCAAGAAAGTACCGGTTTCTATGCGATCAGGTAAAATACGATGCTCACAACCATTTAGCTTTTCAACACCTTCGACCTCAATGCGGCTAGTGCCTGCACCCGATATTTTAGCCCCCATCGCAGTTAAGCAGGCCGCTAAATCAGCGATCTCTGGTTCACGTGCTGCATTTTCTAGAACGGTCTTACCATCAGCCAAAGTCGCTGCCATTAGCAAGTTCTCAGTTGCACCAACACTGACCATTTCCATGAAGATTTCAGCGCCTTTCAAGCGCCCTTCTACACTGGCATTAATGTAGCCGTTTTCAACCTTGATCGTCGCGCCCATGCGCTCAAGGCCTTGAATATGGATATCAACAGGGCGTGCACCGATAGCACAGCCACCAGGAAGGGAAACCTGAGCTTCACCAAAGCGAGCTACCAAAGGCCCTAAAGCAAGAACCGAGGCGCGCATTTGTTTTACTAACTCGTAAGGTGCGAGTGTTTTATTGACTGTCGCACCATCAATAACAAGTTGGTCATTTTGCCACAGCACTTGTGCACCGAGCGTCTGTAATAGCGCTTCTGTTGTGCCAATATCACGTAGCCGTGGGACATTTTTGAAGGTACTTTTTCCATCAGCCAATAGCGCAGCAAAAAGAATAGGTAATGCGGCATTTTTAGCGCCAGAAATGGTAACTTCACCAGCTAAGCCAGTGCCACCTTGAATTACAAATTGATCCATTAGGAGGCCTTAACTATTGCGGTAAGATAAATTTTTGTTCACGCTTCCACTCTGTAGGTGTAAATGCACGAATAGATACAGCATGGATCGTACCGTCAGAAATAGTGTTCATTAATGGACCATACACTAACTGCTGTTTTTTAACACGGCTTAAGCCATCAAAACAATCACCCACTGCAACCACTTCATAATGGCTACCATTGGCTTTAACATGTACTTCTGCTAATTGTAATTCGTCGCGTAATAATGTTTCGACTTCGCTTGTTTGCATAACTCTCACTCAAATAAGGTTGTAACCTGTCCCAACTGCATTAAATTTTGCAGCTGTTCAGGAATATTTTGCAATTCAAGGCGAATGCCTTGCTGCTTTAATTCTGCGAAAGAGTGAATTAACCAAGCTAAGCCCGCCGTGTCAACCCTAGACACCTCAGAAAGGTCAAAATACCAGGTTTTATGGCTACTTTGTGAGTTTTTATTAAGAAGCTGTTCAGTTGTGATTGAGTTTCGAGTGAGTTCACCACTGACTCGAAACTCATGATCAGTTACTTGAGTAACGCTTACTTTACTCATTACCACCATCGCCTCTAAATTGGACCGGTAACTGACTTTTTTGCTTAAGCAGGTTACTTACGTGCTCAATACCTTGCTGGCGAAGAATACCTTGCAGCTCACTTTGCTTTGCATCCAGTAAACTAATGCCTTCTGCAACCATGTCGTACGCGCGCCATTCACCACTTCTATCTTCGCGGACCTTAAAGTCAATTTTGATATCCGGTTTACCCGGGTCAACAATTTTGGTTTTAACTAGAACAACATCTTGTCCTGCAAATTCTCGGCTAGGAGCAAACTCAACCTGCTGATTAGTGTATTGGGTAAATACACCCGCATACGTAGCAATTAAGTACTCTTGAAAAACATCTATAAATATTTTGATATCTTCAATTGCTTGTTTTTGTTCGCTAGGATCTTTAATCGCACGGACTTTCGATACATGGCTACCTAACACGCGAAGGGCAGCGTATTTGTAATCAATATATGGCATTAATTCTTCAGTAACAATAACTCGTAAATGCTCTTTGTTTTTTTCAATCAGTGGCTGGTCTCGGGTAATACGTTGAAAAGTATTATCCGATACTTGGCGCACCATTTTGTATGGGTCTTTTAAATTTACTTGGTCTGTATTTGCATTTGCATTTGCATTGGTTGCGATAAAAGCAAATGCAACTAACGCTAAAAGTTTTTTAAACATAATAATTACTCGCCACCTTGGTTGAATAAGAACTGCCCAATTAATTCTTCAAGTACTAACGCTGACTTGGTATCCGTAATAAAGTCACCATTGTTTAATGCTTTACTCTCGACACCAAATAACTCATCTAATCCTAAGTCGCCATCATTACTTGTTACTTCAAGTCCTAAACATGCCTGCTCAGCTGATTTAGGTGCAATAACCGGATTAATGCCTAAGTACTGCTCACCTAAAATCCCTGATGTTAAAATAGACACTGAGCTAGTATCTGAAAATCGACATTGATATTGCGCATCAATAGTCATATCAACCACTGGTAAAAACTCTTGAGGATGGATAGAGATTGCTTCAACACGGCCAACAACTACGCCACCGACTTTAATAGGCGCTCGCGCTTTTAGTGAGCCAATATTATCAAATTTAGCCTTTAATAAATAAGTATCTCCATTACCACTAATACCTGCGTTAGCCACTTTCAATGCCAACATTGCAAATGCTGCAATCCCTAAAGCGACGAAAAAGCCAACTAAAATTTCTAATTTCCGTGAATTCATTATCTATACCTTTTTTAGCTGGTAAACATTACCGCTGTCAAAATAAAATCAAACCCTAAAACAGCCAGAGATGAGTGCACAACAGTCTCTGTAGTTGCTTTACTGATGCCCTCTGATGTCGGCACACAGTCATACCCTTTATAAAGTGCAATCCAAGTTACAACGATGGCAAATACAAAACTCTTGATCATGCCATTTAAAATATCCTGTTGGAATGACACTTGAGATTGCATGATTGACCAAAAGCTACCTGTATCGACCCCTAACCAATCTACACCCACTAAGTGAGCGCCGATTATAGCAACCGCTGAAAATATCAATGCAAGTAACGGCATACTGATAAAGCCCGCCCAGAACCGTGGCGCAATAATGCGCTTAAGTGGGTCGATAGCCATCATTTCTAAGCTTGAAAGCTGTTCGGTTGCTTTCATTAGACCTATCTCTGCGGTTAGCGCACTTCCTGCTCGTCCAGCAAACAGAAGGGCTGTCACAACAGGTCCCAGCTCTCTAAGTAAACTTAACGCAACCAATGGCCCAAGACTATCCTCAGCACCATAGCCCACTAATACGGTGTAACCTTGTAACGCGAGCACCATACCGATAAACAAACCTGATACCATAATAATCAGTAATGATTGCGAACCAACCATATATAACTGACGAACAAGTAATGGAGTTCCTTTACGAAAGTTTGGCAAGTTCCACAACGCACCAATTAACATTTGCGTAGAGCGCCCAAGCGCTGCAAATCGGCCAAATGTTTTCTGACCTAGCTTTTGTAACATATCGAACATTAGCTAAGCACTCCTAGTAATTCATCATTATAAGGTTCTGCGGGGAAATGGAACGGTACAGGCCCATCAGAAAGTCCTTTTAAGAACTGCTGCACTAATGGCGACTCATGATTACGCATTTGCTCAGGAGAACCACTTCCAATCACACCTTGATCAGCAATGATAATTACATGATCCGCGATACTCATAACTTCAGTTACATCATGCGTAACAATTAACGAAGATAAACCTAATACTTGGTTTAGTGATTTGATTAGCTTGACTAAAACCCCCATTGAGATAGGGTCTTGTCCAGCAAATGGCTCATCATACATAATGAGTTCTGGATCAAGTGCGATTGAACGCGCCAAGGCAGCACGCCGTGCCATACCACCAGAGAGTTCCGATGGCATCAAGTCTTGTGCACCGCGCAAGCCAACAGCTTGAAGCTTCATCAGTACAACAAGGCGGATTAAATCTTCGCTAAGACGGGTATGCTCTCTAAGTGGAAAAGCGATATTGTCAAACACTGACATATCGGTAAACAATGCGCCGCTTTGAAACAACATACTCATTTTGGTACGCGCAGCATAAAGCTCTTTACGCGTCATGGTTGGGATATTATCACCTTCAAATAAAATCGTGCCGCTATCAGGTTTTAATTGGCCACCAATTAATCGCAGCATAGTTGTTTTACCTATACCGCTGGGCCCCATAATGGCAGTGATCTTACCTTTAGGAACGCTGAAGCTCATATTTTTATATATGCTTCTATCGCCCCTTGAAAAGCTTACATCCTTGATTTCTACTATTGGTTGCGACAAGTCGCTCTCCATTATCATTTTCACTACTTTTTCTATTTTAAAGCTTTTTGTACTCAGATGGAAAAAACAAATCGTAAAATTTTGTAATATTCTATGTAATAACAACCTAAGCAAGGAAAATACAGGTTAGCATAATATCTAACGTTGTACTTTTGTTCATACTAATAACGTTTTGCTAATAACTTGACCTGATTCTTTTATTTATACTTTCAAGCTGGCTTTTGATATTATTTAAGTCAATTTGATATTGAGTAATTGGCGTAATGTAATGGTGACTTCTTTTGTCATTTTGATTCTTGGGTTTGCTGGGCTTGTTTGGAGCGCAGATCGCTTTGTATATGGCGCCGCAGCGCTGGCAAAAAACTTTGGCGTACCTACTTTAATTGTTGGTTTAACCGTTGTCGCTATGGGCTCCTCTGCACCAGAAATGATGGTCTCAGCTTCTGCAGCACTTGCGGGTAAAACCGACACCGCCGTTGGTAATGCCGTTGGTTCAAATATCACTAATATTTTATTAGTACTAGGTATTACTGCACTTCTTCGCCCTCTTTTGGTGTCATCGACAACTCTGAAGCGTGAAATGCCACTGGTATTAATCGTTTCTTTGGGTGCATGGTATGTTTTCTCTGATAACTACTTTTCATTTGCTGAAGGTATAGCATTATTAATCGCTTTTATTGTGTTTATCGCCGGACTTATCATTATTTCTATTCGTGACAAAAACCAAGCTGATGACCCTTTTGTAAGTGAAGCATGTGAAGATGTGCCAGATAACGTGCCAACTAAAAACGCCTTTTTCTGGCTCGTGGTAGGCATGATATTACTGCCCTTAAGTTCACACTTTTTAGTTGGCTCTGCTGTTGATATTGCAAAATATTTTGGCCTCAGCGACCTTGTTATTGGTTTAACGATTATTGCTATTGGCACAAGCTTACCTGAATTAGCAGCCTGTATAGCCGGGGTGTTAAAAAATGAAGATGACCTTGCGTTAGGCAACATTGTTGGCTCAAATATATTTAACATATTAGCTGTTTTGCCTTTGGCAGGTATTATAAACCCATCAATCATAGACCCTTCAGCAGCAAACCGTGACGCACTCATAATGATTGGTGCAACACTCGCGTTAATCGCTATGTCGCTAAGTATTAAAGGCACTCAGCGAATAAATAGAATTGAAGGTGGTTTACTGCTCGCTGCATTTGTAGCGTACCAAGGTTATATTTTTAGCCAAGTAGCTTAATGCCAACATAAATGGATAATAAATGACGCAGTTAAATTTTATTGAGCAAGGTAAGCGCGTACTCACAATTGAGCGCCAAGCACTTGATGATATTATTCAGTATCTAGATGATAGCTTTAATAAAGCATGCCAATTAATGTTTCAATGCCAAGGGCGAATAATTGTTGTTGGTATGGGCAAGTCGGGTCATATAGGTAACAAAATTGCTGCAACACTTGCAAGCACTGGTACCCCAGCTTTTTTTGTTCACCCAGGCGAAGCAAGCCACGGCGATTTAGGTATGATCACTCAAAATGATGTCGTTATGCTTATATCAAACTCCGGCGAAACCAGCGAAGTGCTTAATATTATTCCTGTTATCAAGCGCATCGGGGCTAAAATGGTTGCTATGACAGGAAACCCAAGCTCTTCGATGGCAAAATGGGCGGATGCGCATGTATGTATAAAAGTATCACAAGAAGCATGCCCGCTTGGGTTAGCCCCTACAGCAAGCACCACTGCCACACTTGCTATGGGCGATGCTATTGCAGTTGCTTTACTTGAAACCAGAGGCTTTACCGCAGATGACTTTGCGCTTTCTCACCCTGGCGGAAGTTTAGGCAAACGTTTGTTACTGTGCCTGAAAGATTTGATGCACGATGGTGATGCAACGCCTATCATTAAAGATACCCAGCGCATAAAAGATGCCTTAATAGAAATGTCTGCCAAAGGGTTAGGTATGACCGCTGTTGTGAATGAAGCTGGACAACTAACAGGGCTATTTACCGATGGTGATTTACGCAGAATTTTAGAACAACGTATTGATATTCATAACACCCTAATCAGTGAAGTTATGACGCGTTCATGTACCACAGCGACAGCCGATATGCTTGCCGCTGAAGCGCTAAACATCATGGAACGTAAACGAATAAATGGCCTTATTGTTATTGATGATAACCAACACCCTATTGGTGCACTTAATATGCAAGACTTGCTAAAAGCAGGAGTTTTATAAATGCAGTTTGCTGATTTATATCAACCATTGAGTAAAGATGCCCAGACCCGAGCTAAAAAAGTAAAGCTACTAATCTGCGATATTGATGGTGTTTTTTCTGATGGTCGTATTTACCTTGGTAACCAAGGCGAAGAATTAAAAGCCTTTAATACTAAAGACGGTTTTGGTATTAAAGCATTGATAAACAGTGGTATTGAAGTGGCAGTGATTACAGGACGTCATTCACACATTGTTCAGCAGCGTATGACTAGTCTAACTGTTAAACATATTTATCAAGGCCAAGAGAATAAATTGCAAGCCTATCAAGAGTTAAAAGATACGCTGACTTTAACTGATGATGAAATTGCTTACATTGGTGATGATGGCCCTGATTTACCGGTAATGGAGCAGGTTGGCTTTGCTGTAGCGGTTAATGACGCTCACCCGTTGATAAAACGAATAGCACATTACACAACCATGCTACCGGGTGGATTTGGTGCGGTCAGAGAGCTTACTGATTTACTGATGCTTGAAAATGGCCTACCGCTGACGAGTACAGGTACTAGCTCATGAATAGTGCGCGTTTAATTTTAAGCGTACTATTTATAGGCTGTATGGTTTGGCTTTGGTATCCATACTTTAACCAATCAAATACAAAACAGCTCGTTGAAGAAGACATTATTGCTAAGCCAGATTACACGGCTGTCGCATTAAAACAAACAGCCTTTGATGAGCAAGGAAAAATAAGTCACAAAGTAACCGCTGCAAAAATGGAGCTATATCAGCAGTTAGGGTTCACTTACTTTGAAGAGCCTATTTTTACCTTATATAATCAAGAGCAAATGTGGCAAATTAATGCAGCTGAGGCCACGTTGTATGAAAATAACCAGCTGATTTTAGAAGGCAATGTGACGGCAATAAACCTTACAGACAATGCCATGATAGATCATATTAATGCCGATAACATCCAAGTTGATATTGAGCTACAAACCATGAGTTCAGAGCAACCTGTAGAGTTAGTCGGGCCTGATTTAAAAATTACTGGCCGCGGGCTAAAAGCCGATTTAAAAGCCGAAGTAATTGAATTAATTAACCATACGCGAACCATATATTATGACCAATAAACTTGCCCAAATGCTTGTAATTCCAAGCCTATTCATTGCTTACTCAAGTGTTGCGCAAAGTGAACTTCCCGCTGCAAACCAAGTATCAATCAGTGCCGATAAACAGCAAGCACAGCTAAAATCTAATGTCGGTATTTTCGAATCGAATGTTGAAATAATCCATGGCGTACGCCGCATTACTGCTGACCGCTTAGAAGTACATAAACGCGACAAGTTAGGCGAGAATAAGCAACTACTTATTGCAACGGGTAACCCAGCTTATTTCGAAGAAAAACAAGATGACGGCTCAATCATGAGTGCCAGCGCAAACGAAGTTCGTTACGATGTAGCTGAACGTTACTTAACGCTAATTGGCAATGCTCAAGTAACTCAAGCTGGGCAAAAGATTAATGCAAAAAGCATCTCTTATGACATGGAGCAACAACTAATTAGTGCGCAAAAAGATGAAGACTCAGATGACCGCGTACATACTATTTTAGTGCCTATTGAAAATAAAAAAGCAAAGTCAAAAGGTCAGCCATGAGTACATTAAAAGCTGAATTTTTAGCTAAAAGCTATAAAGGTCGTCAAGTTGTAAAGAGTGTGGGCTTAGAGGTAAGTGCAGGAAGCATAGTCGGTTTACTGGGCCCAAATGGTGCAGGTAAAACCACCACTTTCTACATGATTGTAGGCCTAGTGCCGAGCGACAAAGGCAAAATAAGCATTGATGATAACGACATTACATTACTGCCTATGCATAGCCGTGCGCGATTAGGTATTGGTTATTTACCGCAAGAGTCATCTATTTTTCGTAAGTTAACCGTTTATCAAAATTTGATGGCGATTTTAGAAACCCGTAAAGAGCTAAATAAAACAGCTCGCGAAGAAGCCCTTGATGGCCTGCTTGATGAATTTAGCATACAACATATACGTGATAGCCAAGGTATGGCGTTATCAGGTGGCGAACGCCGCCGAGTTGAAATTGCACGCGCATTAGCCGCAAATCCTAAATTTATTTTATTAGATGAGCCTTTTGCTGGTGTTGATCCAATTTCAGTGTTAGATATAAAGAAGATAATTGAACACCTTAAAAACCGAGGCATCGGGGTGTTGATTACAGATCATAATGTACGAGAAACCCTTGATGTTTGTGAAAAAGCCTACATTGTTTCTCATGGTGAGCTAATTGCTTCAGGCACTCCTGAACATGTGCTTGCCGACCAAACAGTACGCGATGTTTACCTGGGTGAGCAATTTAGGCTATAAACCAACGTTCAGCTAACTATCTGCTAAACTTAATTCTGATTACATAATAAAAGGATTGTTAAAGATAAATGAGGCAATCACTCCAGCTGCGCATGGGCCAGCAATTGACAATGACACCTCAGTTACAACAAGCTATTCGTTTGTTGCAACTCAGTACATTGGATCTCCAACAAGAAATTCAGGAAGCACTCGACAGTAATCCTTTACTAGAAGTTGAGGAGCATGAATTTAGTGATGAAACTGCAGGCAAAAATGAGCAAAAACAAGACACTGATGAAGTAACAGTCAGTGCATCTGCTGATGAAACACCAAGTGAATACGAACAAGAAAGTAGTGAAGCACTGAATAAAGAAACTGTCAGCGACGAAATGGCCATGGATGTAACATGGGATGAGTACATGAGCGCTGCGCCTTCTAGCTCATCAGGACCAATGCCTGAAGATGAGTCTATTTACCAAGGTGCTTCCACTGAAACACTGCATGAATACATCATGTGGCAGCTGCAATTAACGCCATTTAGCCCGACCGATGAAGCCATAGCCATTGCTATTGTTGAAGCGATTGATGAATCGGGTATTTTAACACTTAGCTGCGAAGATATTGTTGAAAGTTTAAATAAAGATAATAACGAAGAAGAAATAGAACTTGATGAAGTCCAAGCTGTTTTAAAGCGCATCCAATTATTTGATCCAATAGGGATTGCCGCACGCAGCTTACAAGAGTGTTTATGTATACAACTAAATCAGTTTGACCCGGCAACGCCATGGCTTGCAGAGACTAAAATGATTTTGACTGAATATATCGATCTTTTAGCGAGTCGTGACTACCGTACTTTGATGAAAAAGACTAAGCTTAAAGAAGATGAGCTAAAAGAAGTCATGACACTGATACACAGCTTGAACCCTAAGCCCGCAGATACTATTGTGCGCGAAGAGTCCGAGTATGTTATCCCTGATGTTTCAGTGAAAAAAGTTAAAGGTCGCTGGATGGTCGAGTTAAACCCAGACAGCATGCCTAAAATTAGAGTGAACAGCCAATACGCTGCGATGTCTCGTTCAGTAAAATCGAGCAGTGACAGTCAGTTTATTCGTTCACATCTGCAAGAAGCAAAATGGTTTATTAAAAGCTTAGAAAGCCGTAATGAAACACTGCTCAAAGTTACTAATTGCATAGTGAAACAGCAGCAAGGTTTTTTTGAACACGGCCCCGAAGCCATGCGCCCGATGGTACTTAATGATGTAGCAGAAATGGTAGAGATGCATGAGTCAACTATCTCACGCGTAACAACTCAAAAGTATATGCATACACCACGTGGTATTTTTGAGTTGAAGTACTTTTTC
The DNA here is from genome assembly GCF_043641955.1 of Pseudoalteromonas atlantica. Lineage (GTDB taxonomy): Bacteria > Pseudomonadota > Gammaproteobacteria > Enterobacterales > Alteromonadaceae > Pseudoalteromonas > Pseudoalteromonas atlantica_A. The sequence goes on from NZ_JBHZRV010000006.1 coordinate 46,234, forward strand.
TCTAGCCATGTAAGCACCGAAAATGGCGGGGAATGCTCTTCTACAGCTATCCGTGCATTGATCAAAAAGCTTATTAGCGCAGAAAACTCAGCGAAACCATTGAGTGATAGTAAAATTGCAGATATATTGGCTGAGCAAGGTATCAAAGTAGCTAGACGCACAATTGCAAAATATCGTGAGTCTCTAGCTATTCCACCGTCAAATCAAAGAAAGAGTTTGATTTAAGGCGTAAAAAACAAAGAAGGAAAATGCTTATGCAAATTAACTTAACTGGTCGCCACGTAGAAATTACCGATTCACTTAGAGACTATGTACACAATAAGTTTGCGAAGCTTGAAAGGCACTTTGATAGTATTAATAATGTACATGTGATTCTTGACGTAGAAAAATTAAGTCAAAAAGCGGAAGCCACAATACATGTTAGCGGTGCTGATTTATTTGCTTCAACTGAACATCAAGATATGTATGCTGCGATTGACGGACTAATTGATAAATTAGACCGCCAAGTAATAAAACACAAAGAGAAGCACGCTCGACACTAATACTATGAAATTAAGTTCACTTACTTCTGAGGACTGCAGTAAAGCTGCGGTCCTTTTTAATAGCAAAAAACGAATTCTAGAATTTATTAGCCAACTGGCTCATGAAAAGCTTCCTCACCTTACACAACAAGAGATCCTTAACGCTTTATTAAACCGGGAAAAACTTGGTAGCACAGGCATTGGTCGAGGTATTGCTATTCCACATGGTCGTATGAGTGGCGCACAATCTCCTCTAGCACTAATCTTAGTGAGTGAAACCCCCATTAGCTTTGATGCAATTGATAATCGTCCTGTCGATATTTTTGTAGCACTGATCGTACCTGATGGAGATTGCCAACTTCATTTGAAGACGTTAGCAACAATTGCTGATAAACTTAACGATAAAGAGTTTTGTAAACAACTACGTAGCGCAAAAACAGATCACGATTTATATCAAGTTATTGTTGAGCATTCATAAGAAAGTGAAGGAGAGGTTACATGGAATTGATTATTATCAGTGGGCGGTCTGGTTCAGGTAAATCCGTCGCGCTTCGCGTACTTGAAGATCTTGGCTATTACTGTGTTGATAATATTCCGGTCAATTTACTCCCTTCTTTAGTTCGAAGTGTGTCAGAGAATTACGATAAGATTGCAGTCAGTATTGATGTGCGCAACTTACCCAAAGAACAAGAAGAGTTCAACGACATCCTTGAGTATTTGCCTGGTTTTGCAAATCCAACTTTGTTTTATCTCGACAGTGATGACCAAACACTTATCAAACGCTTTTCTGAAACTCGTCGATTACACCCTCTTTCTATCGATAGTTTGCCGCTTGATTTGGCCATTAAACAAGAAAAAATATTACTCGATGTACTGATAACTCGCGCTGACTTTATCTTAGATACCACTGAGCTCAGTGTGCATCAACTGGCCGAGTCGATCAGAGAAAAGATCTTAGGCAAAAAAGATAAAACACTGATCATAACATTTGAATCTTTTGGCTTTAAACACGGCATACCTAAACAAGCTGATTATGTTTTTGATGCTCGCTTTTTACCCAACCCTCATTGGGAACCAGAGTTAAAGCCCCTCACAGGTTTAGACCAGCCTGTAAAGGATTACCTGGCAAGCCACAGCATAGTGCAAAAATTTACGTGGCAAATTCAAACGTTTGTACAAACATGGTTACCGCATTTAGAGCGAAACAACCGTAGCTATTTAACTATTGCTATAGGTTGTACCGGAGGGCAACACCGCTCTGTATATTTAGCACAAACCATAGGTGAAAGCTTTGCAATGAGTCATAACAATGTAAAAATTCGCCATCGTGAGCAAGATTGATTTTAAATAGGCCTGTTGTATATGCGTTCAGAAGGTACTTTTTTAATTAGAAATAAATTAGGTTTGCACGCAAGGGCTGCAACGGTATTAGCTCAACTCGCCGTTAAATTTGATGCAACTATCACTCTTTTCCAAGATGATAAGCAAGCAGCAGGTGACAGTGTGTTGGCTTTAATGTTACTTGAAAGCAGTCAAGGTAAAGAAGTAAAAGTTGTGTGTGAAGGGCCTGATGCAGAGCCGGCCCTTAATTCTATTGGCGAACTTATAGAGCAACGCTTTCACGAGCATGAATAGTGCGTGGTCTGTCACTTAAAAGTGAGTTAAACTAACCATGCATGTAAGAACTGTAATATATTATTAGTTTTTGACCTACCCTCAGAAATACACATGATATAAGGACACTAATGCCAGAAGCTTTTGAACAAGATTACCCACTACAACAACTAAAACAAGTGACTAAGTCACTTAATAGTGGTCAATTTGTTCAAGTTAGGCGTATGCTGGCAAAAACAGCACCGTGTGATACAGCTCTTCTCCTTGAATCTTCCCCCCATAAAATACGAACTCTACTATGGCAACTTGTTGATCCAGATGTCAGAGGCGATGTTTTAGAAGAACTTTCTGAAGACGTACGCCTTGGGATCATAGCTCAAATGGAGCCTGAGCATATTGCTGCGGCGACAGAGGACATGAGCCATGATGATTTAGGGGAAGTATTACGTAGCTTACCAGAGACCGTCTATCAAGACGTTGTTGGCGCTATGGATAGCCAAGATAGAGAGCGAGCGACGCAAGCCCTCTCTTATCAAGAGCGTTCTGCCGGCGCACTAATGAACACCGATACGGTAGCCATCCGCCCCGATGTTACTATCGATGTAGTATTACGTTACTTACGTTTACGTGGCGAACTACCTGAAGGCACTGATGACTTATACGTCGTTGATAAACACAATTGTTTTTTAGGGGCTATGTCACTTACAACTTTGCTTACCAATCCACCTGATAAAATAATTCGTGATTTAATGGACGAAGATTGCGAATCTATTTCAATTGCAATGGATGAAAGTGAAGTTGCCCAGCTATTTGAAAGACACAACTGGATTTCGGCACCTGTTGTTGACGATAACGACCACTTGTTAGGGCGTATTACAATCGATGATATTGTTGATGTAATTCGTGAAGATGCTGAACATAGCCTTCTAAGCATGGCGGGTCTTGATGACGAAGAGGATACCTTTGCTCCCGTATTAAAAAGCTCTAAAAAGCGCTCAATTTGGCTCGGTGTAAATTTACTAACAGCATTGTTGGCTGCAATTGTGGCTAGCTTTTTTGAAAACACCTTAGCCATATTACCGATTCTCGCAGTACTTAACGGTATTGTGCCTTCAATGGGTGGAGTTGCGGGTAGCCAAACATTAACCCTGGTTATTCGTGGTATTGCTGTAGGACATATAAATCAGACAAACCAACGATTCTTGTTATTAAAAGAGCTAGCAATCGGTGCTATTAATGGCATGGTATGGTCTATATTAATTGCCGGTGTTGTTGCACTGTGGCAGTGGGACTTCAAGCTTGGTGGCGTATTAGCTTTTGCTATGTTTATGAATTTAGTAGCGGCAGGTATTGCGGGAGCAAGCATTCCATTACTACTGAAAAAAATGAAAATAGATCCTGCACTTGCAGGCAGTGTAGTATTGACTACAGTTACCGACATCGTAGGTATTTTCGCCTTTTTAGGCACTGCGACTTGGCTGCTTATCTAGGTTCTAGGTTTTAAGAAGTTTAATAGAGTCATTTTAAGAAGCTTTCATAAGTGCATGCTCTCAATAAGATAAGCATGCACTTATGATTTGTTAGATACCATCCTAGCTATCTCCTTATCAATCCATGTGAAAACACTGCATCATCCATTGATATATCCTAAACCTCCTACCACTATATCCTATGTGGGTTTTATCAATCCTTGCTCACATCCATCGTGATAAATTCAATCCTTGCTCACATCCATCGTGATAAATTCAATCCTTGCTCACGTCCATCGTGAGTAACTTCAATCCTTGCTCACGTCCATCGTGAGTAATATCAATCCTTGCTCACATCCATCGTGAGTAATATCAATCCTTGCTCACGTCCATCGTGACAACTTCAATCCTTGCTCACATCCATCGTGACAACTTCAATCCTTGCTCACGTCCATATTGAATAAATTCATTCTTGCGAACTATTCATTAACTGCTTCCATTGCTTTAATGACCATAACATTCTAGGGCTATTTACATTATCCGCTTGAGCCGTTCCTTGTTCTTGTTTCATAATCCCTCCTTGATAGAGCAAATTGACCAACGTTTTATTTAGCGTCTTGCGATGATGTATATCGCATGAATTAAGCCAGGAATATAACCTAGTAATGTTAACAAAATATTAATCCAAAAATGCGCACCTAATCCAACTTGAAGAAATACACCAAGTGGTGGTATCAGCACCGATAAAATAATACGAATTATGTCCATTATTCTCACTCCTTGAAGATTGTATTAGAAAGCCCAGCGGAGCTGGGCATTCACTTGCTAAAAATTATTCAGTGATAATTGTCAGCTCATCAACTACGTTATGTACGTCTTCAGCATTCTTAGCAATGTTGATTGCAAGTTGCTTTTCAGCTTCAGATTCAACAGTACCTTTCAAGGTTACAACGCCATTATCTGTATCAACGTCAATATCAGTACCACCTACTTCTGAGCTAAATAAATAACGCGTTGTAATTACAGTGCTGATCTTAGCATCTGTTAAATCACTTTCTGTGTCATTCATATCAGACTTCATGTCTTTTCTATGCATGTCTGGATTTTTTACAACAGTTAATTCGTTGTCGACATCGTTAACACCGTCAAGGCTTAACACAAGCTCTTCAGCAAGCTCCTTATCTAGGTCGCTGTCTACTTTACCTGTTAAAATAACCTTGCCATTTTTTACGTCTGTGTTGATGTCAAAGTTGTTAAGGTTTGTATTCATTAATAAAACCGTTTCTGCCTTACCATCAATCCAAGCATCTTTACTTTCATTTTCCCAGCTGCTTGCTTGCGCACCCATTGCTGTAGTACCAAGAACTAAAGCGGCGATCATAGATTTGTTAAATGTTTTCATAATCTTTCTCCTTTTGATTAAAGACACTTTAGTTAATGCGAACATCAAGCCAACTTTTTTAACTATAAAAATCAAAAACTTAAATGGAAATGTATTTTACCTTGGTTTAATACATGGTAATAAATTACATGCAGCTCGGTAATTTGTTCTGACCTGTGTAGATTTCGCTATTTAGTCGCAATTTTCATTAATCTGTCGTTAATATTACTAAACACAAAACACTTAAATAAAATTAAAACACTGATTTTATTGATATTATATTTTGGCCTAAGCTTTGCTTAATATAGTTAACTACCTAAATGAACGTGTAAAAAGGGAACTACCATGCCAGTTAAAGTTGAAGATCGCCCTATTGATCAAGTACGTGAACAAGTTATCGACCAATTAATCTATAACTACAGCCACGGAGTTATCTCTGCAGAAGCCTTTGAACGTCGTTTAGATCAAGCAATGGAAGCAACAGATAACGCTGTATTAATGGAATTAGTAAGCGACCTTGAGTTAACAACAGATACCCAGTATCAAAGTGAAAAACGCGCACAGTTTACGCCAAACTATAGTAACCAAAGTCAAAGTGACACACTGCACCTGAAGAGCATTATGGGTTCAAATGAACGTAGTGGTCAGTGGGTTGTACCAAAAGAGATTCACTTAACCAACCTGTTAGGGTCGATAGAACTAGACTTCACGGATGCTATATTTCAACACCAACATATCACGCTGCATGTTAACTGTTTGCTAGGCAGTGATGAGATTTATGTGCCAGAACACGTCAACGTAGTATCAAAAATGTTTAGTGTTGTCGGCAGCGTAGAAAATAAATCGGTATCGCTTAACAAACTACATGGCCCAACAATAACCATTGAAGGTAAAGTCATTCTTGGTTCGGTAGAAATAAAAGTTAAACGCACTATTAAAGAAAAGTTCGTATCCTTTGCCAATAGCTTAAAAGCAAGCTGGAATGATATGAATAAGTATTAAGCCACTAGGCGCTCAAAGTAGGTGTTAGTTAAACCCGACACCTACTCTTGACTTATTGATCGTTATTGCGTTGTGCTGGTATATCACTAAGATACTCAACAAACTCCACCTCAAACCCGGCAGGATCAATAAAGTACACGTTTTTACGATATGGGTTTTCTGCACCAGGCTTATCTATGCTATAACCTGCTTGCTCTAAGCGCATAATTACCGCAGCAATATTATTAGTAACATATGCAAAATGCGCCAGCCCTACTTGATGGCCAGTTAAATCTCGGTTCTTATTTTCACCATTATCACTTAGGGCTAAATAATGATAATCATCACCAAAGTGTAACCATTGTCGTGGCTTACCATGCCAAGTGCCTTGCCCTTTACTTCTAATATACCAATGCGGAAACGCCGCTTTGTAAAAGTGCAGCATTGCCTCAACGTCATCAACAACTAAATTCACATGCTCTAAATACATAATATAGCTCCTTTATTTAAGTAGTTAAAGCCAGCTTAAAACCTAAAGCTAAGTTGAGGTAAAGTGTTTTTTACAATAAACTTTATAAGTAAAAGGTATTAGAATAGAGGCACTAGGTTTTAGGGCTCTAGTATCTAGTCACTTCCCTAACACCTAGGATAAATAACTAAAATATTTTGCACAAAGAGAAGACAATTAGGGTAAATGAGAAGAAAAAGGCACAGGCTAATTGCACCTTGATCATTGTCACTTACCTAATACCTTTTCCCTCTTAAGTGCAGCGCCTTTTAATCTCTTTGTGAATTAATCACTTATAAGCTTCAATCAGCTTCCCGCGATTTGCATTTCTTCAATCAGTACTGAACCTGTTTGAATCCCGCCACGGCGTTCTATATCACCACCTAGACCTACAATTGCTTTAAACATATCTTGTAACTTACCAGCAATGGTTATTTCACTCACAGGGTACTGTATTTCACCATTTTCTACCCAAAAACCAGCTGCGCCGCGAGAGTAATCACCTGTTACAGTATTAACACCTTGCCCCATTAGTTCTGTCACTAATAAACCTGTGCCCATAGTTTTTAATAACTGTGCTAAGTCTTGGTGAGTTTGCTCAACAAGCCAATTATGAATACCACCAGCATGACCTGTCGGTGTCATGTTCATCTTACGGGCTGCATAGCTGGCTAATAAATAAGTTTGTAATTCACCACCCTGAATAATTTCACGGTCAATGGTTTTGACCCCTTCGCTATCAAACGGAGTTGATGCTAAGCCTTTTAACAGATGTGGGCGCTCTGCAATATTAACGCAATCGCTAAATACTTTAGTACCAAGACTATCCATCAAAAAGCTTGATTTGCGGTATAAAGCACCACCACCAATGGCTGACACCAAGTGACCAAATAAAGAATTAGCAATATCAGCTCTGAAAATCACAGGCACCTTCATGGTACCCAGCTTTTGGCTGTTTAATTTTGCTAAAGTTTCAGTTGCAGCTTCAAGTCCTACGGCTGCGGCATCTTTTAAGCCACTTTGCTCACGAGAAACTGTATAAGCTGAATCGCGTTGCATTTGCTCACCATCTTTACCAATAACCATGGTGCTTATGCTGTGGCGCGTGCGTGGGTAGCCTGCTATTAAGCCATGGCTATTGCCATAAACTCGCAAACCTTGGTGAGATGAAAAACTTGCACCGTCTGAATTAACAATGCGCTCATCGGCATTGAGTGCAGCTTGCTCCGCACTATGGCAAAGCTCAATACCCTGCTCCGGGCTAACATCCCAAGGGTGGTATAAATCAAGATCTAACGGTGCAAACTCTAATAGCGCTTTATCTGCCACACCATTGTGTGGATCATCTGACGTAAACTTTGCAATATCTATGGCTTTTTCAACAACAGTCCGTAACGTTTTAGGGTTTAAATCAGCCGTTGAAGCAGATCCTTTATGATTACCCACGTACACACTAATACCTAAACCGCCATCTTGGTTAAATTCGATCGTTTCAACTTCACCCATACGCGTACTTACAGATAAACCTGACGTACTCGACATGGCCGCTTCAGCACCGGTAGCACCGAGTTTTTTTGCGTGTTCTAACACTTCTGCTACGGCATCTTTTACTTGAGAAATTTGTGTATAAATAGGATCTTGCTGTTGGCTTTTCATGTTATTGGTCCTGAGCGTGTATCACTTACAATATAGTTAAATGCTAACACACCCAGTGCATTGCATCAGCTAATATTAATCATTAAAAGAATCGCGTATAATGAGGTTAGTTAACGACATTATATGAGCACCTCATGGCGAAGAAAAAAGGCAACCCTGCTGAAATTGAAGAAGAAATTATTTACGTATCCAAAAGTGAGCTTAAGCGAGATGCGCAAGAGTTTCATCAACTAGGCTCTGATATTGCCAAAATGGGGAAAAAACAGCGCGAGCGCTTGCCTCTTAATGACGATTTAAAAGCAGCGATGGTAGTTGCAGATAAAATTAGTAACAAAAGCGATGCGTATCGTCGCCACTTAAATTACATCGCAAAAACGTTACGTACAGTTGAAAACATCGATGAAATAAAAGCAATTATCGACATTATGCTGAACAAAAATAACCAAGCGGAAGTCATGATCAAAAAAATCGAGCAATTACGCAGCGATTTGATCGAGCAAGGTGATGATTTAATCAATCAAACAATTGCAGAATACCCATCACTTGAACGCCAAAAAATGCGCCAGCTAGTGCGCAATGCAGCGAAAGAAGTGAAAGCGGAAAAGCCAGCACGTGGCTATAAAGAGTTATTTCAATACCTAAAAGATAGCATGATGTAATCAGCGCCTTGCGCGTTTATATTACTTATCACTAATAGGCTTAAACACTGCGTTTAAGCCTATTTTGATTCTTAATTACAAACCTAAATTATCTTTAATATTTTTCATTTGTTGCTGTAATCGGTCATGTATTTCCTCAACCAAATGACTTGATTCACTCACCTGCCCCTTCATGTCTTGCATTGACTGACTAAAGTTTTCGAGTAACCTATTTTGCTGCTTTGCAAGCTCCATTGCCTCAAATGCAACCTTGTTGGCATCTTGAGCATTATTAGCCACACCCTCAGAGTTGCGCTTAAGCTCTTGTGCGTTATTAGTTTGTGATTGGGCATCATCCGCTAATGCTGAAATTTGAGTAGACACCATACTGGAGTTTTCGCTCAGTAAATTAAGCTGTTCGTTTATATCACTTAATGATCCCTGAGTTTGGCGCGCAAGTTTACGCACCTCGTCTGCCACAACCGCAAAACCTCGTCCATGTTCACCAGCTCGCGCAGACTCAATCGCCGCATTCAAAGCCAGTAGGTTAGTCTGCTCTGCAATTGTACGTATCACTTCTATCACTTGGCCAACATCCTGCACACCACTAAGTAACTCTTGTAAGCTCTTAAGACCGCCTTCAACACGAGTTTGCGTATTTGAGCTCGCGCCTAACATACTTTGTGCAAACCCCAAGCTTTGCTCCATCGCTGAAAAGGTTTGCTTGGCGTTATCAGCAACTTGACTATTAATGTCGTTAACTTGCTCACCAATTTGCTGTATATCATGCAGCAATGCTTGATTTTGCTCTACTTGTTGATGGCTACCATGTGTTTGTTGGCTAATCGTATTTAGGTTATCACTCATGTCCTGCATAAAGTCATTAATGACCTTGAGCATTTGCGCTCGCTCTTGTGCTTCTAGTCGCTGGCGCTCTATTAATTGGTTAAAGTAAGTCGCGATCTCACCCACTTCAGTTTCTGAGTTTTTACTCTCAATATTTTTAAGCTCGTTTGACTCAATTAAAAATGCAAAACCATCACGCAACTGTCTTAATGGCGCAAGAATCTGTTTGCGCTGAACTATATAAACGCCGATTGCTAAAATCACCAGCATGCTTATAGCAATTGAACAAACCAAAAATATATGCTTTTTCAATGTCGCCTGTTCAACTTTTAATTGTTTCTCAGCGTTAATAACCGTCTCTGAAAGCAAAGCTGTTTGTTCACGTAATGACTCAATGCCGGCTTGGCGCTGCTCAGTTTGCTCTAAAGTACTTGATAAATCTCGTGGGTATCTGTTAGGCCAGCTGCTTATTTCTGCTTTTATTTCCTCTGCTAAATCTTCAGCTTCAACACCAAAAAACAGTTCATCTTCATCAACCTCACTCATCACACCCAAGTTATCTAGGTTATTAATCTGCTTTGCGATACGATTTAAATTATCCACGCTTTGGAGCAAGCTATCTTTAGTGTCTTGATCAAAGCTAATAATTAATTGATAAGTAAATAATGAAAGCGATGCAACTTCGCTATAGTAGTCACTAGCAAGCACATAATATTCCTCACTATGAGTCCCCGCTTGATTTGCTTTATTGGCATAATTAATCAATGAAGAAGCAGAACCTGCCATTTGGCGCAAAGCGTTATCTAAAAGAGCCGTCTCATTGCCCGATAGTTTACCTAATGCCCGGTATTTACCATTAATATCTTGGTCAAGCTGAGTAAGCAAAGCTGCTAGCTGTTTCTCTAAGTGACTGGGTAATACGTTAAGATCATTATTCTGTACCTCACTGATCAGCTCAGACGCTTTTGTAAGGTACAAACTATCGCCTTTAGCTAGATAATCTTCAATTACCCCTTCCAGATCGAGCAGAATTTTATTCTTTAATTGGCTATAAGATTGATCTTGTTGTTCAAGCTTTATCAGGGTTTGGCTAGCCCAAAATAATGTAGCCGATAAAAGTATACTTGCAGAGGCAAGTAACACGGCTAAGAGGCGGGTAAATGAAGATACGCGCATAAGTTTCCCCTTTGGGTTAATCACGCACGTAGATTATTAATTATTTATGACAGTTTAATGAAAACCTAACATGAAATTCTCACATGACAAAAATAGCTAAACTAAAAGCATGATAGACATAGTATGCAATTAAAAATAGCTTACGAACAATGTAAAGTCACACAGCGACATAAAATGAAACTATACTCTGGCATCGCGTTTGTACATGTATGTGTTTGGACTTACCAACTTAAGGCTGTCGTTGGTAAATAGCTATCGTTAGTGAGTTTAAGTATTTACAGAGTATTAGAGCAGCCATTTTTATAGTCTTTCCATAATATAAAGGTTACTTTTGCTGTACTGTTGCTGCAACGCAACAGTCGGTAGCACACTTTAACCTGAGAATCGCTTCACTGCGTTCTCTCAGTACTGCTTTTTAGTAAGGCACACCCCATCCAGACAAACCATACAATCTGGCTTAAGCCGAATGCATCTTTCAACTCTGGCACTGACTGAAACAGCGTGAGCACACCGAAAGCACCAACAACAAGCCCTAATAAATGTAACCCTTTTGCTAATTGTGCTGCTTTTAGGCCATGAATACTAATAAGCAATACCCATATACCACCGACCAACTCAATTCCCCCGCCTAAACCATTAACCACTGTGGTATAAATATAAAACAAGGTATCCGCATGTGAGCTCCCTTTAGCAAACAACGAAACCATCGTGTTCATACCAACGAGTGCAACCATACCTGAGCCGAACATAAACACGACCCAAATAAAGCCAAATGCGCTTGCGGCGTTTAGAAGATGAGATGATAATACGTTGAGACGTGCATGCGTTGCCTGTACTGCAATAAATAAGAAACCTCCGAATACGAGATAACCAAAAATATTCGCGAGACTAAGTAAGGGTTGTTGTGATTCAATATACGCAATTTTATCACTTACAGACGCAGTTTGAGGAATTGAAAGCGCAACGCCATAAATTAAAAACATAACGATGTAGCACATCGGCATGGCAAAAAAAGCGCTCGCGCCCCACCGCATGTGTATATGGTTCGAGGTCTTTTGATCACTTATGTTGTGATTCATGATAAACGGTTCCTTAATATTAAACTGTGTAATTAATGCGTCCATACTAACGAGTAAAGTGTCTTCAATCGTCTTTCCTACATAACTCGGACATTTTTTGCTGCTAACGCGCTTATAATACTGTCCGAATGCATTACAACAATTAGTGATGAAGTGAGTTGGGTATTCGCACATGTGGCGAAGACAAAATACGGCGACGTTGAGCAATAAAAAATAGGAATTGATTGAATGACTGAAATTTTCTTATCAACAATGGCAATGGCGGTCGCAAGTTTTACGCTGATATTAATGCCGATGCAAACGCCTTCACCATCAAAAAAACCGTTGATCCTTATACTGTTATGTTTAGGGCTGCTTTCTACTGGCCCTATTATTTTTGCTTTTTTGCCTTGGCTTACTCAGCTGTACATCAGTATGTTGCCTTTGTTGTTCTTCTTATTATTGCCCAGTCTGTGGTTTTATCACGAAGCATTGATAGCAGAGCATCAATGGCAGTGGACGCCAGCTATGTGGAAGCATCTTTTCCCGCTGCTATTCGCAGGCGCTCTGGGGGGGGCTCTTTTCCTTTTACCAAAACCATCCTTTAACGCCATGTTTTTCTCAGAGCAGAGCCATGACGACACTTATATTCATCTACTTTCCGGTGCATTTTTTGCCACGGTGATATTTTGGTGCGTGCTCAGCTGGTGCTACGTTGTCATGATGCTAAAGCGAACGGTCAAATACAGAAATAAGTTGAAGAATGTATTTTCAAATGATCAAGGGAAGAGCCTAAGCTGGTTTAGTGGTGTTTCCTTACTTATCGCCTTTTCCTGGGTATATGCGCTAGCAGTATTGCTGCTTGATAATCGGTTACAGTTTATCGGCGTGTCTGAGAACGGCGCATTGGTAATGCTTGTCACCATTGTCTGGGTAATGTGTGCCAATGGGTTACAACAACGCCCAGGCTTTGAAGACAACCCACCACCAACAGACGTTAAAAGCCAACAACAACCAACAAAAGCATACGAACGCTCAGCATTAACTAACCATGACTTATCAGTGATTTCAGAAAAACTAACCCGTGCTATAAATGATGATAAGGCACACCTTGATCCTGAGTTAACGCTGGCAAAACTCTCTGCAATAGCAAAAGAGCCCTCGCAATATATATCACAAACATTATCACAGCATTTGGGTACAACATTTTTTGATTTTATCAATGATGCAAGAATAGAGAGTGCCAACCACATGCTTACAAATACCAATCAATCGGTACTTGATATCGCGATGGCGACCGGGTTTAACTCGCGCTCTTCTTTTTACAAAGCGTTCAAAAAATTTAATGACTTAACGCCAAGTCAGTACAGAAAAGCGCAGAAAGTATGATTCTCTCAGTGTAGTGTCTCGTTACAGTGACTTATTTTCACCGCTCAATCTATGTCAAAGTATGGTGTCAGTGACATGAATGAATAAGCTACATTAATCCTATAAAACGATTAGACCATGGCCGCTTTAACATAAACATCAAAGCGATTCTTCTTGGTTTTGATTTGCATACTGGGTGCTTTGTCATTTAGAAATGGCGCATAATCAGGGCGTTTTACCACAACCCGTTTACTCGCTAGAGGGTAAGCAAAATCTAATAAGTTATCAGCATCGGTATCGGCGCCAACCAGATCTTGAAATACGCGCATCTCTTTTTTTACTAGCGCTGATTTCTCACGGTGAGGAAACATAGGGTCAAGATAAACAACATCTGGAACGCTCTCACATTGTGCAAGTAAAGTATGGCTTGAACCAAATACCAAGCTCATGCTTTGCTGCATCCAAGGGCCTATTTCAATGTCATCATAAGCTCGCTGCAAACCATCATAGAGTAACGCAGCCACAACAGGATGGCGTTCGTGCAAAATCACTTTACAACCCAAAGAGGCTAAAACAAATCCATCTCGACCTAAACCTGCAGTAGCATCTAAAACAACAGGGGTTGCCCCTTTGTTTAAGCCCACCGCCTTTGCGATTGATTGCCCTTTACCACCCCCAAATTTACGTCGATGAGCCGCCGCTCCAGTAACAAAATCGACGGATATCGCCCCAAGCTTTGGTTCATCGGTTTTATATAAGCTCAACCCTTTTTCATCGTAACGCAGCGCAAATCCAGTTTGTTGAGCCGCCCAGCTATCCAGCCCAAAGCGTTGCTCTAACTCGTTAAGATATGTGCGCATTTCTTTAAAAGAACACTGTATAACCAAAATAAACTCCGACCGTGAATAGCGTGCGAAGTATATCAATTGCCACTGCCTATAGCACTAAAATAGCTCAATATCTGTTTGTGAGGTAATGTCCTCTGTGTGCTCTGGCTCTGCTATTTTACTCAGGCTTAAAATTAACTCATTACGAGACTCAATAATATGATTCAGTTGATACTTAATATAAGTTAGATCTTCGTTTAGTACTGCGAAGGACTCTTGAGTTTGTGCTAGTTCCCCAAGTTGTGTAAGCAGTGCTTGATTATCGCTTAACGAAGGGTCCTGCTCTATCATTTCACGCATTTGCTTTAATTGAGTCGCAAGCTTTGCGGTTTCAACATCCCGTGCATCACTATTTTTGTACATCTGTGACGAAAGCTCACTGAATGCATTGCCAATGGTATGGGCTTGCGAGAGCGCTTTTTCATTGACTTCCATATCTTGTATTTTGGCGTTTGTTACTTCTAAAATATGCGGGAATAAATCTTTAAAACGGCCATATAAAGCGGCATCATCCAGTGGCATATTTTTAATGAGAATAGACACTTTAGGGTAGTTAACGATAGTACGACTGCTAAAATCGACAAAACGATTTGCATAACGGTGTTTTTCTAATAACTCTTGCTCAAGTGGGCACACAGCACCTTTATCACTATAAAATACTCCAAGCTCTTCGTACCAAAATGCAGCAACGACATCTAAGTTTAAGGGTTTGAAAAAATCAAAAAAATAACCTGATAAGGTATCTATATCATGTGCATGGTAAGTTTGCCCAACATAGCGCATTATTCGACCCATATCGCCAGAGTCTGTCATTGCAATTTCGGCGGTTATTTGCGCGCGCTCAATATCACTTTTTAACTTTATAGAATGCTGCCGATACTCATACAACACTCGGATCCGCGCAATAAGCTCTTCTGCATTAAACGGCTTAACAATATAATCAGCAGCGCCCGAGTTGTAGCCTTTAACGCGTTCTGGGAGTGCACTTCGGCCAGATAAAAACATAATTGGTGTTTCTTTTGTTTGCTCAAGCGATTTGAGCTCTCTACAAACTTCGTAACCTGTTTTTCCGGGCATTTCGACATCAAGTAAAATAATATCGGGATTATATTTTTTTGCTTGTCTGAGTCCTTCATCACCGTTTTTAGCATGTATGATTTTACAAAACCCCGCTAAAGACTCTTCTATAACACGGTGTACGTATTTATCATCATCAATTGCTAAAACCAGTTTTGACATACCTTGCTCCATTATTGTCACTCACTTAAAAAGCATAGTACGGAGCACTGATTTTGCGATAATTTATTTGTTTTTTCTGCGTTAAAACAAAAAAAGCGCCAGTTCGGCGCTTTTAGTGTTTAATTATGCTTAAGAGGCGATACCACTATGACGTAAAAGTGCATCTACATTAGGCTCGCGCCCACGAAACGCTTTAAATAATTCCATTGGCTCTTCGCTACCGCCTTTTTCCAAAATGTTATTTAGGAATGCTTGGCCTGTTGCTGCATTAAAAATACCTTCTTCTTCAAAGCGTGAAAAGGCATCAGCCGAGAGCACTTCAGCCCACTTATACGAGTAATAGCCCGCGCTGTAGCCACCCGCAAAGATATGACTAAAGCCATGTTGGAATCGGTTAAACTCAGGCGGCTTAACAACCGATGTATGGTTTCGCACTTGATCTAAACGCGCTTGAATTTGGCACTCTTCACCCACTTTATAATCATTGTGGATTCTAAAGTCGAACAGTGAAAACTCAATTTGACGTAGCATTTGCATGCCCGAATTATAGTTTTTAGCGGCTAATAGTTTATCAAGTAGCTCTTTAGGTAGTGGTTCGCCCGTTTCATAATGGCCTGAGATAAAGTTAAGTGCCTCTTCTTCATAACACCAATTTTCTAAAAACTGACTCGGTAGCTCTACAGCATCCCATGCAACACCGTTAATACCCGCAACAGGCGCGGCTTCAACTTGAGTTAGCATATGGTGGATACCATGGCCAAACTCATGAAATAAAGTAGTCACTTCGTTGTGGGTGAACAATGCAGGTTTATCGCCAACCGCTTTATTAAAGTTACACACTAAATAAGCAACGGGTGTTTGCAGCTCACCACTCGCACGCACCTTTCTGCCCATGCAATCGTCCATCCAGGCGCCACCACGCTTGTGATCGCGTGCGTATAAATCTAAATAAAAACGACCTCGTAGGGTATTGCTGCTATCGTAAATCTCAAAAAAACGTACATCTTTGTGATAAGTATCTACATCAGCTACTTCTTTTACTGTAATACCAAACAGGCGGTTTACGGTTTCAAATAAGCCACTCAGGACTTTATCTGCTGGAAAGTAAGGTCTTAATACCTCATCTGATATCGCGTACTTTTCTTGTTTAAGCTTTTCACCGTAGTAACCATAGTCCCATGCAGCGAGTTCATCGATACCATGCTTGTCTTTAGCGTAAGCTTGCAGCTCTGCCAACTCTTGCTCCGCTTGTGGCTTTGACTTAGCAGCTAAATCTTCTAAAAATGAAAAGACTTGTTCTGGTGTTTCGGCCATTTTAGTCGCCAATGATTTTTCGGCATAACTTTCAAAACCCAATAATTGCGCAATTTCGTGACGTAGCGCTAGCTCTTCACTCATAATTGCTGAATTATCAAACTCTCCAGCATTTGGGCCTTTGTCTGATGCGCGAGTAACAAATGCCGTATACGTTTCTTCACGTAATTCGCGGTTATCTGCATACGTCATTACGGGTAAGTATGATGGGAAGTCTAAAGTAAATAACCAACCATCTAAGTCTTTGCTTTTTGCTGTCTCTGCCGCAAGAGCCAAGGCCGATTCAGGCAAACCGGCAAGCTCACTTTCGTCAGTAATGTGTTTTTGCCACGCAAGGGTTGCATCCATCACGTTATTACCAAACTTAGCCGCAAGCTCAGATAAACGCGCGCTGATTTCGCCGTAACGCTTTTGCTGCGCAGGCTCAAGGGCAATACCCGACAACTCAAAATCACGCAGGGCATTGGTAATTGATTTTTGTTGCGCTGTGGATAGGGTGTTAAATTCTTCACTATTACGCAGTGCGTTGTAGGCGTCGTACAAGCCTTGGTGTTGACCAACAAACGTTGAGTACTCTGAGATAAGAGGTAAGCATTGCTCATATGCTTCACGTAGTTCATCAGAGTTCACTACTGAGTTCATATGCGAAACCGGCGAAAACATACGTGAAAGTTTATCGTCAACTTCTTCAAGCGGTAACACGAGATCTTGCCAAGTGAACGACTTATTCGCCAACACTTCATCTATCTTTGCACGACATTCATCAATACCCGCTTTAAGTGCTGGGACAACATGCTCAGGCTTAATTTTTGAAAACGGTGGCAAGCCTTCAAGGCCTATTAGTGGGTTATTTTGTAAATCGCTCATGTTAGCTCTCAAATCGTTTCGAATATGATTTTTAAGTTGGGGCACAGCGCTTGAAATACAAGGGGCTTTTAACGGGTCTTCCATGTGTTATTATCGGATTAAATACGTTTTATATAAACTTGAGGACAAAAAATGGCTCAGCATTTTGATTACATTGCAATCGGCGGCGGAAGCGGCGGAATTGGCTCAGCTAACCGTGCAGCTATGCGTGGCGCTAAAGTAGCACTAATTGAAGCACAGCACATGGGCGGCACATGTGTAAACGTAGGTTGCGTGCCTAAAAAAGTAATGTGGCATGGTGCACAAATTGCCGAAGCTATTAACACCTACGCCCCAGATTATGGCTTTGATGTCGAGCTTAAAGGTTTTAGCTGGGCTAAATTGGTCGAAAGCCGCGAAGCCTACATTGGCCGTATTCACCAAGGTTATAATAAATACTTAGCCAGTAATGGTGTAACAGTCGTCAACGGCTTTGCTAAATTTGTTGATAATAAAACCGTTGAAGTAAACGGCGAGCTTTACACAGCTGATCATATTTTGATTGCTGTAGGTGGTCGTCCGACTATTCCTAACATCCCAGGTGCTGAGCACGGTATCGATTCAAATGGCTTTTTTGAGCTCAATGAGCAACCTAAACGCGTTGCTGTTGTTGGCGCCGGTTACATAGCAGTTGAGATTGCAGGTGTATTACATAGCCTTGGTACAGAAACTCATTTATTCGTGCGTAAAAACAAACCACTGCGTTCATTCGACCCATATATTATCGACACGCTTGTCGATATCATGGAAAAAGAAGGTCCAACGCTACACACTGAGTGCTCACCAAAAGAAGTAGTCAAAGAAAGCGATGGCAGCTTAACCATTCATTTTGAAAATGGTTACAGCCAAAACGTTGACGAAGTTATTTGGGCTATTGGCCGCACGCCAACAACCGATAAAATTAATCTTGCCGCTGCGGGTGTTGAGGTAAACGAAAGTGGCTATGTAAAGGTTGATGAATACCAAAACACAACAGCCGAAAACGTCTATGCGGTGGGTGATATTATCGAAAACGGTATAGAACTCACACCAGTTGCCATCAAAGCAGGCCGCACTTTATCAGAGCGTTTATTTAACAAAGATCTCCCTGATGATTTGAAAATGGATTATAACCTAGTTCCTACCGTGGTATTTAGCCACCCGCCAATTGGCACTATTGGTGTAACTGAACAAGAAGCTATTTCGCAATACGGCGCAGAGAACGTAAAAGTATATAAATCAAGCTTTGCCGCTATGTACACTGCCGTTACTCAGCATCGCCAAGCATGTAATATGATGCTAGTTTGCGCAGGCCCTGAAGAAAAAGTAGTTGGCTTACATGGTATTGGTTTTACAGTTGATGAAATGATCCAAGGTTTTGCTGTTGCCATGAAAATGGGTGCTACTAAAGCTGACTTTGATTCAACGGTTGCCCTGCACCCAACAGGCTCAGAAGAGTTTGTTACTATGAGGTAAGCTTCGAGCTTCGAGCTTCGAGCTTCGAGCTTCGAGCAAATATGTAAAAACCTTGCAGTTAACGCTGCAAGGTTTTTTAGAAATATAAATAGTTTATTATCTAGAAATAGGCATATTAATATTAAATTTCCAATCCTAATTTTATTATTTTTAAATAATTATTAAGTTAATCCATAATATTCCTAAGGCTCTAAATCACTAATCAATCTTGTATTAGTAATTGCTCCATTAAATAAATGTATGAGTAAAATATGAGTTTTCAAAATGAAAGCAAAATCTTCAATATCTTCAACGGAAGGGTTATTTTCCTTATTTAAATTAACCTCAAAACTTAACTTATCTTCGGAATTGCCTAGCTCTAATTTAATACTAGGATTCGTGTAATCGATTACTGATTCGATCGCTTTTCCATTTTTTCCATGCTCATAATAATAGCTAACTTCAGAGCTGCTCATTAAAATTGAAATTAAGCTCTCACCAATTGAAACGAAAGCAGTTACCACATCAAAATAGACATCAACATCCTCAAAGGCTGGTAATTCATAATGGTGCTCCAGTCGATTTCTAAACCGGTTCAATTTCTCCATTGATCTTGCATTAAAAACTCCCGCCATTTTGAGAAAACCTAGCTTTCTATCGACCCCTAACCTTTTATGTCTATATAACTTATCGAGATTTAAAAAGCTTAGTAAAAAATCAAGTTGGCAGTCGACAGCCCTTTTTAAATTAGAAGTTACATTTACAAGCATATGAGTACTAAGTTCACCAACGGCCAGATCTTTTTCTGCAAATGCGACAAAGTCACGTGGTGTCAAATCAAAAGCAGGTAGGCTCTTGTTACTTCCTCCACCGAAATCTCTTTCAATGAGTTCTAGGTTGTCTTTCAGGAATAAAATAATTTGTTCTTTCAATTCAATCACCAAAAAATTAAAATCAAAAACCTGAGTTTTATATCTAGACTATTAATATTTCTAACTCTTGAAGAGAGCATAAGATTTAATATGTTTAGTTTGATACTCTAACTCAGGGAACAGCGTCGCTTCGTAGATACCGCAATACCTAAGCTCATCTAGTATTTTAGATTTATCACTACTTGGAATAATAAAAGCTCTTGCATAAGAATCAAAGCAATTGTTGATTTTGATATATTGAGAACCATAGAAAACTTTACCTATATGGCATGTAAAACAGCCCCTTTGGGCTATCAATCGTTTATTTATGTGCTTAGGGCTATACATAAAGCCTGCATATTTTGCTTTATCACTACTACCATTGAAAAGAATATCGACATCAGGAAGAGAGTTAACTTCATTTGTGGCTGAGTATAGAGTATCTTTTATGTTCAACTCATTTATAAATACTTCTTTTTTTAATACATCCTTTGAGTGTTGCGGCATCTCATCTAAAACACTACGAAAGAAAAAAGGAAAATCGTCTGGATCATTAAAGCTAATGAGGCGCTCAGTTAACTTTCTTAAAAAGCCATAAGTGTAATAATCACTGTCATATAGTTCCTCAATATAATCAGGCAAGAAGAAAAGCTTACCATCAGATGACTCTTCTTCCACACAAGCAAAATAAAGTGCAACCAATATATTCTCAGTCCAATCCAGTAAGCGAGTAGGTAAGCCATAGTGTTGAGCATAGGTAAGTAACTCTAGCTTATCAAGGTGCTTATCACGTGCCTCAGGATGTACTCTTAAGAACTGATCGATTAGCTTGTTTTCATCATAGAATTTACCATCTACTGGACGAAATAAGCTGGGCGTCAGTTTGTATGAACTATTTGGCTGGCCTCTAAACCACCAATTTCTTGAATTATAGCTTTTCTCTTTTTTAGCCAAATAAATAGCATCGGCTACGGAGCGAACTTCCTTGAGGCAGTTATTATTCATAACAATCCATAACATAAGAGTTGATATTCAATACTAGTTTAAAATAAATAAAGAAATCAAAATTAATTGGTTTTAGCAATTGATTGTAAGTATCACTTTCTGCGAAATACTTCTTTGCTGGTATAGATAGATCCTTGATGAATCCCTTACTAACTATAACTAAGTAAAAAGTGAGCTGGCACAAACCTTGTTTTCACTTAGTAACACTGAATAACAAGCACATTTTGTTTATGTTTACTGCGTAATTAGGTAATGATTACGTAGTCAGCTTTACATTTTACAAGGAGGCACTATGTCTAAGTCTGCAATTTTATATCGCATGGTAACCGATGAGCATATTTGCCCGTTTGGTTTGAAATCAAAAGATTTGTTAGCGCGTAATGGCTACGATGTTGATGATCGCCACCTTACTAACCGCACACAAACCGATGATTTCAAACATCAGCATGATGTAAAAACCACGCCGCAAACTTTTATTGATGATAAACGTATAGGTGGGTACGATGATTTACGCGACTTTTTCAATCTGCCCAAAGCGGGTCAACAAGGGACAACTTACACCCCAGTGTTAGCTATTTTTGCGGTCACACTATTACTCAGCTGCGGGTTTAGCTATACCAGTGGCGACGCTTTATTGTCTATGCAAAACTTAATGCTGTTCATTGCACTATCGATGGCAGTTTTAGCCATTCAAAAGCTGCAAGACTTATACAGCTTCTCAAACTCATTTATTACCTATGACTTACTTGCCATGCGCGTTTTGCCTTATGCTTATGTTTATCCTTTTATCGAAGCCTATGTTGCCATCGCTATGGTAGCCAAACTTCCGGCCTTAGCGGTGGCGCCGTTCTCGTTATTTATTGGTGGTATTGGTGCGGTGTCAGTATTTAAAGCTGTGTATATCGATAAACGTGAGCTGAAATGTGTGTGCGTTGGCGGTGACAGTAATGTGCCGCTGGGCTTTATTTCCCTTAGTGAGAATTTATTTATGATAGCTGCGGGTATTTGGATGCTAATTAGTTGATAAACATATAACGATTTAGCCACTTTATTACTGTTCTAGCGTAGTTAAATCTGCAAAATTTAGCTAATATTCTGGTGTGTTATTTTTATTAACGCTGCCTTCATCAATTAGGAATTTATGAACACTGATATTCTGCTCCATCCGGTACTTATTTCATTGGCAATAATCACTATTGCGTTTAGTCTTAAAGCGCTAGTCGACAGATTTGCGCGCCATAAAGCGCAAAAAAAAGAAAAAGATATTCGCTATATCTCACATAATATAAAACACTTTATAAACTTAGTAATGGTGTTGCTGTTATTATTCGTGTGGTCAACATAAATTCAAAACTTTGCGCTATCAATTGCCGCATTTGCCGTTGCTATTGTGCTGGCAACAAGAGAGTTTATTCAGTGTGTAATTGGCTTTTTTTACTTAGTGACGACTCGCCCTTTTCGGGTTGGCGATTGGGTGCAGGTTGGTGAGTATTATGGTGAAATTGCTGAAACTGATTGGATAAAAACTACTATGCATGAAATTGACATGCATACTTATCAGTTTTCTCGCAAAACCATTTATATTCCGAATAATAAACTAATTACTAACCCGATTAAAAACTTAAACTTTGTAAAACGCTTTACTACACATCATTTTAATATTGTGCGTAAGGAGAGTTTTAACCCGTATCCTATCTATGCCACTTTAACTGAGAAGGCAAAAGAGTATTGTGAGGAATTTGAGGATGTGGCAGGGCGTTACAACTCAATAATTGAAAGGAAATTAGATGCTAAAATTTCAGGCCCGGAGCCAGAAATACATTTTAGCACCACAGAATTAGGTGAATTTAAGGCGAGTTTTACACTTTTTTGCCCAACTGAAAAAGCACTAGAAATAGAGCATAAGCTTACAGCCTTTTTTATGGAGCTTTGGTACAGTGAAGCCGCAAAGCAAGAAAGTAGTAACTCCCCAAATAACACAATTACTTAAGCCAATAAGTTAAACCTTGCCGTTATATACCCAAGCCACCTCAAGATGCAGAATTCAGCGTTTCACAGGGGCTTAATATCAAGGCGTTACTTTGCAAGAATGGCCATCCCTTTTAAGAAGTAACAACGCTGAGAGTAAGTTCCTGTGAAACGCCCAACGGGTTGGTTTAAAAGCGATTTATACTGCGTTATTAATTTTAACAATAGAACCACTATTATTTGCAATCAATGCCTTGCCTAAATCGCTTTTAATTCCAACTGAAACTCGCATCTTGAGGTGGTTTGGGTATACAGGTATAGCTTTACTCACTTGATTAAAAATAAAGTGAGTAAAGCTTTGAATGCTAACCGCCTGTTCTAAGATCTCGCTCAAACTCAGTTTCAGTTTTTACTGGCTGACAAGTTGATTGAACCGTGCTTTTATTAATTTCATCTTCGTCAGAACTAAAGATTGTATAGTTGTAGTCAGTCTCAACTTCACCACCTAGACACTCATGCTCTGCATAAACCCCATTCTCATAGCCATCTTTTACTTCTTGTGATGCACACCCTGCTAAGAGTAAAAACACAGTCAACACTGATAAAAATTTCATAGCAACTCCAATAAAGTTAATTTAGTAAATTATAATTCATACTCAATATGAAATGAGGGAAGCTTGTTAAGTAATGGTAGTAGTGTTCTTTCTCTTATTAAGTCATTACGCTCATCATCTAACATTTTTCGTTCCCGATGCAGCTCTTTACGTTCATTACTGCCAACAGTTTCGGCACCCAATTCATCCCTAATGGTATTAAGTCGCCAATCTATTTCATCAAGTCGCTGTTCTATTTCAGCTTTTCTTTCCTCAAGCTGATAACGATCATTACCCTCTTGCCATGCTTTTCTAAACTGGGTGTTATTACAAACACCATTATATGATTCGCCGCGTATTCCCAATGTAAAACCATTTTCAGGTTCGCAATACACAGCGAGCCCTTGTTGGTAGCTTACTTGGTATTCATTGAATTGAGGGGTTACACCAAATTCACGACAAGAAGATACTATCTCTTGGCCTTTTTCTAAACTGTACCCTTGCATACCATGGTTATAACCTAGCTGCTGCCAATTCGCTTGCAAGCATTCATCTTGCGACAAAGAAGTACACCCTGATAGCGATATGAAAAACAACAAAAATAAAAAGCGATAAGACATTTAATTTCCTAAGATATCATGGGTTAAGTACGTTCCCATTTTGTATTACCATTCAGGCAAAGAAAACAGTGAAAGTGTAACTAGATATTAAATTTTTCAATCATCGCACTTTGACATTGCAACTTCATGATTAAAAAGATAATTACTGACAACACAAAGAAAAGCCAAAATAATAGTATTAAGAAAACGCTTCTACTAACATGCTATTCTTATCAATATAACCACCCTGCAAATAGATACTAATAGCGCACAATAGACTCAAAAACAAACAACCAGCCACATATTTATGGCGTTTAATAAACAACCATATACTAGGCTCCTCTATTTAAATATGCGTGCTGGGTTAGTTGGCGCATTATTTTTCTTCATTATCCAACGGGCTATGTTGTCTTTTCGCATGAACTTAACACCTGCATGCTGTTTTGCATACTGGATAAAATCATCAAGCGCTTTTACCCGTGCTGGTGTGCCTGCAATACGGTCATGAGCACTAATCGACATCATCCGTCTTCTGTGTTTTCCCTCTGCGTATAACACATCAAACTCATCCTTTAATTCTTGCAAGTACGCTCGAGCCGTCATGGCTGTGCTTCCTGAATAGCGCACAATGTCGTTATTACGAAATGTATAAGGTACAACCATAAAAGGCTCGTTATTTACTGGCATAAACGAAGGCTCATCACGCGAGAGGTCATCAATATGATAAATAAACCCTAGTTCTTGCAAAAGTGTAAGTGTATTTTTTGAGTGCCTCATCCAAAATGCATTAAAGCCAACCGGCCGCATGCCTGTCACTTTTTCGATAATATCTGCACTTTTAATATATGAAGCGCGCTCTTGTTCAACAGTCATCGAATATTGTGGTGTCCATGTTTGGCCGTGCCCCGATGCTTCATGCCCTCGTGAAACCACTTCTTTAGCAAGTGCTGGATTTAATTCCACAGCCCTGCCCACCATATGAGAGGTAACTTTAATATTATGTTTATCCCATAGGTCAAGTAATCGCGGAATCCCTTCATTCATCCCATACTGATACCAAGTAGGCGAAATCGTATCGTGATAACCCTGCTCTATTTGAGGAAACGGCCCTGCATCAGAGCTACCTTGTGCCGTTGCTTCAAATTGCATTGAAATAGAAATCACTAGTTGTGCATCATCAGGCCAATAATCTGATTTCTCAGATAAGGGGGCCGCACTTAACAGCCTACTGCTGCACAGTGCCATTAAAAGAATGAGTAAAGGTAAAGCCTTCATTTTTATCTCCTAACGCGGTCCAGCCGTTACTGTGATCTCGGCTGTTTGTAAAGAGTGCTGGTGTAAGAAAAACCCTGTCAGTGCACTTGTTGCCCCCTTCGGAACAGCTAATTCCTCGACATCTAGGGCATATACTTTGAAAGTGTAACTATGCTTGCGCCCTTCCGGTGGACATGGTCCAAAGTATCCGGGCTTACCCATATCTGTATTACCTTCAATGGCTTCTTCGGGCAAAAACGTTGAAGATAGTGAGTTACTAGTCAGAGGAATATCATGTACCAGCCAATGCCAAAAACCACTGCCCGTTGGTGCGTTATTATCATACATTGTCACGGCAAAGCTTTTGGTTTTCTTAGGCGCATTTTGCCATTTAAGTCGTGGCCTAATATTACTTCCCTGACAACCAAAGCTGTTCCAATATTGCTCACTTTTTATTGCTTTCCCTGGCTGTAAGTCAGGACTCGATAAACTAAATTCAGCCGCAAAACTTGCACTACTAAACAGCCCGCTGATCAGTAATGTAAATGCTGACTTTGAAAAATTAACCATTTTTAATCCTTATATTCTCAGTTAAAAAAAACTACTTTTGATAAGCAGGGTAATCGGTATAACCTTTGGCTGTACCGCCAAACAATGTACTACCATCGCTAATGGTATTTAGTGGCAGTTGCTCTTGAATACGATACGGTAAGTCTGGGTTGGCAATAAAACGACGGCCAAATGCAATATAATCAACAAGGCCTTGTTCAATAAGCTGCGCACCTGAATGCTCGGTATAATTACCGGCAACAATAATCGCGCCACTAAAATACTGACGAAGTGCGGCTCTAAACTCTGGTGTTACACTAGGTGCATCGTCCCAGTCCGCTTCGGCAAGATGAATATACGCAATACCAGTTTGCTCAAATTGCTTTGCAGCTAATAAAATAGTGTCAATTGCTTCACTGTCATCCATACCACGCTGAGTGATAAAAGGCGCTAATCTAACACCCACTTTATGAGCTCCAATGGCATTACTAATTGCGCTAATAATTTCACAGGCAAAACGAATACGGTTTTCTTGGCTACCGCCATATTCATCTGTGCGTTTATTTGCTGAACGTCTTAAAAACTGATCAATTAAATACCCGTTACCTCCATGTATTTCAACGCCATCAAAACCAGCCTCAATCGCGTTAATTGCCGCTTGCTTATAATCATTTACTATTTCTTTAATTTCTTTAACACTTAGGGCTCGTGGGGTTGGGCAGTCAAGCATCCGTCCTTCTCCATCATCGCCTACCACCCAAACTTGTGCATCTGGAGCAAGTGCAGATGGGGCAACTGGCGTTCCATCATGATGAAATGAAGAGTGCGACATTCTGCCAACGTGCCAAAGTTGTAAAAATATTTTACCGCCTTCTTTGTGCACGGCCTGTGTTACTTGCTTCCAACCTTCAATTTGTTCTTGCGTGTAAATACCTGGCGTAAATGAGTAACCTTTGCCCTGAGCAGAAATTTGTGTTGCTTCAGAAATAATCAGCCCCGCAGTTGCACGCTGCGCATAATAAGTGGCCATCAGTTCAGTGGGAATATCACCCGGTTGCGCAGTTCGCGAACGGGTCATAGGTGCCATCACAATTCTATTTTGAGTGACCATGCCACCGAGGGTTTTAGCTTCAAATAAGGATTCTATAGACATAACTAACTCTCTTATAAATAATGTTTATCTGGATTTAAATTAAACTTCATCACTGCTAAATAGCATTTCGACCTTCATCTCTTCAGGCCCTTGGATAAATACTTGGTGCTCTAGTAGCTCTGGCACGGTTCGCTCGAAATAACTTATCCCGGTTTGCGCTAAGCGACTTTTCAATCCTTGATAACCTATGCTACGAATGGCAATGTGATCTACCACTCCTTGGCCTTGGATTTTGCTGTTTAATGCTGATAAGTAACCCTGTTGCGCTTTATTGCCCGCGGCATTAACCAGATGAATCAAAGCAACGTTATCGCTACCGTATAACCATGCCCCCTCGAAAGGAAAAGGCGGACGATACCCTTCACTTAGCCCAACTGAATTAATAAAGAACTGTCGCATCGCCTGGTAATCACAACTAGAAATTAATACATGATCTAAACGCATAAACTTTCTCTGTTGATAATGAGTACAACCAGTTTAACTATTTACTTAAATTTTATAATTGAGTTAATATCAAAAACACTATTCATTAATACTGAATTATAAAGAGTGAGGAACGATGGCTAAGATTGATGATATGCAGCTTTTTGTTCATGTGGTGCGCTCTGGCGGGCTTGCTGCAGCTGGGCGAAAAATTGGTTTATCGCCAGCGAGTATGACGGCACGTATCAACCAGCTTGAAAATCACTATCAAACCCGACTCTTAATACGTAATACTCGCAGTATTAAATTGACCGAGGCTGGAGAACAATTTTATCAAGGCTGTTTAAGAGTAATTGCTGAAATTGATGCCACAGAGCAAAGTATTCAGCTTAGTAAAAACACCCTTTCGGGTAGTCTCAAAATAACCGCACCCTCTGACTTTGGTAAACAGTTTGTTGCCCCTGCAATAGCTAAATTTTTAGCACAAAACCCACAAGTTAAACCACACCTGCATTTAACCGATGGCTTAGTTAATTTAGTTGAAGAAGGTATTGATATTGCTATTCGCTTTGGAAACTTACCCGATAGCAATTTGATTAGCCGAATGATCAAAGCCAATAAACGCGTGTTATGCGCCTCAGCTGAATATTTAAAAATACATGGCCAACCTTTGCAACCAAGCGATTTATTAAATCATCGCTGCTTAGTTATGGAGCGATTTGGTCAATCGATGAATGATTGGCATTTTAAAGATCAGGTAATTCGCGTACCTGTGGCTATGAGTAGCAGTGATGGTGCGGTGATCAGACAGTGGGCAATTGATGGTGCTGGGGTTGCTCTAAAATCAATGGTAGATATTAGTGATGATCTAACTAAGGGTAATTTAGTGACGCTACTTGATGACTATATTCTCGGTTTTAGTAATAAAGATAAACAACAGATTGGCTTGCAGTTTCTTTACCCATCGAGGCAATTTCAGCCACGCCAAGTTGTCGCATTTATGGATTTTTTTCAGCAGCAAATTTAACCTCAAAACAATAAACAGCCGACAAAATAAAACCTTGAAAGCACGAGCTCTCAAGGTTTTTATCAAACAGAATACTGTTAAGCAGTGCCACCTACTGTTAGGTTATCTATTTTCAGGCTTGGTTGGCCAACACCCACTGGTACACTTTGACCGTCTTTACCACAAACACCTACGCCTTTATCAAGGGCTAAATCATTACCTACCATAGAAATTTGTTGCATAACCTCAGGGCCATTACCAATTAATGTTGCACCTTTAATTGGCTGGGTGATTTTACCGTTCTCAATTAAGTAAGCCTCTGAGGCACTAAATACAAACTTACCTGAGGTAATATCTACTTGGCCGCCACCAAAGTTTGGCGCAAAAATACCTTTTTTAACCGTGCTGATAATATCAGCTTGGCTGTGCTCGCCGCCTAACATGTAAGTGTTAGTCATGCGAGGCATAGGTAAATGCGCGTATGATTCACGACGGGCGTTACCTGTTGGGTTTACGCCCATCAAACGCGCGTTCATCTTATCTTGCATATAGCCTTTTAAAATACCGTTTTCGATAAGTACATTATAAGCCGCAGGTGTACCTTCATCATCTACATTCAATGATCCACGGCGATCGGCAATAGTGCCATCATCAACCACAGTACAAAGCTCAGACGCTACCTTTTCGCCAACTTTACCACTAAACGCAGAGGCACCTTTACGGTTAAAGTCGCCTTCTAAGCCATGACCTACTGCTTCATGCAGTAATACACCCGGCCAACCTGCACCAAGTACCACTTCCATTGTACCTGCTGGAGCGTCAATAGCTTCTAGGTTTACTTTAGCTTGGCGTACCGCTTCTTCTGCAAAGCCCATCCAACGGGGCTTACCATCTTCTAGTTCTTTAAAATAACCATAATCTAAACGTGCACCGCCACCAGCACCGCCACGTTCACGGCGGCCGTTTTTCTCTAGTAATACAGAACAATTTAAACGGATCAGCGGGCGGATATCTGTGGCAAATGTACCATCACTGGCAGCAATTAATACTTCTTCATATACTGCCGACATCGAGCTAATCACTTGCTGTGCATCAGGTGCAAGTTCACGAATATAGTTTTCAAGTTCGCGTAATAAGCTTACTTTATCGTTGTCACTCATACTTTGAATAGGTTGATGTGGCGCGAACTGCTCTTTTGCAGCAACATCACTAAATACTTGAATGGCTTTATTTTCGCCTGCATCGGCAATACTACGTGCCGCAGTTGCTGCTTTATTTAGCGCTTCTAAATTTATTGCATCTGAGTATGAAAAGCCTGTTTTCTCGCCGCTTACTGCTCGCACACCTACACCACGCTCAACATTGTAAGAGCCTTCTTTAACTAAGCCATCTTCTAATACCCATGACTCATGGTGGCTTGACTGAAA
Organism: Pseudoalteromonas atlantica; assembly: GCF_043641955.1. Taxonomy (GTDB): domain Bacteria; phylum Pseudomonadota; class Gammaproteobacteria; order Enterobacterales; family Alteromonadaceae; genus Pseudoalteromonas; species Pseudoalteromonas atlantica_A. Next base: position 76,118 of record NZ_JBHZRV010000006.1, read on the forward strand.
ATATAAATCGGCGTAATCAACGTTGTGTTGATGAATAAAGCTAAGCGTTTTCTCGAGTTCTTCTCGATTTAGCTGGCTGTCGTGTAATAAATGCTGTTCAACCGTGTTCATAATAAATGCTCTCTAAATCGTTGGTGAGATTGCACAGGCATATCTCGTCTAATGGCATGTAGTTGGGATAAGTTGGGTTGGCAACCAATATATCCCGTGCCATTTTTAAGCTCACTGAGGACGTCACCCCAAGGAGAAATAATTAAACTATGACCGTAAGTAGCGCGACCATTTTCATGCTGCCCAGTTTGTGCTGCAGCAATAACATAACTTTGCGTTTCTATCGCTCGCGCTGTTAAAAGTGGCTGCCAATGAGCAGCCCCCGTTACTGTTGTAAACGCACTGGGCACTAATATGATTTCTGCTCCTGCACGCTGTAATGCACTAAACAGTCCACTAAAGCGTAGATCATAACATACTGCTAAGCCTATTTTGCCAAATGGCGTATCAACCACCACTACATCATTACCCGCTTGCGTAAAGGTTGATTCGCGATAAGCGCCGGTACCATCTGACACATCGACATCAAATAAGTGAATTTTATTGTAGCGTGCAATCACTTCACCTTGGCTATTAAATAGTAAAGATGCAGCATAATACTTAGCGTTATCAGTCTCGATAGGCAGTGTGCCTGCCGCTAGCCAAATATCGTACTTACAACAAAGCTGGCTCAATTGTGCCTGATATGCTTCACTTTGTTGGGCTACAGCAAGAGTATCATCGCCGGATTTGGCAAAAACTAAAAAGCTTTCAGGTAAACACACTAACAACGGGCGAGTGCTGGGTAAACTACAAAGCTGCTGCTCTAATTGGGCAAGGTTATTCTGAGCATTAATGCCTGAACACATTTGTAGCGCAATGATATGACCCGGTGAAGAGGATGTATGATTCATTGTGTTGCCGTTACCGCTGCATCTTTAAGTTTTAATTGACGTGTTTGCGGGCCATTTTGAGGTTGATTTTGTGCGGCTTGTGGAAGTTCAACTTCACGACTTTTCCTATCGACCTCTTGTACAACAGGGTCGCTCATACTGCCCGTTACTTTAAAGTTGATCTCAGATATTACACGCGCAGAGTGAATCACCTTATCAATTGCTAACGCCGCTAATCCCGTCACTGGGTTTACCATCCATGCAACAATAACCGGAATACTTGACGTCACCTGTGGCGCAACGGCTAAATCATAATTGATTTCCATGGTATTTAAATTGGTGTGCCCTTTAATGGTCAAATCAGCTGGAACACCATCCATTTTGGTGTCTTGGGTATAAGCAACCCCTTTATCTAACTGCATTGTTCCTTTAAAGCTGTTGTAGAAAAAGCCTTTAGAAAATACGTCTCTAAAATCGAGCTTAAGTTTTCGAACCAACGAATCTAAACTCAATAATGAAAAAACACGTGCCCCGCCATCACTTATTTCAGCAAGGTGACCATCCTCTAAGTTCCATGCTAAATCACCCGATAGTGTGGGTATATCAAATTGATACGGTGCGCCTTGCCATGCTAAATCAAAGTTAATGTCGGCATCAGAGTCCTTCACCGTGGTGGTAATATCAAACTCATCAAAAAGCTCACCTATGTCATCACTTTGCATATTACCATTAAGGCGTGTTTGACCATTTTTCCACTGCCCTTTAGCACGCAGAATATGCTCCCCTTTATCAATAACAAGCTCTGGGATCAGTAACTGAGTACCATCGCCAAATAAGGAAGCACTTACATTATCCAGTTGATAGCTATCTACTTTACAATCTAAACAATTAAACTCAATTGCAGGAATGTTATTTAACCAAGCTAAATCCTCAACCGAAGTTGTGTTAACTTGCTCTGTGGGCTCTTCATCTGGTTTAGAAAGAAAGTTTAACCGTAAATAATCACTGTTCACTTGAATCGGGCGACTAGTTTGATTAATTGGAATACTGATTTGTGAGCGAAGCTCTTTTGCATTAAGCCTTAAATTAAGCTCATCTAACTTAGGTTTTAACCGCATTTCAAAATCATTAAAAACAATGTCAGCAATTGTTAAACGGTTTATTTGCCCCACCACCTCTTTTAATGGGGGGAGCACGCCTTCACTTTGTGTTTCAACTTGGCTTACAGCAATGATTTGATCAATCAGCGTAACCCAAGACAGTAGTGGGGTTTCCTCTAAATTTATAGAAACAGTAAAATCTTCTCTATTCAACCCTAAGTCCTGCTCCCCCAAAATTAGGTGCGCATTCGTCATCTTAGCGCTGGCATTGGCTAAAATAGCGTTAAAGTAAATCTGATCATTCACATTTGCAGTGATCAAATTAGATATATCATCACCCTGGACCTGTGCCTTGAGTTCCCATGGTTGCTCAGCATTTTTAGTATAAGGTGCAGGTAATTCACTTGTCAGGCCAACGAGTTGTGAGTTTACTTCAGCGAGGTAATTGAAACCCGTTGGCAAGAAGTTTAATGTGACATCAATCGCAAGTTCGCTTTCACCCTTTAAGTAACCTTGAAACAAACCCTGCGCTTCTGCGATTAAAGTGTCTGCATCAATTTGTGCAACAATATTAATTTCACCACGGTAGGTTTCACCGATGTTTTTGCCATCAAAATCAAATTTAATAGGCATGCCTAGCCAGTTTGCAGATGCGCTTTTTAAAGCAACATGATCATCATTAAAGTATAACCTACCGTTCACAGCTGATAATTGTATACCCGGCTGAGCCAGATAAATTGGCATATCTTTAAGTGTTACAACGCCTTTGGCATTAACATCCAACTCATTTAAATCAACAGTCAATTCTATATCAGCATTTGCACTTCCTTGCCCTTGAATCACTGAAAATACATTGGCCAGTGGTTGCTCAAGTGGAGTCGCTTTGAAAAAAGGTAACAAAGATTGTGCATCAGCACGCTTTTTAATTTTAACTGATAAGGTGTCAGCATTCATTAAGTCAGCAATACTTACATGAACGCTATTATCAACCGCTAAATTAATCAACTGACCTTGCTGAGTATAGATATCCATTCGTTCGTTTTCAAAATGAAGCTTTGCACTTGCTTGCGTTACGCTAGGCCAATCAGGGGTAAATTGATAAGTTGCATTATCAATTTGTGCCAATACTTCAAATTGCCCTGACTTGTCCGTAAATGGAAAGCCCGACAGCGGTCCTGAAAACAGTACTTGCGCCTGAGTTAGTTCACCTTGCTTTATCGCACCATTTAAATAACTGACTAAGTTTTCACTCATTACTGGTAATGGAAAGTAATGCCCAGCAATACTTGCATCAGGAGCATAAAACTCTGCGTACAAATCTAGCCTAGGCTGCTCACCCATACTAATCTTCATTTCTGCTGCTAGGGTAAGTTCTTCATTGTCTAGCCATATGTTATCACTGCTTATATGCCACCCTTGAGCAGTATTAAATGCATCAATATCTACATTGAGCTGAGTGTACTTTATGGGCTGCGAAAATGTATCGCCTGTTAAAAGTACATTGTTTTCGCCAAATAGGCTGACCCGACCACGAGATTGATTTAGGTTACCTTCGATACGCAGTGCATTCGCCCCGGGGATTCCCTGATTAGAAAGCCAGCCGATATTCTCTGCCGCAAACCAAAGCTGCCAATCTGCAGAAGAGTTAAATAATGCATAGGCTTTATCTATTACGCCACTCGGCTCACGTGTGATTAATGGGTCTAACACTGAAAAGTTACTTAGCTGAGCTAACTTAGTGGCTAAATCAAGGTCAAACTCTTGTAACCAAAATTGTTTTTGCTTGCCAAGCTGCGCTTCAAACTTCACGTTCGGCCAGCTATGCTGCAAACTATTCACAGCTAACCCTGTACTTTTTAATCGCCAGCCTTGTTGCCATGGAAATAAATGAAAACCGCCTTCACTAATGCTTAACTGATGAGGCTTTGCTTCATTGCCCTGCTGCCAATTTATAAAACTAGGTAGCCATTTAACTTTAACATCCGTGATTAAGCCTTTTTCAATACTCATCCAGGATTCTAGGTTAAGGTTTGACTTCAACTCATGTTTGTCTTTATTGCTGTATTGTGCCACCCATTTGGAAATATCAACTTGACTTGCTTGGACGTAAATATCGCCTGCCATTGCTTCTAACGTTTTTCCTGTTAGCGCAATTCGAGCGTCAAAAGTGCCGACAGAGATACCTGGTAGTGCTAATGTACCGCTACCACTATGTTGTTTCGGTTTGTTTTGCCAAACTATATTTTCAAGAATTAAACGACGTTCTTTACCATCACCCATTAAAAAGTTGATGCTACTATTTTCAACTGCAAAATGACCCGTATCACCTAAAAACAAGCCCTCAATGAGCTCCTTTTGCTCAAACGCAACATCGCCTTCACCTGAGTCTAGCAGCGAAGGGAGGTTTACATTGGCATGAAAGCCATTGATGACAAAGTAATTAGACTTTAATTGCTGAGTTTTAATGCTTTCCCACAGGTTAAGCTCTAGGCTGGCTTTCGCTATTGTCAGCGCTATAGGTGAAGTGGTGTTATCTTCAAAAGATATCTCTTCCATTACAATGGCAGGGCCTTTACCCTGCCAACTTGCTGAAATTGCACCAATAGATAAGTTAACTGCAAACTTTTCATAAAGGTAACCCTCTAAGTCACCTTTATAATCGTTCGCATAAGGAAGCGTGTATTTTAAAACGGATACAATAACGGCCAGCAGTACTAGAGTTACAGCAAATACTTGCCATAACTTTCTAATACAATAAAAACAAACCGTTTTTGCTTTCATTACATCATAACCACATCGAACTGCTCTTGACTGTAGAGGCTCTCAGTTTGAATGCTCACTTGCTTACCAATAAATAACTCAAGTTCAGCAAGGTTATGATATTCGTCGTTTATCAATGCTTCACTTACCGCTGGAGCGGCATAAACCATAAATTTATCGGCTGCATAAGCACGGTTAACACGCACGATTTCTCGCAAGATCTCGTAACAAACCGTTTCAACCGTTTTTTGCGAGCCACGCCCTGAACAAGCAGGACATACATCACATAGTATATGCTCTAGGCTCTCACGGGTGCGCTTACGGGTCATTTCCACTAACCCCAGTGCTGATAAACCATTTATATTTGATTTAGCACGATCTTTGCCAAGCGCAGATTCAAGGGAGTGTAAAACTCTGCGCTTGTGCTCTTCACTGATCATATCAATAAAATCGATAATGATTATGCCGCCTAAGTTTCGCAGCCTAAGCTGGCGCGCAATGGCTGATGTTGCTTCAACATTGGTGTTAAAAATAGTTTCTTCAAGGTTACGGTGACCAACAAATGCCCCCGTGTTAACGTCGACAGTCGTCATTGCCTCTGTTTGGTCAATAATTAAATAACCACCTGACTTGAGCTCAACCTTTCTATGCAGTGCTTTTTGAATTTCATTTTCAACATCAAACAAGTCAAAAATAGGTCGTTCACCTGGGTAGTATTCAAGTGCGCCCGCCAGAATAGGCACAAACTCTTCTGTGAATGCTTTGAGCTCATGGTATGTCAATTTAGAATCAACCCGAATACGCTCCATGTCTTCACCAACGTAATCTCTTAGAGTACGAAACGCTAACGTTAGATCTTCGTGCAGGATACTCTCTTTACTGGTTTTTTTACGCTTGGTGACTATTTTTTCCCACAGCTTTTTTAAAAATGCAGCATCATGGCGTAACTCGGCCTCATTAGCACCTTCAGCAGCTGTGCGAACAATAAAGCTTCCATCATCGTCAGAATAGTCTGCAACAATATTTTTTAGCCGGCTGCGTTCTTCTTCTGTTTCAATGCGCTGGCTTACCCCAACATGTGTAGCGTCTGGCATAAACACTAAGTAGCGTGATGGAATGGTGATATCGGTGGTTAAGCGTGCGCCTTTTGTTCCTAACGGATCTTTAACCACTTGCACCATAATATATTGCCCTTGGCGCACTAGTTCGCGAATATCTTGGACTTTTTTAACTGGCTGCTCATCCACACCTTCAATGATTGAAGCGCTATTAACAATATCTGAAGCATGTAAAAATGCCGCTTTTTCAAGGCCTATATCGACAAATGCAGCTTGCATACCCGGCAGTACGCGACTTATTTTACCAAGGTAAATATTACCAACGATGCCTAAATTGCCAATACGCTCGAGTTGAATTTCTTGCAGTACGCCGTTCTCAATGAGGGCAACACGACTTTCACTTGGGGTGACGTTAATTAGTAATTCTATACTCATGTTACCTACTTAAAAATTCACTTAATAATTTATCGCACTCATATAAAGGTAAGCCCACTACGGCAAAATAGCTACCTGAAATATGTGTTACAAAACGTCCTCCTAGCCCCTGAATACCGTACCCGCCAGCTTTATCCTTTGGCTCGCCACTTTGCCAATAACTTTCTAGCTCATCATTACTTAATGATTTAAAAGTGACTTCGGTGGTGACAACTTGGCTTATAACATCGTTTGGAGTGGCAAAAGCAATGGCTGTTAACACCTGGTGTGTTCGATTAGATAGGCGCTGCATCGTAGTTATAAAATCAGCTTTATCAATCGGCTTGCCAAGCGCTTGCCCATCAATAACGACTACTGTATCGCTGCCAAGAACAGGACGATCAGTATAACCCATTGCAACACCAGTTTGCGCTTTAAGACATGCTAAACGTTCAACATAGTCGACTGCAGGCTCGTTAACTAATTGGCTTTCATCTGCATCTACACTAAATTGTGAAAACTCATAACCAAGCTGCGTTAACAGCTCTTTACGCCGCGGGGAAGCCGACGCTAAATAAATTGCACTTTGCATTATCTAATCCTGAAATGGCGACGATATTTGCGTAATAATAAGAAAATCCAGGGCCAACTTAGCATCCCTGTAACGACAGGCCATAAATACTGCGGGTTAAAATAAACGTCCATTAAAAAATGATTTAGCCAAAACTGCATGAGATGGTAAAACATTAAAAATAAGCCCACTAAAATAGCTTGCTGCCAAATTGAAAAATTGCGAATTTTTTGAAAGTTACTGGCTGTAACAAAAATACAAATAGAGAAGGTGAGTGAATTGACACCTAATGGCGAACCCGATGCTAAATCAATCAATAAACCAACAACCCATGCGGTGCCAATATTTAATCGATGAGGAACAGCCAATGACCAATACATTAAAACCAACAACACCCAATCAGGACGAAACGGCTCAAATGTAAAAGGCAGAGGCATTAGCGACATGATCAAAGCAAAGAAAATACTCACTCCGATCAAAAAGCTATGACGGCTATTCACTGCTAATAATCTCCTGCTGCTGACGCCATAAAACAACCAGTAATCGTATGCGATCCAGTTGAGCTACAGGCTCAGCGTATACTTGAGCGAAAGGACTGCCTTCATCACGGTTTATTTCTGTAACGATAGCAACAGGGTAGCCTTCTGGAAATGTGCCACCTAACCCTGATGTCACCAATACATCACCTATACGAACATCTAAACTGTGGGGGACATGTGACAGTTTAACTTGATTTATTTTGCCCATACCTTCGACGACAGTTCGTACTTCATTACGTAAAATACGCACGGGTGTTGCATGAGTCGTGTCCGTCATCAACAACACACGAGACGTTGTTGACCCAACCTTAGTTAATTGGCCAACAACCCCCATTTCATCAATAACCGCTTGGCCTTCACTTAAACCATCAATCGCGCCTCGGTTAATAACCACTTGATGGCTATATGGGTTTGAATGCACAGATAGAATTTGGGCGATAATTTTTCGGTTGGCTTGCTTTGCTGAAGAGCCCAGTAGTGCTCTTAGTTTCTGGTTTTCTTTAGTTAAAAATTGGTATTGCTGTAACTGCTCACTTTGCAGCAACTGCTTTTGTTTAAGCGCTTCATTTTCGCTTAGTAGCTGCTCACGGGTTTGTAAACTTTTAGCACCAAAACTAAATACTTCATAAGGTAAGTTGGCAAGATAAATTAATGGGCTGACAAGCGTATTTAAACTAGTACGTACTGTTGTACTACCTTGGGTATATTTATCGCCAACAATCAACACGATACTCAAAAGCACTGCGACAAAGAGTCGCAGTTGCAATGAAACCGTACGTCCAAACATTAACTTCATTAGTCGTAACTAAATACGTCACCACCGTGCATATCAATCATTTCAAGTGCTTTACCACCACCACGAGCAACGCACGTAAGTGGGTCATCAGCAACAACCACAGGAATACCGGTTTCTTCCATTAATAAGCGATCTAAATCTTTTAGTAACGCGCCGCCGCCCGTTAATACCATACCCTTTGCAGAGATATCTGATGCAAGCTCTGGAGGCGACTGCTCAAGAGCTACCATTACAGCACTTACAATACCCATTAACGGTTCTTGTAATGCTTCTAAGATTTCATGTGAATTAAGCGTAAACGAACGCGGTACACCTTCAGCAAGGTTACGACCACGCACTTCAATCTCAACAGGTTCATCTGTTTTAAAAGCTGAGCCAATTTGATGCTTAATATTTTCAGCGGTAGCCTCACCAATTAAGCTGCCAAAGTTACGACGCACATAATTAATGATTGCTTCATCAAATTTGTCACCACCAATACGTACAGATGATGAATAAACCACACCATTCAATGAGATAATAGCAACTTCAGTGGTACCACCACCGATATCAACCACCATTGAACCGGTAGCTTCTGATACTGGTAAACCTGCACCTATTGCTGCGGCCATTGGTTCTTCAATTAAATAAACTTCACGGGCACCGGCACCCATTGCTGATTCACGAATTGCTCGCTTTTCAACTTGAGTGGCGCCGCATGGCACACAAATTAGTACGCGCGGGCTTGGACGCATAAAGTTATTATTATGGACTTGCTTGATAAAGTGCTGAAGCATTTTTTCAGTCACATAAAAGTCGGCGATCACACCATCTTTCATTGGACGAATAGCTTTAATGTTACCCGGCGTACGGCCTAGCATCTGCTTCGCTTCAGTACCAACTGAGGCAACACTTTTAGGCCCACCAGCACGCTCTTGACGAATAGCGACAACAGATGGTTCATTAAGGACTATGCCTTCATCTTTGACATAAATAAGGGTATTGGCTGTACCCAAGTCGATCGATAGATCGTTTGAAAAAATACCACGGAGTTTCTTAAACATGAGGCTGGATGACCTTTGAAAAACGTTCTTATATTAGCTATTAATCACTTTAACACGCTGAGTTAGTTCAGCAATCAAAAGCATCTCTTAGCTAGGTAAAATAGCAAAAAGGAAGCATTGCTTCCTTTCAAAAATATTTATCGCTCTCGTACTAAACGAAAACCAATGTAATTTGCACGAAAATCAGGCGCTAAAATCAAACGTGTTGCAGCTCTGGCAAGGCTTGGAGCAAAATTCCATGCACCACCGCGCACTGTTACGTCTGATTGACCCGATGATTTATGAGTCCATTCCCATACATTTCCTACAGTATCGTACAAGCCAAACGCGTTGGGCGAAAACGAACCAACAGGCGCTGCACTGCGGTTTGACCATTCACTGCCACACCAACCACAATTAGCTAGATTTTTACCAATTTCATTACCCCAAGGGTACTCTGTTGTTGTACCTGAGCGAGCAGCATATTCCCACTCCACTTCACTAGGTAAACGATATTGCTGCCCCGTTTCACCCGATAACCAATTAGCGTAGGCTTTAGCATCGTTGTATGTTAAACAGACTGCCGGAAAATTACTTTCTTGCTCAAAGCCTGGATTACGCCAGTTTAAACTGACTTCCCATACAGGTTCACCATTAAGGTAATAAGCGCAGCCACGATTAAGTTCAGCCTCAGTTTTATAACCTGTGCTCGATACAAACTTTTGGTACTCACCCACTGTCACTTCTTTGCTTTGCATAGCAAAAGAGTTTTCAATCGTTTTTTCGACCACGGGGCGCTCGTTTGCTAAACCATTTCCGTTAATATCGCCCATTTTGAACGTACCAGCAGGGATAACAACAACAGCTGCGCTCGACGTGCTATTTATCGATTTATTGCTTTGCTCTCTGGTGAAGGTCGGTGCAGCAATCGACTCAGGCTTTTTTACTAACTTGGCGTTTATCGTGTGCGCCTTTCGTAAATCAATTCTAACGCGATAAGGTTTATACCCTTGCTTGCGTACTTCAATATCATGAAGCCCGCGCGGGAGCGAAGTTGCTAACCGAGTCGAGCCAAAACTCACCCCATTAATAAACACTTCGTCATCGTACACATTTGAACGCAATGTCAGCTCGACCATTTTGTTCTTTGTATTATCCACAACAAGCGGGTTTGCATTAGTTGCTGGCTTAACAGCGTAATCTCTAACAGGCTGTTGGTTCATGCGTGATACAGAAACGTTATTATCCTGAGTATCACTGAATGTTAACTGACTATCGTAAAACCCTGTTCCGTAGCTTGCTTGGTAAGCTGTACTTAATGGAGTGCCATATTCTGAGCAATAACGGTTATCAACACTCAATAAGTTACATAAACGGCTGCTGTTCACATCGCCACGCATAGTCACACTCAGGTTAACGTTGTAGTTACCTTGGCCACTAAATGCGCTGTTTACAACATGACTACTGATAATTTGTACCTGAGCACCAGCCATATTGCGTTTAGGTTCAACTAAACGCTCTTCTGTCAGGTTAGCAAAAATTTGATCAATGAAGCGTTTTGTGGCTTTTTGTAAGCCCATTTGTTGGCCGCGCTGTTCACAGGCTGCCAGTGTTTCAGTGCGCTTACAGTTAATTGTATGATCAACCTCAAGCGTACCTTCACGAGTGAACTCATTTCTTAATCGTTCAACACGTGCGGTTGTTAATTGCTCTTTCAAGCTTTCAAGGGTGTTTAACTGGGTATGTTTGGCTACACGAATTTGCTCAATATCTTTACGATGTGATGCAATTGCCGCTAACTGCATCGCGATGTCATCTTTATTTTGTTTATGATCGACAACGGCTTGCTGGTAACGCGCCTGAGCAGTACTAATATCAATAGTAGGATCGTCAATCAAACGACGATACATTTCATTCATCGCATCAAGCGCTTGGTTTTTCTCTTTGTCTAACTCAGCTGAGCGAGCACGTAATAAATCAAGTTGGCTTTGTAACTGACTTTCTTCTTTTAAGTGTTTTTCAAGTATTTGTGTAGAGTTATCGTATTCAGCTTGTTTAATACTGATCTCAGATTCAATTCCAGAAACAGTTGCTGTATCTTGCGCAAATGCACACGATGCAAACAAACTTGCTGAAATTAACAGAGATAAAGGAGCAATTCGCATATATTCCATTCCCAAAAAGCGGCAATTATTTGGTCATTATTTATTTTTTATAATTAAACTCTTATGCTATGTACTTGCAAGGCAAAACACAAGCTTTGTTCAAAAATTATCTGAGTTTACAACTATTACCATCCATCACGCCAGTAAATAACCGTTTCATTTAATGAAAACCATCATTTTTGCACTCCTTTCATGAATCATTTTCTTATAGATAATTATTTTGCTAGCCTTATGCATCGATTTATTCAAAGATAAAACCGTGTATTCAATTTCCGAGTCCCCACTACAACAGATAACAAGCCCAATACTGACAAAGCAAAACCTTACCCTGCACATAAAGCGTGATGATCTGCTGCACCCGCTGATCAGTGGTAACAAGTGGCGAAAATTAAAATACAATTTAATTACTATGCGCACTCAAGGGAAAAGCGAATTAGTTACTTTTGGAGGGGCCTTCTCAAATCATATTCATGCCTGTGCTGCCGCCGGAAAAGAATTTAATTTTAAAACACACGGTATCATTCGTGGTCCTGAACTGGATTTAAACAACCCAACCCTACAATTTGCTCAACAAGCAGGTATGCAATTACACCCAGTTACACGTTTAGCATACCGCGAACGTCACAAACACGATTATTTAGCCGCATTACAAGCACGATTTCCAAATGCCTACTTACTTCCTGAGGGAGGCACAAATGAGGCCGCCTTATTAGGGTGTAAAGAGCTGGCAGAATCATTACCACACAGTGATTATATTATTTGCCCAACGGGAAGTGGTGGCACGCTCGCTGGATTGATAGAAGGAGCGCCCCCACATACGCATGTAATGGGTATCGCTGTTTTAAAGCAAGCTGAGTATTTAATTAACGAGATAAAAGCATTGAGCAAAAAAGCGAATAGCCAAACGAATTGGCAGTTACTGTGTGATTACCATGGTGGCGGATACGGAAAGTTTAGTCAGCACTTATGGCAGTTTTGTGAGTCAATGCGCACCGCTAACCTACTTCCGCTTGAGCCTATCTACTCAGGAAAAATGATGTACGCGTTATGGCAGCTAATTGAGCAAGGTTATTTCCCATCAGGGAGTAAAATTGTCGCAATCCACACCGGCGGCCTCCAAGGGTTAGATGGATTGCGATATCGACAACTCATCTAAACATGATTTTAGTATAACCTGAACTCTGGTTAAGAGATGTACTAATATACTGATGTTAAATAATAATTTTTTTATAAGTCTCCAGCCGGAGACTTTCAGGGGTAACAAGGCGAATTTATGCGTCAATAGCTGGCCTATTGCAAGTAAATTCAACGCAGTTAGCGCTTAAAGTAGCCGCTGGAGATAAATTTATTATCCAGAGTTCAGGTTAGTATAGTGTTACTTGAGTGAACTCTTGCAATGGTTCCGTAAAATAAAAACCTTGCGCGGCTCGTACACCTAGGCTTTTCAACGTATTAAGTTCTTGTTGTGTTTCTACACCCACACCATAAACACCAAGATTAAGCTGATCACCTTTAGCAACAATGTCTTTAACAATACGCTGCTGCTTTAGATGCTTATCAATATTATGCATGAGTTCATAACCCAGTTTAAACCCTTTGAGTAGCTCAAACGAGGTTAAAGATGCAAGTTCATCAATGGTTAGAATATTATCAATAACAATCGATGCATTTATTGCTGCAATCTGCTCAAAGGCAGGAGTGAGTTCAGCTCTAAACTGATTAAAGTCCTCTGCTGAAATCTCAAACTGTAGTTTATCCGCATCTTTAAATGTACTGACAGCCTGTGCAAACTGCTTCCAAAATCGGCGGTTCAACCAATTTTGTGAATGTAAGTTAATACTTACAACCAACTGTGAAGGCTCTTTGTTGAGGATAGATATCACGTGTTCAATAACCGTAATATCCAACTGCATGATTGAAGCATCCGTTTTTAAATGAGGAATAAACTGCCTAGCAGATAATAAACCTAACGATTTATGCCTGATCCTTATCAGAGCCTCATGCTGGAGCATCTCTCCTGTGTTCAAATCAAAAAGGGGCTGAAAAAATAGCGTGAATTTTTTCTTTGCTATGTATTCTGGTAAATCTTTACTGCTACTTTTTAATACTTCAAAATGAGTATGACTAAAAGGTATCCGCACTGTATGGCGCCATGGGCTCTGCTTAGCTTGCTCTAAAGCGGATTTAGTGAGTTGATAAACGACAGATTGATCTGCACCTAATCTATAATTGCAAACCCCTATTTTAATATTTTTTCGCGACAAATCTTGGCGGTAACATAATGAAGCCTGATATATCACTTGATGAAGCCTATGTGTATAACTGTCTAACTTTGCTTGCGGTACCCCCTGCAATGTAATTGCCAGCCCACCTGATTTAAGCAGTTTAACTGAAACCTTAGGGAGCTCACTAAACCCTTTAGCAATAACCAATTTAAAATGGCTTTCTAAGTCGACATTCTCTGGAAAAGGGTAACCCCAATAAAACAGTGCAAAAAAATGGTAATTACCCTGCTGTATATAATACAACTTTTCAATTTCATCGTCTTTTATTGTCTTAGGTACGCTACTTGTTACCTCTGCGTGACTTTGATTACTACTAACACTAATGCTACTTGGTAAACGTTCGGAGGAAGCCTGAGTTGTCTGTGCAAGGTTACTTTCATAACGTTTATAAAGAATACGCCACCAGCGGTATCCCCACATTATTGCACCAATGATAACCAAGTTAAGTAATATAAATATATAGCTTTCAACCACCCAAGGAGGTCTGTGATAGAGCTTTAAACTAATATTTTTATAATTAAATATGTCACTTTTCTCACCCATCAAGGCAGAAAAATAAAACGGCGGTGAATTACCCTCGGGCTCAAGCATAAAACCATGCGCATTTACTAATGCTGCAATGATCTCTTTATTTACAATCACATCTAGCTTTAAGTCATAAACCTGCTGGGCAAGTTTAACTCCTGTAACATGCACCTTCTGATGCAAAACGTCACCCAACAAGAGGTTAAATGCACAAATAAATACCAAGCAAACAGCAATATAAATACTGAGCATATTTACTCGTAGCTTTTTCAATTTAATTGCCATGGTTCGCACAGAATGATAAAGGAATAGATCAAGTGTTGTTCAAGATCCCCATAAACACAAGGCTTGGAGCCGATTTTAAATGTTATCAAGGTACTCAAGTTATAAAACTTTTGAATTTATAATTACCTAACTGATAATAACTGCGGTATTGGTTACATGCTCTTCTATTACTGTGAGCTAACAAGGTAAGAAGGTAAGAAGGTAACTTAAATTTTTAACTAGGTCCTTATCATGAAACAAGCGAAAATTAATATTGTGGACTATAACTGTGTAACTCACCCATTTGAGGTAAGTAAGTTCTAACTCTTATTAGAGAAAATCATTTTTTATAGCTATAAACACAGAAAAGCCCTGTTATTACAGGGCTTTTCTACATTTTTAAATTTGTCTTTGATCAGAACGGAATGTCGTCATCAAAGTCAATTGGTGGTTCCATTGGGTTTGATGCGCCGCCTTGTGGTGCGTTTTGCGGCTTAGGTGCAAAACCACCTTGCTGCGGTGCATTGGCATTGCTGCTTTGTTGCTGGTTATAACCACCGCCTGATTGGTATTGGTTATTCTGCTGTGGTGCAGCTGCAGGTTGCTGGCGCGCTGCTGGTGCTTGTTGCTGTGGCGCACTTTGTTGCTGCCCGTAACCACCACCTTGTTGTGGTGCACTTTGTTGCTGACCATAACCGCCACCTTGTTGAGGTGCGCTTTGCTGCTGGTTGTAACCGCCTTGTGATTGACCACCTTGAGACTGGCCACCTTGGTAACCACCACCTTGCTGATCACCACCACGTGCACCTAGCATTTGCATTTGACCAGTAAAGCCATCTACAACGATTTCTGTGGTGTATTTTTCTTGACCTTGTTGATCAGTCCATTTACGTGTTTGAAGTTTACCTTCAACGTAAATTTGTGAACCTTTACGGCAGTATTCACCCACGATTTCAGCTAACTTGCCGAAAAACACCACACGATGCCATTCAGTTTTATCGACCATTTGGCCGGTGTTTTTATCTTTGTAGCTATCTGAAGTAGCTAAAGTAATGTTTGCTACGCCATTACCATTAGGCATATAACGTACTTCTGGATCTTGGCCTAAATTACCAACCAAGATTACTTTATTAACACCGCGTGCCATGGACCTTTCTCCTATTTACGTTAGCTTAAACCTGCCACTTTCCGGGCATGGTCTAGGTCAAATTCTTTATCATTAATCTTTAGGTAGCTGCGATTTTCTTCGCATACAACCGTTGCTTCAATTACCCCTGGTAAAGCAACCAATTTAGAGGCAAGCGTTTGTGCTTGCTGCTCTGAACTTAATTCTGTCATTAAGCTAATCATTTTACTTCTAGGTGGGACTTGCATTTGCCAAGCAAGGATAAGCCATATTACCCCAACAAGTGCGGCCGCGGCAAACACTGCTTGCGGGCTTGCTAATTGCGCTACGTAACCCCCTAAAATACCACCTAAAAATGCACCAAAAAATTGCCCTGAGGAAAACACACCCATGGCAGAGCCTTTTTGATTTGCAGGCGCTAAGCGCGAAACCAGCGCAGGCATTGTTGCCTCTAAAAAGTTAAAAGCGATAAAATAAGCAAGCATACATAACGCCATACCTACAACTGAATCAACACCCGCAGCTAAAGCTACCATGCTCAATACCAATACAATGATAGACCCTAAAAATGCCTGTTTTTCCTTTTCTTTGCGAATGGCAATAATCATCACAGGCGCCATTAGCAAGAATGCTAAAATCAACACTGGAATATATACTTGCCAATGTGCTTCAGCCGCTAAACCTTTGACAATTAATTGTCCCGGTAGCGCAACAAAAATAGCTGTTAAAGTTAAATGCAGTAGCATCACGCCAAAATCTAAACGAGCGAGCTGTGAATGCTTAACCAATTTTTTTATGTCAGAAAAACTAGCTAAAGTATCACCTTTGGGTGCTTTACTTACCGCTTTGGGCACTAGAAAAAGCACTATAAATATACCTAAAACCGCTAATATTGCCGTTAACCAAAATACCCCTGCAATGCCCCAAGAAGCCGCGACCATTGGGCCTAGTAACATCGCAAACGCAAAACTCATACCTATGCTCATGCCAATTACGGCCATTACTTTTGGTCGTTGCTCATCACGGCTCAAATCAGATGCAAATGCTAATAGTGAACTGGCAATAGCGCCCATACCTTGTAACGCACGCCCCACTGTTACCATTTGCATTGAATCAGCCGTTGCAGCGATAACAGAACCTAATGCAAACACACTTAAACCACCGATAATCACTTTTTTGCGGCCGATTTTATCTGATAACCAGCCCATAGGTATTTGCAACACGGCTTGTGTGAGCCCGTATGCACCAATAGCAATACCAATCCATAGCGGAGAAAAACCTGAAAGCTGCTGACCATAAATAGCCAGTACTGGCATCAGCATAAAGAGGCCAAGCATACGAAAAGCAAACACGCTCGCTAGGGAAACTGCGGCACGTTTTTCTCGTGAGTTGAGTGAAGAAGCTGTCATGATTCGCGTGTTCTTGCTGTCTATTAGAATTCGAGGGGGGGATTCTATCACAAGCTTAAGAATAAATAATCGCCTCAAAGCGATGATTTTTCATTGATCAAGGATTAATCTTCCCGCGTATTATGAGATACTCAACAAATACATTTGGTAATGAAACGAGATAGCATGGAAAACATTGAAGTCCGAGGCGCCCGCACGCACAATTTAAAAGACATCAGCCTAACCATTCCCCGTGATAAGTTAATTGTTATCACTGGTCTATCTGGTTCTGGTAAATCGTCTTTAGCATTTGATACATTATATGCAGAAGGGCAACGTCGGTATGTAGAATCTTTATCTGCTTACGCTAGACAATTTTTATCATTAATGGAAAAGCCTGACGTTGATCACATTGAAGGCCTTTCTCCTGCAATCTCGATTGAGCAAAAATCAACATCACATAACCCACGCTCAACGGTAGGTACTATTACCGAAATTTACGATTACCTTCGTTTAATGTTTGCCCGTGTCGGTGAACCACGCTGTCCAACTCATGATTTACCGCTTGCTGCACAAACAGTGAGTCAAATGGTAGATACTGTTTTAGCCTTTGAAGAAGGCAGTAAACTCATGCTGTTAGCGCCTGTAGTTAAAGAGCGCAAAGGTGAGCATGTTAAATTATTAGAACAATTAGCAAGTCAGGGGTACATTCGCGCACGTATAGATGGTGAAGTGTGTGATTTATCCGATCCCCCTACTCTAGAGCTACACAAAAAACACACCATTGAAGTAGTCGTTGACCGTTTTAAAGTGAAAGATGGCCTGCAACAACGCTTAGCTGAATCATTCGAAACCGCCTTAGAGCTTTCCTCAGGTGTTGCGATAATTGCTTCGATGGACGACAGTAATAGCGAAGAGTTGCTGCTCTCAGCGAATTTTGCATGCCCGACATGTGGCTATGCAATGACCGAACTTGAACCTCGATTATTTTCGTTTAATAACCCAGCGGGTGCATGTCAAAGTTGTGATGGTTTAGGGGTAAGGCAGTATTTTGACCCAAATCGCGTGATTCAAAACCCTGAGCTAAGCTTGTCGGGCGGTGCGATAAAAGGATGGGACAAACGCAGTTTTTATTATTTTCAAATGTTACAAGCTGTTGCCGAGCATTATAAATTTGATCTAGAAGTGCCTTTTCAAGAGCTCAGTAAAGAGAACCAAAAAGTTATTCTAGAGGGTTCTGGCAGCACTAAAATTGCGTTCAATTATCGCAATGATCGTGGCGATTTAATAACACGTAATCATGAATTTGAAGGCGTGTTAAATAATATGAACCGCCGCTACCGCGAAACTGAATCAAACTCAGTGCGCGAAGAACTAGCCAAATACCAAACAAGCCAAGCGTGCCCAAGCTGTAAAGGCTCAAGACTACGTCAAGAAGCACGCAGTGTATTTATAGGGCAAACCAACTTACCTGATATCACCTCGATGAGTATCGGTGAGGCTATGGATTTTTTCCAAACCCTGACTTTAACGGGTCAGCGTGGCCAAATAGCAGAGAAGATCTTAAAAGAGATCCGTGATCGCCTATCGTTCTTAATTAATGTTGGATTGAACTATTTATCGCTTGAACGCAGCGCAGATACACTCTCTGGTGGTGAAGCGCAGCGTATTCGCCTTGCAAGTCAAATTGGCGCAGGTTTAGTTGGCGTCATGTATGTACTTGATGAACCGTCTATTGGCTTACACCAACGGGATAATGATCGCCTATTACAAACACTGATTCATCTACGCGATTTAGGCAATACAGTAATTGTAGTAGAACACGATGAAGATGCGATCCGTGCGGCCGACCACATTATTGATATTGGTCCTGGTGCCGGTGTACACGGTGGGTATGTAATTGCAGAGGGAACCCGCGATGATATTTTAGCCAGTGAGAAGTCTGTTACTGGTCAATTTTTATCTGGTAAACGTAAAATCGAAGTCCCAGCGCAACGTCATCCAACCAATGATAAATGGCTTGAGTTATTTGGCGCAACGGGTAACAACCTTAAAAACGTTGATTTGCACATTCCATTTGGCTTAATGACCTGTATTACTGGTGTGTCTGGCTCGGGTAAATCAACCCTGATCAACGACACATTATTTAAGCTTGCTCATACTGAGTTAAATGGTGCGACCACGGCAGAGGCTGCGCCTTATAAAGAGATTAAAGGACTTGAGCACTTCGATAAAGTAATCGATATTGATCAAAGCCCAATAGGTCGTACACCGCGCTCAAACCCAGCGACTTACACTGGTATATTTACGGGTATTCGTGAATTATTTGCAGGTACACAAGAGTCACGCTCGCGTGGTTATAAAGTGGGTCGCTTTAGCTTTAACGTAAAGGGCGGACGCTGTGAAGCTTGCCAAGGTGATGGCGTTATCAAAGTAGAAATGCACTTTTTACCTGACGTGTATGTACCGTGTGATGTATGTAAAGGCCAACGTTATAACCGCGAAACCTTAGAAGTACAATACAAAGGTAAAAATATCCACCAAGTCCTTGAAATGACTGTTGAAGATGCGCACGACTACTTTGACAAAATCCCGGCAATTGCACGTAAACTAAAAACCTTAATGGATGTTGGTTTATCTTATATTCGTTTGGGTCAAGCCGCTACAACACTCTCTGGTGGTGAAGCACAACGCGTCAAGCTTGCTCGCGAGCTTTCTAAACGTGATACCGGTAAAACCTTATACATTCTTGATGAGCCAACGACCGGCTTGCACTTTGCTGATATAGAACAGTTATTAGTTGTACTGCATCGCTTGCGAGATCATGGCAATACCATAGTAGTGATTGAGCACAACCTTGATGTGATTAAGACCGCTGACTGGATTGTCGACTTAGGCCCTGAAGGAGGCGCCGGAGGTGGTGAAATTCTTATTGCAGGCACACCTGAAGAAGTTGCAGAGTGTGAGCGTTCACATACCGGGCATTATTTAAAACAGCTACTAAATTAAATGGGGGGTGCCCCCACCACTATGATAAGGAAAGTCGGTGTTAAGGTATTACAAAATTGCTAAATGGCGTACTGATAAAAGGTTCAATAAGCTTTTAGCGCAAGTGCAGACACACAAGGCGTCTATAAATATACACATAAAGTCAGTATGGTTTAAGCTTAGTACCGCACAAAAACTTTATTTAAGTGCACTTATAGCCTTAATTTTATTTCAATCAGGGTCTCTATGTGCGCTGTTTACAATGACCGCCTTAGTCATTGAGTTTTGGCCAAAGTTTAATAAGCTTTGGCACTCTTTGGCTGGTAAAGCTTTAATTCTTATTTTTTATGCGACGATCGCTAACTTCGTACTGGCTAGCGCGAGTGGTATCGTAAATGAAGTGACATTAGTTTCCGCTACAGATTTTAATTACACTCACAACTTTGCCACTTTACTTTATTTACCTCCTTCGGCGTTATTAATTACGATAATAACCTTGCTACTATTACAATTACTTTTACCTTTTTATATCATTGCATTGCTATTAATCAAACCATTTGGTTCTAAGCAAGTTAAGTTTATCAGTCAAAGCTATTCCCCTTTGTTAACCGCAGTAGTTCGATTTTGTTTAACAATCCTCGTATTTATAAATTTAGCTGCTTTAGCTGAAGGTATCAGTACTGATGCACTCATAGAGAAGATTCACAACCTTGGTTTTGACAGGTCAGCTGAAACGGCTTCGACATTAACTAAAAACCAAAAACTGCTCCCCAAAACAAACTCAGGAGTCAATGCTAAATTCATCGCTCAATTAGACAGAGAAGAGGGTGACTCACAACCAATAAAAGAAGTAAATACATCAATTGAAGCTAAGGGTTATTTTAAATTGAGCAAATGGCTAATCGCTGAGTTTGCCTTCAACTTTGAAGGTAATACTCATTCAAGGTGTAACAAAGCCGAAGGTAGTAAAGTGGTAGAGCTCAATGACTATGAGATTGTTGAAATCACACCCGATAATACGATGCCTTACAGCTACAAATTTATAGTTAAAGCCTGTGAGTCACCCGCATTTAAACCTATGTTGAATAGGAGCAGCACTAATTGAGCTAATCAATAGCTCCACTAAGTGCAGCTCCCTTTGCAACGTATTTTGTACCTCTCGTTGCAAAATAGCGTGCTAAATCAGTTGAGATAGCCTACTCATCCCAACTGATTTGCATAATTTGCATATCTTTGTATTTAGCACCCGTAAATAAAATTTCGTTATCTGAACTCACTTCAAAAGCAATAGGTCGAAAATCTACATGTGTATCTTGCACGGTTTCATCGTGTAAATTTAGTCTAGCGATTCGAGAAATAGAATCTGAATAATAGAAATAGTCTTTGCTAATTCCATATACATTTGCTTTTCGAGCATTTTTAGGTAATTCCCAGCTTTGTTTATCTGCAAGTCGAATTAACTGATTATGACTGACTGCATACGCGTTGCCTTCACTATCTGAAATGAGTTTATTGGCATTCACTCCCTCTATTACGTGGGTATCACGAGTTAGTAAATTAAGCTCAGCGACTTTATTTTTTGAATCAATCTGCTCAATATAAATAATGCTTTCGTTATTTTTTGACCAAATATAACTGACTATTTTACGCCCGTTAAATTCGTCTAGAGGATAGAGTTTTTGCGCATTTACATCAAAAAAAGCATAGCGTTTATTTTTTACTAGCAGTATACGCTGCTTATTAGGAGATACTTTTAATCCTCCTAGCTTATAGTCAGTCGATGGGCCATCATATTTAAATAAACTCAGTTGTTTTGTAAGTCCATTTTGAGCAATCCATAGTTGGCTGCTACCGGAGCGCTCAGATACAAAAACGTGTGCTGGCCCCGCTTTATTAATAACCTCAACGATGTTGTAGTCATCTTTATCACTTTTATAAAGTGGCTCATATCCAGGGTTATCACTAAAAATATTGGTCGCTTTTATTAGCGAATATGCTTGTGTTTTATTGGCTGAATAAAACAGACTATTAGCAGATTGAACCGCAATATAATAAGGTGAAATTGCAGGAGCAACCGTTAATGTTCGTTTAACAATATTATTTTTATCAAATACTATGCTTGAAAGATCAGAATCTTCAAACACTATCACGCCTTTATCGTTTGGCAGCCAGTCAAACGCGAAGCTTATTGATCTTCTCTTTGCTTTAAATAACCGCTTAGTTTCACGCGTAGTGAAGTCGTAACTAAATACAGAAAAAGGCTGTCCTTTTTGGCTTAATATATACGCTATTTTATTACCCGAATGGGATAAGCGCGGCATTATTACACCATACATTACACCTGGTGGTGGAATAATAACGGACTCCTTTTGTCGCTCTAAATTAAATTTATATAAGCCAGAGCCATCCTGTTCATTTTTATACTCGGTGTAATAAACAGACTCTCCGCTTTCGTCTAATTGTGCATAACCTGTGTACCTGAGATCACATTTTTTAATGCGTTGAGCATCACCAATAATTGGAAACTGGCTTAAATCAACTAACACCATTTCACATTGCTGCTGCTTTAAGTTTGTTGCTTGTAATAGCACTGCGTGTTGATTTAACTGCCACGATAAAATGGATACCTGAAAACCAGGATATGTGATCTCTACTTCTCGCTGATCGGAAAGGCGCTTAACAAAGGCGCGATTAAAGTCCCCTTCTGGTGCAACATTGGTATATGCTAAAAATTGTTTATCCGAGGATATTTCAGGATGAACTTCACTGCCTATATTCCACGTGCTTGCTACCTTATTCACCGTGATCTTTTTAATCTTTTCTACAGAAGGAGTGTTAATAAAAAACAACCCAAACCACACTAACAAGCAAAGGCATACGGCAACTAATATTGAATAAACCCAGAACTTTTTAATAGTCTTATTTTTAAGCGGCTGCGAAACAATTGTATTGCCAACATTTTCATTTACGGTATTTATAACCGTTGGATCAGGCAACGAATTTGCTGGTTTTTCAATCTCACTAGCTTGCTCTATGTTCTTTGGTATTACTGTTAAGCTATAACCTTTTCGGTAATGTGTTTTTAAAAGAGGTGCTTTTTCAGTTGGGTGGGCGAGCTGCTTTCTTAACTCTGAAATTGCTCGGTTAATCGCATTATCATCAACAAAGCTTTGCTGCCACACGCTCTCAATTAGCGTTTGACGAGAAACTATTTGCTGAGGCTTATCTATAAAATGCAGTAGTAACTTAACTAAAAGTGGATCTAATTCCCTTTCTAAGTCATTTGAAGTAATCACACAGCGATTACTAATAAATTGCCAAGGTCCGATTTGATAATTCATAGTCTTTACGTATTTTTATTTTTGTAAACCGTACCACATCTACAGATTATTTTGTAGAAAAAGCATTTTAAACCTTATATTGGCAATATAAGGTTTAAAGATAACCCATTAAATTTAAACAAATAACTAATCATAAAACCTTATCTATTAATTGCTCATAACTAGGTAAGCGACTCTTAATAAATTCAGCGATATTCTTTAAACCGTCATCAACGAGCAGCTTAGTAACAATCATTTGTGATTCTAAATTAGCTGCAATTAAAAATATAAAAGGTTTAATTATGAAAAGCACAATGAAAAAAGCACTACCAGTTCTACTACTAGCAACTGCTTTTACAACGACTTCAGTTATCGCAGCTGATACAAAAAACCATACTACTGAAATGAACTTTGAGCAGTGCATGGTTGGTGAGCATATAGAAACGACAAAACCAATTATTAAAAAGCTGAATAAAACTAATAAAGCAGATACGGCTGATTTGTTAAAAAGCAATGCTGATACGCAAACATTACTTTCCTCAATAGATAGAAAAATATCAGCTGAGCTTGACTCTTCTATGAACAAAATAAACTCGCAGATAGATAAAAAACTTTCAAAAGTAACATCGTCAATTACTGCTTATTTCAGCAATGTTTTATCTAACTAAAAACAATAAATTTAAAAATTACATTAAGGAATCATCATGAAAAATTTTACAAAAAAATTAATGTCTGCCAGCGTTTTACTTGGTTGTAGCTTAGTAGCAAATACAGCACATGCTCAAAGTTCAGTATGGCAAGTAAGCAAAGGGAATGACTCGTTATTCATAGGCGGTACTGTACATATTTTACCTCAAGCAGAAATGCCACTACCTGCTGAGTTTAATCATGCTTATGAACAAGCTGATACGATCATTTTAGAAGCGCCATTACCAGACCCGGCAGATACTAATGCTCAAATGCAGATGCTAGGCGCGCTATCATATACAAATAACGAAACATTAAGTCAGAAACTAGAACCCCAAGTTAAAGTTTCACTTGAAAATAAGCTTAATGAATTTGGCGCTAATCTAGCCAAGTTAGATGGTTTTCGCCCTGCGATGGTGAGTATCGTTTTGATGTCGATGGAACTACAAAAACAAAACTTAATGGGAGAAGGAGTTGATGCTTACTTTACAAACAAAGCCACTAAGGATAACAAAACAAAAAATTACTTAGAGACTATGGAGTTTCAGTTAGAGCTATTTAAAACAATGGGTCAAGGTAATGAGAATGACTTTATTAAACGTAACTTATCCGAACTTCATAACTATGGTGACATGTTTGAAGAACTTTTAACGGCATGGCGCCAAGGTGATACCGACACGCTAAACAAAGTGGCACTTGAAGATATGCAGCAAAATGATCCAACTAGTTATAAACAACTTATTGCCGACAGAAATAATGACTGGCTACCAAAGGTAGAAGCGATGTTTAATAACAACAAAAGTGAGTTTGTACTTGTTGGAGTCGCGCATCTTGCAGGCCAAGATAGTTTACTTACGCTACTTGAGAATAAAGGCTACAACGTTGCTTTGGTTAATGTTGATGGTGCAATAGATGTTACTGTGAAAGGCGCTGAGTGATGGACAAAACCGACAAGCTTGCTGTATCGCTCCTGTTCATGTTTGGCTCAATTATGCTGATATGTGCTATATAAAAAATGCCGCTAATAAGCGGCATTTTTTATTTAAACAAACTTACCCGCGTGGAATAAATCCAAGTGCATCGTATACCGATTTAAGCGTCTTCTCAGCACGAACACTGGCTTTCTCTGCGCCTGACTTCATAATATTATTAAGTAATGTTTGGTCTTCGCGAATCTCTTTAAAACGAGCCTGAATTGGCTCAATCATACTTACGACCGCATCTGCAGTGTCTTTTTTTAGATGACCATACATTTTGTCTTCATACTCTGGCACAAGCTCTTCAACTGAACGCTTAGTGGCAACAGACATTAGCGTTAATAAGTTAGATACACCTGGCTTTTCAGTACGATCAAAGTAGATACGCGCTTGTTCATCTGAATCTGTTACTGCTTTTTTCAGTTTTTTCTCAATCTTTTTTGGTTCATCGAGTAACATGATATAACCATTTGGATTGTCATCAGATTTAGACATTTTCTTGAGTGGATCTTGCAGACTCATTACACGTGCACCCAGCTCTGGGATATACGGTTGAGGTACTTTAAATACATCGCCATATAAATTGTTAAAACGATTAGCAATGTCTCGGGTTAGCTCAAGATGTTGCTTTTGGTCTTCACCCACAGGTACTTGATCTGCTTGATACAATAAAATATCAGCCGCTTGCAATACTGGGTACGAAAATAGACCCACGTTTACATTGTTGGCATGCTTAGAAGACTTGTCTTTAAATTGTGTCATGCGGTTTAGCTCACCCATTTGGGCGTAGCAATTTAATACCCATGCTAACTGAGCATGCTCAGGTACTTGAGATTGAACAAATAAAGCCGCTTTTTCTGGGTCAATACCGCAAGCAGCATACAAAGCAACACCGTCTAGTACTCGTGAACGTAATACTTCTGGCTCTTGGCGAATAGTGATGGCGTGCAAATCAACCAACATAAAGTAACTTTCGTGGTCTTCCTGTAGCTTAAGCCACTGGTTGATAGCGCCAACATAGTTGCCTATTGTCATACCACCGGTTGGCTGAATGCCACTTAACACTACTGGTTTACTCATGATGTTCCTTTATATTACTAAAATAAAAAATACTGTGGTTAAAAACACGTAAATTAAAAACGAACTTACCTTTGGGTAAGAACGGGTATTATATCTAAGAATGTATCACAGAGGTACTGTGGATTGTAATCACTCAGGTTTTCACCTTGGTTATAGCCATAACTAAGAGCAATTACATCAATGTTTGCAGCCTGCGCCGCTAAAATATCGCTTTTCGAATCACCAATCATTATTGCTTGGCTAACTGGCACGTTTAATTGTTTACACGCAAACAAAAGCGGTTCAGCAGATGGCTTTTTAGCCATATCATCGCCACATACGATCACATCAAAGTGTTCAGATAAGGAGAGTTTATCAAGTAACTTTTCCGTAAATCGACGCGCTTTATTGGTCACTAGTGCCTTTGGCGTATTACGTAAGGCTGCAAGAGCGGTTTCAACATGTTGATACAATACACTGTATTCACCAACTTGTTGCGCGTAATGCCCATTAAAAATCTCGATGGCCTTGCTCGCAAGTTGTTCATTTAACAGGTCACTTACTTGCATATCACCGCTTAAACCGCGTTTAACCAGCATTTCAATGCCATTACCGACCCAGCTCTCCACTAAGCGCTGGCTAACAATGGGATACGCAAGCTCTGATAGCGTCAAATTCATCGCTATGTATAAATCATACACGCTGTCGACTAAAGTGCCGTCTAAATCAAATAAAGCCGCTTCGTACTTCATTATTTTACACCCTGTAATTGCTCTCGCATTTGGTCAATCACGGTTTTATAATCAGGCTGATTAAAAATGGCAGACCCTGCAACAAACATATCGGCACCTGCTTGTGCAGCCTCAGCTATGTTATCAACCTTTATACCACCATCTACTTCTAAGCGAATTGAGCGTCCAGAATCATCGATAATTTTACGAGCCTGACGCAGTTTCTCTAAAGTATGAGGAATGAAGCTCTGTCCACCAAAGCCAGGGTTTACTGACATCAGTAAAACTACGTCTATTTTATCAATAACATGCTCTAAGTAACTCAAGCTTGTCGCTGGGTTAAACACCAGCCCTGCTTGGCAGCCATGATCTTTAATCAATTGTAAGGTACGATCAATATGTTCACTGGCTTCTGGGTGGAAAGTAATAATTGATGCGCCAGCCTCTGCAAACTGAGGAATCAAACTATCAACGGGCTTGACCATCAAATGAACATCAATCGGTGCAGTCACACCGTAATCTCGTAGCGCTTTACATACCATAGGCCCAATTGTTAAGTTTGGCACATAGTGATTATCCATCACATCAAAATGGACTATATCTGCCCCCGCATTAATGACGTTATCAACATCGTCACCCAAACGTGCAAAGTCAGCAGATAAAATAGAAGGTGCAATAAGATATTTTTGCATTGTTTCTAACATTGGTAATCCTTAATGTGTTTCAGAATGCGCATAAGTGGCGCTTAATGTAACAAATAACCCTAATACGGCAAAATAATATCCCAACATTAGGGTCTGTTAACCTAGGCTTGACGAGAATAAAGCCTTTACTCTATCCGCATTTATGCAAAGATCATTTTATAAGCAACTTTTTATAAACATGATTTTTACTTTAACCTCATAATAATACTAGTTTTTATATTTATTAAGGTTAAATTAAGTTTGTTATTTAAACAATTATTATGTATGCTTAGGTTAGTAACACCATAATGGATTAGTAAAATGCAAGCTTTTAAAATCGGGATCTTAACTGCGACTGCTTTAACTATCAGTACCTTAAGCTTTTTATCTAACAGTGATGACACACTTATTGCAGCGAAAGACTGTCAATGTAGCTCAGAGCACTTGGTAAAAAATGCAGTTCATTGTATGAATGCCGAACAAGAATCAAGTTGGGTATCTTGGATAACGGGCGATAGCCGCAGTGCACAGTTTCATTACTTGGATCTTCTTGAGCTGCTTACCCGTGCTGATGAACCACAAAAAGCCCGTTCACTTAGCCCGCGATTTTAGGCATTAAACAAGTGTTTCGTCTGTTAAGTGCACTGCAAAGTGTAGTTGCTGCTTTTTTTGGTGTTCAGTCTGAAGGTAAACGCCAGTCAGATTTCAAGCAACACTCAATCTCGTCTATTATTGCCATCGCTATCACACTTTTTTTTATATTTATTGCAACTATCTACGCTGTTGTCGCTTGGGTTTTAAGTACATAGCCATCAATTCATCTACTTTATTGCGCGAACCCCCCTTAGGGCTAATAGTCCGTTTAACCTGAATCTTATCGAGTGATGCCTGACTATAAATTTTACGCGTCCATACAGTATCGTGGTTAGAAATAAGCACTGGCGTACTATTTTCAAAAGCGGCTTGTTCAGCAAGATTTGCTAAATTAGCTTGGTCATCTAAGTTAAAGCCTCCTTTTGCATAGGAGGTAAATGAGGCTGTTTTACTTAAGGGTACATACGGTGGATCGCAGTAAATTACCGCATTGTCTGGAACAAGCTTAAATACATCATCATAGCCTAAGCAGGTAAACGTTGCTTGCTGTGCTTTATTAGCAAAAAAGTGCATTTCTTTTTCAGGAAAGTAAGGGCGTTTATACTTGCCAAACGGCACATTAAAAATGCCCTTCAAATTGTAGCGACATAGGCCATTATAGCCATGCCGATTCATGTATAAAAATAATATCGCGCGCTCATAAATATCATTACTTTGATTAAACTGCACGCGGTAATCGTAATAAGCATCGGGGTGATTATTTATATCTACAAACAATTTTTTGGCGTCACTGATAAATTCATCAGGTGAATTTTTCAATTCGTTGTAAAGGTTTATAAGATCAGCATTGATATCATTTAGAATATAATGCTTAAAATGCGTATTTAAAAATACTGAGCCAGCGCCTACAAACGGTTCAACTAAGGTGTCAGCATGCTTACTCGCAACATCTAAACGTGCGCTGATATCTTCAACTAAGCTGTATTTTCCGCCGGCCCATTTAAGGAAAGCTCTGGTCTTTGTTTGCATTGGCTCTTTACTTCAAACTGATATGGCCGCGATTTTACACTAAACAGTATGCTTTTACTGATCTAGTAACGCGATTTCTTGTTTTATTTTACTGATTTTTTTATAAAATGGCTGATTGTTAAGCACGGCCTTAGGTAAGGTTGGTGTTACATCTCGTGCTGCATTTAAACTGTTGTAATTACCATAGGTAACAACCCACCATAACTTATTATTTCTGCGTGTTTGATATACCTTTGCAAAATCCCCCAACTGCTGCTCAATAACAAACTGCTCAGCGATTGCCTGCTTAGTCACTGCCAGCAATTGAATAACCACATTATTATCATTTTGCTCAGTGAACCACGCGTTATCAACAGGTAATGACTGTATTGCATCTGCTGTTACACTCTCTGTTGTCGCCTGTGGCTTGGATTCAACTAACTGTGTTTGATCTGTGGCATCACCTTCAAGCACTTTAGGCTCAGCAGCAAGGCTACCAAGAATAGCGGCCACATTATTTTCATTCTCTAGCTTATTAGCCTGCTTCAATGCTGGCAGCACAGGTGGTTCATCGGTGCTTTCTTGCACTATTTGCTTCTGAGGTGGAGTCTCGATGGGCTCCATGGTGACTTTTTGCTGTTTGAAATCATCAATCGCTATGGCTGTTGGTACCTGCTCAACCGTTTCTTGTTGATATACATCTTGCCACCATTTAGTCATGTCTGATTTATACAAAAAACCTATGATAAGTAACATTATAATCAGCATTAAAGTGATTAAGTGTAATCGCCAAGATACTTTATCGGCAACTTTAACCTCAGCAGTGTGCTCTTCTGGCTGCCATGCTAATAAAAGGCTTGGATTACCATGAGACTCTTTTAAAAATGTCTGAAAAATAGGATCTTCATCTAAAGGTAAATCTTTAAAGTACCAACCCATTAATTGCTTACTTTCAGCAATAGACAATGCTTCTAGGTGGATTTCAACGGCATTCTTAAACTGACCTATAGGCTGGGATGCAATCAAAATATATAACGTGGTTGGGCTTTTTTTGGCTAATACTGCTAAGTCAGCTGCCATTTCATCAGATATATGACGGCCGCCATCTAGTACCCACAAACAAGGTCCGCAGTTTTGACTTTTTGCTAACTGAAAGAAATTATCACTCAACGATAAAGTGTGATCTATTAACGGGGAACGAAAGCTTTGCTCTAATAATTCACTCATAAACTGAGCGTCAGTCATACGAGCACTGACTTGTACAAACGCTTTATTAAAGTCGCTGTATTTATCAGTAATAAATGTTTCTAATAGATAACTTTTGCCAAGTCCTGAAGGCCCCAGAAGAGTAATTAAGTTTTGCCCATACTCAAACTGCATGGCAATGCGATCAACCAAGGCCGATCGGCTTGGTAAGATTTGTGACTGCATTAGCGCCCTATTAAATCACGGACCTGTTGATCTGAGACATTATCAACGAGTGCACATCGGCCAAACTCGGTGGGCAGAATAAAACGAATAGTCCCTTTTTTATTCTTTTTATCTTTGCGCATGTGATGCAAAAAATGCTCGCTAGTCATATCAGCAGGTATTTCACTTGGTAAATTATACGCTGTAATTAAAGATGTTACTCTTGCAACTTCTGTCGCAGTCAAGTCGCCACGAGTGTGCGCTAACTTAGCCGCCAATACCATGCCCGTTGCAACGGCTTCACCATGTAACCATTTGCCATAACCCATTTGTGCTTCTATAGCATGAGCGAAGGTATGGCCTAAATTTAATAACGCGCGTAAGCCAGCTTCTTTTTCATCTTGTGCAACAATCAATGCCTTGATTTCACAGCAACGTGAAATAACATGTTGAAGGGTTTCTTCGTCAAGAGCCTGTAACTGAGGAATGTTATCTTCTAAAAAGCTAAATAGCTCTGTATCGTAGATAAGACCATATTTAATCACTTCTGCCATACCAGCAGCAAACTCTCGCTCAGGTAACGTATGCA
Source organism: Pseudoalteromonas atlantica (assembly GCF_043641955.1). Lineage (GTDB taxonomy): Bacteria > Pseudomonadota > Gammaproteobacteria > Enterobacterales > Alteromonadaceae > Pseudoalteromonas > Pseudoalteromonas atlantica_A. The sequence goes on from NZ_JBHZRV010000006.1 coordinate 107,100, forward strand.
GCGACTGCGTATCAATAAATACAGCTTGAGGCTGATAAAATGCCCCAATCATATTTTTACCTAAAGGATGGTTAACGGCCGTTTTGCCACCAACTGACGAGTCAACTTGCGATAACAAAGTCGTTGGTACTTGAATAAAAGGAATCCCGCGTTGATAACAGGCAGCAACAAAGCCTGTTAGATCACCAACTACACCACCGCCAAGGGCAATTAAGCAGGTATCTCGACCACAATTATTTTCCAGCAAAAATGCTGATATCTTTTCAAACCATTCTAATGACTTGAACTGTTCGCCGTCAGGGATGACAAAATGAAGTGGATTTAAATCAGCTAATAACGCCATTGCATCATTTAAATACAAAGGTGCAATGGTGTCATTAGTGATGAAGATAGGACGACAATCACCTAAGTGTTGACGTAACCTGTCTGTGTTATGAAGTGCAGATTTGCCAATATATATAGGATAACTACGCTCGTCTAAATTAACAGTTAATTCAAGCATCGCTAGTATCCTTTATTATTGGTTTTTAAAAATCTAATTTCTCAATGATTTGATTAGCAACAACCTTAGCGCTTTGCTCATCAGTGCGTACAGTAAAATCAGCAACTTCTTTATATAGCGGCTCGCGTTCTTCAGCTAGACGCTCTAATACGTCACGAGGTGCTTCTTCTGTTTGCAGTAATGGGCGACGCTTGTCGCGCTGCGTACGTGCAACTTGCTTTTCGATTGGTGTCTCTAGGTACACAACGATACCACGAGCCGAAAGCTTGTTTCGAACTTCTTTACTCATCACTGAACCACCACCGGTTGCAAGTACAATACCTTGCATTTCCGTTAGGTCGCCAATGACGCCTTCTTCACGAAGTCGAAAGCCTTCTTCACCCTCAAGATCAAACACCCATGCTATATCAGCACCAGTACGGCGTTCGATTTCTTGATCAGAATCGACAAATTCAAGATGTAATTGATCCGCAATGTGGCGACCAATTGTGCTTTTGCCAGCCCCCATAGGGCCAACTAGAAATATATTACGTTTTTCAGCCATATCTTTTAGTACAAACGAACTCTAAAATTTGAAATAAAACCCCGCCTAACGACCTGGCCCCAAAATTAAGGAGGGGATTATCTCAGTAATTGATTGGGTATTTCAAGTCAAATAGAACAAAAAGACAATTAACGAGCAATTAAAGTCAAAAATTGCTCGTTATGTTAAAGAAACTCGACTTGTTTTAGTCTATTTGAATTTTTGGGGTAACGAAAATTAACAATTCTTTCTTTTCATTAAACTCACTCGTACTTTTAAATAGCGTCCCTAAGTATGGAATATCACCAAGTAAAGGTACTTTTTTCACCGAGTTTATAATTTGCTGCTGGAATATACCACCAAGTACCACGGTTTGACCATTCTCAACCAACACTTGAGTTTGAATCTCTTGCGTATCAATTGAAACAGCTGAACCAGTTGGCGTTTGTACGGTATCACCTCGCGTATCTTGCGTAATAACTAAATCCAATATTACTTTATTATCAGGCGTTATGTGTGGCGTTACTTCAAGACTTAGTACTGCCTTCTTAAACGTAACGGTTGTTGCACCACTTGACGCCGACTCTACGTAAGGAATTTCTGTACCTTGCTCGATACGTGCTTTTTGCTGATTAGCTGTGGTAATACGTGGGCTTGCGATTATCTCACCACGATTTTCCTCTTCTAATGCAGTCAATTCTAAATCAAGCAGTGTACCATTTGCTAACTTAGCCACATGCATACCTATACTACCGGCAGCACCTGTTATAGGTAAGTTAACGTTCAATCGATCAGAAATACTTGGAATAGTACCATTAGAAATAGTATTTGCACCTTGCAGCGTACCTGAAACACCATCAGTCCCTTGTTGGTCACTGAACCCCCAGCGTACACCCAAGTCTTCTTTAACGTTATCACGCACTGTAACCATACGCGACTCAATAACGACTTGTCTAACCGGTATATCAAGTGTTTCGACCATTCGACGAACGCTCTCAATACTTTTTACCGTGTCTTTTATAAGCAAAGTGTTTGTACGTTGATCAACTGAAACACTGCCTCTGGGCGTAATGATGCTATTGGTATCTGTTTTTAATAAGTCAGCAAAGTTTTCAGCTTTAGCATAATTTAAACGAATGTATTCGCTATATAATGGCTCTAAGTCTTCAACTTGCTGCTTGGCTTTTAAATCTTTAGCTTCTCTTGCAGCCAACTCTTCTGACGGTGCAACCATTAAGATTGAACCATCCATTCGCTTATCAAGCCCTTTTACACGTAAAACCACATCAAGCGCTTGATCCCATGGCACACCATTGAGGCGTAAGGTAATATTGCCCGTAACTGAGTCACTCGTTACCAGATTAAAATCATTATAGCCTGCGATAATCTGTAGCACGGCCCTAACAGAAATATCTTGGAAGTTGAGTGTCATTGGTCGGCCAAGATACTCTTTACCGCCATCTAAAAATGAGCGCTGAGACGCATCTTTTTCAACGGTCAATGAAAATACATTCTCGATTTGCTGAAACGTATACTTAAACGCTGTATTTGGCTCGATAACAACACGGCTTTTATTATCTTCTTTAAAAGTTTCGATTGAACTTACAACGGTGCCAAAATCAAGCACATCAAGCTCATAAAGCAACTCATCTAGAATATCGGTGTGATGAAATTCAGCAATAATCTTACCGCCACTTTCATGTACATCAACTGCTGCCTGCGTATCTTGTAAAAAAACTAATACGCGCGCTTCACCTTTCTCACCTCGTCGAAAGTCTAGTGATTGGATAGTGTTAATATAATTACTAACATTCTGTGCTAAACCATTTTCATCTTCACTGCTAACACTTTTGAGCATGTTATCTGATACATGCAAAGACACGAGATTATTCTTAACTTTCGTTTGGTAAATTTTCAAGCTATCCATATGCACAGTAACAGTTAGCGTGCCGTCTTTAGCTTGGCTTGAAACCTTTTCAATACCCGCTTGGTTAATGACCACTTCTTCTAGCTCTTTTTCTACACTAGTGTCAGTGAATCGCATTTCGATACGCGCAGGACTGTTAAAAACTTGAATATTGGGTTGTTGCTTTATTTCTTCATCAAATACTAGCTGTAACTCCGTCTCTCCTTCGAGCAGCGGGTTATAACGAATATCATAAAGCAATGGTTCTGCAAAAGCAGAGTGTGTGACTAGCAGTGTAACAGCGACAAGCAATGCTTGATGAACCCTATTACGCCAAGATACTCCCTTACGCATTATAATTTTACCTTTATTATTTTTAACTTGCGTCATCAGTCGTCGCCTCTAACATTTCAAGCTTAGTTAGGCGTTCTTTCCAACAACCAGAACCATCGGGTATTAACTCTAACAATTCAATATAATCGTTTTGAACATCTTTTACTTCACCATGATATAAGCCTAGATGATAGCCAACAGTAACACGGTGTAAAGTTTCGTCCGCAGCTTTAATGAGCGCCCACATGTCCCCTTGAGAACCTAAAGTACCTTTCATCGCTAGGTTATCAAGCGGGTATTTCTCTAGAGGTTCACGTGTCCTGTCAGGATCAGGGTGAAGGCAGTTTTTAATTTGCACTAAGTTATTTTGAATAATTTCAGGCTGCGGTGCAACAAACGGACTGCGTAATTGCCCAGCATTGTACTCAAAGTGCTCAAATTTTGTTAATTGCGGTATTTCTTCAACTTTTGGTGTTGTGCTGGCTTTTACCTGATCGATAAATTCTTGCTGCTTAGCAGTATCATCATTACATCCCGTTAAGGCAACTGCAATCAGTAAAGTCAGGGCTATTTTTTTCATTTTTTCGCCCCTTTCTTAGTATCACCTTCATATCTGTATGTCTTTGCAACCACGCTAAATGTAAGCTTTCCTGCACTTGTACTTGTTATCGAAAAATCATGCAAACTTACAATTCGTGGTAACTGAGCCACCTTTCCTACAAAATCTCCAAATTCATGATAGCTTCCCACTACTTCAATCTTGATTGGTAACTCAGTATAAAATTCTTTTTCGATCTCTGGCAGCCAACCAATTTTTAAAAATGTTAAGCCACTCGTGGTACCCACATACGTTAAATCGTCTAATAAGCCTGGTGTTTCATTAGAAGTCGGTAAGCGGCGTAAAAGTTGAGAAAACTTATCTTCCATATCAGTCATTTGGCTGCGATAAATATCAAGATTACTGGCAATCGCATATTTAGTACGATAGGTATTACGTAATTCAACCTCTTTTGCGACTGCATTATGGTAACTATCAATTTCAGCTGAAACTAAAAGGCTGTAGCTAAAAAATAATACGAGTGCCGCAACAAACGCGCCACATATAACCTTAACTGCAACAGGCCAGTCACCTATATTCTCAAGCTCTATCTCATTCCAATCGATCTCTGTTAACGCTTTAATATCTAGGTTCATTATTTGTTTTCGCCTATTTTATCAAAGGGTTTAACATAAAACTCCATGTTAAAGTCGCTAAGTAAACGTGATGAACTTTCTCCTGCGACAATACCTTGCATGCTTGGTTTTTCTAATAGGTATGAGTTTTGAACCTGCCTAAGCATACTCGATAATCGGTTATTTGACTCACTTCGTCCAATCACTTGAATCGCACTACCGCGGCGTTCTAACTTAGTTAAATAAACACCACCGGGTACAATTTTAGCAACTTCATCCATTATCTGCGTGCCTAAGTTACGGCTACTTTGTAAGTCTTCAATGAGTCTCATACGCTGCTGTAAGCTTTCTTTCTTTCTATCAAGCTCGCGTATTTCTCGAATTTTCATATCCAACTGGGCAATTTCAGCGTTTAAAAAGTTATTTTTTATATTCTGTCCGTCACGTAAGCCGCCATAATAAGCGCTTAGCATGTACATGCTCAAAAAACTAACTAACACGACTAAAAATAAAATGGTCGCAAACTTATTTTGCGATTGTTTACGCTGTTGCTCACGCCATGGCAGGAGATTTATATGTGGCATGATGAAAAGCTCCTTAATGCCAATCCGGTTGCAATCGCGAATTGAGTACGGTGACGCTGCATCACATTTCGATCAACTCTTGGTGAAACATCCATATTTTCAAATGGCTGAGCTACTATAGTATGAATACCAAGCTCTTCAACTAATAGCCTGTCTAAACCATCAATCATTGCGGTTCCGCCAGTTAGTATAATGTAGTCTATGTGCTCTTTACCGCTTGTGGTTAAAAACATTTGCACTGCACGACGAACCTGCTGTAATAAAGACGTTTGAAAAGGCGCTAATACTTCAAAGGTATAATTGGGAGGTAAATCCCCTGTTGTTTTGCCAATCTCAGCTTCATCAAAACCTTTATTATAGTACGACACAATGCTATTGGTGTATTGATCTCCACCGAACACTTGATCTCGGGTATAAATGGTTTCACCACCAAGAACAACACTAACCAGCATGAGCACTGCACCAATATCTATCATGGCAACACATTTATTAAAGGCATCACTAGGAAGTTGTTGATAGTACACATCCATAGCGCGGCTAAGTGCATAGCTTTCTACATCAACCACCTTAGCTGTTAAGCCTGCGCTTTCTAACGCCCCGACTCGAGCTTCAACACTTTCTGTTCGCGCAGCCGAAAGCAACACATTCATTTTTGTCGGATCAGCTTCATTTGTTCCTAGCTTTTCAAAATCTAGACTTACTTCATCAAGTGGGTAAGGAATTAGGCTATCGGCTTCAATTTCAATTTGTGACTCAAGCTCTGCATCTGAAAGCGTCACATCCATAAATATAACTTTGGTTATTACTGTTTGGCCAGAGACAGCAACTGCAGCAGACTTTGCTGATTTAGGTAATTTACGTTTCAATTTAGTGATAATATTGCCAATAGCTTCAATATCTTGAATGTTTCGTTCGGACATTGTGCCTTTAGGCATAGGCTCAATTGCTAAGGCCTCAAGGCGATAGCCAGTTTCCGTTTCATTCAGTAACACAGCTTTAATAGCATGCGAACCGATATCTATCCCTATCATCATCGATGATGATTTATTGAGTAATTGGCTTAACATGTGAGCAACTTGGCCTTTGTTTTAAGAATAAACAAGTTATAATTTTTATATGAAAAAATATTATTCATTTTTTAATCAATATATACTATCAGCCTACGATTCTAATTGGGAGTCCATTTAGGGAAAATATAAGTGATTTTATTCAAGCGAACTTTACAATTTATTATCATTTGCATCTTTTTGGGGCTAATTACTTTAGTAAGCCTTTATTACTATGTTAAATCTGATATCCCTAGCGTGCAAGTTTTAAAAGACGTGCAGTTACAAACTCCTATGCAGGTCTTTTCCCGCGACGGATTACTTATCAATCAATTTGGCGAAAAACGCCGTATACCAGCAAGTATAGATGAAATTCCTCAACCGCTTATAGATGCTCTTTTAGCGACTGAAGATTCCCGATTCTATGAACATATAGGTATAGACCCAATCGGTATTGTTCGCTCTGCAATTGTTTTAATTTCTACCGGAGAAAAGAAACAAGGTGCAAGCACCATTACCATGCAGCTAGCTAGAAACTTTTTTTTAACACGGGAAAAAGCGTATATTCGTAAAGTAAAAGAGATCTTTATTGCGCTGCACATAGAAAACTTACTCACTAAAGATGAAATTCTCGAGCTGTATTTAAATAAAATTGAACTGGGTAATCGTGCTTTTGGTATTGGTGCAGCCGCACAAGTTTATTATGGTAAACCGCTTAACGAATTAAACTTAGCCCAAATGGCAATGATTGCAGGTTTGCCTAAAGCTCCTTCTGCATTAAACCCTATTCGTAATCCTGAACGCGCTAAAGCACGCCGTAATGTTGTGTTAGGCCGAATGCTTGATGAAGGCTTTATCACGCAAGAAACATTTAATGAAACAGCTAGCCAACCAATTACTGCACGCTTTCATGGTGCTGAAATAGATTTATACGCCCCTTACATTTCTGAAATGGTACGTGCAGAAATGGTGGCTCGTTATGGCTACGAACGTGCTTACAACACCGGCTTTAAAGTATTTACCAGTGTAGAATCTGACGTACAGGCCGCAGCACAAAAAGCGCTTGTTGATAACTTACATGCGTACGACATGCGTCACGGATATCGCGGTGCTGACATGCAGCTTTGGGACAATGAAACCCAGTCCCCCCTAAATCGTAATGAAATTCTTGAAAAATTAAAGCCACTCAATGAGATTGGCCCTTTATTAGCTGCTGTCGTAATAGCTGTCAATGAGAAAACCGCAGAGGTATTACTCAAAAATGGCGAGCAGGCTACGCTTACTTGGGGTAATTTAAAGTGGGCACGTAAATTTATAACTCGTTATCGTCAAAGTTATGCACCAAAAACCGCCTCTGATATCTTAACTGCAGGCGATCAAATTTGGCTACGTAAAAACGATGATGCCAGCTATATTCTAAGTCAACTTCCTGAAGCCGCCAGTGCGCTTGTATCTCTTGACCCTAATGACGGTCGCATTAAAGCGATTGTAGGTGGTTATAGTTTTGAGCAAAGCCAGTATAACCGAGCAGTGCAAGCTAAGCGCCAAGTGGGCTCAAACATTAAGCCATTTATTTATTCGGCGGCTTTAGAAAATGGCTATACATTAGCCTCGATCCTTAACGATGCACCAATAAACCAATGGGACAAAAGCTTAGGAGTCGCTTGGCGACCTAAAAATAGCCCCGCAGTTTATAATGGCCCTATTCGTATACGCCGCGCTCTTGCACAGTCAAAGAACGTTATTTCTGTTCGTTTATTGCGTGGAGTAGGACTGCATCGCACGGCTGATCACCTACTGAAATTTGGTTTCCAAGATGATGACATCAATCGTAGTGAATCACTCGCCTTAGGAAGTGCAGCAATCACGCCGCTTGAATTAGCTCGAGGCATGAGTACATTTGCCAACGGCGGCCATTTGATAACACCTTACTTTATAAATGAAATACAAGATTCGGCAGGAAATGTATTATTTCAAGCGCGCCCACAACTCGCCTGTGACGCTGATGAGCTCTCTGCTGACACTGATTTACTCGCAGCAGCTCAATCACAGCACATAGAGCCTTCACAAGGCATACCAACTGAGCAAGCTGTAAACTGCGCTCCTCGCATTGTATCAAAACAGAATGCATTCTTAATTGCAGACACTCTACATAGTGCCATTTGGGGAGGCGGTAGCTGGTCTAAAAAAACTGGCTGGAGTGGCACTGGTTGGCGGGCACAAGCACTAAAACGTCGTGATTTATCAGGAAAAACGGGAACCACTAACAACTCTGTTGATACTTGGTTTAGCGGTTTTAATAGTAATGTAATGACCACTGTTTGGGTCGGTTTTGATAACCCTGGCAATCCATTAGGTCGCTCTACGTACAATAGTAACCTCGATAAATCGCAGATTTCGGGGGCTGAGTCAGGTGCTAAAACAGCTCAACCTGCTTGGGTAGACTTTATGCGTGTAGCACTTAAAGACCAACCCGAAGCGCCGATTGAACCGCCTGAAGGACTGGTCTCGATTCGAATAGATTTAGCAACGGGCTTACTTAGCCAAAAAAATGATTACACTAGTCGCTTTGAGTATTTCGAAAAAGGCTCTGCACCAACAAAGTATGTTATGCAGCACGTTGAAGATGTATTTGAGGAAGATACTAAAACAGAAGAAGAGCTATTTTAAGCCGAGGTATAAAATCTCCGGTTCAAAAAACGCGATATAAAATCGCTGCTATGTAAAAAAGCGCCAAAATTGGCGCTTTTTTATTGCATGTTTTTTATTTTAAATTTTGTATTAACCAATATAAATCAGAATGCACCCCTGCTGCGGTGACTTCTTTACCTGCACCAGGGCCTTGTATTACTAAAGCATTATCACTATACCACAGGCTGTTTATCACAAAGATATTATCGCCCGGTGTTAAATTAGCTAATGCATCGCCTTGAGTGGCAAACGCCAACCCAACTTGCGCTGTGACTTTATTATCAGCAAGTGACAAAGCGCCAGTATAGCGCAACACTTTACCCTGCTCGCTCGCCTGCGTGGCTTTATCAGCAATAAAGCTGTCTAGCTGTTGCTTGTTATCTAAAAACGACTGCCAATCACCTTGCGCTAATTGCTCAGGCATCAGCGCTGTTAAGTCAATATCATCTAACTCTAACGTTAAACCTAACTCACGCGCTAGAATAAGCAACTTACGCTGCATATCACGGCCAGATAAGTCTTCACGCGGATCAGGCTCTGTAAAACCCATTTGTTGCGCTTGCAATACTAAATCTGAAAATGGCACGCTGCCATCATAGCTACTACATAACCACGATAACGTACCAGAGAACACCCCTTCAATACGCGTAATTTTGTCGCCACTGTTTTGTAAATCAGCCAAAGCAAAATTAACCGGTAATCCAGCGCCCACAGATGTGTTATAGCGCCATAATAAATTACGTTCAGCTAGATTATGGCGTAATGCTTGATACCAGTCATTATTAGCTGTGCCTGCGTATTTATTAGCACTGATCAAATGGCAGTCTAAATTAACAAAATCAGGATAAAGTAAACTAAATGATTCACTGGCGGTAATATCAATGACCACTTTATGTTCGTAATCAAGTTCACTTATGTGCGTTAATAAGTCAGCCGGCTGATAATCAGCAGCTTCGTTATCCCATTGTGTTTGCCATTGCGCTAAGCTAATGCCACTTGGGCTAAATAGCATTTGTTGAGAGCGTAATAAACCCACTAACTTAACGCTGAAATGCTGCTCTAATCGATTTAGCTGTTGTGATAGCTGTGAAATGAACACTTCGCCAACATTACCTAAGCCAGCAATAATCACCGCAAGCTCTTGACCTTTATTGATTAGCTTATCGTGTAATAACGTTAAAACATCACTATCAATTGCCTGATCGGTTAATAGCAAAGCATAATCAGTATCTTGGTGACTAAAACGTGGCGCTAAACTTTGCTCACTAAGCAAGGTGGAAGCCTGTAGAGATAAATAAGCTGTATCGTTACTTGGCGCAACAATAGCGCAACCATGTAAGTTTGATTCAATAATATTAGCACGCCCCTGTAATTGACTTACAACTTGGTGAGTCGCATCACCTGGCACTAATAAGTAAGTGTCGCCCTGCTTAACAAAGTGATGCAAACTGTGTTGAATCAACTGACTCAATTGCCCAACTTCACCGGCATTGAGCTGGTCAACTCGCAGTAAATCAATATTCTCTAGCGTGGTAATAAAGCGCTTAGCTTTACTGTAACCTTCTTTCACTATTTCTGTGGCACTAGCTTCGGTATCAAAACTGCTGCGTACAACCAGCTTTATATCTGTATTTTTTAACGGTGATAATGTTTTGGCATGTAAAACTGGGTTGCCTAAACGTGCCAATAAGTTTGCTTGACCACGACACACTTTTGAATACTTAAGCGCTTTATTTACCTTACGAGGGTCTGTGCTAAATACGCCTTGGGTATCGGTCCAAATAGACACTTGCTGCGCATGGCAATAACTGCCTAATAGCGTGGCACTGTAATCACTGCCATTACGCCCTAAAGTAATTGTTTCACCTTGGCAGTCACTGGCAATAAAACCAGTAACCACATTAACATGCTGCTTGCTTATTAAATCGACACAGGCCTGTTGATTCTTTTGATGCAATAACTGCCCATCGTTTAAGGTAAAGAGCTGACGCGCATCAATATCTTTTGTAGCTAAGCCTAATTGCTGTAAGTAACTTGCAAGTAATCTCGCAGACCATACTTCACCATGAGCAAGTAATGCTGATTCAGCCAAAGACTGCTGCTTTGCTTGTTCAGCCAATATTGCCAACTCTTGCTGTAATAAACTAAGTGCCTGCTGTTTTACTTGCGCCGTTAGTAACTGTTCTATCAAGGTTCGCTGGTGATTATCTAACAATAATAAAATATCGCTAACAGCTTGTAGATCGCCCTGCTGGTAACTTTGCCACAACTTAACCAAAGTATTCGTTGTTTTGCCTGCAGCAGAAACAACAACGCAATCACCCACTTCGCTATTAGCTAAAATTATATTTGCGACTGCTTGATAACGCTCTGGCGAACTTAAGCTCGAACCACCAAATTTATGTACTATATTAACCATTATTCTTACCACAATGCCGTATGTGCAGGCGTTAGTTTAAATGAGCTTGATTGTTCATCTTGCTGTACTGATTGTTCTACTTTTTGCGTCGCTGTATTCACATTGCCCTGACCCGGCTTTACTTTATTAAATACGCGCTCTAGATCAGCCACTAAATCTTTAACATCTTCAATACCGACTGAAATACGAATTAGTGTATCACCGACTCCAGCTTCAAGACGGGCTGTTGCATCCATACCTGCATGAGTCATGGTAGCAGGGTGGCAAATTAAACTTTCAACGCCACCTAACGACTCCGCCAAGCTAAACTCTGTAAGACTCGTTAAAAAGGCTGCGGCGTCATTTACATCGCCTTTAATATCAAAACTTACCATGCCACCAAAACCGCGTTGTTGCTGTTTTGCTAATTCGTGTTGCGGGTGCGATTCAAGGCCAGGATAATAAACTTGGCTTACATAAGGTGAATCTTCTAAATACTGCGCTATAACAAATGCATTTTCTTGATGCTGACGCAAACGTACATTTAACGTACGCAAACCACGCAACGTTAAGTAACTATCAAACGGCGCGCCGGTAATACCAATATTATTTGCCCACCATGCCAGTTCATCGCCTAGCTCTTGATTAGCTGCAATTACAGCACCGCCCACAACATCTGAGTGACCATTAATATATTTAGTCGTCGAATGCACCACAATATCTACACCAAATTCAATTGGATTTTGTAAAGCCGGCGATAAAAAGGTGTTATCGGCACCAACAAGTGCACCGCACTGTTTAGCAATCGCAGTAATCGCTTTAATATCAGTCAAGCGTAAAATTGGATTACTCGGTGTTTCAATCCAAATTAATTTAGGTTTAATTTCAAGGATTTTCTGATGGTTCTCAGCTTTAGTTAAATCTAACACCACCAATTTTAATAAACCACGCTTCTCAAGCGAAGTAAATAAACGGTAGCTGCCGCCATAACAGTCATGAGGAATAACTAAAGTATCATCACTATTAAGTAACTGAGTCGCTAAATGCACTGCCGACATACCTGTGGCTGTAATAATTCCCTTAGCGCCACCTTCAAGCTCAGCCAGAGTTTCCGCTAAAATATCACGGTTTGGGTTGCCGCTGCGGCCATAATCGTATTGACGTTTTGTATCAAAATCAGCAAATGAATAGGTCGTTGATAGATGTAGAGGAGGCACAACTGCACCATGATGTTTATCAGCGTCGATGCCTTTTCGTACCGCGATAGTTGCTTTGTTTTTTTGACTCATAACGTCACCTACAATTAAATGGATGTTTAGACGTCTAAAAGGTTAGATGATCAACCCACATAAGTCAAAGAATTTATGGTACAGACCTTACATTTATAGAAGTAAAGAAACTTAGCGAGCTAGATGGCTAAATAACAAGTGTTTGACTATCTTTTTTAAAACGATAGAATTTCCCGCATCTTTGCAAAGCAACTCGGCGATGCAAACAATTAATAACCTGAGGCAACGATACTTCTTATGGCTAAATGGAATGGTGAATATATTCACCCATATGCAGAACACGGTAAAAAATCAGAACAAGTGAAAAAGATCACCGTATCTATTCCACTCAACGTGCTTAAAGTTTTAACGGATGAGCGCACGCGTCGTCAAATTAATAATTTAAGACACGCAACCAACAGTGAATTGCTTTGTGAAGCATTTTTACATGCGTTTACTGGCCAGCCGTTACCTAATGACGACGACTTACGTAAAGATAACCCAGAGAAAGTACCTGAAGAAGTGAAGAAAATCATGCTTGAGATGGGGCTTGAAGTACCTATTCTTAACGAAGATTAAGCTACATTCCTGCCTTCAGGAATTGGATACAAAAAAACCTCAGTAACTTACGTTACTGAGGTTTTTTATTGTCAGATCGTTTAAACCTAAGCCATATAGTTTTCAGGCATATCGATTTGCGCAACACCTGAATCAATCGCCGCTTGCGCTACTGCTTTAGCAATACGCGGTAATAAACGCGGATCCATTGGTTTTGGAATAATATACTCAGGGCCAAATTCTAATTTATCAACACCTGCAGCAGTTAGTACTTCAGCAGGAACAGGCTCTTTTGCAATACTGCGAATAGCATCTACCGCTGCAATTTTCATTTCATCATTGATTTGGCTTGCACGAACATCAAGCGCACCGCGGAAAATAAATGGGAAACATAAAACATTATTAACTTGGTTCGGGTAATCAGAACGACCTGTCGCCATAATAAGATCGCTACGAGCACCGTGAGCTAGTGCCGGATTAATTTCAGGATCTGGATTAGAGCAAGCAAAAATAACTGGCTTATCAGCCATTAGCTTTAAGTCTTCAGGCGCTAATAGGTTTGGCCCTGACACACCTACAAACACATCAGCATCAGCAATCACGTCTTGTAAAGTACGCTTATCAGTGTTGTTCGCGAACAATTGTTTGTATTCGTTTAAATCGTCACGACGCGTGTGAATTACGCCTTTACGGTCAAGCATATAAATGTGCTCACGCAGTGCGCCACATTTAATTAGCAGTTCCATGCATGCAACGGCAGCCGCGCCTGCACCTAAACAAACAATGATCGCATCTTCAATGTTTTTTCCTTGAACTTCTAAAGCATTGATCATACCTGCGGCCGTTACAATCGCAGTACCGTGCTGGTCGTCATGAAATACAGGGATGCTACAGCGCTCAATCAGTGCTTTTTCAATCTCAAAACACTCAGGTGCTTTAATATCTTCAAGATTGATGCCACCAAACGTATCAGCAATATTAGCCACGGTATTAATAAAATCTTCAGTCGTGCGATGCTTTACTTCAATATCAATTGAATCCAAGCCAGCAAAGCGTTTAAATAACAACGCTTTTCCTTCCATAACCGGTTTTGAAGCCAGAGGGCCTAAATTGCCAAGTCCTAAAATGGCTGTGCCGTTTGTGATAACAGCAACCATGTTGCCTTTGCCTGTATACTTATAAGCATTAGCGGGATCTGCTGCAATTTCACGAACAGGTTCAGCAACACCAGGGCTGTATGCTAAGGCGAGATCTTTAGCGGTTTCAGCCGGCTTAGTAAGTTCAATGCTGATTTTTCCTGGAACGGGGTGGGCATGGTAATGTAGTGCTTGTTCACGAAAGTCTGACATAACGCGATTTTATCCTGCAAGTAAGTTAAATTAAGTGTGAGAGAGCAGTTCTATATCTTTAATTGAGAACAATACCGATATTATAATTAAATTCAAGCAATATCAGGTCTATCCTGTTATATGCTATATCAGTTAATTTTATGCGTTTTGTCAGCATTTTTAGCAAATAATTCTAAAAACCCATCTTTAAAACATCAGTAAAGCATCAAAAAACCCAGCTTAAATTGAATAAATATCCAATATCCATCAACTAGGTTGTAATAAGGTGCTTATTACGAACATTTCCCGACGATAACAACAAATAACCATAATTTAGCTTCTTTTAGTTACAAAAGATGTTATTAAACGTTGTATTATTTAATCAATATAGTGAATAAAAAACAGTTTGTCTGTTGGTCGAAAACTATATTCATTATAAAAACTAGAAATACTGAAAGAACTAAAATAAATACGAAGTGCAGTTGAAGGTGGCAACAAAGCCGTACAGAATGAAGTATTTGCTGAATTTAAGCTGTGGTTCTAAATAAAGGCTACCGAAAGCAGTGTTCCTTTATTACAGGCACAAAAAAAGCACCCTAAGGTGCTTTTCTCGACACAAAAGCAGAAATTACTTGCTGCTAAGTGAACCGAAACGCTTGTTAAAGCGATCAACACGGCCACCTGTGTCTAGAATCTTTTGCTTACCAGTGTAAAACGGGTGACACGCAGAACATACGTCTAAGTGGATGTCTTTACACAAAGTAGAACTTGTTTCGAATTTATTTCCGCATGAACACGTTGCTGAAATTACTTCGTACTTAGGGTGAATACCTTCTTTCATAGAAACCTCTAGTTAAGGCCGCATCGCTCTCCAAACCCGAAGTCTGGCACCATACGTCGTTTAAATCAAAATAATTGGACGCGTATTCTAAGCAACAACCCCGCCCGCTACAAGCTTTAAATGCGTTTTTTGCTAATAAAATGAGCAAAAGCTTTAATCGGCTTATTTGCTGATAGGTTTTTTATCGTAACTTTAGTACATTAGCTGTCTTGTTGGTTATTGTTGAGTTGCTATGAGTTTTGTTGAAGTTGCTATAAAAGTCCCGCTACAGCGTACTTTTGATTACAGCCTACCGGAACAGCTTAATGGTTTATCAATCATGCCGAAAGTCGGTTCGCGGGTTATTGTGCCATTTGGTAATCAAAAGAAAGTCGCTGTGGTACTAGCACTTAAAAACAATACAGACGTCCCTGCCGATAAAATTAAAGCCCTCATAGAGGTGATTGATGACGAGCCTATTTTATCTGCTCAGCACCTTGATTTATTGCGCTTTACTGCTCGTTATTATTGTTACCCATTAGGCGAAACAATACATATAGCGTTACCTAGCGCATTACGCCAAGGTGAATGCCCTGATAAGAGCAGTATTAACATGGTCGCCTTAACTGAAAAAGGCGCCAAGCTCCCGTCTTTAAAAGCCAAAAGCCAACTAGGACTATTAAAGCAATTAGCCGAGTCAGGTAAGTCCTCACTCACTGAATTAAAAGCACTGGGGTTTAATAAAAAGACCATTGATAGCCTGATAAATAAAGAACTGATCAGTCAAACAATCGAGCATGATAACCAATGGCAGCAACAAGCACCAAAAATCGGTATTAAACCCGTACTAAACAAAGAGCAAGCCGTTGCCTGTACGTCAATAAACCAAAGCACAGGTTTTAATAGCTTTTTACTTGAAGGCGTAACCGGCAGTGGCAAAACCGAAGTTTACTTACAATGCCTAGAAGAAGTATTAAAACGGGGCGAGCAAGCACTGGTACTGGTACCTGAGATTGGCTTAACACCACAAACCGTTAACCGCTTTCGCCGCCGCTTTGTTGATACTCCAATCATGCTTTGGCATTCAGCCCTAACGGATAACGAACGCTTACAAACGTGGCGCTTTTGCGAAAAAGCTGGTTGCGCTATTGTGATAGGTACTCGCTCAAGTATATTTTTGCCTTTTTTAAAGCTCGGTATGATCATTGTTGATGAAGAACATGATAGCTCATTCAAACAGCAAGATACCCTGCGTTACCATGCCAGAGACCTAGCAGCGTATCGTGCTTTTCAACATAAAATCCCGTTAGTATTAGGCTCAGCAACGCCCGCTTTAGAAACTCTACACAAAGCAATCAATGGTAAATATCAACTATTGAGCCTAACTCAGCGCGCGCAAACCAGTACAGATAACAAGTTTCAGCTGTTGGATATGAAAGGCCAGCCGGATCAAGCAGGCATTGCCCATGCAAGCCTTGCTACCATGCGCCAGCATTTAAACCGCGGCAAGCAAGTAATGGTGTTTTTAAATCGCCGTGGCTTTTCACCTACGCTAATTTGCCATGAATGTGGCTGGCTAAGTGAATGCTCGCGTTGCAGTACCAGCGCAACATTTCATAAAGCCATTGGGCAAATGATCTGTCATCACTGTGGTGAACAAGAACGTGTGCCACATCAATGCCCTGACTGTGGCAGCACACAAATATTTCCAAATGGTAAAGGCACCGAACAAATAGAAGAGTTTTTAACAGGTGAATTTGCCGATATCCCCATTAGCCGTATTGACCGCGATTCAACTCGCCGTAAAGGCAGCTTAGAAAAAGCCTTGGATGATATAAACCAAGGCGGCGCACGAATTTTAGTGGGTACGCAAATGCTCGCTAAAGGCCACCATTTTCCTGATGTCAGCCTAGTGCTGATATTAGACGTAGATAGTGGCTTATACTCTTGTGATTTTCGTGCTACTGAACATTTGGCTCAATTGGTTACACAAGTTGCAGGACGCGCAGGGCGAAGCGGAGAGCCCGGCCACGTGTTATTACAAACGCACTTTCCTGAACACCCACTATTACAAGACCTAGTCAACAACGGTTATCAAGACTTTGCCCGCTTTGCTTTACAAGAGCGTGAAGATGCTGAGCTGCCCCCAATCACTAATATGGCGATTGTGCGGGCCCAAGGCCATAACGTAAAACAGGTAGTGGATTTTTTAACTGATTTAGTTCCAGTGCAAGGTGTAAGTGGTATACAATTGCTGGGTCCAATTCCTGCGCCACTTGAAAAGATAGCAGGAAAATACCGTTTTCAATTACATATTCAAGCGCTTGATCGTCAGCAATTACATCAATATCTCGCGCAAATGATAGATTATCTAAGCACCAGTAAATTAGCACAGAAAGTGCGCTGGAGTTTAGATGTCGACCCAATCGATATGATTTAAGGTTAGAGCTTTAAACACACATGGCACAACACGATTTTATTAATAAAAAGCCGGGGAACCGCAACAGTAAAAAACAACCACCACCGAAAAAGCCTTTTCCTATTTTATTAGTCCTTGTGACTCTGGTGTTAGTGGGCGGATTTTGTTTTGGTCTTTGGTATGTCAAAACCAATGCCGACCCTAAACTGGTTGAGCAACAAGCAAACCCAACTAAAAAGATTGAAAAGGTTGAACCTGCAAAACCGCGGCCACCTGAATTTATCAAAGAAATAAAAGAGCATGAAGTACAAGTTGAAGTTAAAGAGCTTGAACAAAAGGGCCCTTATGTTATGCAGTGCGGATCATTTAGAACCCATGCTCAAGCCGAAACTCTCAAAGCAAAAATTGCGTTTGCGGGCCTAATTGCCGAGATCCGCGAAACCACAGGTACCAATGGCATTTGGTATAAAGTGCGCTTAGGTCCTTATAAAACAAAGCGTTTAGCTGAAAGCGACAAAAACAAACTCAAGCGCAGCAAAATAATGGGTTGTGGAATTTGGCTTTGGACTTGATTTTAATCCATTAACCCATATTAACTCCTCATCAATCGTTTTTTACGAGTCGCCCCTGCGGCTCGATGATGAGGAATAACATGACCACTATTGTAAGTGTACGTCGCGACGATAAAGTCGTCATTGGTGGCGATGGCCAAGTTTCACTTGGTAACACCGTAATGAAGGGCAATGCCCGCAAAGTTCGACGCCTTTATAATGGCAAAGTAATCGCTGGTTTTGCCGGCGGTACTGCTGATGCCTTTACCCTATTCGAACGTTTTGAAAGCAAACTTGAAATGCACCAAGGCAACCTCACCAAGGCAGCCGTTGAAATGGCCAAAGATTGGCGCAGTGACCGTGCCCTTCGTAAACTTGAAGCCTTGCTCGCAGTTGCTGATGAAACAGCCTCTTTAATCATTACAGGTAACGGCGATGTCGTACAACCTGAAAATGACCTAATCGCTATAGGTAGCGGTGGTAACTTTGCGCAATCAGCCGCAACTGCGTTACTTGAAAACACCGACCTAAGTGCCCGTGACATCGTAGAAAAAAGCCTCACTATAGCAGGTGATATTTGCGTATTCACAAATAACTTCCAAACCATCGAAGAATTGTAATAGGAACCGCTATGTCTGCTATGACTCCAAGAGAAATCGTTCATGAACTTGACCAACATATCATTGGCCAAGCTAAAGCAAAAAAAGCCGTCTCTATTGCGCTTCGTAATCGCTGGCGCCGTATGCAATTAAACGACGACTTACGTGCTGAAGTGACCCCTAAAAATATCTTAATGATTGGCCCTACTGGTGTCGGTAAAACTGAAATTGCACGTCGCTTAGCAAAACTTGCTAATGCACCGTTTATTAAAGTTGAAGCTACTAAGTTCACCGAAGTGGGTTATGTTGGTAAAGAAGTTGAAACCATCATTCGTGATTTAGTCGATGTGTCGATTAAAATGACGCGCGAACAGCAAACTAAAAAGTTTAAGCACCGCGCTGAAGAAGCAGCAGAAGAACGCATTTTAGATGCACTATTGCCACCAGCAAAAGACTCTTATGGCGAAAGCCAGCGTGATGAAAACTCGTCAACTCGCCAAACATTTCGTAAAAAGCTTCGCGAAGGTCAGCTAGACGACAAAGAAATTGATATTGATGTTGCTCAAGCACAACCTAATGTTGAGATCATGTCGCCACCAGGCATGGAAGAAATGACCAACCAGCTGCAGAGCATGTTCCAAAACATGTCATCTGATAAAAAAGCGAAGCGTAAGCTAAAAATTAAAGAAGCGTTTAAACTATTAGCCGAAGAAGAAGCGGCTAAATTAGTAAATCCTGAAGAGCTTAAAGAGCAAGCTATCTTTGCGGTTGAGCAAAACGGTATTGTATTTATCGATGAGATAGACAAAATCTGTAAGCGTGGTGAGTCATCAGGCCCAGACGTAAGCCGTGAAGGCGTACAACGCGACTTACTGCCGCTTATTGAAGGTTCAACAGTAAACACTAAACACGGCATGGTTAAAACCGACCATATGCTCTTTATAGCCTCTGGTGCATTCCAAATGTCAAAACCATCAGACATGATCCCAGAGCTGCAAGGTCGCTTACCTATTCGCGTTGAATTAGAAGCACTCACAGCGGATGACTTTAAGCGTATTCTTACTGAACCACATGCGTCACTTACAGAGCAGCAACGCGAACTTCTTAAAACTGAGAAAGTGAATATAGAGTTTGCTGATGATGCTATTGAGCGTATTGCAAAAGCCGCTTGGCAGGTAAACGAAAAGACTGAAAATATCGGTGCTCGTCGCTTACATACTGTGATGGAAAAGCTAATGGAAGAGATTTCGTTTGATGCATCAGAGCAGGCAGGTTCAAACCTAGTGATTGACGCCGCTTATGTTGAAAAACATTTAGGTGCACTAGTTGAAGATGAAGACTTAAGCCGCTTTATTCTTTAACAGCAGTTTAATGTATACTTAAGGCCTCCAATTGGAGGCCTTTTTATTGCCCTATGAGTTTAGCTATGAAACAAGTTATAAAAGTTCATTACCACAGCGTTAGCAAAACCCTCGACGTCTATTTTGATGACGACTCAACATGCACTTTCAGCAGTGAGTTTTTACGTGTTCACTCCCCCTCAGCAGAAGTGCAAGGCCATGGCAATGAGCAAATGAAGCTCGTTTTGGGAAAATCACAGGTTGGCATCAGCAAAATAGAACCTGTTGGTCACTATGCAATTAGGCTCATCTTCGACGACAACCACAACAGCGGCTTATTCAGCTGGAGCTACTTCTCGCACCTTCAAGCTAAGCATGATGAGTTATGGCAAACATATCAGCAACGCGTCGCAGAGCATCAAGCCAGTAAAGACAGCGTACCGATAAAGTTTGTGCCTTGATTTTAGCTGCGAGCTTTAAGCTGTAAGCTGTAAGTTGCTCGGCGTTAAAGTTGATTATGTGGTTGTGGTTGAGTGCAGTGAAATCTAATGAGAAGGCGCTAGGTAGCTAGGTTTTATTGACCCTAAATAGCCTGTTCACCGTAAGCTACTTACAGCCGTATCGACAGGCGAAGTAAACGAATTTGTTTATTGATTTAGAATTGACCGTCACTGTAAAAAAACGGTCAAAAAGAATACTAGTTCCTATTGTCAGAGTTAAGGCTCATGTGTGTTTATTTTCAGTCTCCACCACCGCTACAGCCACTTCCGCCACTACAACCAATGTAATTGCCATCACCACTACAGCCTCGGCCACCACCTGTAGGTTTACCGTCAAGTGTAGGTGCATAATCAGCAGAAATGCTTATATGAGCTGCGCAATAATTCAGATTAGTTTTATCTGTTGACTCTGAAATAGACAACATACAGTTTAACTCATAATTGAAGCCATTTTTTATTTTTAGCCTCGAATCTAATGCAAAAATCAAAGGTAATCTTTTTGGATTAAAGCAATTAATTTGTTCTCGGCTACAAGATAACTCCCAAGCTCTTTTAGTTCCTATTTGAGCTTCTACTTGTGATTTCATAGCTTCGGCAGGGGTGTGGTGAATAAAACGCCCAAACGCTTTTGAACAAAAACGAGCATACTCTCGAGTAAACAGAATAAACTCATGCCAAGCCACATCAACAACCTGAGAAGGCATAGCCACGGACTCTTTATTGGATATATGGATTAGATAAAAATAGTCCTTTAATCCTCGCATAACCTGCTGTAATTCAGAGCTGCTTAAGTGAGGATAAACTTCACTTATTTTAATTGTAATTGCTTTAGGGAACTCATAATTTCTGATGAATGAGGTTTGACTAGTTAAAACTACTTTCCTAAATATTAAATACGTAACGATTAGAAAAACAAAAAATATTATTACAATAAAAGCAACATCCATGCTCAAACCTTAAAGAAAATATAACGAGCCTGTAAAATAACTCGTTTTTAATTTATTTTTATTGATATATTAACCACCATAGCGGAGTTGCTATTTTGATTCAATCGCTTAGTCATATTCGTGTTAGTTTATCGACTATTTAAGCATGCTCATACTAAGCGCTGATTTCCCCCTCATTTACTTCTCATTCTCTGCTCTTTGTACAAAAGATCTTTAACTGAATTATTAACAAAGAGGTTAAGAGGCACTGCGCTTTAGAGGAGAAACCGAAGTTGAGAGGCTAGGTAACTAAAGTCTGAGATTGGCGTAGATCGTGCTTTAGCGCGTCAATTCCAATAGTTAATTGATTCTCGCCATAAATGACGACCTACAGGATGAATAATTAGGCTTTGTTGCTAATGGATTCAGCTCAATGAATCTGTTGTTCTTCCCTCATTTACTTCTTCATTCCATTCTCTTTTTGCAAAAGATCTTTAACAGAATTATTCACAAAGAGGTTAAGAGGCGCTGCGCTTTAGAGGAAAAAACCGAAGTTTAGAGGCTAGGTAACTAAAGTCTGAGATTGGCGTAGATCGTGCTTTAGCGCGTCAATTCCAATAGTTAATTGATTCTCGCCATAAATGACGACCTACAGGATGAATAATTAGGCTTTGTGGCTAATAGATTCAGCTCAATGAATCTGTTGTCCTTCCCTCATTTACTTCTTCATTCCATTCTCTTTGTGAAAAAGATCTTTAACTGAATTGTTTATAAAAAGATTAAGAGGCGCTGCGCTATTTAATTACCCGAACAAAAAAGCCATAAGCTCAAAGCAACTCAGGTTACTTAAAACTTATGGCTTAGCGCTTAAAGCTCAACTAGCTCCTAGAGCCTAGCTCCTAATATCAAACCTTAAACTTATCTATTGCTTGATGGAGTACCCTAGCTTGCTCTGATACTTCTTCGCTGGTTTGTGCATTTGTGGTGGCATGGGTTGACGCATCCTCAGCAATATCACGAATACGTACTACGTTTTTATTGACCTCTGATGCCACTTGGCTTTGCTCATCAATTGCGGCTGCAATATGGGTACTCATCTCCATGATGGTTTGTACATCTTCGGTAATTGAGCCAAGCAATTCACCCGCTCTGGTGGCTTGTTCAGCGCTCTCTCCGCCTTGAGTACGGCATCGTTGCATTATGCTTACCACTTCTTGCGTACGACCTTGTAGCGTTGAAATAATACTTTCAATTTCTTTAGTCGACTCTTGTGTACGTTGGGCAAGTGAGCGTACTTCATCTGCAACTACCGCAAAGCCTCGACCTTGTTCACCAGCACGTGCTGCTTCTATTGCCGCGTTAAGTGCAAGTAGATTTGTTTGCTCTGCAATACCACGAATTACATCAAGAACCGACCCAATGGTTTCACCATCTTTTTCTAGCTGAGATACTACCGAAGACGCGTCACCTAACGAGTTTGATAACTGGTTAATATGATTTACTGTTGATTCAACCTCTGAGCGGCCTTTCTGCGCATTCAAATTGGTTGATTCAGCTTTTTTAGCTGCGGCTTCAGTATTGTGTGAAATATCTTGAATCGTTGCCTGCATCTCTGTAGCAGCCGTTGCTACCATATCGGCTTCATGCAATTGCTCTTGCATACCTGAGCTGGTCGCCGCGGTTGTTTCCGATAAATTGCCTGTAGCTATATTAAGTGTGGTTAAAGCTGTATTTACTTCATATATTAGCTTTTTAAAATCACCAATTAAGCTATTGAAGTCAACCGTCATGGTGGTTATTTCATCTTTACCTGTTTCTTCAATAAATAAGCTAAGGTCGTTGTTACGCCTAATATCATTTATTGTGTGATATACACGCTCAATAGGCTGGATAATTGAACGGCTAGTAAAGTACACCAATAACATAACAATTAGCCCTGCAATACCAAAAATAGCAATTGCCAGCATTTGCACTCTATCGGCGGTATCAGTAACCTGTTGCTTTGTTGCACTGGTTATTCTAGATACAACTTCGTCGCTTTTCTTTACACTTACTCGCATTTTACCGAGCGCGCCTGAATCAAGATCTAGACCGAGTGACTTTTGTGCATTCACCAGTGCTGTGAATTTACTTTTATAACTACTCAACAACGACACTAATTCATTGCGGGTATTACTATTAATACTTGAGCCTTTAATTTGTTGCT
Source organism: Pseudoalteromonas atlantica (assembly GCF_043641955.1). GTDB lineage: Bacteria > Pseudomonadota > Gammaproteobacteria > Enterobacterales > Alteromonadaceae > Pseudoalteromonas > Pseudoalteromonas atlantica_A. The sequence goes on from NZ_JBHZRV010000006.1 coordinate 130,771, forward strand.
CAAGGTCATTCGCTATCCCTTCAAAGCGCGATAAATACTTCATATCTAAACGTAACATAAAGTCTTTTTCAGCACGGCGAAGCTGTAACATCAAGGTAAGTAATTGATAGTTATTTTGCTCATTGAGTAAGGTTTCTATTTGGTGCACTGCACTTCTTAGTTCACCATATAGCGCATCTTTTGGGTGTAAACCAATTGCTCTTTGAAATTCAACAACTATATAAAAATCATCATAATATTTTTGAGCAAGTACACCAAATTGATTTACATCTGCAGTTGCTATCCCCAACTCGTTTGATAATACTTTTAATTTATCTAATTTATATTGAAGTTGCTGAAACTCTTTATCAAACAACGCTAATTTAGATTCATCTTTATAAAATAAGAAATCTTTTTCGTATTTACGCATTGATAATTCATGAATATCTAGCTCCTCCGCATACTGAATAGTTTCATTTAATTTCAGCATGACCTTTGCTTCATAAATGATGATAAATAACATAACTATCATTGCTAAACCAACAACGAGCGCATTAATTTGTAGCCGACGCTTTATCGTCAAGTTTTGGAGAATTGTCATCTACTGCAGCCTTTTAGTTAGGATCACTAGATTTTCTAGTAAAGTGTTTAACCTATAGTGTAGATTATCCCACGAATTTATCACTATTCACTACAAAAAAATGTCCTCGATTACAATTTAGCACACTGATTTCCATAAGCTTTGATGCAGTTTTTCTGTATTTCCCCATTGCTTATCTACCAACCAATTAACTAATGGCTCAGGATCACTAGGGAAATTAATCTGTTTATGCGCTTTGCTCACAATCCACTCATCTAGCGCGCAAGGGTTTAAGTAACGCATAACATGTGCAGCATTCATTGTTAATAATGTATGTGCATTGGCATCTTGTTCAAATTGGCCTGCTAACGGTTTTAGTAATAATTTTTTACCCAATTTAAGCGCTTCACTTGAGAGCTCAAACCCAGCGTTTGCAATTACACCACTGGTGTTAGCCAAGTCATTTAAAAAGCCACTGCGTGATGGCTTACGCAAATGTATGTGCCCTTGGGAACTATTTTCTGCGTCGGGGTGGTAACAATAAAATTCTTTATCTGGAAAATCTTTTAAGTAGTCTATAACGCTTGCGAGCTCTTCAAAGGGTAAATAAACCAACACCTTGTTATCTATACTCACTGGATTATCATGCCAATGACTCGCGATAAAAGGAGGAATAATATTATCTGCAAATGGCTGCCAATGGACGCCTAAATGTATATTTGCAGGTGCATAATAACGAATTAAAGAACGATGCAATAAAGCATTGCCTGTCATTGGTACCTTAGGTGATAAAAAAGCAGCTTGGTGGCTCATGCCAATAACAGGAACACCTTGGCGCTTTGCTGCCCAAGCTGAAACAGGTTCGAAGTCATTAAAAACAAAATCATAACCAGATACATCAAGCTGTTTTATGTCATGCACCAGCTTGCATAACTTGGCATTTTTTACTGTCTCATAGCTATTAATTTTGCCATTTTGTGTCGAAAAAGATAAACCATGAAAGCGCCGATAATCTGAAAACTCTTCCATATCAAAATAGTTTTGTTCTGCGCGACCTGAAAAAACATAATCAACGTCAACTCCCATTTCACTAAATGCTTTTGCCATTACACGCGCGCGGGTGATGTGCCCATTACCAGTCCCTTGAATGCCGTACAGTATTCTCATAGGTAACCCACCAACAAAATAGCCGTTAAACCACAGCTTGCTCCCATTAAGGCGCCAAGCACGACATCAGCAGGAAAGTGGACACCTAGAACAACACGAGAAGCAGCAACACCGCTTGCCCAAGCGAACCATAAACCAACAAAATTAGGAAAATAATGGGTAAGTATAATGGCAACTAAAAATGCACCTGCGCTATGCCCAGATGGCAAACTAAATTTATCACTTGGGATAATATAAGCGCCTTTGACTAAACAATCGCAAGGTCGAATACGTGCAAAACTTTTTTTTGCTACAAAGTAAATAGGTCTTTCAATCACAAAGCCCACCAGCAAAGTAATCGACAACATTTGTAGCTGTTGTGCCTGTCCAAACCAGCCACATGCCAAAGCCAAAACCACATATAAGCCTCCATCGCCACTTTTTGATAACCCCAAGGCTGAGTTTTTAAGCCATGTTGGTGAGTTACCATTAAATAGTTTTAGAAATAAGTGTTCATCCAGCTGTGCCATTTTTTTAAATATGTTGTGCTGACTCATGGTGTGACCCTTTTTTATACAATATTTTTAGCATAGGCGCTCTAAATAACAATTGGGTGACGCTTTTAAGACACTAATATTGCTTTTACTGATTTAGCACAATTGCTGCTTAAAAATAGGCCAATTAACTGCCATTAAGTCGTTGTTATTGCATTTAAGAGAGGTATACTGAGAGCTCGCTCTTATATCTTTTAGAAGGATAGAAAAATGGATTACAGCACCTCTGATTTATGTGACCACTTCGCCGATGTGGTTGATGTGCTCGAACCTATGTTTATCAATTTTGGTGGACGTCACAGCTTTTGCGGCCGAATCAAAACGGTTAAATGTTTTGAAAATAATGAATTGATCAGGGAAATCCTGAGCGAAGACGGTGATGATTCCGTTTTACTTATTGATGGCGGTGGCTCTACACGCCGCGCACTAATTGATATTGAATTAGCGGAGCTAGCTGCTCAGAACAACTGGCAAGGTATTGTTGTATATGGCGCAGTTCGCCATGTTGACGAACTTGAAGAAATTGATTTAGGCATTCAAGCCATTGCGTCAATTCCCGTTGCAGCTGATAGCCAAGGAGCTGGAGAAGACGGCATTGGTGTTAATTTTGCTGGCGTTTCATTTTTTGATGACGATTTTCTCTACGCCGATAGCACTGGTATTGTATTATCTGCAGAAGAGCTTGAGCTGGAAGTCGTAGAATAATAAATGACTGACTATTTACATATCTACGATGAAGCGACTGTTAAGCCTTGGTGTAGCAGTCGCTTAAATGAAAAAAAAGCATGGCAATCTATTGCTCTTTTAGACACCCAAGTTAACCCTTTACAAGCACTGCAAGATGCCGCTCAGTTTGGTATTAAGTATGTACTTGTGGGTATTTGCGAAGATATAGGCCCGCGTGCAAACTTAGGTAATGGGGGAGCAACTGATGGCTGGCATGCTTTTATCAAGCGTTTTTTAAACCAGCCTGATAACCAATTTTTAGCCAACGAAAAAGTCTTATTACTTGGCGAGGTAGCGGTTGATGACCTTTGCAAAGCTGCTGCGCATTTAGATAACAAAGTACCTGAGCAACTAGGTCAACTACGCGATTACTGCGAACAAATAGACAATCGTGTAGAGCACGTTTTAAGCTTAATATTTAATGCAGGCCTTGAGCCTATTATAGTTGGTGGCGGTCATAACAACTGTTTAGGTATTATTCGTGCTTTAAGTAAGCATAAAAATAAACCTATAAACGCAATTAACTTTGACCCTCATGCTGACTTTCGTGACTGCGAAGGACGCCACTCAGGCAACGGCTTTCGCTATGCTTATAACGAGCAACATCTCAATAATTACCATGTTATCGGTTTACACGAACTAAAAAACAACCAAGCAATTATTGATGCTTTAGCTGAGGCTCAATTTGGTTATGACAGCTATCAAGCTCTTCAAGTCAGGCGTGAAAAGTCGCTAACTGAAGCCTGCCAACAGGCACTGGATACGCTTTGCGATCACTCACTTGGCATTGAAGTGGATTTGGACAGTATTTCACTTATGCCTGTTAGTGCATATACCAACTGCGGTTTTAGCGTGAGCGATGCTGAGCATTTTGTACATTTAGGGGCAAGTAAAGCTAATAGCTGTTACTTACACTTATGCGAAGCAGCACCAAACCAGCACCCTAGCGGTTTAAAAGCAGGTTTAAATGACGCCGGTCAAATCATAACTGCGCTGGTTAACGCCTACTTACAAGCAAAAGAGAGTTAATCTCTTTTGCTTGAGCACTTCTTATGAATGCTCTATTTGCCATTGTTTCAACCACGTTATCATACCTACACTGCTTAACGGGTGGCTGAAATAATAGCCTTGAGCTGCAAATACATTAAGGCTATTGGCAAAGTTTAATTGCTCTTGTGTTTCAACTCCCTCGCAGATAACTTTACTATTTTGTTGATTATGCATTTCAACCATACCGCTTACTAAGCTTCTTATGTGGCCTTGCTGACTAAAATCTGCCGTTAATGAAGGCGCTACTTTTACATATTCCACCGCCAAATTTGGAAGTTTAGCCAACCATACAGGACTATCGCCGAGGCCATCTACGCACATCTTTACACCTTGACTACTTAACCGTGCAACCATTGCCTTACCTTGTGCATCTAAGTTTAAAAACACCTCCAGCGGGCATTCTATAATTAAGTCTCCAGGTAATAGTTTATGTTCAGTAAAGACCTGATCAATAAATGAAATAAACTCTTCGTTAAGCATTTCAGAGCCAAATACATTAATGCTCAATGGCATTTTTATTCCTTCCATGCGCAGAGCCATTATTAGCTCAGCCGCCCTTTCAATAACAAATTCAGCTAACGGATAAGCTAATCCCGCAATGCGAATATCATCAATAAACCGATTAGCGGATAAAATGCCTTGTTTGGGGTGCTGCCAACGTAGTAGTAATTCTAAAAATTCAATATTCTCATCTGCACTACGTATAATAGGTTGAAAATAAAGCTCTAACTCACTCGAAAAATCAATACTAGCCAGTTCTTTAAGCCGTGCTTGTTGCTCTAACCGTTCAACCATCATGTGTTGTTGATACGCAACTATTTGCTTATTTGGTTGGCTATCAAGTGCTAAAAAAGCATGCGATATTAAACTATCAAAACTGACCTCATCTGCGTCACACTTTACATAGCTGGCACGCGCCTTAACTTCAATCGTACAATTGGCGACATTAAAAGGCTTGAGTGTTGCGCCGAGTATTCGGTCGATTAATTGCTCATGCAGGTGATTTTGGCTATCTAAACTGCAAATAAATGCAAAGTTTAATCCGCCTAGGTGTGCTAGCTTTTCAGAATTACCTAGGCTGACAACTTCGTCGAGCATTAAAAGCTCTTTGATTCGATTTGCCGATTGCGCAAGTAGTAAATCTCCAAAATCCCGCCCTATATGCTGGTTAACTTCTGCGAATCCCTCTAATCGAATAATAACAAGCGCTCCCATATGAGGCGCCTCTTCTCGCCAGTGATAAAAGTGGGCTTGCAATTGCGCACGGTTAGGGAAGCTAGCTAAGGGTGATAACGTTAAAGCCTGTTCTTTTACTGCGACATTTGGCTGAGTATCATCTAAAAGCTCTTCATCAATAAAATACCCTGAGCTGGCAAGGATTAATGTGGCCACAACCAGCCAGTGTATTGGTAAGGCAACTAACCCATTGGCAGCGTACAAGATTAAAAAACAAAGGGTTGCTGCAAAGCTAATACTGAGCATAGTCCAGTTATTTTGCTTTGATACGAGCCATACGTGGGTAACGGTCGCTAACGCTAAGAGTAATTCAATGTAGGGGAGATGAGAGCTTAATAGTGCTAGAGCAATAAAAGCGTTAATAATATAACTTAGTCGAAGTGTGGCTTGTTTAACAACGCATAAAGCACACACCATGGACATAAGAATAGCCCCGCTTAAAAAAACGGGGACTTGTGTATTTGTAAATAAAGCACTCCCTGCTACCGATTCAAATCCAGTATTTGTTAATAGTGCGAGTAAGGACATTAAGTAAATACAACATGTAATAGGTCTAATTAAGTCTACCTAATATCCACAGATTTAACAGTTTATTTACGCCCAATTGATAACTTAATTGTGCAGGGTGAGATATTTGCCAATGAGCAATGTCGGCTCGCATGCCCACTTTGAGTATGCCACGGTCTTTTAAACCCAGTGCTGTAGCTGCATTGCGAGTGACTCCCGCCAAGGTTTGCGACGGTGTTAGGCGAAACAATGTGCACCCCATATTCATCATTAATTGCAAAGAACACAATGGCGATGTTCCCGGGTTAAAGTCTGTTGATAATGCAATCGGCACATTATGCTGTTGCAATAAAGCAATGGGTGGTTGTTTTGTTTCACGTAAAAAGTAGAACGCCCCAGGTAGAAGTACAGCCACAGTCCCAGCGGCTGCCATCGCTTTTACTCCTGCTTCGTCTAAATACTCGATATGGTCAGCTGATAAACCATTGAACTCTGCTACCAGCTCAGCACCTTGTTGGTTTGATAGTTGTTCCGCATGGCACTTAACTGGTAGGTTGTGTTTGCTCGCAGCTTCAAATACACGTCGAGTCTGCTCATTGCTAAAACCTACATTTTCACAAAATACATCTACGGCATCTGCTAAATTTGCGGCAACAACTTGCTCTAACATCTCGTTGCAAACAAGCTCTATGTATTCATCACTTTTACCTTTGTATTCGAGCGGTAATGCATGTGCACCCAGAAACGTTGTTTTAATATCAACGGGGTGGTTGTCGCCCAGTAACCGAGCAACTTCAAGGATTTTTATTTCGTTCTCGCAGTCTAGTCCGTAACCAGATTTAATTTCAACGGTTGTTACACCCTCTGCGTAAAGTGCATTTAATCTGTCTTTTGCCAGTACAAATAAGGCTTCGTGATCAGCTTCACGAGTGGCTTTTACGGTACTGGCAATTCCGCCACCTTGGGCTGCGATTTGCTCGTAGCTCACACCTTGCAATCGCTGCTCAAACTCTTCTGCTCGCGAGCCTGCAAACACCAAGTGTGTATGGCAATCAATTAACCCTGGCGTAAGCCATTGGCCTTTGGCCGATATGGTCGGTGTTGCCAAAGCATCAAACGCGGGTAAATCACTTTGCTTTCCAAGCCATGCTATATGGCCATCTTTAATTGCTAAGGCGGCGTTTTCAATTGCACCATAAGTATCATCAATGTTGCTATCCATCGTAGCAACATTGGCGTCTGTGATTAATAAATCCCATTCATGTGATGACGTATCAGCAATTGAATTCATATGAGCACCCTTAAATAGTGTTTTTTTATAGTTTAACAAGCCATCTTGTATATACAAGGTAATTGTGTCATCTTATAGTTAATAAGTAATTCACAAGTAGTGTATTTAAAACTAATGACGATGCCCAAATTCGCACAAATAAAGCAATTCATTGTTGATAATATTCGCTCTGGCGCATGGCTTGAAAACCAACGCGTTCCGTCTGAAAATGAGTTAGCAGATCAGTTCAGTGTTAGCAGAATGACTGCACGACGTGCTTTAAGTGAATTGACTGAGGCAGGTATTCTCACCCGAAGCCAAGGGCTTGGAACTTTTGTTGCAAGCTTTAAGTCGCAATCGTCATTATTAGAAATAAAAAACATTGCTGACGAAGTCAAAGCACGTAATGGTAATTATAGCTGTACCGTGTTGGTACTTGAATCTATCAGCGCGCTAGCCCCTATTGCAATTGCACTAGGTGTTGAAGCCGACAGTGTTGTTTATCGCAGTGTATTAGTGCACAACGAAAATGATCAGCCGTTACAAGTTGAAGAGCGTTTTGTAAACCCTTCACTGGCAAGCAGCTACTTACAGCAAGATTTTACTCACTTGACGCCACACGAGTATCTATCAAGTGTTGCACCACTGACTGAGGCACGTCATACCGTTGAGGCCATCATGCCTACAAGTGAAATGTGCCAATGGTTAAATTTATATCATGAAGAGCCTTGCTTACAGGTTATACGCCGTACTTGGTCATCGCACGGCATAGTTAGCTTTGCTCGACTCGTATCTCCGGGCAGTAAATATCGCCTTGGTGGGCACTTAACATTTAAAAAATAATTTAAATATCAATGAAATGCGCTTAACTGCGTATTTTTTGAAATCAAACAGCTTGTATATACAACAGGAGCATATTATGAATAATAGACTTGACGAATCGCGTATCATCCGCGCCCCGCATGGTGATAAAATCAGTGCTAAAAGCTGGCTCACTGAAGCCGCTAAACGTATGCTAATGAACAACCTCGATCCTGAGGTTGCTGAACATCCTCATGCACTTGTTGTATATGGTGGTATTGGCCGTGCTGCGCGCGATTGGCCATGCTTTGACAAAATCATCGAAACATTAGACCGACTTGAAGATGACGAAACCCTGTTAGTGCAATCAGGTAAACCTGTTGGCGTATTCAAAACCCACAGCAACGCACCTCGTGTATTAATTGCCAACTCTAACTTGGTACCTCATTGGGCAAATTGGGATCACTTTAATGAGCTCGATAAACTTGGCCTAATGATGTACGGACAAATGACAGCGGGCTCTTGGATTTACATCGGTTCGCAGGGCATAGTTCAAGGTACGTATGAGACATTTGTCGCGATGGCTAAACAACACTTTAACGGTGAAGCAAAAGGCAAATGGGTATTAACTGGTGGTTTAGGTGGAATGGGCGGCGCTCAACCCCTTGCTGCAACTATGGCGGGCTTTAGTGCGCTAGTGGTTGAATGTGATGAAAGCCGCATCGATTTTAGAATTAACACTCGCTATGTTGATGTTAAAGCCACTGACCTAGATCATGCATTAACCCTGATTAATGAAGCATGTGCAAAAGGCGAAGCCTTATCTGTGGGTTTACTTGGTAATGCCGCAGATGTATTTAGTGAGCTTGTTAAACGCAATATCACGCCGGATGTCGTTACAGATCAAACGTCAGCTCACGATCCTCTTAATGGTTATTTACCACAAGATTGGAGCATGAAACACGCTGCAAAAATGCGTGAACAAGACCCTCAAGCTGTTGTAAAAGCTGCAAAACAGTCGATGGCTGTGCAAGTTAAAGCGATGTTGGCATTGCAAAAAGCCGGCGCTGCTACCACCGACTATGGTAATAACATTCGCCAAATGGCATTAGAAGAAGGTGTAGAAAATGCCTTTGACTTCCCTGGCTTTGTACCTGCTTATATTCGTCCACTATTCTGTGAAGGTATTGGCCCGTTCCGTTGGGTTGCTCTTTCTGGTGATCCAGAAGACATATATAAAACAGATGCTAAAGTTAAAGAGCTTATCCCTGATGATAAACACTTACATAACTGGCTTGATATGGCTCGTGAGCGTATTCAATTCCAAGGTTTACCAGCACGAATTTGCTGGGTTGGTTTAAAAGACCGTGCTCGCTTAGCGCTTGCATTTAATGAAATGGTGAAAAATGGTGAACTTAAAGCGCCTGTGGTTATTGGTCGTGATCATTTAGATTCAGGTTCAGTTGCCAGCCCTAACCGCGAAACTGAAGCGATGAAAGATGGTTCTGATGCTGTATCTGATTGGCCATTACTAAACGCACTTCTGAACACTGCTGGCGGTGCAACTTGGGTATCTCTGCATCACGGTGGTGGCGTGGGCATGGGCTTTAGCCAACACTCAGGGGTTGTTATTGTTGCAGACGGCACAGACGAAGCCGCCGCACGTGTAGGCCGTGTTTTATGGAACGATCCTGCAACCGGTGTAATGCGTCATGCAGATGCAGGTTACGATATCGCGATTAACTGTGCCAATGAACAAGGCCTAGACCTACCAATGCTAAATAAGGATTAATCATGTTTGAATACACTCTTACACCCGGCCAGCTTGATTTAGCGACATTACGTAAAATAAACCAATCACCAGTTACACTAACATTGGCCGCAGACAGCGAGATAAAAATTGCTGCAAGCGCGCAAACTGTACAAGATGTCATTGATGAAAACCGTACTGTATACGGTATTAATACCGGGTTTGGCTTATTAGCCAACACCAAAATAGCTGAACATGAGCTTGAACTATTACAGCGCTCAATTGTACTTTCTCATGCCGCTGGTATTGGTGAGTATATGGATGACAGCACTGTGCGTTTAATGATGGTGTTAAAAATCAACTCGTTATCACGTGGCTTTTCAGGTATTCGTTTAAAAGTGATTGAGTTTTTTATGCAATTACTTGCTGCAGAAGTCTACCCTTGCGTGCCAAAAAAAGGTTCTGTGGGCGCATCGGGTGATTTAGCACCACTATCGCATATGTGCCTACCTTTATTAGGTGAAGGCGAAATGCGCCACCAAGGTAAGCTTATAAAAGCCAGAGAAGGACTTGAAATTGCAGGGTTAGCGCCACTCACTCTAGCAGCAAAAGAAGGCCTAGCATTATTAAACGGCACACAAGCATCTACCGCTTTTGCTTTACAAGGTTTATTCCGTACTGAAAATCTGTATGCACAAAGTTGCGCCATTGGCTCAATGAGTATTGAAGCTGCTATGGGTAGTCGCTCTCCTTTTGATGCGCGTATTCATGAAGTCCGTGGTCAACGTGGGCAAATTGATTCTGCCGCTATTTTCCGTAACATGTTGGACGAACATTCTGAAATTAGTGAATCGCACGTTGATTGTGAAAAAGTGCAAGACCCGTACTGCTTACGCTGCCAACCTCAAGTTTTAGGTGCTTGTTTGACACAAATTCGCCAAGCAGCTGAAGTATTGTTGTGTGAATCAAATGGTGTGACGGATAACCCGCTCGTATTTGCTGATGTAGGCGATATTATTTCTGGTGGTAACTTCCATGCAGAGCCTGTTGCAATGGCAGCAGATAACTTAGCCCTAGCAATCGCCGAAATTGGCGCACTCGCTGAACGACGTATTGCCTTATTGATCGATTCAAACCTGTCGAAACTGCCCCCGTTTTTAGTTGAAAATGGCGGAGTTAACTCAGGCTTTATGATTGCCCAAGTTACGGCAGCTGCATTAGCGTCAGAAAACAAATCACTTGCGCACCCTGCATCTGTAGACAGCTTACCGACTTCTGCAAACCAAGAAGACCATGTATCAATGGCCACGTTTGCTGCTCGCAGGTTGGGTGAAATGGCAGATAATACACAAGGCGTACTCGCTGTTGAATGGCTGGCTTCTGCACAAGGCTTGGATTTTAGAGCGCCACTTAAAGCATCTGCTAAAGTTGAGCAGGCAAAAGCAACCTTACGCGAAAAAGTGAGTTACTACGATAAGGACCGTTACTTTGGTCCAGATATCGAAGCGGCAAACACTTTGCTAGCGCAAGGTGAACTGTGTAGCTTATTGCCTAAAAATGTACTGACCTCATTTTAAGTAATCACCACAGGGTTTAAATATCATATTGATAAGTGAACCCAAGTGACTCTATAGCCGAGCCATCAATAATTCGCTCGGCTTTTTCATGACTTGAAAACGTAGGAGGTTGTGTCCCATTTTGCGTGCATTTTTGTTTGTAGTAATCAGCTTTGCTTGGATGCAATGGATTAACCACATTATAAATTGGGCCTGCCGCCTGCCAATGCTCACACACTGTAACAATAGCGTTAATCACATCCTGCTGGTGCACCATGTTTACCACTTGCTGACTAGAACTATTCAGCTCCTTACCTGCTACAAACTGCCCAGGATCACGGTTTGGCCCAACTAGACCAGCTAAACGTAAAACTTTGCCGCCTGCATTTAGCACACTTTGCTCAGCATCGAATAGCCTTTGCTGGCGCTCACTTGAGCAAGTAATAACACTATTCTCATCGTATATTTGCGCTTCTTGATTATAAATACCAGTGGATGAACACAAGACAAATCCTCGCATATTCATGTTTTTTGCAAGCGCTAAGCACTGCGTTAATGTTGCTTGGTAGTCACTGTCTTTTTTTCGACTACGTGGGGGAATGGCACAGACCCACCACGCACCTTCTAAATCGAGTTGATGATGAAGATGATTGTCTTTAAATTCCAACTGACGTAAAAAATCATGATCGTGGTCAGTACTTCTATGCGTTCCTTGCACTAACCAATTATGCTCAAGCCTATCGAAGCATAAAGCTTGGCCTAACCAACCTGCGCCCAATACAACTAATCGTTGTTTATTTTCACCCATAAAATAACAAAATCCTTACAGTTTTGTAATATTCGACATATTTGTCTTACCTCATAATATGGCGAATAAGACAAAGATATGATTAGATACATACTTACAGCTTACTCTACTAAATAATAAGAATGTGTGCATCATGCTTAAAAACCTATCACTGCAAAAGAAAATATTATTCCTAATTGGGGGCACAATTAGTGTATTACTGATCATTGCATCAGCCTATTTTGTTAATCATATCGCCTCACTCTCTCGACAAGGCATTGAACGTGAAGCTCATAGCTACTTACAAAGCGAACAACTGTCTATGCAAGGGTACTTTGCCAAATACGGTAAACTGGTAAGTACGTTTATTAATAACCCACACCTCGTTAATTGGTTTGATGCCTGGGATAAACGCGATCAACCTCTTGATAACGCGCCTGGTTATGATGAAGTTGATCAGGACTTTGTACGGATCAGCAGCAGTGACGAGAATGTTTTATCGGCATTTTTTGCTTCCGCCAAAACCGGAGAGTATTTTAAAGAACATGAACGTACTACACACTACAATGGGCAACCATACTATGCGTACAAGCGTGGGTGGTGGCAAGACGCTCTCAAACTCAATCGACTTTATGTTGGCCCAATATCTGTTGATTTAACTACAGGTAATGCATCTGCCGTGGTTCAACAGCCTGTGTATAACCAACAAAACGAATTAGTTGGTTTTGGTGGTGTTGATTTACAGCTTAATAAAATCAATAAAATGGTTGAAGATATTCGCTTTAATGGACAGGGCTATGGCTTTTTACTCGATGGCGATCAAAAAGTGGTGCACCTTTCAAACCGCACTAACCATAAGCTATCTGTGACCGACGAAGGCCCTAATGGTAAAGAAGGCTTAGAGCAATTAGAAAAGCAATTCAGTAACACCAGCGGCTTTAGCGAACTCAATCTTGCAATGAAAAACAACATACGTGGAGATGCCAGCGTTACCCTACAAGGAAAAGAGTACTTTGTTGTTTACGACCGCCTACAATTAGAAGAACCTTACCTAAATTGGTACGTTGGTATTTTAGTACCGCGCTCAATGATTGACGAACCAGTCAATCAAGCAGTCACCACCACAACCACCTCTGTTGTAATTATTCTTATAATTATTATCGCAATGATTGTTTGGGCAACCCATATGATCTCAAAACCGATTAAAACACTCACGAACATCATGCGTGATATTGCCTCAGGAGATGGTGATTTAACTCAAAAAATCACTATCGATAGTAAGGATGAAGTGGGCCAATTAGCTCTTCACATGAATACTTTCATCGATAAGCTTCGCGACATGATGTTAGACACCGCAGCGCAGGCTGAACAATTGACTAATGCTGCTGCTCAGTTAAAGTCTGTCTCTAAAAAAACCAATGACGAGATCCAGCAAGAAAAGCAACAAGTTGATAGTGTCAGTGCTGCGGTTACAGAAATGGCGACCACAGTAATGGAAATTTCGCGTAATGCTCAGCATACCAATAATGCTGCAGAAGAAGTGCAACATATTACCGCTGATGGTGCCTCTCGCTCGCAAAATGCTCAAAGTGTGATGACTGCATTAGCTGATCACATTGGTGAGGCATCAAAAGTGGTTGCAGGGTTAGAGCAAGAAAGTGGCAATATAGGTGCAGTTGTAGACGTTATTAACTCCATTGCAGAACAAACTAACTTACTTGCACTTAACGCCGCAATAGAGGCCGCGCGTGCCGGAGAACAAGGCCGTGGCTTTGCGGTTGTTGCAGATGAGGTTCGCTCGCTTGCCAGCCGCACCCAAGAGTCAACAGATGATATTCGTAATATGATCACCCGCCTGCAACAAATTGCCCAGCAAGCATCCACCATGATGCAACAAGGTCAAGAGCGTGCACAAGGCTCAGTTGAGCAAACTCAAGAAGTACTTGATGCTCTGAAAAACATTGCAGACTCTGTAACAAAAGTTCAAGATCAAAGTCATCAAATAGCAACCTCTACTGAGCAGCAAACAGTGGTCGCTGAAGATATAAATAGCAGTTTATCGGCTATTAATAATTTAGTTAACAGTACCGCTGATCACGCTTTGGAGCTTGCCGATGAAGCACGTGATCTCAATGACCTTGCCAGCTCTCTCAATAATACGGTCAATCAGTTTAAACTTTAAAGCTGATTTGAAAATACAAAAAAGAGTGCCTGGTGCACTCTTTTTTGTTGTAGATCAATAACGCTTTACTGCAATTTTTTATAATGACGCAAACTAGGGTCTGTTGACCTTTGCGGATTAAAATTTGTTCAAACTAGGAGCGATTTAATCGCGGCGCGAGGTTTGTAACCTAGTGGGCTAAGTCAAAACCGAGCAACAAAGAGTAAATCGCCCCTAGGCAGAACCCGAAGGGCAGCGCCTGTTTGGCATTGATGCTGCGTTATCACCTATTTATGGGTAATAACCACACTACATAGGCGCTGCCTTGCCTAAATACCAAACAGACTGCTGCAAATTCAACCATGAAAGGTCAACAGACCCTAAATATAAAGGTGCGCGTGATGATTAATTTACCCAAGTGGGACCAAAGCTTAATAAATAAATACAATGTATCAGGGCCAAGATATACCTCTTACCCTACAGCTTTATCCTTTAATGAAGGTTATCAACAACATGACCTTATTGATGCTATAGCGTCTTCATCCAGCAATAGCTTGTCTTTATATATACATATTCCGTTTTGTAGCCAGCTTTGTTATTACTGTGGCTGCAACAAGGTGATTACTCGCCATCAATCTAAAGCTGACCTTTACCTTGATTACTTAGAAAAAGAAATCATCGCACAAGCACCACTTTTTAATCATTATCAAGTTGAGCAACTGCATTTAGGCGGCGGTACACCTACATTTTTAACCGCCGAGCAAATGACTCGTTTAACTACCTTATTAAACCAGCATTTCAATTTTACTGAAAATGCTGAACGAGGAATTGAGATAGACCCTCGCTCGCTCGCTGACGGCATGCTTATTCACTTACGCAGCCTAGGCTTTAACCGCGTATCATTTGGCATTCAAGACTTTAACGATGCAGTACAGCTTGCAGTTAACCGCCCGCAAAGTGCTGACGATGTTAAAGGACTTATTAGCCAAGCTCGTGAATTAGGCTTTTCATCGATTAATGCTGATATGATTTACGGCTTGCCACTGCAAACACCTGCAAGCTTCAAAGAAACCATAGAGCAGCTGATTGAATTGAGCCCAGATAGAGTCTCCGTGTTCAACTATGCCCACTTACCAGATCGTTTTGCTGCACAACGAAAAATAAAAGATGCAGATTTACCAAGCGCTCATGACAAACTCACCATGTTTAAAAATACGCTTGAGCAAATGACAGAAGCAGGCTATCAGTTTATCGGTATGGATCACTTCGCAAAAGCTGACAATGAGCTTGCTGTTGCGCAAAATAACCAACATTTACATCGTAACTTTCAAGGTTATACAACTCATGGAAATTGTGACTTATTAGGTTTAGGCGTGTCATCAATTTCACAAATTGGCACCTCTATTTTACAAAACCAAAAAGAATTAAAGCATTACTACAGTGCCATAGAAAACCAAGCAGGTTGTGCCATCACAAAAGGAATGAGACTGAGCACTGATGACGTGATCCGCGCAGATGTTATTAAGCAACTGATCTGTCATTTTGAACTTGATATGCAGCATATCGCTGCAAAATATCAATTAGCCTTTGATACTTACTTTGAGGATTCGTTACAAGCATTAAAGCCATTACAAGAAGATGGACTGGTTACTATAGAAAATCAACGTATTACCGTTACCGCGCGGGGTAACTTATTTATTCGTATTATTTGTATGTGTTTTGACGCGCACTTACAACAACAAATAAGTGCTACCCGGTTCTCACGGGTCATCTAGCGAACAATAAAAAAGCAGACCTAGGTCTGCTTTTTTAATACTTTGATTGAGAGAGTGGTTAGTTAAAAACCACGTTTTCACTGCCAGGAGCCGCTTGAAACTCTTCAATGATCTTTATACAGTCCGCTTTAATTTGAGCTGCATGCGTTTCTTCTGCACGCCAACGGGCTGTATCTTGTTTGAAAATCTCTTTTTTCGAATACTTTTTACGTGCATCATGAGTTGGCATTTCTTTCACCACTTCATACATTGCAAAAATACCCGGATAACGAAGTGTTAAGTCGCTCTCTTGGGCAAAACTGTACTGCGACATTAACACCCATATACGCAAACTCCCCTCAGAGAACTCACATTGCTCTTGCTCCATAGCACGGGCAATTAGATGAATGCTGTCAGCAAGCTTTGCATTACGCTCCATACGCGATTTAGCAAGCTGCTGTTGCTGCTTAGCTTGCTCTTTCGCTATTTGCTCGTTTTGAGCTTTAAGCTTATAGAGTAGTTGCCCTGCGTAAAACGCTAGCCCTGCGATGATCACAGCGCCCACACACAGAGCTAAGATCATCATATTCATTATTTATCATCCTCATCATCTAGCCATTCATTAGCTAAATCGTTTGACAAGTATTGATCAAAATCACTATTTCCTTGATCTTCATATTCTTCGTCTTCAAACTCGTCTTCTGGCTCATCTTCAATGCCCAGAATTTCGCATAACACTTGATGACGATCTATTCGGCTATTAAAATATTTAGCGTCTTTTCCGGTTAGCATTTCACCTTGCTCATGGCGCTCAACAAGCTTTAACAAACGCTCATCATTCTCTAATGCTTCAAGCTCTTGCGCTGGTGATAACTCTGGCTCAGTGACTTTTACAAGCTCAACCTGTGGCTTTAAGTTACGTTTCAACTCAACTACAGGCTCTGGCGCTTTAGCAACTAAAGGCACAGGCTTTTTACTGCCCACACGCTTGTCTTTATTTTGAGGGTTGCTATTTTTTGTTTCCTGCTCGAGGGAGTCTACCGCGTTACGGGAGCCCGGTTTTGCACCTTTATGCTTTTTAACGCGCTGCTCTTTTAAAGCACGTATTTCCTTTAGCTTGTCTTGACTCAAACGAACCGGTCCGTTTGATGGAATTTTACGTGATTTTTTCTTTCTACTCATATCTTGATCGTCTCACTTAAGAGGTTTTGAACAACACACACTATGGCGTTGCGGTGCTGGCCTTGCCAGAAGAATTCGGTCAGTGCTGAATGAGGTTGGGTTACTCGACTACTAGCGCACTTTTTCGCTCGCTATTGTAACAGGACAAATAAAAAGGCGGTAGAGAAAACATCTCTACCGCCTACTAATCTGAGCGCCATAATTCTGGACACTTCTCCCTTCGACTTTTTAGTCTTTATTATTTTTATTATTATTGCTGTTCCATTTTGTTATTGTTATTACCTTCCCTGTAGCATTCCATTTTATTGTTATTATCAAACTTCCATGATTTTTTATTATTCTCGGTCTTCAATGACACTTTTTTAGTATTTCCTTTGAGTACATCAAACGATGTAAATCCTCAATATTGACGCTAACTACTTTCCTTATAGCTAAATCCATTTTGTTTTTATTGTTTGTTGCGACAGGGGATAATTTACGCATTAATAATTTTGTTACAACTAATTTATATATTTTTTCTTACAAGAAACAAGTTGCAACATTACCAAATTAATAATTAACAATAACTTACAGGAAAGTTGAAAATAAAAATAAGACTTTGCTCACACATGGCTATGGTCAATGTCTTACAAAGTAATGGGATAAAAACGATGAATTTTAGATACAAAAAAAGCAGCGTGAGCTGCTTTTTCGCTAATATGTAGTTTAGTACTAGTTAAAAAACCAGTCTATACTACTTTAGTGTAGTCCGCCTAGGTACTGAGAAAGCACTTCGATATCTTCATCAGTTAGCTTTTTAGCTATATCTTGCATCATACCGTTTAGGTCATTATTACGACTACCATCACGAAACTTTTCAAGCTGCGATTTTATGTAACCTGGGTGCTGAAACGAGATCTTAGGAAACTTAGCCAGTGAAGAGCCATTGCCTCGTGGGCCATGACATGAAGCACATGACGGAATGCCACGCTCAGCATCACCTGCTTTATATAGCATTGCGCCTACTTCAACTACATCTTTAGGTGTTGACCCTTCAGACATATTCAGTGACGAAAAGTAAACCGCTATATCTTTCATGTCTTGATCGCTAAGAGGCATTGCCATAGCGCTCATAACAGGATCCATACGACCCTCTTTACCGCCAGACGTCATACCCGATTTGAACTCGACTAATTGTTTATAAATGTAATCTGCGTGTTGACCTGCAATCTTAGGGTAGATATTAACCGGCGCATTACCGTCTGGGCCGTGACAAGCCGCACACGTTGCTGATTTTTCTTTACCTGCGTTTACATCGCCATCAAATGCTGTTGCGTTGCTTGCTGACAACGCACCAAGCAATATAGTTAAAGATAGTGCTATTTTTTTCATGGTGAATTCTCTGTTTCCGACCCTGTATCATCTACAATATGGATGTTGCGATTTATATATTCTACACGATAATAAATTCTCTGGCACGTTTTCTACTCATATTAAACTTATAAATTATAGGGTTTTGACCTAGATTAAGCTTTATTCACATGCTTTTGCTTTATTTAAGGCGCTTTACTTGTCTCAAATCCGCTTTTTAATGTGTTGGTAATAGTATAAAATACGCGCCCTGAGTAAACTTAGTTTACTTTTTATTCTTTTTCATTGTACTTAGGAAAGCCTGTGCTTAAATCTCGTATCAAATACAACACTGCGTCGTTCGTTACCAGCGCTCCAGATATCACTAAATTACCTGCTGATACGGGAATTGAAGTTGCTTTCGCGGGTCGTTCTAATGCAGGCAAATCAAGTGCGCTAAACGCACTAACAGATCAAAAACTAGCACGTACCAGTAAAACACCTGGCCGCACGCAACTCATTAACACCTTTGAGTTAGCAGATGTTGATGACATGCGCCTTATTGATTTACCAGGTTATGGATTTGCCAAAGTACCTATTGAAATGAAAAAGAAATGGCAAAAGTCATTAGGTGAGTATTTACAAAAACGCCAAAGTTTAAAAGGTATTGTAGTACTCATGGATATCCGCCACCCATTAAAAGACTTGGATTTAGATTTAATTAACTGGGCTATTGGTAGTGATATTCCAGTATTAGCACTATTAACCAAAGCAGATAAACTCAAGCAAGGCGCTCGAAAAGCACAAGTACTTCAAGTACGTCGTGAATTAAGCAATCTTGAAGGTGATATCACAGTCCATGCATTTTCATCGCTAAAAGGTACAGGTCTACCTGAGCTGGCAAAGAAATTGGATGAGTGGTACCTAGGACCTGTTATTGCAGTGCCGCCAACTGAACAAACACCTGAGTCTGACGCTTAATTAACAGTTAAGTAAAATCGCTGCGATGCAGATTGGATGAAATAGCCTTGCTCATCCGCTTGTGCTATTTCTTCTGCCCATTGATAAAAAACACTTCGTGTAACTCGCGCACTACACCCATTCGGCAATTGCAAATACGGTACTTCATCGCCTTGATAGCTTTGCACTATTAAAGGCTGTGTAGGGGTTACTAGCCACACTCGCTCAAGATTATCAACGCAACATAACACGTCACCCTGATCTGTGGTTTCATAACGCCAACTAACAATCATAAATGGCGAATCGGCCACAGTAATCGCTATCTTTTCTGCTGGTGTTTTTAAATAAAACGTATCGTGTTCTTTGCATAAGACAGACGCAAATAATTTTACCAAGTTCAATCGCGTTATCTCGCTGCCTTGATAATACCACTTTGCATGGTTATCTATTTCAATCGGCAATGAACCACAGGAAGTGGGCTGCCATTGTTCAAATGGCTTACTTGGCTGAGACAACAATGTGGCTAAATCTGAAACTGACCGCATGAGTTTCCCTAACAAAATAAAATTGATTAGCTTACTGATTTGTACCATATGCATTTGTATTGAACAAATGCATATGGCTTGTGCTAGTGCGCTTTTTCTAGAGTAAGTGAATAACTTACAGGCACAGCGGTGGCTATCGCAGACAGTCCTGCTAGTTTTTGTAGTGTTGCAATTCCCTCTGTCACGGAAAAATCAGCAGCA
The DNA here is from genome assembly GCF_043641955.1 of Pseudoalteromonas atlantica. Classification (GTDB taxonomy): domain Bacteria; phylum Pseudomonadota; class Gammaproteobacteria; order Enterobacterales; family Alteromonadaceae; genus Pseudoalteromonas; species Pseudoalteromonas atlantica_A. Next base: position 150,845 of record NZ_JBHZRV010000006.1, read on the forward strand.
TTAATAATCAAAGGCGATAAAGACGAGACTGTTATATCACCATCTTGAGAGACATTTACTAACACATCGGTGCTGATCTGCTTTTGCTCTCCATGGAAATTAAGCTCAGCCGAAACTTCTTTCAGTGTATGCTGGCCAGCCTTCAGCTGGGGCAGTTGCTTGCTTAAATCTGCATGTAAACTTGCCTTAGGATATTTGACGGTTTCAAATACAAATTCAGTCATACGCTGGTTGCGAATTGGGATCATTGTCTCCACTGATGCTAAATCGATATTTACCTTAAAGTTGCCTTGCTCAGATAATGAACCAGATACAGCATTAAAATAATGCACTTCCGCAATACTGCTATTCTTGATTGAAACAAAACTCACTTTGCTTTTATCGTTATTTAACTGCCAATCAGCCTGTGCGGTGTTGCTCAAAAATATACTTGCCAATGAAAAGCCTAAAACAGCAAAAGATTTAACCACGACGCTATCCTTTCAAAAATGAAAATGAGATTAAATGGTATCACCTAAGCACTTTAGTGCAATAAATAGTGCGACAGAATTGTATTACGGCAGACAAGAAAAAACGGCTCTGTAAATAAATACAGAGCCGGTATAGCAATCTGGGGAGAAGCTATCAATAAGTTGCACCCTTTCGAGTGCATCATCAACAGGATGTCCTACAGGATGAGGACGGCGCGGACTTTAGCAAATCGGTTCGGATAAATAAACTAAATACACTGACCAAGCCGCATAATTGATAAACATATAACGTAACCTACAAAATATATTTTATTTTAACAATTAAGTAACACCCGGGGTGGGTAAAATTTGTTCTATTGTTCGAAATAATATAAATACTCAATTGTTATTGGTGATTCACTAAAAACACCTTAAAACACAAAAACGCGGCCAAATTGGCCGCGTTTTTTAATAAGTATATTTCACTAATTAGCGATTATTAATGCGCTTGTTCCCAGTTATCACCCGTGTCGGCTTCAACAATCAATGGAACATCTAATTTAGCCGCATCAGACATTAGTTGACAAATTTGAGCTGTGTATTGCTCTGCACAGTCTGCTTTAATTTCAAATACTAATTCATCATGTACTTGCATCAGTAATTTCACTGTTTTTGGCTCTTGCTCGTTGACCCACTTGTGTACAGTAAGCATCGCCTTTTTAATGATATCAGCAGCAGTACCTTGCATTGGCGCATTGATTGCTGCACGTTCAGCTCCTTTACGGCGGGCGCCATTACGTGCATTAATCTCTGGCAAGTGTAACCGGCGGCCAAAAATAGTTTCAACATAGCCGTTTTCTGCAGCTTTCTCTCGTGTTGATTCCATATAATCAAGCACACCAGGAAAACGCTCAAAGTATTTATCAATATAATGCTGTGCTTCGTGACGTGGCACATCAAGTTGGCGTGCCAAACCAAATGCCGACATGCCATAAATCAAACCAAAGTTTACCGCTTTTGCTTTACGGCGCATATCGGTAGTCACATCGTCTAATTCAACGCCGAACACTTCAGCGGCCGTTGCACTGTGAACATCTAAACCATTAGCAAAGGCGTTTAGAAGCCCCTTATCTTGCGATAAATGCGCCATTATACGCAGCTCAATTTGGCTATAATCGGCAGCAACTATTTTATAGCCATCCGCGGCAATAAAGGCTTCACGGATACGACGCCCTTCTTCTGAACGAATTGGAATATTTTGCAAGTTTGGATCTGTAGAGCTTAATCGCCCTGTTGCTGTAACAGCTTGATGGTAAGAAGTATGAACACGATTTGTCTGTTCATTAACCATCAATGGCAGTTTATCGGTATAAGTCGATTTAAGTTTAGACAGCCCACGATGTTCAATAATAACTTTTGGTAGCGGATAGTCATGTGCCAGCTCTTGCAATACCTCTTCAGCTGTTGACGGTGCGCCTTTTGGGGTCTTTTTAATTACAGGCAGTTCAAGCTTTTCAAACAATAACACTTGAAGCTGTTTCGGTGAACTTAAGTTAAATGGTTCGCCGGCAATTTCAAACGCTTCTTTTTCAAGCTCTATTAAGCGCTCACCTAAGCGCTGACTATGTGCTGCCAGCATTTTACTGTCAATGGCCACACCGGTGCGTTCAATATCTGAAATAACGCTTACTAACGGTAATTCAATTTCTTCAAAAACTGATTTTAATTTTTCATCTGCGTCAATTTTAGGCCATAGCACTTGGTGTAAACGCAAGGTAATATCTGCATCTTCAGCAGCATAAGGCGCTGCTTTTTCAAGTTCTATTTGATTGAACGTTAACTGCTTTTTGCCTTTACCTGCGATCTCTTCAAAGCTGATATTCTTATGCCCTAAATATTTAAGCGCGAGTGAATCCATATCATGGCGTGTACCGACACTATTAAATACATAAGACTCTAGCATGGTATCAAATTTGATCCCATTTAGTTCAAAACCTGCATTCGCTAATACACTCTTATCATACTTGAGGTTTTGACCGACTTTGGCTTTATTCTCATCTGCTAAAATAGGACCAATTTTAGCCATTACTGTTTCAAGCGATAACTGCTCTGGCGCATCAGGATAATCATGTGCCACAGGTAAATAGAACGCTTCACCTGCTTTTACTGCAAAACTCATCCCGACCAACTGCGCCTGCATATAGTCTAAGCTTGTTGTTTCAGTATCAAAAGCAAACAACTCGGCATCATTTAATTGCTTAACCAGTGTATCTAGCTGCTCGGCCGTTAGAACCGTTTCATAATGAGCTTGTGCCACTTTAGGCAGCTCATTGGCTTCACTGGGCACCGCCAGATTTGTATCGGCATCTTTGGGATTATCAAGTAGCTCTGCTAACCAACGGCGGAACTCACATTCACCATATAATGCGATAAGTTCATCGCGGTTAGGCTCTTGCAGCTTAAATGTATTTAAGTCTGATTCAACTTCAACATCGCATTTAATAGTTGCAAGCTCATAGCTAAGAGGTAAATGATCAACTGCTGCTGCAAGTTTTTCACCAATTTTGCCTTTTATCTCACCTGCATTATCTAATACACCCTGCAATGAACCGTATTTTTGTAACCATTTAACCGCCGTTTTTGGACCACAGCCGTCGACACCTGGAATATTATCAACCTTGTCACCCATCAGTGCTAAGTAGTCGATAATCAACTCAGGACCCACACCAAACTTCTCAACAACAGTGACGGGATCCGAGATACTATCTGTCATAGTATTGATCAATGTAACGTGCTCATTTACTAGTTGAGCCATATCTTTGTCGCCAGTAGAGACAAGTACATGTCGCTTTTGCTCAGTCGCGATACGCGCAAATGTACCAATCACATCATCCGCTTCAACACCTTCGATACTAATAAGCGGAAATCCCATTGCTTTTATAATACTATGGAGTGGCGCTATCTGTGTTCTGAGATCATCAGGCATAGGCGGTCGATTCGCCTTATACTCACTGTACATATCATTTCTAAAAGTTTTACCTTTAGCATCAAAAACAACCACCATATGCGACGGATCATATTGTTTGATCAAACTTTTAAGCATGTTGATCACGCCATAAATTGCACCTGTTGCCTCTCCTTTAGAGTTAGTTAGGTGCGGAGGCGAATGATAAGCACGAAATAAATAAGAAGAGCCATCAACTAAAATGAGTGGGTTTTCTGGGATCTGGGCCATGGTGTAATTGGATCCTAAATAAAAGATAAACAGAATTATGATAAGCATGCCATAAGGCAAAACATAAAACGACTGTGAATTAGTGAACTAATTTTTTAATGATAGAGCAAGTTGTGGATAACTTTGTAGATAACAAGCACAAGCAATTCCTCCAAAGTAGTGAATACGACTTAGAAAGAATGTAAGTGTTTGTTTTTATATAAAAAGATAATACGACGTTCTTTTTTATTATTTTTTGGCAAATGTGGAAAAGCAATTTCAACCCTTTTACATTTAACCTTTTACACGGTTATTTTTTACCCTTCTAAATAACCGGACGAGCATTCTACCACAATGGATCAAAGATCATAGTGATCCTTTATAATTTTTTCCTCTTATAAGGGATCAATAAAAGTATATGCCCTGATTTTACAATGCTGAAGTAAGATTGAGGATATTACTTTCACAAAAATTAATTTCAACTGCATGCTAAACTAAGCAATATACGCAAAAGGAGATCCCCTATAATGAAGAAAATAGCAGTTATTTTATCAGGCAATGGTGTTTACGACGGCGCAGAAATTAATGAAGCCGTGCTTACCCTACTGCATATCGCAAAAGCAGGTGCGACGTATCAGTGTTTTGCACCGGATATAGACCAAATGCATACTATTAATCACTTAAACGGCGAGCCAATGAATCAAAGTAGAAACGTATTGGTTGAAGCTGCACGTATTGCAAGGGGCGATATCAAACCGCTTACTGATCTTAATGCGGAACACTTTGATGCATTGATCTTACCTGGTGGATTCGGAGCTGCAAAAAACCTCTGCGATTTTGCAGTAAAAGGAGCTGACGCACAGCTTCAGCCTGATATCAAAGTTGCTTGTCAGCAGTTCGCAGCACACGCAAAACCTGCTGGTTATATTTGTATTGCTCCGGCTATGATCCCACTTATTTATAGTGCAGGCGCCAAAGTAACGATAGGTAATGATCCTGATACAGCTACCGCAATCAATACTCTTGGTGCAGAACATATCAACTGTGCAGTTGATGATATTGTTGTTGATGAACAGCATAAATTGGTAAGCACTCCCGCATATATGCTTGCAGAATCTATTTTAGAAGCTGATGCCGGGATCGAAAAGCTCGTTAAAGCCGTTATAAATATGTGTTAATCCAAATAAAACAGCAAAACCGCGATCAAATTAATGATCAGTAAATCGATATTTTTTGCGTTAAAGCAAAAAATATCGATTTTTCAAAATAAAAACGACTCACAGCGTTTTATAAATTGTAGCTAAGCGTTATAATCGTTCTAAATTCCGTCATCTATCGTGATTGATCACGTTCAAATCGAAGTGAGCAAGGCAAAATGAAAAAACTATCAGCAGCATTATTATTGCTAGCAACCACCGTAAACGCACAAGCATATGATAACTCTATGACTGAAGATGCGATCAAAAAACGTATCGCACCAATCGGTGCAGTATACTTTGAAGGCGATAAAGCCGCTGTTGCTGAAGTGCCAGCAGGCCCTCGCTCTGGCGAACAGGTGTATCAAGCCTCATGTTTTGCATGTCACGGAACAGGTGCTTTAGGCGCGCCTAAGTCTGCTGATGACTGGGCTCCTCGCCTAGCTAAAGGTGCAGAGACATTATTAGACCATGCAATAAATGGTTTTAATGCAATGCCACCAAAAGGCACATGTATGGATTGTTCTGATGATGAAATTCAAGCAGCCATCACATTCATGACTAAAAAGTAATACTTAATTACTTAAAAAAATAAAAAAAGCTGAATTTATTCAGCTTTTTTTATTTGTACTGAAATAAAAACACATACTTTATGATTGTAAATTATTATTTTTCTCTAATACTATTATCTACTTGACGGTGAGCATAAAAAATGAAAATATAAGAGCAATAATTATACAATAATAGATGGTTTAACATCAGTGGAAGATAAAGTAGCTTTACTCAAAAAGCTAGAGCACAAAAACGCACGTTTATCCGCCTTAGTAAAAAAGTATAAGCAGTCCCACCATTTACAAAATGCACTGATACAATTATCAGAGCAGGCGAGCAATGTTGCAGAATTAACGCTACTTTATCCTGCTATTCACGATATTCTTCAGGATTACGTTCCCAGCAAAAGTTTCTACGTTGTTTTATTAAACCCATTTACCAACACATTAGAGCTTTCTTACTTCGCCGATGAAAAAGACGGCATAGCCATTCCCCTCAATCAGGATCACAATTTTAGTCAAGGTGTTACAGGCTATGTATTCAAACAGGGGAAAACAACTTATTTCCGTGGTGAGGAAATGCAAGCGGCTGCTGATGGAGGCGAATTTAAAGTACTAGGCACACCAGCAGAGCATTGGGTGGGCGTACCAGTTTATCGTAACAAACAAATTATTGGCGTATTAGTTGCGCAAAGCTATGATAAAAAACAAAGTTATTCAGATCAGCAGATTGAGTTACTCGAGGTTATGTCGATGTACCTCTCTACTGCAATCGAACGCGTTAAGAAGCGTGAACTACTAGAATCAGAAGTTAAAATAAGAACTCGCGCGCTAACGCAAAGTAACGAAGCACTCAATTTAGAAGTCGAGCAACACAAAAAGACCCTTGAGCGTCAGCATATTTTATTTAAAATATCTGAACTCGCAACGCAAAGTAAACAAATTGAAGAAGTCTATCAACAAGTCCACGAGATAATAAAATCAATCACGTATGCTGATAACTTATACATTGCATTGTATGACAAGGAGTCTGCTTGGCTAACATTCCCGTATTGCGTTGATGAATTCAGTAGCAATACCCAACCACGCCCCTTTGCTAAAGGCTACAGTGAATTAGTGTTAAGCACTGAACAAACTCAACTTTTAGATACTAAACGCTCTGAAAAGCTCATTCAACAAGGTGTTATTGAGCGACCTGAAAAAGTACCCGCAAAGCAAACTGCAACGAGTTGGTTAGGTGCTCCACTGAAAACATCACAGGGAGTGATTGGCCTCATTGTTTGCCAAGCTTACCAAAATAAGCATATTTTCAATCAAGATGATTTTGAGCTGATTACGTTTGTTTCTCACCAAATTGCCACGGTATTACAAGCACATTTAGCACACCAAGCGCTTAAACAAAGTAATCAAAATCTTGAGTATCGTGTAGCAGAAAAAACAAAAGAAATTCGTCAGACCAACATGCATTTACAAATGCAAATTGAAGAGCGAAAAAAGATAGAGCAACAGCTATATCATGATGCCCATCACGACTCGTTAACAGGTTTACCTAATCGAAGCTTGTTTTTAACCCAATTAGAAAAAACACTGCAACACAATCAACGTTTTCCCGAGCAACAATTTGCAGTGTTATTTATTGATTTAGACAAATTCAAAGATATCAACGATCAATTAGGTCACCAAGCTGGCGATCAATTTTTAATAGGTGTCGCTGAGTCTTTCTCTCAATGTATTCGTGAGCACGATTTATTAGCGCGCTTAGGTGGCGATGAGTTTGTTATTTTGTTAACCCACCTGACTGAACGTCAACAAGCTGAAGATGTTGCAAAACGAATTATTAAACTAATGAAAAAGCCGTTTTGTATGAAGGGAATATGTGTACAAAGTGGTGCCAGCGTGGGGATTACTTACTCTAAAGTTGGCTATAAGCACACTGATGAAATTATCAGAGATGCAGATGCAGCCATGTACTATGCCAAAAATGCAGGTAGAAGTCGGTTTGAGTTTTTTCATCCGCTACTTAATGTGGGCTCCAATCCGCATGAGTTTGAGGCTAATCATCATTTAGATACTCTACCTATGCATTTTCGCAGCTCAGAGATCATCACTCTAGATGAGAAATTCCAGCCCGAAGTACTGATTGAAGCATTTGGTGAACACCCAGTTCTTGGCAGTACAAGCTTTGATATATTGAAAAAGTTTACAGCGGATAAAGCACAGCAACTAGAAGTTGAATTACAACTTTTAAACCAAGTTTGCCAACAAGCAAGTGCAGCTAAACTTCACCATGTATTAGTGCCTTGCTCAGCCCTGCTACTAGAAAAAGTCGAATTTCAGTCATTGTGTTTAACACTTAACAATCACGCAAATAAAAAGCAACTGTGCTTATTATTTAATGAACAAGAGATTCGATATGCATCGGCAGTGCAAATCAGTAACCTCAAACAATTAAGTAAACTTGGTTTCGCAATTGGTTTAAATGACTTCGCTAAAGATCGCTGTGAATTAAACTTACTCACCGAAATTGATTTTAACTACGTGCTACTCAGCTCAACATTTAGCAAACGTGTATTACAGCAACAAAGCTATGATTTGCAGCTACAAGGCGTGTTAGCGATTACCAAAATTAAACAAGTGAAAGTCATTGCTAAAGGCCCTTCTATTTTAAACTTTAGAGCTTTGTTAGACACTCATGGTCTTTCGCTTTTTGTCGGTAAGCAGCACGCAATGACAATACCCGCGGCAAGCTCTTTAACGCCAAATGATAGTGCTGAGCAACAGTCAAACTGATTAGTTAGGCTTTTTTAACATTGCCCGTAAATTAGCAACACGCGCTTGGCCCTTTTCCATGCGCTCAGCTTGAGTATTGGGTGCTTTTCTATTTTCAAACGCTAAATCATCTTGTGGCAATTCTTGTACAAAGCGACTTAACTCAGTTTGCGATGTTTCACCAAATTGTCGGCGTATTTTCGCATAGGTCATAGTTAGTTCTTGCTGTGCACGCGTGATTCCTACGTAGGCTAAACGACGCTCCTCATCAACATTCTCTTCGTCAATACTCACCTGATGCGGTAGCAAACCTTCTTCCATACCCACCATAAAAACATAAGGATACTCGAGACCTTTTGAGGCGTGAAGCGTTAGCAATTGTACCGCATCACTTTCATCTTCTTCTTCATTGCGCTCAAGCATGTCGCGCAGTGTTAATTTACTGACAACCTCTGCGAGCGTCATTGGCGGATTATCAGCATCACCTGTCAACATGTCAGTGATCCAGCGGTATAACTCAGAGACATTTTTCATCCTCATTTCTGCCGCTTTCGCACTTGGTGATGATTCATATAAATACGCTTCGTAATTAATTTGTCGGATCAAATCTTTAACCGCTTCGAGCGTATCACCTCGCACAGCATTATCAGACAGCTCAACCACCCAACGAGCAAATCCTGCTAACGAATTTAAACCACGCCCTTTTAATCTATAACCAAGGTCGTTATCAAAACAAGTGGCAAATAAACTCGCGTGTTTTTCATTTGCTAATGTGCCGAGCTTTTCAAGGGTAACCGTGCCTATTTCTCGGCGCGGTGTATTAACAATGCGTAAAAATGCATTATCGTCATCTTGGTTAACGAGTAAGCGAAGATACGCCATGATGTCTTTAATTTCAGAGCGTGAGAAAAACGACATTCCACCGCTAATTTTATACGGAATACGATTACTCATTAATGACTTTTCAAACCCACGGGCCTGATGATTACCACGATACAAAATCGCATAATCTTTATAACTTGTGCGCTTCATAAACTTATGAGAGATAATTTCAGCTACAACGCGCTCAGATTCATGCTCTTCATCGCGGCAGCCAATCACTTTTATTGGCTCACCATAGCCCAGTTCACTAAATAGTTTTTTATCGAACTCATGGGGGTTATTAGCAATCAAAATATTGGCAGCTTTAAGAATTCGCCCCGCACTGCGGTAATTTTGTTCGAGCTTAATAAGCCTAAGGCCTGGAAAATCTTTACTTAGTAGTACAAGGTTTTGTGGACGAGCACCACGCCATGAGTATATCGATTGGTCATCATCCCCTACCACTGTAAAGCGGGCACGTTCACCCACTAATAACTTTACTAACTGGTATTGGCTGGTGTTGGTATCTTGATACTCATCCACCAGCAAATAACGAAAACGTTGCTGCCATCGTTCACGAGACGTGGCATTTGTACTTAATAACAAGGTTGGGATCATGATCAGATCATCAAAATCCAGTGCATTATAAGCACGTAACTGTGTTTGGTAACGAGCATAAAGCTGGGCAAACAATGCTTTTTGTGGTTCTTTGGCTTCGCGAATCGCTTGCTCAGGTAGAATGAGCTCATTTTTCCAGCTGCCAATTTGCATCTTCAGTAAGTTAAGTAAGTCTTTGTCTTTTTTCAGCTCATCTTCTGTTAAATCACCTAATAGCTGATTCGTATCTTGATCGTCAAACAGTGAAAAACCCGGTTTAAAACCTAATGTTTTTAACTCTTTTTTAATGATCTCAAGGCCTAGTGTATGAAACGTAGATACCCACAGTCCTTTTGACTCTTGCTTACCGAGCGTTTGCATTACCCGTTCACGCATCTCTTTGGCTGCTTTATTGGTAAAAGTAACCGCGGCAATATTGCGCGCTTGATACTCACATTTTTGCACTAAGTAAGCGATTTTATTAGTAATAACTCGTGTTTTACCTGAGCCTGCTCCTGCTAGCACCAAACACGGGCCACTAATATATTTTACCGCTTCATCTTGTTTAGGATTGAGTTTCATAACGACCAAAGAGATTGCATTAAAGACGGGCAATTTTAACGTAATCACTACAATACGCCTAGCCAATAAGGTAATATTAACGACTATATACCCAAGCCACCTCAAAATGCAGAATTCAGCGTTTCACAGGGGCTTAATATCAAGGCGTTACTTTGCAACAATGGCAATCCCTTTTAAGAAGTAACAACGATGAGAGTAAGTTCCTGTGAAGCGCCCCATGGGTTGGTTTAAAAGCGATTTATACTGCGTTATTGATTTTAACAATAGAACCACTATTATTTGCAATCAATGCCTTGTCTAAATCGCTTTTAATTCCAACTGAAACTTGCATCTTGAGGTGGTTTGGGTATAGCTATTATCATTTTACGCGACACCGAGGGATAGATATGATCAACCCAGCAAAAATTGAAGAAATCGCCAAGCAAATCTCTAGCAACATGCCACAGGGTGTTAAAAACCTCGCGGATACATTTGAAGCAAAAACCAAGCAAGCTATTCAAAGTAAGCTATCTGAAATGGACTTTGTTAGTCGTGAAGAATTTGATATTCAGAGCAAGGTACTCATTCGTACGCGTGAAAAGCTAACTGAACTTGAAGAGAAAGTTGCGTTATTAGAGCAACAATTAGCAAATAAGGATGATGCATAATTAGCACATCAACTCACCATAAAAGGCAGCGTTCGCTGCCTTTTTTAATACCTGTAAAAAATTATGCTTGAAACACATTCAAAACAATATACGATATGTATACATTTCGTATATTGGTAGTTCCATGGGTATTGTAAAAATTAGCGACGAACTGCACGAAGAAATTCGTAAGGCCAGCGGCACAATGGTGCGCTCAATCAATTCGCAATCTGAGTATTGGATAAAAATAGGTATGCTTGCTGAGCTTAATCCGACGATGACTTACTCTGAAATTTTAAAGCAACAACTGGCACAAGCTGATGTCAATGCAGGACAACCTGACCATGAGTGACATAGTAATCAAAACACCTGAGCAAATTACTTTAATGCGTGAATCTGGCCGTTTACTTGCACAAGTGTTTGCCTATTTAGATGAACATGTGAAAGTCGGTATCACAACCATGCAAATTAATGATTTAGTGGAGTGTTATATTATTGAACAGCTCGCATCACGTCCTGCAAGTAAAGGTCAATACGATTACCCGTATGTATTAAATAGCTCTGTTAACGAGGTTGTCTGTCATGGTTTCCCTGATACTAAACGTATTTTAAAATCTGGTGACATAGTAAATATTGATATAACGCTGGAGAAAAATGGCTATATTGCTGACTCCAGCAAAATGTACATGGTTGGTGATGTATCACCACTGGCGAAACGTTTGGTTGATAAAACCTACCAAGCTATGTGGCAAGGCATCAAAATGGTCAAGCCTGGGGTACGCTTAGGTGACATAGGCAACGCAATTGCAAACTTTGCTCATAGCAATGGCTACAGTGTGGTAAAAGAGTATTGCGGACATGGTATTGGCGAGCAAATGCATGAAGAACCACAAGTGCTGCATTATGGTAAGCGTAATACGGGTGTAGAACTCAAAGAGGGTATGACATTTACGATTGAGCCTATGATCAACCAAGGTGCAGCAAAGATAAAAACCAAGCCTGATGGCTGGACAGTAATAACGCGCGACAAAAAGCTATCGGCACAATGGGAGCATACAATCGCTGTGACTGCCAATGGTTATGAGGTACTCACTTTACGCGCCGAAGAAAACGCGTAAAGTTTTTAATTTGAGCGTACTTACTTAAGCTTACGCTCAAATACTTTTTCAGCTGCGCTCTTATAAGTAGCGGTTACTTCATCCGCGCAGGTAACAACTGTGTCTAAATCATTCAAATGGCCATTAGCTAAGCCATATACCCAGCCATGAATTGTCAAATCTTGCCCGCGTAACCATGCTTCTTGCACAATATTAGTACGGCATACATTTCGTACTTGCTCAATCACATTTAGTTCAATCAAACAATCTAACCGCGCTTGCTCTGGCATATTATCGATTTTGCTAATGTACTTTTCTTTCACATCACCCACATGGCGCAACCAATTATCGATAAGGCCAAACTTGGCATCATTGAGTACCGCTTGCACGCCACCACACCCGTAATGACCTACCACCATAATATGTTTTACTTTTAGCACTTCAACAGCGTATTGCATAACAGACAAGCAATTATGATCAGTGTGAACAACCACATTCGCCACATTGCGATGCACAAAAAGCTCACCCGGCATTAAATCAACAATCTCATTAGCTGGAACTCGTGAGTCGGAACACCCAATCCATAAGTACTCAGGATTTTGCTGCATAGATAAAATTTTAAAAAAGTCAGGATCATCTTTACAGGTGCGCTCTGCCCAGCGTTTATTATTCTCAAATAAGTTTTTTAACTTTCTCATTGGATCTCTTATCTATTTAATTCGGTAAGCGTGCTTTGATCAAGATATTGCGAGGTGTTAATTGCTTTTCACAAAATGTGTTCACGGTGACTTGATAACCTTGTTGTTGCAAATATAAAGCACGATCAAGCACAAGCCAAACTTCAATTGCTCTGCGGAACACATGTCGAACCAGTTCTACGCGCTCAGTTACTTTTTTACGCATCTGCCCTTTTAATAAAAAGTAATCGTAATCAATGTCTTGCGGTATTTCTATCGCCTTTTTGTCCGCAGCCCATGCACAAAATGCTTTAAATGAATCTGAGAATACAGCTTTATTAACAGAGGGTACACTGATGTAAGTTGTAGAACCGGTGATCTCTTTTCTCATGGCGTCAAAGCCTAACCGCCATTCAACTTCCGTTTTACGTACTTTAGCAACCCGTGAAGGGGCGGTAACGGTTTCCTGTAAAGCAAGTTTGAGATCTCGATGACGCAACATGAGCTCACTTTGCTTAGCACGCTCACTCATTGCTTTATAAGCATCGTCAGTAAAAAGGTGGTAGCAACAAGGAGATAAACTTATTTGTTGTGTTTTAGCACTACAGGCTTGCTGCATAAAGCTCTGATGCAAAGCACCACATGCATGCAGAGCAACGGCATGTTGCTGCTGGGTAAAATGAGCTGATACGTCATCTTTTAAAACGTCAGCCTGAGTAAAATGCATCGCAAGCCCCTGCTGTTGTGCACTTCGCTGACCTTGGTCGCATAAATGCTGTTGTAGCTCAATACTGTGTACATTTGGCGCTTTATTAAATGCCAACATGCGTCCCAAGTGGCCTTTACCTGCACACCATTCAAGTACCTGCTCGGTTGGTACACCAAGTGCCGCAACAAAATCCTGTAACTGCTCGAATTTACGCCCTTTAATACCGTTACTTATCCAAAAGGGATAATCTGTACGCTCCACCTGCGCTGTCGATAATGTAGTTAATTTAGGCAGCTGTTCAACACCTTCAATTAGCGGGCTAAAAAATCTATAGAGTGCATCTTGATCGCTATCTAGCTTTGCAACGTCGCTATCTGATAACTGCGCGAGTGGGACTGACAACGATGGCCATGGAAGTTCATCATAATCAAACGCAGTACATTGCCAATATTGGCGTGTTGCATAAAGGAGGCTATCTAAGGCTGTAAACTGCTCAGCAAGGGTCATAAAATTTAACGATGAGAAATTGTTTTCATCATTATACGCTTTTTTTAAACATCAGTCGTAAATAAAGCGGGAGGAATAAAATACTCAGAGCAATTGCAGCAATGAGCATCCACGACAGTTCCATCTCTTCGGGTACATCATAATGATAGATAAAACCGGCTTTAACCTTATCAAAGCTCCCTGCCTCAAGGTTATATAAATCGGCTATTAACCGCCACTTAGGCATCGACATCGCACCAAGTTTAGTATCGGGTGGTAAAATGTAATCACTAAGTACTTCTGCTTCATTGGTTAACTCATTGATGCTTTTATGAGTCGCATATTTTTCTGCGGTAATCGCTATCGACTCTTCTAAATGCATCATTGCGTAGCGCCAACCCTTTAAACTTGCTTTATAGAATTTTTCGACCATTTGAGGGTTTGCTGCAAGTACGCTTTGTGTTGTATAAAGAATATCGCTGTAGACATTAATACCGTATTTTTGTGGGCAAATAAGTCGATGTTCAATGCCTTTTTGCAACATTTGAAACGGCTCATTGGTGACGTAAACCTGCATCGCGTCTAACTCACCATTAAGCCACTCTTTTTCAGCATCGATACCATGATAAACAGGTAGTTGTTCTGTATTAATTCCACTTTGCTCTAACATCACCAGTAGTTCGGCACTCTCTTTTCTACTGATATTGCTAACACGCTTGTTTTTAAAATCATGGGGATGAAAGATATCTGAACTTTGTTTAACCATCCAACAATAAGGTGAAAACTGTAATATTGACGCCATGGCGACTAAAGGTTTACCGTCAATACGATGCTGGAGAATGCCAGAGTGACCAACACCAAAATGTGCCTGCCCCCCGAGAACTTTATTAAAGGTATCTGGGTCACTTTTTATTGCCGGTACAATGTTCACAGTAAGCCCAGCTTCTTCATAGAAGCCTTTTTCCTGTGCCATGTAGTAGCCCGAAAACTGAAACTGATGAGTCCACTTAAGCAATAACGTTACGTTTTTTGTTTCTGCTACTGCGTGAAAGCAACATAACCCAAAAACGACACTGACCGTTGCAATAATTCCTTTTAATAGCACTCTTTACTAACCTAAGTTTAAAATGATTAACTATAACTATAGGTAAGCCTGATAATAAGGCAATGTTTGCGGCTCAGCATAGTAGGCTGAGCCGGCCATATTAATTATTTGCTGCTTGAGCAGGCTCAACAGGCATTTGAGTTGTTAAAAACTGAGTAAAACACGGGTTATGTGTTTCGTCCTGTACACTGTAACCTAAGCGTTTTAAGTGCTCATTAAACACTTCAAACTGGTTTGGCTCAATTGCAAACCCAGCCAATACATTACCCATAGACCCACCATGGTTGCGATAATGAAATAAAGTGATATTCCAATTACTCCCTAGCGTATCTAAAAATCGAGCCAATGCACCTGGGTACTCTGGAAATTCAAAGCGCAGCAAGCGCTCCTGCATTTGCTGGGGGGCTTTACCCCCAACCATATAACGCACATGCAATTTAGCTAATTCGTTATCTGATAAATCACAAAATGCATAACCATTAGCGGTTAAGTCGCTTTTAAGCTCATCAAGTTCTTGCTGACCTTGACGCAATGCCACACCGACAAATATTTGCGCTTCACCGGGTCCTGCATAACGATAGTTAAACTCTGTAATCGCTCGACCACCTAAAGATGCACAAAACTGTTTAAAACTGCCTTTTTCTTCGTTAATAGTAACCGCAAGCAAGGCTTCGTTTTTCTCACCCAGTGCTGTGCGCTCTGCAACATAGCGCAGGCGATCAAAGTTTAAATTAGCACCAGACAAGATAGCCGCTAAATGCAAACCTTTCAGTCCGCTTTGTTGACTCCACTTTTTAAGCCCCGCGGTGGCAAGTGCACCAGATGGCTCGGCAATAGCACGAGTTGAAACAAAAATATCCTGCATCGCAGCGCATATTTCATCACCCGACACAGTAACCACTTCATCACAAAATTTTTGGGCTAAACGAAAGGTCTCACGGCCGATAATTTTAACGGCCACACCATCGGCAAAACTACCAACACGCTCAAGTTCAACAGGTTCGCCCGCCTCAAGCGCCGCTTTTAAACAAGCGCTTTCATCAGCTTCAACACCAATTACTTTAATATCTGGGCGTAATGATTTGATATACACCGCCATACCAGCAAGTAAGCCACCGCCACCGACAGGAATAAACACCGCATCAAGTTGGTTAAGTTGCTGCATTAACTCGCGTGCCACGGTGCCTTGGCCAACAATAACATCTGGATCATCAAACGGCGGAACAAACACTCCGTTGCGCTTTTCAGTAAGCTCAAGCGCATGGGCTTTTGCTGCATCAAAATGATGACCATGCAACACCACTTCACCGCCAAGTGCACGTACTGCATTAACTTTTATTTCAGGTGTTGTGACCGGCATAACAATGGTTGCCTGATGCCCCAAATACGACGCACTAAGCGCTACGCCTTGTGCATGATTACCCGCAGAAGCAGTGATCACCACTGAGCCTTTGGGTAATTTTACTAATTTATTATATGCGCCACGCAGTTTAAACGAATAAACTGGCTGCTGATCTTCGCGCTTTAACCAAACATGGTTCCCGAGGCGTTCACTCAAGGTAGGCATTTCGCTTACCTCCGTGACTTTTGCCAGTGGCTCCATATTGGCCTGAATAATAGCGCGAAAATAATCGAGCTCTTGAGAAACCATAATTAACTAAGCTCCTCCAGTTTAGCCAAATCACGCACAGCACCTTTGTCGGCACTGGTTGCTAATAACGCATACGCTTTTAATGCAGATGATACATAACGGTCGCGATCAAGTGGCTTATATGCCTGTTTGCCCCGCGCCAATTGTTTTTGTTTACGTGCTTCAAGCTCGTCATCACTTAGTGCCAAAGTGATTTCACGGGTCGCAATATCAATAATGATTTTATCGCCGTTTTCTACATAAGCAATTGCGCCGCCACTTGCGGCCTCAGGCGATACGTGACCAATTGATAAACCCGAAGTACCACCAGAAAAGCGACCATCTGTAATAAGTGCGCACTTTTCAGCAAGGCCTTTTGATTTTAAATAGCTGGTTGGATAAAGCATTTCTTGCATGCCAGGGCCACCTTTGGGGCCTTCATAACGAATAACCACCACATCGCCGGCTTTTACTTCGTCATTTAATATGCCTTCAACTGAATCATCTTGTGATTCATACACCACGGCTGTGCCTTCAAAGTGCAGCATTTCATCAACCACGCCTGCACTTTTAACAATACAGCCATCAACTGCTAGATTACCCGCAAGTACCGCTAAGCCACCATCTTGACGAAATGCATGTTCAACACTGCGGATACAGCCATTTTCACGGTCATTATCGCCTTCATCCCAACGACATTCTTGGCTCATTGCCTTTGTTGTTCTGATACCGGCAGGGCCTGCGCGATAAAACTTTTGCGCCGCTTTATTATCAGGATCTGTGGCATCCCATTTCTTAACGAGCTCACCCATCGTCATGCCAGCAACATGGTTTACTGATAAATCCACTAAACCGGCCTTACCAAGCTCTCGCACAATCGCCATCATGCCACCTGCGCGGTGTACATCTTCAATATGATATTGCGCAGTAGCTGGCGCCACTTTACATAAAAACGGTGTTTTACGAGATAATTCATCTATATGCGACATATCAAAATCGACACCCGCTTCTTGAGCCGCTGCGAGTAAATGCAATACTGTATTTGACGAGCCACCCATAGCAATATCAACTACCATAGAATTCATAAAAGCCGTTTTATTAGCAATGGCACGTGGCAGTACATCTTGGTTATCTTTTTGGTAGTACTCACGGCATAAATCGACAATACGTGCTCCCGCTTCAACATACAGTTGTTTGCGGTCTTTATGCGTCGCAAGCGTTGTACCATTACCCGGAAGTGCAAGGCCAATGGCTTCTAATAAGCAGTTCATTGAGTTTGCTGTAAACATACCTGAGCAAGAACCACAGGTAGGACACGCTGAACGCTCTACTTGTTCTGAATCAGCATCACTCACAGATTCATCAGCGCCTTTAACCATGGCATCGACTAAATCGAGTTTAATATCAATATTAGCTAGCTTGGTTTTACCCGCTTCCATAGGGCCGCCAGAAACAAAAATTACGGGGATATTTAAACGCAGTGCCGCCAGCATCATACCTGGAGTGATTTTGTCACAGTTTGAAATACAGATCATGGCATCAGCACAATGACCGTTAACCATATATTCAACCGAGTCGGCGATTAAGTCTCGTGAAGGTAATGAATACAGCATGCCACCGTGGCCCATAGCAATACCGTCGTCAATCGCGATGGTGTTAAATTCTTTTGGTACACCGCCCGCTTGGGTGATGGTTTCAGCCATTAGTTCGCTAAGCTGATTGAGGTGAACGTGACCGGGTACAAATTGCGTAAACGAATTCACAACAGCAATGATCGGTTTACCAAAGTCAGTGTCTGTCATCCCTGTTGCACGCCACAATGCGCGTGCTCCTGCGCGTTTACGACCTTCTGTTGTTGTTGCACTTCTTAATTTAGCCATAGTTACCTCAATTTTCAGCCGCGAGGCTGTTCCTCATTCTTAAAATTTTATTGCTGGTAGGCAAACCTACCAGCTCTGTTGATTTAGCTTGCGCGCTACACCGCTTGTTGCTGATGCACACTTTGTAATGTGACCTGTTTTACATCAACTAACTTAGTTAGTTGGGTGGTCAATAAATAGATAGGTTTATCACTATCAACCGTCATCGCCACATTGTATTGACCATCGTCTACATTGAGCTGAAAGTGGGTTAAGTCAAAACCTCGATGACGGACAACTCGTAAAAAGCGCTCAACAGCAACACTCTGGTTTTTTAAAGCAATGGTTAAACTGTGTTTCATTTTGCACTCTCCGTCATCATTTGATCATTTGCCGCACCAGGGGGAACTAGCGGCCACACATTTTCTTTATCATCAATACAGGCATGGACTATGTAAGGGCCTTCGCTATTTACCAGCGCAGTGATTGCATCATCCACTTGGTTAGCGTGCGTAATTGTTTGCCCAGGAATACCAAATACCGCAGCTAGCTGCACAAAGTCAGGATTATCCGATAGGTTTGTTTCACTATAACGACCTTCAAAAAACAGCTCCTGCCATTGACGCACCATACCTAAACGCTGGTTATCAAGGATCAGTATTTTTACCGGTAAATTGTTACGGCGAATAGTAGCCAGCTCTTGAATATTCATCATGATTGAGCCATCACCGGATACCGTCATCACAAAATCATCTGGGCGGGCAACCTGAGCGCCGATAGCCGCGGGTAAGCCAAACCCCATAGTACCTGCACCGCCACTACTTAAATGATTACTTGGGTGGCTAAATTTCATGTGCTGTGCAACCCACATTTGGTGCTGGCCTACATCACAACACACTACGCCAGTACTTGGCATGCGCTGACTAAGCTGATTTAGTAAATACGGGGCAAATACTTTTTCACCCGGGTAGTCATAACGCCATGCATGTTTTACCATCATTTCTTTACTGTGCTCACGCCAAGCATCTGGTGTTACAAAGCATTCAAGCTGAGGCAGTGACGTTTTTAAATCTGCGATTAACGACGCTTTAGCGGGTTTTCGTTTACCCACTTCTGCCGCATCGATGTCTAAGTGGATTACTTTTGCTTTTGCTGCAAACTTTCCTAAGTTACCGGTTACGCGGTCGTCAAAACGCGCACCAATACACACCAGTACATCACATTCTTGCACAGCTAAATTAGCAGCTTGACCACCATGCATACCCAACATACCTAAATCATACTCGTAATCGGGTAATACACTGCCAAGTGCTTTTAATGTTGAAACCGCTGGCATTTGAGTTTTTTCTAGAAATTGCATCAGTTCATTCTGCGCCCCTGCAGCCTGCACACCACCACCTACGTAAGCAACAGGGCGCTGCGCTTCGCTTAGTAGCTCATTCGCAATGGCAACTTGGTTTAAATCAAGCTGAGGTAAGTAATCATCTGCGGCAAGCCAAGGCTGAAAAGGCACTTGAGCCATTTGAATGTCTTTTGGGATATCGACTAAAACAGGGCCTGGTCGGCCGCTTTGCGCTAAATGAATTGCTTCTTGTAATATTTCAGCCAAATCCTCAGCACGCTCAACCATGTAGCTGTGTTTTGTACAAGATAAAGACATACCTAAAACATCGATTTCTTGGAATGCATCAGACCCGATAGCCGCAGTAGGCACTTGCCCTGTTATTGCTAAAAGTGGCACTGAGTCCATCATGGCATCAGCAAGGGCCGTAATTAAATTTGTTGCCCCAGGGCCCGATGTTGCAAAGCAAACCCCTAATTTACCCGTGCTGCGTGCAAAGCCTACGGCTGCAAAGCCTGCACCTTGCTCATGACGAGTCAAATAATGCTTTACTGGCGCGCCATACAAGGCGTCGTAAATTGGCATGATGGCACCACCTGGGTAACCAAATACATCCTTTACGCCATGTTTGGCTAATAAATCGATTGTTAACTCTGCGCCTGTCATTAATAAATCCCCATTCCTCAGTGACATTTTAAGCTCAATTACTAAATCTTAACCCTGAAACTAAAAAGCCCCCCGACTTGTTAAGTGCGGGGGGCTTTTCAATGCTTTACAAATTTAAAGCACTAAGTAGCCCCCGCGGTAATAATAATCACCACGACGTTAATTAGGACTAGGTTTAGTGTGTTTGTAAGCATGTAATAAATACCAAAATTTGTTTCGAATACACGGGATAGTTTTAGTCCCGCTTGTCTTTTTCTATTAGTACCGCGATGAGAGGGGGTAAGTCAACATTAAAATCAATCCAATTTCCATATAAACAACAGCCTTTAAGGGCATAAAAATCCAACGTAAGCACAAAAATAGATTAAACTTCCTCATATGCGAGAAAATTGATATTTCATACCTCGTTATAACCAATTAGCGGTTTGATTAATTTTTGACGAACTCGAAATAAATTAATTTATTTAAATAGCACCACTCAGGAAATGCCTAGTTACTCTTCAGTATTTCTTAAGTTTAGGCTTCTATCATTTGACCACTAAATTAGATATGAATGGTTAATTTATGGTCATCAGCCAATTTCTCAGCGGCGGTTACAAAAAGCGTTTTTACATTACTTGTAGTGCCAACGTATTTATTTTCGCCTTAGCAAGTTACTACTGCTTAATTATTAATATACCTTTTATGCAAGGTGCCTTTGCAGCCATTACTACCTTGCCAGCTTTTTCTTGGTTATTTTTGCTGTCGGTGCCGTTATTACTACTGTGCTTGTTGATCATTTTCTTCTCTTTGCTATCGAGCCGTTGGTTGCTCAAACCCATAAATTACATCTTATTGCTGTGCTCTTGCTTAGTTTTATACGGCACTTTAAATTACGGAGTGGTGTTTGATTACTCAATGATCCAAAATACCTTTGAGACCGACAGCCAAGAAGCTATAAGCTATCTCAATCCACAATTCCTACTATTTTTCACCTTATTCGCTCTGCTGCCATTGCTAGTTTTAATTAAAACAAACGTGCGTTTTAGCCCTATGACGCAGGAGTTATTAAGCCGAGGTAAATTAGTACTTGGCTGCTTTGCTTTAATCGCGGTTATTGTCTTGAATTTTTACGCCGACTACGCAGCGACAGGACGTAACAATCAACTCTTAAAAAAAGAGTTAATCCCGTTTCAATATTTAAGTAGTGGCTATAAATATATTCGCGATCACTGGCTAATAACTGCAGAGCCCTTTCAAATTCTCGATCCCACAGCAACACTGATTGCTCCCGCACAAACACAAGTGACAGTGATTGTCGTAGGTGAAACAGCTCGTGCCGCTAATTTTGCATACCAAGGTTATAAGCGCGACACCAATCGTTACACTCGCCCTTTTAATGTGACTTACCTCAGTAATGTTGCCTCTTGTGGCACCGCAACAGCAGTATCTGTGCCTTGTATGTTCTCAGTGCAACAGCACGAAAATTTTTCACGTAGTGAAGCTGACAATCAACAAAATATCCTCGATATCGCCCAACAAGCTGGCGCTGATGTGCTGTGGATAGACAATAACAGTGGTTGTAAAAATGCCTGCAACCGTATCGACACTATTACCCCTGATAATTCAGCGCTGTGCACAAAAGAGCCTTGTTATGACGAAGCTTTACTCGCGCCGCTTAAACGTAAGCTCGCTAATTTGAGCCAAGCAAATACGGTTATTGTACTGCACATGATGGGATCGCACGGGCCTACTTATTTTCAGCGTTATCCCGAGCAGTTTAAACAATTCACTCCCACCTGTGATCGCAGTGATATTCAAAACTGTAGTTCTGAACAACTAGTTAACACCTACGACAACACTATTGCCTACAGCGACTACGTCAGCAGCCAAGTCCTTCAGCAACTTGCTGAGTTACCTGACAGTATAGACAAACACTTTATTTATGTATCAGATCACGGCGAATCTCTGGGTGAAAATGGCGCTTATTTACATGGTTTTCCATACAGTTTTGCCCCTTCAGAGCAAACTCATGTGCCCTTGTATATGTGGGCTGCAAAAAACAATCAACGCATTACCGAGAGCTGCTTGCGCACACTCGATCTGCAACATGCCAATTCACACGACAACATATTTCACACTTTAGCTAATCTGATCGGCCTCAATAGCAGCACTTACGACGCCTCATTAGACTTACTAAGCACTTGTAAAACCATCAATAACCAAGCGAAAAACAACTATGAATAATGCAAAAACAGTACTCAAACGCCAGGGGCTAATGCGCCTTATATTTACCTTACGCCACACTTTTAATGGCTTAAAATGGATGACGCGATTTGAAGCGGCGTTTCAACAAGAACTGGCATTATTTTTATTGCTAGGTGTATTTGCGTGGATGCAAGAGATTGCCACCAGCAATAAGCTTATTTTAATTGCCAGCTTGCTGTTTGTATTATTTGCCGAACTGGTTAACACCGCAGTTGAAGTGGTGGTTGACCGTATTGGCACAGAGCATCATGAATTATCTGGTTTAGCTAAAGATATCGCCTCTGCCAGTGTATTTATTGCCATGCTGATCAGCACACTTATTTGGTGGGCTATTTTATGGGCGTAACGCATAAATTCAGCCTTAATCAACTGCAAAGTAAACTTGGTCCATATTGGGTATTACTGACATTTTTTAGTCTATCGTTGGCTATGTTAACCTTAGCTCGTTTTGGCTTAAGTGTGTGGCAAGGCGAGCGCGTGTTTAGCTCCCATGCTTGGCTAAATATTTTTGTTGGTGGCCTGCGCGTTGATATTGCAACCTTAAGTTACATTTTAATGCCTGCTCTGCTTATCCTTGTTGGCGCTTCTTTATTTGGCAAACAGCACTTAACTCGTAGCGTGATTAAATACTACTTATTAGTTATGACCGCATTACTGATTTTTTTTGAAGTTATTACACCCACCTTCATTAACGAATATGATCTACGTCCTAATCGCTTGTTTATTGAGTATTTAATTTACCCTAAAGAAGTCTCGAAGATGATTTTTTCAGGCTATAAGACTGAGATAATCTGCACGGTGCTATTACTGGTTGTAGGTATAAAAGCAGCTGCCATGACGTTTGCTTATCAATGGCAAAGCCGCCCTCAACTATCAACCCTAAAACACACTTTGTTGATTGTCTCACTCTTATGCTTAACAGCATTAGGCGCGCGTAATTCTTTTGGTCATCGCCCTTTAAATCCAGCTATGGTGGCATTTTCAACGGATCATTTATTGAATGACCTTAGTCTTAATTCGCTTTACAGCGTGGCTTTTGCCATCAAGCAGCTTGGTAATGAAAAATCCAGCCAAGACTTTTATGGCAAAATGGATGACGAACAGCTATTAGACTTAGTACGTGCCAACATGCAGAACGAGAGGGCTACTTTTAACGATAGCAGTGCGCCAACCAAAACCTTTCATCAAGCTGCCTATCAAGGAAAACCCAAAAACCTGGTGATCATTTTGCAAGAAAGTTTAGGCGCACGTTATGTTGGTACTTTAGGCGGCTTACCATTAACGCCCAATATCGATAAACTTTATCAACAAGGCTGGGGGTTTGATAACTTATACGCTACCGGAACCCGCTCTGTGCGGGGTATAGAAGCGGTTATTACCGGATTCACCCCAACGCCTTCGCGCGCAGTGGTAAAGCTCGATAAATCACAGCGTGACTTTTTTACCATCGCTGACTTTTTAAGTAAGCAAAACTACCACACCCAATTTATATACGGCGGTGAAAGTCACTTTGATAACATGCAAAGCTTCTTCTTAGGTAATGGTTTTGAACAGATTATTGACAGTGATGATTTTGCCAACATTGATTTTAATGGCTCATGGGGTGCATCCGATGAAGATCTCTTTAACCAAGCGGATATAGAACTGACTAAATTACAGCAACAAGGCAAACCATTTTTCAGCTTAGTGTTTTCGAGCTCCAATCATAGCCCGTATGAATTTCCAGATGATAAAATCACCCTATATGATAAGCAAAAACAAACTCGTAATAACGCCGCAAAATATGCCGATTATGCGCTGGGTACCTTTATCGAAAAAGCAAAGCAATCAAGTTACTGGGACGATACCGTCTTTGTAGTGATTGCCGATCATGACTCTCGCGTATCGGGCGCAAGTTTAGTACCAATTGATCACTTTCGTATTCCTGCGGTTATTTTTGGTAACGGTATAAATGCTAAGCGTGATCACCAACTAGCTAGCCAACTTGATATTCCTACCACGTTATTATCAATAATTGGCGCCAGTGGTGAACACCCGATGATAGGGCGAGACCTTTCACAACCAATCGCCAACAATAAACAGCGCGCGATGATGCAATACGATAAAAACTTTGCGTATATAACAAAATATAATGATCAAAGTAATAAAGTGGTTGTTTTACAACCATATAAGCCAGCGACATCTTACCTCTATACGGAAAATCAGTTAGTTCCCACCAGTAATGAACAACAACTTGTAAAACAAGCGCTTGCTCATGCCAATTTAGGTAACTTAGCCTATCAAAAAGGTTGGTATCATTAATCTTTAAGCCTTGCTAAAGTAGCAAGGCTTATTTGTTATTTATAAAGTTAGCATCATGAAGATACTGGTAATTGAAGACTCAGAACCACTTAGGCGTAGCTTAGAAGTTGGCCTTAATAATCTAGGTTTTACCATTGATGGTACTGGCGATGGTTCACACGGATTGAGCATGGCATTATCCAGTGACTACGATTTAATTATTCTTGATCTAATGCTGCCAAGTGTCGATGGTATGAGTATCCTCAAAGCACTACTTAGTACTTCAAGCCAAACGCGCGTGCTTATTTTATCAGCACGCTCAGAAGCCCAAGATAAAATAAATGGCTTGATGAAAGGCGCCGATGACTACCTGACCAAGCCGTTTTCGTTTGAAGAATTACACGCTCGTGTATTAGCCCTTTCTCGCCGTGGTCAGCTACACAGCCAACAAAATAGCTTAAGTGTTGGTGATTGCAGTTTAGATTTGAGCTTAAAAACTCTGCACTACCAACAGCAGCCAGTAAACCTTACTCGCAATGAATATAAAATAATCGAATGCTTATTCAGTGCCCAAGGGCGAGTAATGGGTCTTGAAATGATCAGTGAAGCCGTTGTAGGACAATTCGATATGCTATCAAAAAATGCCTTAGAAGCGCATATTTCAGCTATTCGTAAAAAAGTACGCCTGCTCGGTGGTGAGCTGCCAATCAAAAATAAACGTGGATTTGGTTATGTTGCCTCACAAGACTAAGCTTCATTCAATTAAGCGCAAGCTAGTAAATAATATTACCGCAGTGATTTCACTGATCTTAGTAACTATTTTTTTAACCGTCGATTTAAGCGTTGACTCTTGGGTAGAAAATCAATTCAATCAATCCTTATCGAATAAAGCAAACTATTTAAAAACCTTAGTAAAAGATCGTAACGGCAAACTTGAGTTTGATTTTGCTGGTGAGTTTATGTCTGAATACGAACAAGCCAATGCCAGCGAGTTTTATCAATTATGGCACGAACAGCACACCTTCGAAAAATCAGACTCATTACAACTCTATCCTGGTGTAGAGTTACCTAATCTAGATATTCCTATTAACGAATTTAGAATTATTAATTATACCCTGCCTAATGGTGAAGAAGGCCGCGCCATGATCAGCCATTTTATTGCCCAACAAGAAGATGAAAAAGAAGCAAATATTGGCCACTTTAATACCATGATTTTAACTATTGCCGCTCCAACATCGGCATTAAACCAAGTATTAATTATTATTGATGTAGTGTTCGTTTTAACCTGTATTATTGCCGTGTTCGGGGTACGTTATTTAGCAACTCGTATCGTTAATCGCGGTCTCTATCCGCTGAATAATTTAAACGAACAAATCAAATTACTGGATATCACTGAAACATCACAAACTATCCAAAGTGATTTTAAGGTAGAAGAAATTGAACCAATTCGTAATGAGCTTAATAAATTCATTACCACCAACCAGCAGCTATATCAAAATGAAAAACGCCTCACGAGTGACATTGCTCACGAGTTAAAAACTCCGATTGCGGAGCTAATTAGTCTCTCTGAAGTGGCGCTACGCTACCCTAATGATGAACGTATAACAGCCACCTATACCAGCGATATTTTGGCTATTTCACAGCGTATGAAAATCATCGTTAATAACTTACTGTTGTTACAACGTGCAGGCAGCAGCGCTGTTGAGCTCAACCTAGAGAGTATCGATTTAACTGAATTTATCAGCCAATTAAGTAAGGAATTGCAGTTTATACATAGCGATATTGAACAGCGCTTGCAGCTAAACTTTTCAGCAAAACCAAAAATTACAGCCGATAAATTCTGTTTGCACACCATTTTATCTAACCTACTCGATAATGCATTATTTTATGGTGTGAACACCGCAAGCGTGAATGTACAAATCGCACAATCAACAACTCACAGCACCATTACAGTATGCAATGCATTAACAACCCCATTAAGTGAGCAGCAACTAGACGCTATTTTTGACCCACTTTATCAACTTGATAGTTCGCGTACCAATAATCAGCGCCACGGCTTAGGACTAACGATAGTGAAAAGCTTGTGTAACCTTAATCATTTCACTATCAGCGCTGAAAATAAACCGGAACTGCGGTTAGCGTTAATTTTAACATTACCCAATTAAGCATATTGGTTTAATATGGATGTATGCCCTAACAATAAGGATAATTATGAACTTCACGCAGCGTATAAGTAGCTACTTTATTTTAGCTATTTTATTCACACTCAGCTTTTCAAGTAATGCAGAGCCCGGCCTTTGGCAACTTGAAAAAAACGGTGTTAAATCGTATTTGTTTGGCACTGTTCATGTAGGTGATACAAGCATGAAAGGCTTACCAAGCAAAGTTACTAAAGCTATTGATAAAACTGATAAAGTAATTGTAGAGGTCGACATAAGTGCAATTGGCCCACTGGAAATGCAGCGCCGCTCTATGCCGTTTATGATGCTTAAAAACGGTAAAACCCTACAAAGTGAATTATCTGAGCAAAACTACGCAAAACTGAAAGACTACTTTAGTAAAAAATCAATCGATATTGCCATGTTTGACGGCCTTGCACCATGGGCTGTTATGGTGACAATGATGCAAATTGAATTTCAAAATGCCGGGTTTTCAGATCAAAACGGCATCGACAAGCAAGTACTTGCATATGCAAAAAGCAAAAACAAAGCCGTGGGTGAACTCGAAACGTTAGAGTATCAAATGGAAATGTTTAATCACATGTCGCTGCTCAGTAACGAAATGATTGAAGAAACGTTTGAGCAACTCGCTGATGTTGAAACCTACTTCATTGCACTTGTAGATGCGTGGAAAAATGGCGATATGACCACACTCACTAATTATTACAACGAAAGCTTTGACGACAGTAACTACGGCGAAATCAGCGAACAAGTTATGTTGATTGAACGTAACAACAACTGGGTAAAAGAGCTCACCCCACGCCTAGCTAAAGAGCAATTATTTATTGCCGTAGGCGCCCTGCACTTACCCGAACAACACGGTTTATTAAAGCAGTTGAAAGACCAAGGAATAACCGTTACTCGCTTGTAACTAAATGCTCTAATGTAGGTCGTCATTTATGGCGGCAACCTGCTCCTTTTGAGATTGACGCGCTAAAGCACGACCTACATATACGCAACACTACTCAACGATTTAAACGCTTGGGTAACTCAATCAGTTCGAGCTTTAATCTTAAACGTTCACCGTTGGGTTTCGTTGCTCTCAACCCAACCTACGGCGGTAAATTTAACATCGAGCTAGTATGGCTTTTGCTAGGGCCTAGCCCTTGCAATTTTTTGCAACTCAATAGCACCCGACAAACTCCTAGTTTTACTGTCGATAAAATAATTTATTGTGCTTTAAACCTTTTATAATTCCTTTGCGACTAATTAATTAAATACATTCACACAACAGGTAACGTTATGAAGAAATTATTATTATTAACTGCATTAACGGCGTTTTTAAGTACACAGACATTGGCAAAATCAGAACATCAAATAAATCACTCTTTTGCGGTTGATACACAAACAACATTAGATATTAGCTTTCCTGTGGGTAGCCTTGAAATCAATACGTACAATGGCAATGAAGTCCAAGTCACGGTTGAATTAGAAGCAAAAAACAATGGCTGGTTTAATAACAGTGATGACCTTGAAAGCCTGACCATTGATACTCAGCAAACCAGTAATGAGCTGGCCCTCAGCCTTAACAACGACGATGTTCAACAAACATGGACCGTCACTGTACCGCGCAGTTTAGCCGTTAATTTAGACTTGGGCGTGGGTGATATTGAAATCAATGACTTTGCTAATAGCGCTGATATTGAAGTCGGTGTTGGTGCTGTACGCATTGATAGCCAAAGTGACGATTATAAATATATTTCGCTGGATAGTGGCGTAGGTGATACACGAATTTCAGGATTTGTTAGCGATGCAAAAACAACTCGCAAAATGGTCAGCTCTGAAAGTGAATATTCAGGTAGTGGCACGCACACAGTGAAGGTTGAAGTGGGTGTAGGCGATATAAAAGTAAAACATTAAACTTTTAACTTATTCTTTTAACTCATTCCTTGGCTTATTTCGCCCTTATTGACTGTGTCGATAAGGGCTTTTTTGACTGTTTCTAAATTAATTGGTTTAAACACATGTGCATTTGCTCCTAGCTGTAGCGTACGATCAATATCCGTTTGCGACATATTCGCAGTGACAACAATAATAGGCATGGTTAAGTTTAATTCTTGGCGAATAATTTCAATCGCTTTAAACCCATCCATGACTGGCATGTTTAAATCCATAAACACAAGGTCATAACTGTTTTCTTCCACTTTGGCGGTCGCTATCAAGCCATTTTCAGCTAATTCATTGGTGTAATCCAGCTCCTTTAGAATCCCTTTAAGTATCATTGCATTTAATGGGTTATCTTCAACTATTAAGCAATGCAAGTTAGCGGGTAAAGGTTGCTTTGTTTGAGGTTGCTGTATTTCTACGGGAAGCAAAATGCTAACGCATGCGCCATGAGGCTCGTTTTCTAAAAACTCAATACGCCCTTGTTGCATCTGTAAAATATGTTGAACACGCGCTAATCCCACTTGCATTCCTTGGAAGTGATTGTCTTGCTGAGTATGTTCATTGGTTGATAAGTAAGGGTAATAGTTTTTAAAACCTATACCAGTGTCAACAACAATTAACTTAAGTTGCTGATTATTTGTAATAGACGCTGTAACAGTAATTTTACCTGCCTCGGTAAATTTTAATGCATTGGATAACAGTTCACTCACCACCTGTTGAAAACGGCGATGATCCAGCTCAACCATACAATCTAAAGAATCTGCTAAGTTTTTTTCTAGTATTATTCCTTTTTCCTGACAGGCAAATTGATAAGATTGAATAACAGCATCAATTGACTCCAATAAATTTGATGTACTCGGTACTAACGTCCACTGCCCCAAACTCATTTGTTGGACTTCATTTAATTCATCCAAAATATTAAGTAGGCGATGCGAGCAATAATGCGCTTGCTGCTTTAATGTATTTTGCGCGTTCGAAGTCTCTAATTGATCCACCGCGTTGAGTAAGCCTTGCAGTGGTGTTCTGAGTTCGTGGCCTGCTCTGGCAATAAAACGCTGTTTATTTTGGCTGATTGATTCGGCATGTTGTTTTTGCTTTTGATACTTATCGAGTGTGGTTTTTATGTGTTTTTCCATCGGTTTGAAAATAAACTTTAATTCCACAAGCAACAGAAATAAAGTAAATAACCATACACCCAGCTCTACATTAGATAGCACGATAATTTTGTTATTCGATTGATGCTCAAATAAACTAACAGCATGGTCTAACTTTTTTAAAAAAAGTTCGACTACTTTGATATTAAAAACATCAGGTACTTCCCTGTTGCTCATATTATCCGACTGCAAAACCTCAGTTGCGGCTGTTATGTAGCGCTCACTTTGTTGTGCTAAATTATTCGGCGCTAGAAAATAATAATCTTTGAGCTCATCACCAAGAAGAACATACTCACCAGCTGCATTGGTTTGCAATAAAAAGTCATGCCCCTTTTTAAACGCATTAACTGTTTGCTCTAAAGAATAACGGTGCTGCGCGTCATCCCGCAGGCTGACCGCATTGACATGCCAAGCTATTTTTTGCGACAGCATCCGCTGCTTACCAGCAATATTGATAGTATGGGCATCGTTTTTTTGGATTGATAAAAAAGATTGAAGAATTAAAGCCGCGGCGGTACTTAAAATCGCAATCGCCAATAAAGCAAAACGATAACGCGATCGAATATTTGCAATTATCTCTGTCATAGCCCCCCCCGCTTCTTTAAAATTTATTTATACCCAAGCCATCTCAAGATGTGAGTTTCAATTGGAATTAAAAGCGATTTAGGCAAGGCATTGATTGCAAATAATGGTTGTTCCCTTGTTAAAATCAATAACGCAGTATAAATCGCTTTTAAACCAACCCGCTGGGCGTTCACAGGCACTTACTCTCATCGTTGTTCCTTCTTAAAAGGGATGGCCATTCTTGCAAAGTAACGCCTTGATATTAAGCCCCTGTGAAACGCTGAATTCTGCATCTTGAGGTGGCTTGGGTATAATTGTAGCCTAGCATTGCAAAAGTAACACTTTGTATAAAATAAAAAACCTCGTATTAAACGAGGTTTTTTCTGGTATTTAAGATTATAGATAAATTAACGATTCTCTAAACGATTGTAATCAAATAAACCATATTCAATTTGGCGATATTCTTTAGCAACATCATGCAAAATGTCACTATATTGCCAAAATTGAGGATGTGTTCTACGAATCGCAAATTGGCTCTTTAACGCTCTGTAATCCGCTTCATCTTTTATTTGAGGCAATTGCTGTGCAAAGCTATCCACTTGCTGTTGGTTATTTAAATACCAAATTGCTTCTGGATAATCACCAATAAAGCCAGGCACAATTGTCACTGTATCCTCAGCATATGCTCGCTGACCTTCCTCATTTAATAAGCTAGAGATATTATAATGTGCATTATGGTGGATCAAGGTATAAGCCTGATGCCCAGTGTTACCTTCTTTAACCAACACGTAAGAGATTTGCGGTAATAGGTTCACTGCTTTTGCAGGCATATTATTTAATTTTCGCAACGGCTGAGGTACTTTCGTAAAGTCGTAACGTGGGCTTAATACTGGCTTTAACACCTGTTTAATTAAGCCATAAAGCTCTTGTTGATGGTTGTTGGTTTTGTATTCAATACCCGTTGTTTGACTAAATTGCTCACCATATTTAAAAAAGTTAGTCAGGCTGGTAGGTGATTTACGGTACCAATTGGCATTCAACTCTTTTCGCTGTTGTTTTGGTAGCAACGCTAAAAAGTTTTGTTCACCTTCGAGCCTTAAAAAGTCCATGTATAAACGGGTGATCAATTGATGTCCAATATTGCCATACACATCAAAGCCCGCCACTAATAAATAGTGAATACGTTCGAATAGAGCGTAATCAAGTACCCACATAGTTTTTGGCTCTTGCCCTATAAGCCCTTTAACAACGGTTGCGCTGTCAAAGTGGCGGAAAATAGTTAGTGCGGCATTGTCATTCACGCCTTCACCACGCCATAAAAGATCCGTGGTTAAATGCTCGCCATTTTTAAACATTTCATTGGCAAGCTTTACTTTAGCTTCAATGTAAGTACTTTGGCGGTTAGCGTATTTTACCCAACTAGAAATAGGTAAGGCGTTACTTTCTTCTGCCGCTGGTAATGCCAGTGCATCTTCATGTTGCAGCAGCATTTGGCCAACTTGGGGGGTTGCCGCTTTATCTGGATCAGCAAACGCGACCCAAAAATGGTCGTTAATTACATTTAATGCAATTTGCCCACGACACACAGGTCCTTTAATAAAGCCCATTATAATTAGTTCAGCTTCATCCAGCATAAACTGATACTTAGATTTTACCGGTATAACAGCAAAAGCCTTAAATGGGTTAGATGCAACTTCAGGCTTATAGCTAGGCATTTTTTCGACCGTGTAATCAGGTTCGATAAACTGGCTGTAAATGCGCGCTAGCTTGGTATCGTTTAGAGCTAGGGGAAGATGCGTTTTAGCTAAAATAGTAGAACGTTCATGCATCAAGCGGTAATAAACACGATCAACTTTTGGATCATCATACGGACGGCGCGTGTTAATAAGTTTAATTGCTTGCCCTGGTGGCGTACTTGAGCGTACTAGTTTGAAAAAGCTTTGTTCACCTTTTTGCTCAAAGTATATATGCGCTAAATACCAATGTTCGTATATATACCGTGCAGCCAGTTGATACTTTAAGCTGTCTTGATTTAAAAAACTTTCCCATCGTTGAGCTTGCGCAGTTGCCTCTTTACTAGGTGGCTTAATATGAGCCATTTTACCACCGCTTTTCAGCCACTTTTCTAAGTGTTTAAACTCGCTTCGGGTAATACCTGGTAGGCCATATGGCATGCCTGCATGTGGTTGGTTTTTTGCTAAACGATCAAACTCTTCAATGCCCGTGCATGACTGGGTGCGATCTAGTGCAAAATCAAATTCGTCGCCCAATACTTCTTCGTCTGGCAAAGGTGAACTCATTTTTAGCACTAAACTGTTATATAAAACACTGCCTGCTAAATTACCTTGCTCTGTTTGACCACGCTCATTAAGTACCGGTGAAAAGTTTTTCTCACGCCACCCTGCGGTGTCAGTTGCATCATAAAGTAAGCGGCTAGGCTTTGAAGCAAGCAAACGCGTGCCGTCATACACTAATTCTTTACTTAACCCACGGTCAATACCTTCTGGTGATGATAACTTCAATTGGCAAGGGGCGTCGTAACAACCATGACAAACAACACATCGGTTATCTAATACAGGCTGTACATGCTGTAAAAACTCGCGTCCAGCGCCTGAGTCATGCTCTACAATTCGCTGTTGAACATTTTCGGGCCCAAATAGTTCATCGTAATGAGCAGCCCCAAGATATGCACAACCTGTTAATATAATAATCGCAACGCTTAGCAATAAGGATTTTTTCATGCGTTTACTCGTCCTCATCACCTAGGTCAAATGTTGGCATCATGTCCATTTGCGGCGATACAAAGGTCATGTCATTGTCAGCATCTAACATTGCACTGAGTAATGGCCCGTGTGTGAGTGTTAATTGTGCTTGGTGAGCCTGTTTAGTCAATGCAGCAAAGGCTTCATTCGGTGCTTCTAATTGGTATTCGTTGATAGTGATCCCGATACTGCTGTCAACACTTGGGTTTTGGCAAAGCTGTGTTAATAGTTCATCGTCTAATACGATTGTTAATAATAAATCAGGCTGCTCTAAATCACGTTGATTTAACGTTTCATCAAAAAGAAATAACGCAAGGGTTAGGTTACTATTTTGCGCTAATTCATTACTATTTTGCTCTAATTCCATGTGCGGCTCTCTAAAAGGTACGATTTGGGCTTACATAGCAACGATTATAGCAAAAAATAGGATCAGAATTAGGGAAAGATTTTTAATAGCGGCGCGTTTTAAAGCCGCCACTATTGATACGGATATATCCACTGTCACCAAGGCAAAGTTTCACCGTTTGAATGCCAAAACCCGCCGGTATTTTCTAGGTTGAGTTCATCAATACGTTTAGTTAAGCGCTCTGCAGCTTGCTCTGGTGAAATGTCACCGGCAAAATTGACCATTTGAGTCTGTACAAAGCCCGGGTGGAAAAGCCCTACCGCTATCTTTTTACCTTTTAGCTCATGAGCTAAACTTACAGATGCTGCATTGAGTGCGGCCTTAGACATGCGATAACCAATGTATCCACCTGATCCGTTATCAGCAATCGACCCCATACGACTGGTAATCATCGCGACTTTCGCATCAACACCTAAGCTATGAAGTAGTGCGTGAGTAACCCTAATTGGCGCAACCGCATTAATTGCGAGCTGTTTATTAATAGCAGCGAAGTCCATATCTGCTAGGCTTTCATTTGAAAACACACCGGCATTATTTATTAGTAGATCAATTTTATGACCATGCAACTGGTTTTGTAGCGTTACAATATCGCCCTCATTTGCAACATCAATATTACTAATGACTGTTACATCGAGCGCTTTTAACTCATCACTTGGCTGGCGAACTATTGCTGTAACCTGATAGCCTTTTGCTAAGTATTGCTGACATAAATTTAAGCCAATACCTCTATTTGCGCCTGTAATCACCACGTGCTTTGTCATAAGTTAGCTCCAATAAAAAAATGATAATAATGAACTTGGGGCAAACAAAAATAAAAAAAGCGCCGTAGCGCTTATTTTGGTAAATTTATAAAATGAAATGCTCAAACTAACCGCATTTAACATCATCCATTGCTGAGGTCATAATTGAAAACACAGCCCCTTGCGGGTCTGTTATCACACTAAAGCGCCCCACCTCAGGGATATCTGTAGGAGGCACACACACTTCACCACCTAGCTGCTGCGCTTTTGTTGCTGCCTCATCACAATTACTGACGGCAAAATAAATCATCCAATGAGCAGGAATATCAGCTGGCCACTCTTCGGTCATTTCAATCATGCCTGCCACAGGCTTGCCAGCGACATTAAACAAAGTGTAATCCATGCCTTCCATCGGCTTAATTTCACTTTCCCAGCCTAATAGTTGACAATAAAACTCGCGGCTTTTTCCACTATCCCTACTGGCCAGCTCGTGCCAGTACGGTGTGTTTAACTCACCTAAACGCTGGCATCCAACATGCTGATTACCTTGCCATAAGGCAAACATAGCGCCGCCAGGTTCGTTTATAAGCACCATACGCCCCGCATCCATGACATCATGAGGGCCTGCAACTATCTCAGCGCCCAATTGTTTGGCTTTTGTTGCTAGGGCATCAACATCGTCAACGGCAATATACGTGAGCCAGTGGCTTGGTACATCAGCCGCTTTTTGCTCTGCTGGCATCTGATATATGGCAGCAATATCATCACCTTGCTTTTGCAACATGGTGTAATATAAATCTTCCCCTATTGGTTGGTCATCACTGCCCCACTCAAACAATTCAGTGTAAAACGCTTTACCCGAGACCCAGTTGTGCGTGCATAACTCTGACCAACAAAATATCCCCTGAGGATGATTAACTTTATCTGTGCTCATGGTTTTCTCATAATTTACTGTTGATACACTAAAGTTAAATGAGGAAACTTTATTTTGCCAGTTTTAAACACAAACTAATTACCTTACCTACTGATTAAAAAACTAGTGATGGTGATGACTGCCTTTTAATGTTTTACCATTTGCATCATAAAACCCTGTTGCGCCATGCTCAACAAAACCGAGGTTAATCATTTTTGCTAAAAATGGGTCGCTTTCATTATCACCGATGTCCGCATAGTCGGTTGTTTGATATTTATCCCAGCTAGCAAACTGCTCAAGCACGTTTTGCTTGTTAAAACTCACTGATTGCAATATGATTATGCGGCTGTAATTAGCCTTATTAACCTGCATTGATTCAACTAAACGCTGATTACTCAACCATACAAGCTCAATAACGATATCAGCTTGCTTTAGGTGATAGCGCTGCTTTTTATCACACCCTTCCCCTTGCTCACTTTGCAATTGCATTTTTGCTAAAAGTTGATCGCTAACTAACTGGTATTTACCGCTGAAGTCTAACCGGCCATTTACTTCAGAAGGTTGATATTCAATACCCCGCTTTGCCTGTGTAAAATAGCGAATAGGGCGAATTTGCTGATTACTTAACTGGCGCCAAAGCTCAACCAATTGCTCACTTTGTTGTGCAACTTGGCGTGGTGTACGCCACAATGTGAATGACAGCTCATTTTTAGGCAATTTCTGGCTAGTTTGCTCACTCACTTTATAACTAGCTTGCAGGTATTGGTTATCGGCTTTGCACTCAACGGCACTAGCGAATGGGCTTAACAGCACCATAGATAAAATAATTGATTTCATAGAGTTTATTTTCTTTGATTAGATTAGGTTAACTGTATCGCGTTGATTTGGCATATTTATGACAAGAGCAACTCAGGTGAGTTGCTCTTTAATTATGTATTTACAGATGATTACTTTGTTAACTTTGCATCTGCGTTTTTAACAAGGTCACCGGCATAATCCATTACATGGAACAGGAAGCTTTGTTCATTTGTGCCTGTCACAAGATGTGCACCTGGGCCTATTGCATAAACACCTACATCTTCACCTGCATGAGTTTCTGAACCTAGTGGCACAGTTGCTTCTTGGTGAAAGCCAGGGCTCATTGTATCGACTGACGTTAAGTCAAAGCGACCCACAGCAGGTCCCTCAAGGTATGACGCATCTGCATTCGTTTCGTCACCTAAATCTCTGTAACCTAAGCCATTGGTATAACCAACCGTAGTATATGGCATACCGTCTGCTGCCATGCTTGGCTCAGTCTTACCCACCGCAACCACTTTTCCTAAAATTGGGTTACCACGCTTTGGATAGCCTGCAATAGTAAATACATGGCTGTGATCGGCGGTTACAATGATCAACGTGTCCTCGATACTGGTTTTATCCATAGCCACTTGAACAGCTTTTGATAACTCAATAGTGTCATTTAACGCATTGTAAGCATTGCCTGCGTGATGAGCATGGTCAATTCGCCCTGATTCAACTGTAAGGAAAAAACCTTTGTCGTTATTATCAAGTACATCAATCGCTTTGGCGGTCATTTGTGATAATGAAGGTTCACCGGCGATATCATTCGCACGGTCTGCTTCGTATTGCATATGCGATTCATTAAATAAGCCAAATACTTGTGAAACACTTTCAGTATCAAGATTATCGAACCCAGCTTGGTCCATCACATATTGCCCTGTTGGGTATTTTGCTTGCCACTCAGCGGTTAAATCGCGCTCATCCGTGCGGTCACCTTCAACGGCACTCATCGCATCAGCAGAGTTAAATGCTGCATCTTTTGGTAAAAAGTGACGACGACCACCACCCATAACCACTTCAAGACCATCTACATCAACACCCGCAAAGCGTGACTCTAAGTTGGCTTCAAAATTAACAAGCTGAGAGGCAATATCTTCACAGCCACCTGTTACGGCATCTTCAGGCATATCTGAAACATCTTCCCAGTTACGGTCTGCAGATTTTGCATATGTCGCTGCAGGTGTTGCATGGGTAATACGCGCTGTCGATACAATACCTGTTGCTAAACCATTAATTTCAGCAAGTTCAGTCGCAGTAACCAGCTCATTGCCAGCAACCGTTGAACAGTCGCCACGCACGATGTCTTCATCAACACCAATCACGCCTACGTCGGTTTTAACACCTGACGCCATTGCTGTCATGGTACCTGCTGAATCAGGAGTTTGTGCATCTACATTATACGTTTTAGAAAAACCAGAGAACGGCATAGTGTCAAAGCTTAGTAGGTGTTCTTCACCCATTTTGCCTTCAAGCTGACCTGCAAGAATACGTGCCGCTGTCACGGTTGATACGCCCATGCCATCGCCCACAAACAAAATAATATTTTTTGCTTTGCCTGATTCTTTTACTATTTTTTCAATATTGTCTTGGCTTGTTGCCATCTTCACTTTTGCATCTTTAAACCATTGGTTAGTCGATAAATTCACTAACTGCTGAGGCGTTAAAGAGCTTGCTGGGTCATTACATGTAACTGTAGTCGTTAATACTTCATCGGCATCTAGCTCACCGTTACGATTGGTATCTTCACCTTCAAGCTTTTCTGTGCCGCCATTGACGCATTGCTCAGAGCCTACTGGCAAAGTGTTACTTACAACTAGAGTTTTATA
This sequence comes from Pseudoalteromonas atlantica, assembly GCF_043641955.1. Lineage (GTDB taxonomy): Bacteria > Pseudomonadota > Gammaproteobacteria > Enterobacterales > Alteromonadaceae > Pseudoalteromonas > Pseudoalteromonas atlantica_A. The sequence goes on from NZ_JBHZRV010000006.1 coordinate 189,102, forward strand.
ATCTTTATCGTCGTCTGAGCAGCCAGTTAATGCGACAACCACTGCTAAAGATAATAGGTTTAATTTTTTCATGTTAGCCGCCATTATTGTTTAATTAATTCGAGTGCTTGATTAACTAAGTGGAACACTACATTTTGCTCTACTACACCTTGCGCAAGTTGTGCACCAGGTCCTTTGGCATGAAGTGTAATGTCTTCACCTGCATGCGTTTCAGAGCCAAGTGGTACCGTTGCCTCTTGGTGAAAGCCAGCACTTGTTGTATCAATAGTGGTTAAATCATGACGACCTACATTTGGGCCTTCAAGATAAGCAGCATCTGCGTTTGTTTCATCACCTAAATCTCTAAAGCCTAGGCCATTTGCATAACCTACCGTTGTATAAGGCATGCCATCTGCAGCAAGTGATGGGTCTTCTTTACCTACAGCAACAACTTTACCTAAAATTGGGTTACCACGCTTTGGATAACCTGCAATCGTAAATACATGACTGTGATCGGCAGTCACTAAAATGAGCGTTTCTTCAGGGTTGGTATTATCAACCGCTGCTTGAACTGCTTTAGCAAATTCTATGGTATCGTTTAACGCGTTATACGCATTACCGGCATGGTGAGCGTGGTCAATACGACCTGACTCGACTGTTAAAAAGAAGCCCTTTTCATTGTTACCGAGGATACTGATAGCTTTCTCTGTCATTTCAGATAGCGAAGGTTCACCTGCAATATCGTTCTCACGGTCTGCCTCATACTGCATATGTGATTCATTAAATAACGCCAGTACTTGTTTTGTATCCGCTGATAAAGCTTCAAAACCCGCTTTATCCATTACATATTGACCATCTGGGTAATTTGCTTGCCATTCAGCCGTTAAGTCGCGTTCATCTGTTCTATCGCCTTCCACTTCACTCATTGCATCGTCTGAATTGAAAGTAGCATCTTTAGGTAAAAAGTGACGACGCCCGCCACCCATTACAACGTCAATGCCATCAACATCAGTGCCTAGGAATCTTGCCTCTAAGTTTTTTTCAAAATTCACTAGCTGCGATGCAATATCTTCACAACCAGCGGTCACTGCATCTTCAGGCATATCCGATACATCTTCCCAATTACGATCTGCTGATTTGGCATAAGTTGCAGCTGGTGTCGCATGAGTAATACGTGCTGTAGATACCACACCCGTTGCCAAACCTTTAATTTCAGCCAACTCTGTTGTGGTGATCAGCTCATTACCCAATACAGTAGAGCAATCACCGCGTTGAATATTTTCATTCACACCAATAACACCCACATCGGTTTTCACACCCGATGCCATCGCCGTCATGGTGCCTGCAGAATCTGGTGTTTGCGCATCCACATTGTATGTTTTTACTTGAGCTGAATAAGGAAATGCTTCAAAGCTAAGCAGCCCTTCTTCACCCAGTTGACCTTCACGTTGGCCCGCTAAAATACGTGCAGCAGTTAACGTTGATACACCCATGCCATCACCCACGAACAAGATCACATTTTTAGCTTTAGTTTGTTGTTCTTCCTGAGCTTGGCTTTGCTTTGTCGCAAGTGTTGTTTGAGCACTTTCGTACCACTGGCTTTGTGTTTGGCTTTGCGGTAAAACACCTGCATTTGCTGCTGCAGATATCGCCAATGTAAACCCAATTGCGGTCGCAATTTTATTGATTTTCATTCTAAATCCCGTCTCTATGTTTTTGATATAGAATCGTTAGCCCCAAGGGGGATGAGTTAAAGTACGGGGAGAATATTAGTGAAGGTTTATGAAACTAACGGTGATTATCAATGACAATGAGGTTAAGAAAAAAAGTAATATTTATGAAAATCAACAGTTTAGATATGATATACCATCACAATACAAGGCTGTGGTAATTTTGTCAACGAGTACCGATAAAGCCCTGCTAATTTTAAGGAGGTATACTCTGACTAGCTACATCGGTAAGCGAGCGCGTGCGATAACACTATCAGGCATTTTTTGCGCTAGCTGGCTCAGTGCACGTTCTATTTTTTTATGCGTTGCCTTGTCAGCAACCATCGCATGAAATAACCACCTATAGGCATCTTCATAATCGCGGGGGCTGCCATAGCCATCGTTAAATAGCTTCACTAACCTTAATTGGGCTTTTAAATTACCTTGTGCTGAGGCTTCACGTAAGTAGGTGACTGCCATTGCTTTATCTTTTTGCACCAGTTGGCCGACATCGTAGTAGCGACCAAGTTGCTCCAATGCCGCTGCCAAACCTTGATTTGCAGCTTGGCGCATATAATAAACACCTAGCTCAACATTGCGATCAACACACACAGCATATGCCAGCATATCGCCATATAAAAACTGATAAGACGGCAGTGCCATTTTATTGGCTCTTGCTTCAATATCTTGCACTAACTGGCAATCATCTGCCTTTACGCGAGCTAAATGAGTATTTTTATTGATCAGGGCTAACAGCTCTGTTTCTGTATACAAAGGCACAGCTGTTAAAGGCTCATCTGCTTTGGCGTAACTTACAGGCAGCATTGATAACACTACTAATGATAAACAAGATAACAAACGCATTTAGGCCACTTTAAATTTAAAACCATCTTAATAAAGTTTATACAAAGATCGTTCCATATTGAAATAAAGACACAAAAAAAGCTGCACAAGGCAGCTTTTTTAGTACTAACAGTATTTATGCAAACGGGCTGCGTAATACCATTGTTTCTACACGATCTGGGCCGGTAGAAATAATATCAACAGGTACACCTGTGATTTCTTCGATACGTTTGATGTAATCAAGCGCTGCTTGAGGTAACTGATCAACAGACGTCGCGCCGACTGTGTTTTCAGACCAACCAGGCATTTCTTCGTATACTGGTGTTACTTTCTCGTAACCCTCAGCAGCAAGTGGCGTTACGTTAGTAATTGTGCCATCTTCAAGCTTATAACCAGTACAGATTTTTAGCGTTTCTAAACCATCAAGTACGTCTAGTTTAGTTAAGCAGAAACCTGAGATTGAGTTAATTTGTACTGCGCGGCGCATTGCCACTGCATCTAACCAACCTGTACGACGAAGACGACCAGTCGTTGCACCAAATTCATGGCCAACTGTACCTAGGTGCTTACCGATTTCGTCTTGCTTATCAACACCATCGTAAAGCTCTGTAGGGAATGGACCAGAACCTACACGCGTTGTGTATGCTTTGATAATACCTAACACGTAATCAAGGTTTAATGGACCAAAACCTGCACCTGTTGCCACACCACCAGCGGTAGTGTTTGACGAGGTTACATATGGATAAGTACCGTGATCGATATCAAGTAATGTACCTTGTGCACCTTCAAACAAGATATTTTCGCCAGCAAGACGAGTTTGATCAAGTAATTCAGTAACATCAACAACCATTGCTTTAAGAATGTCAGCAACAGCCATTGCATCGTCAAATGTCTTTTGGAAGTCAACAGCTTCTACTTTGTAGTAGTTCACTAATGTGAAGTTATGGTATTCCAATACTTCTTTAAGTTTTGCTGCGAACAATTCAGGATTGAATAGATCACCGATGCGTAAACCACGACGGGCTACTTTATCTTCGTAAGCTGGACCAATACCACGACCAGTAGTACCGATAGCTTTATTACCACGTGCTTTTTCACGGGCTACATCTAATGCGATGTGGAAAGGCAAAATTAGCGGACATGCTTCACTGATCAATAAACGATCGCGTACTGGTACGCCACGTTCTTCAAGCATGCCAATCTCTTTCATTAGCGCTTCTGGTGAAACTACAACACCATTACCAATCACACACTTAACATTGTCACGTAATACACCCGATGGAATAAGGTGTAAAACTGTCTTTTCACCGCCGATTACTAAAGTATGCCCTGCATTGTGGCCACCTTGGTAACGAACTACTAAAGATGCTTTGTCTGTAAGGAGGTCAACTACCTTACCCTTACCTTCGTCACCCCATTGGGTGCCTAATACAACAACGTTTTTGCCCATTGTAAATTCACTTAGAAAAAATTAGGACGAGATTTTACCAGAAAATGAGGGCAAAGATCACCCCGTTTAGGTTATTTTTTCTGCGAGAGGCAAAAGCAATACCTACAATAAAAATTAACTGGTTGAATAACATTAAGTTATTCATAAAAATTCGTTTTACTAAAAGAAAAACCCTGTATACACAGGGTTTGGATTTGGTCTAATTATGAAGGAAAAGATTACTGCGCTGTAGCGCCCTTCATATATTTAAAGAAGTCGCTATCAGGTGATAATACCATCACATCTTGCTTATCTTTAAACGTTTGCTTATAGGCTTCTAATGAACGAACGAAGCTAAAGAACTCAGCATCTTTGTTATAAGCATTTGCGTAAATCGCTGCTGCTTGTGCATCACCAGCACCACGAACTGAACGAGCATTTCGCTCTGCATCAGCAAGCATTACTGTTACGCGGCGATCAACTTCTGCACGAATTGTTTCTGCTTTTTCTTGACCTTCAGAGCGGTGCTCTTTTGCCACAGCAGTACGTTCAGCACGCATACGTTGGAAAATCGAGCTACTTACTTCTTGTGGTAAATTGATTTGCTTAACACGTACATCAAGCACTTCAATACCCAGCTCTTTGGCACTTTCAGACGCTTGAACTAATGCTTCTGCCATCAACTCACTTCGCTCACCAGATACAATTTCACGAATTGTACGTGAACCAAAGTTTGTACGTAGGCCGTTATTTACTTTTTGCTTTAGTAGTGTTTCAGCATATTGCTTATCACCACGTGCACGTAGATAAAATGCACTAAAGTCATTTACACGCCATTTAACGAACGAATCAACGATTAAGTCTTTTTTCTCGCTAGTTACAAAACGGTCAGGTGCACCATCTAGCGTCTGAATACGCGCATCAATACGACGTACTTGGCTGAAAAAAGGTACCTTGAACTGTAAGCCAGGGCTGTAGACAATGGCTTTGTCGTCACTGTCTTTTTGTACCTTACTAAATAGCATCACAATTGCTTTTTGCCCTTCTGGTACTACAAATACCGATGAAAAAGACAATACAACGGCAGCTAATAATAGAACTAAACTAAAGTTTTTCATTACGCTTATCTCCCGTCGTTAAAGCGATCTGCGCTAAAGCGATCTGAACCTGAGTTCACAGTGCTATTGCGTGATGTATTTATTTTGTTACGTAAGTCGTTAATATCACTAGAACTTGGTAACGCTACGCGAGTACCCGTGCCTTGTTTTTCCATGATTTTGTCAAGTGGTAAATACATCATGTTATTACCGCCTTTCACATCGACTAGCACCTTAGAGCTATTGCCTAGCACTTCTTGCATAGTATCAATGTATAAACGTTCACGTGTTACTCTTTTAGCTGCTTGGTACTCTGGTAATAGTTTCTCAAAACGAGCAACCTCACCTTGTGCTTCTAAAATGATACGTTCGCCATAACCTTCAGCTTCTTGTGTCATACGTGTAACTTGACCACGTGCACGCGGTTCAATCTCACGAGCATAGGCTTCAGCTTCACGAATAAAGCGTTGTTCATCTTCTTGTGCAGCAATAGCATCATCGAAGGCGTCTTTTACTTCAGCCGGTGGGCGTGAATCTTTAAAGTTCACATCTGTTACGACTAAGCCTAAGTTGTACGGTTCGATGATTTGGTCAAGCTCATCCCATGTTTGTTGACGCACAATTTCACGGCCGTTTGTTAAAACTTGGTCCATTTTAGAATGACCAACAACATAACGAAGCGCGCTTTCTAGTGCCTCTTCTAAACTAGAGTCAGCATTTGTGACACTGAACTTGTAAAGGTAAGGGTCAATAACACGATACTGAACTTGAAACTCAACGCTCACCACGTTTTCGTCTTCAGTTAGCATGAAGCCTGATGTTGATAATGAACGAACGGCCTCAATATCCACTGGAATAACCGTTTCAATAAACGTCATTTTCCAACGAAGACCAGGTTGCGCAATTCGGTCGTATTGACCAAATTGTAAAACGATACCACGCTCAGCTTCTTTAACAGTGTAAATACCACTCAATGCCCATACAATTGCAGCAATAATGAGCACGAATGATAAACCTGCTCCACCAAGCCCGCCGCCATCTTTACCGGATTTATTACCGCCAAAAATGCCACCAAACTTATTGCTGAACTTACGGAACACCTCGTCTAAATCAGGTGGGCCTTGATCACGTCCGCCTTTTTTGTTCCACGGATCTTTATCATTGCCATTATTACCCGGTTCATTCCAGGCCATAGCTATACTCCATTGTTATCTAAATAATTTAGGTAATTGTGTTAAATCTACCAAATATACTGCCGTTCTCATACTAAAAACGACAGCAAGCAGTAAATTTTTACTTCTATAAAATAAATGAATCGATTTCTGGGCCAAACTCTTTCTTTAATTTGTTCCATTCAACCATTGGCATACGTGTGGTCAACAACCACTGCCCGTGTTCATCAAAATCTTCTTCGTGCACAGCGTTTAAACTAAACAATGAAGCACGCAAACGCCCATATTGCGGCGCAAGTTTAAGTGTATGTGCGAACATTTTCTTCGCAAGCAGTTCGCTTATCGCCTCTGAAAGCAGCTCACAACCTAAGCCACTTTGTGCAGACAGCCATACTCTTATAGGCATGCCTTCGTCATCACGATCAATTCGCGGAGCAACATCTTCCAGTGCATCAATTTTATTATAAACGAGTAATTGCGGCACTTCGTCAGCCTCAATCTCTTTTAAAACCGATTGTACCTGTTCTATATTTTCTTTGCGACGTGCATCAGCCACATCCACAACATGTAGTTGTAAATCAGCTTCACGGGTTTCCGTCAGGGTCGCTTTAAACGCAGCGACTAAATCATGCGGTAAATGACGAATAAAACCAACCGTATCGGCAAGAATGACTGAACCTACATCGCCTATTTCAAGCTTACGCAATGTTGGGTCTAGGGTTGCAAACAGCTGATCCGCTGCATAAACGTCTGAGTTGGTGATGCGATTGAATAAAGTAGATTTACCCGCATTAGTATAACCAACCAAAGAGACTGTTGGAATTTCATTACGGTTTCGGGCTCTGCGCCCTTGCTCACGTTGCACAGCTACTTTATCTAAGCGTGCACGGATACTTTGAATCCGAGCGCGTAGTAAACGTCTATCGGTTTCAAGCTGTGTTTCACCTGGCCCACGTAGACCAATACCGCCTTTTTGGCGCTCAAGGTGAGTCCAACCTCGTATTAAACGAGTCGACATATGACGCAACTGTGCTAACTCAACCTGCAGCTTACCTTCATGGGTACGCGCTCGCTGAGCAAAGATATCAAGTATCAAGGTCGTTCTATCAAGCACTCGACATTGACAAACAAGCTCTAAATTACGCTCTTGAGAAGGTCTGAGTTGATGGTTGAATATGACGACATCTGCATTGTGGATTTTGACAATCTCAGCAATCTCTTCTGCTTTACCGCTACCGACGAATAGTTTCGGATGTGGTGATTGACGGCTGCCTTGCACAACCGCCAAACTGCTAACACCAGCAGAAGATACTAACATTTCCAGTTCATGAAGATCTTCACGATCTCCTTCTTGAGGAAAGTCAATATGAACTAAGACTGCCTGTTCGCCGGCTTTATAACGGTCAAACAAGCATTACGCTCCTAATTTAAAAATTTCCAGGTTCTGGCTGCTCATCACCTTCTTCACTTCCTTGAACACCTTGGAAGTTTACTGCGCGAGCAGGGACTACTGTTGAAATGGCGTGTTTATACACCATTTGGTTTACTGTGTTTTCAAGTAAAATTACAAATTGGTCAAACGACTGAATCTTACCTTGTAGTTTGATGCCATTTACCAAAAAGATTGATACTGGAATACGCTCACGACGTAACGCATTCAAAAATGGGTCTTGTAACGATTGGCCTTTTGCCATGTTATTATCCTTCGTTCTAGGTGTTATTATAATTAAGTGGCTGAACTCATTTAACAAAGCTAAAAAATATTCAACTACTACTAGCTTAGCGAACTTACAACACGTTGCAAGTTTTCTTCATCACCGGTCGTTAACCAAGTTACCTCTGGCCAGCTTCTCAACCAAGTCAACTGACGTTTAGCAAGTTGTCGAGTGGCTGCAATACCGCGAAACACCATGTCATCATAGTCTGTCTCGCCAGCAATGTAATCCCACATTTGTCTATACCCTACACAACGAATAGAGGGTAAGTTTGGGTGCAAATCATTACGTTGATATAGGGACGAAACTTCTTTTTCAAACCCCTCATCAAGCATTATTTTAAACCTTTGTTCTATACGCTCATGTAAATCAGCGCGATCATCAGGCGCAATAGCAAATTGATGAAACGTATAAGGTAATTTTGGCTGCTTTTGTTTTTGCAGCTCAGTCATTGTTTTACCTGTTAAACGATAAACCTCTAACGCACGATTAATACGCTGAGAATCGTTTTCACTCATTTTTTCTGCAGCTTGTGGGTCTATCGTAGTCAGCTCCTTATAAAGCGCAGGCCATCCATATTGCTGTGCTTGTGCTTCGAGCTCAGCCCTAATAACAGGGCATGCCTCTGGCAGCGGCGATAAACCATCAATGAGTGCTTTAAAATACATCATTGTACCGCCAACAAGAACTGGCACCTTACCTTGTTGATGAAAATGATCAATTTTTTCAATCGCATCACGACGAAAATCTGCCACAGAATAGCTTTGAGCAGGGTCTATCATATCAATTAGATGATGGGGTGCTAGCGCTAACTCTTGCGCGTTTGGCTTAGCAGTACCAATGTCCATATCTTTATACACTAAGGCTGAATCAACGCTGATTATTTCGGTTTTTAAATGCTGACAAAGTTCAATAGCTAGCGCAGTTTTGCCTGCGGCTGTTGGACCCATTAAAAATATGACCGGTAAATTACTCAACGCGTTAACCCTAATCTAGCTGTGTTAAATAGTGATGTAAGTCTATTTTAACTGCTTTTTCGCGCAAACGTTGAATTGTTTGCGGATTATTTTTCATTTGTTGTAACTCGCTTGCAAATGCTTGGCTTGCAAAATAACGCTCAGGCACGTTGCTCTGCTGCCAATTAAGCCAATCTGTTAGGTTATCGAGTTGTTGTTTGCTTACCTGCAGCAAAGCTTCAATGGCTTGGCTTACATCTAATAAATACAAACTATGGGGCAACTTTTTTACCATTACAAATTGCTTTTCAATATTGAGCTCAAAACCTAGTAAATTAAACCATGACTGCTGCTCGGTTAGTATTTTTTGATCGTCTGCACTAATGTTTACGCGAACGGGTAGCAGTAATGCCTTACCCTCTAGGCTTGCTTGTTCTGTAATTTGCTGTTGCCAGTAATCGGCTAAAGCATATTTAAAATGAGAGCAATAAAGTTGCTGCTGCTCAGTGAAAACACAGCTGCCGTCATGTTGAACTATTAATGAGGTTGTACTTATACTCTGTGCAGGCGATGAGGCTGGTGTTTGTTGTATTGTTGAGGTGGCTACACTGTCAAAGTGTGCGGCATGTTGTTCACTTACCCCTTGGTAAAATGCGTTCACATCATGAAGCGACGCTTTACTTTCTCTTTGCCCTGAAAGCCCACTTGCAGCAGAGCCACTTGCACGCGATGTTCCACCCGAATAGCTAACAGGCTGACTCGGTTGCAAAGGCGTTTTTGGGTAATCGAACACATCAGCTTGCTCAACAGGCGCCGCACTTGCAAAGCGCTCAGTTGGCTGAGCCTGCGGTGGTATTTGTGGCGCGACAAAATCATCCTGCAAAGGCACAACGACTTGTTTTACAGCTTGTAGTATAAAGTCATGCACCAAGCGACCTTGATGAAAGCGTACTTCATGCTTTGCTGGGTGCACGTTTACATCTACTTGGCGCGGATCAATATCGATATATATCACAAAGCCGGGTAACTCTTCTTGTCCTGCCACCTCTTCAAATGCTTGGCGAATGGCATGCAAAATAAGTTTATCCCGCATCATCCTATTATTTACATAGGTGTATTGTGTGCTATTGCTAGAGCCCACAGGTAATACCCAACCGTGTAACTGCAAACCTGTATCACCGGATTCAATATACAAACCTTGCTCAGCAAAGGCTTTGCCTGCAACTTGCGCAACGCGGGTAATTGCTTGGTTGGGATCGGTTTTGGCGCGATATTGGCGCACAACTTTAGCGTTATGCGTTAAGGTAATCGATACATCAAAGCGGCTTAGGGCTATCCGCTTAATCAACTCATCAATGTGGTTAAACTCAGTCTTTTCAGTACGTAAAAACTTACGCCGCGCTGGCGTATTAAAGAATAAATCTTTTACTTCAATCGTGGTGCCATCAGGGTGAGCAGTAGGTTTGACTTGCACCGCCATATCGCGACCTTCAGCACAAGCTTGCCACGCAGCCTCTTGCTCTTTTGTTTTAGAGCTAAGCGTCAATCGAGAGACTGAACTAATTGATGCTAAGGCTTCACCACGAAAGCCCAGTGAACAAATGTTCTCTAAATCATCCAGGGATTTTAGTTTACTGGTAGCATGGCGAGACAGCGCCAATGTAAGCTCATCTTTATTAATGCCTGAGCCGTTGTCACGAATGCGAATAAGTTTATGACCACCGCGCTCAATATCAATTTGAATACGCGTCGCACCTGCATCTAAACTATTTTCTACCAACTCTTTAACAACTGACGCTGGCCTCTCAACCACCTCACCTGCTGCAATTTGGTTAGCCAATCGCGCAGGTAATATCTCAATACTCATACTCATCCTAACGATTTAACTTTTTGGAATATCAAGCTCTTGGCCGATAAACAAGGTGTTTGATTTGAGTTTATTAGCGCGTTTTAATTTATTCACACTCACCCCATAGCGACTCGCAAGTAAGCTTAATGACTCTCCAGGGCGCACTTTATGAGTGGTCGGGTGTTGCGACTTTAATGATGCAAATAACGAATCATCTGGCGGGTTTTTAAGGTAATAATTTTTCAATGAAGTAAAAATCGCTTTAGCCAGCCGCTCTTGATAGTCCGCTGTTTTTAATAAACGCTCTTCGCGTGGGTTAGAAATAAACCCAGTTTCAACCAAAATTGACGGGATATCTGGTGACTTTAATACCCCAAAGCTTGCCGCTTGCGGGCGCTTTTTGTGCATTTTAGCTACTTTTTTTAGTTCATCCATCACTTCTTCAGCAACGCTAAAGCCCGTTTTCATAGAGTGATCCATTGACATATCAAGTAACGCTTGCGCTAAGTATTTCTCGCTGGCAGTATTTTTTATTACGCCAGCTGCACCACCAAGAAGTTCAGAATGTTTTTCTTTATCCTCAAGCCATTTACCAATTTCAGAGTTGGCACGGCGCAATGATAACACCCACACAGACGCACCACTTGGCTGAGGACTAGTAAACGCATCGGCATGGATTGATACAAAAAAGTCTGCTTTTTTCTCTCGTGCACGACTAGTTCGGGTGTTTAAATTAACAAAGTAATCACCTCGGCGAACCATTCTAGAAATCATACCTTTTTCGGCATCAATCATCCGCTCTAAACGTTTTGCTATTTGCAATGTAATCGTTTTCTCATAGGTCCCTGATGGCCCTATAGAGCCTGGATCTTCGCCACCATGGCCTGCATCAATAGCAATCACAATGTCGCGTTGTTTACTTAACTCACGTTTTTTCACTGCGGTATTACTACTTTGCGCTACTGGTTTTGCTTGTTCTTTATCGTAAAGGTCGACCACTAAACGGTTTTTATATGGCCCCGTTGGAGCCAAAGCAAATAATACAGGTTTAACTGCGCCCGTTAGTTCAAAAACAAAACGCACACCTTTACTATTTTTAGCTTTGGAATAACGCAATTTACTAACAATTTGATGTTTTTTAGGGATGCTAGGCAGGTCTTTAATTTTATTAGTATGTTCTAAATCAACCACGAGGCGTAACGGATTCTTCAGCATAAAGTAGCTAAAGTCTGGTTTGTCAGTTAAATCAAAAACAACACGAGTGCTATCAGGAGACGGCCACACACGCACACTATTAATAGTGTTTTGTGCAATAACCCCCTGGCTTATTGCAAATAACAAACAAGCACACACCCACTTAATGACTACTCGACTCATCTGATCCATTACACCTTTAATTATTATTTTTAATCTCGAATTAATTGCTCTACTACTGCTTTACCGCGCTGACTCACGCTGCAAATTTCAATTTCACGGGCCTCACCAACATAGCGCATAGTAATATCTAAGTCAGGAACAGGTATAAACTCCCCGCCTTTTTCGGGCCATTCAACAACACAAATAGCATCATCTGAAAAGTAATCGCGGATACCCATATATTCTAGCTCTTCAGGGTCACCTAGACGATATAAATCAAAATGATAAACATTAGCTGCTGCTAACTCATAAGGTTCAACTAATGTATAGGTCGGACTCTTAACCTTACCTTGATGACCAAACCCTTGCACTATACCCCGTGTTAATGTGGTTTTTCCGGCACCTAAATCACCATGTAAATAAATAACCACGCCTTGCCCAGTTAAACTTGCAAGCTTATTACCCATTGCGACCGTTGCTGCTTCATCAGCAAGTTGAAAACCAACACTTTGGGCCATTACTACCTCATGAAAAATATAAAAACATCACACTTAATCATACCAGATTATTTTTGTATGGCGAGCACGCCGCTCTTATTGCATTTCAAACACAAAAAACCCCCAGTAATTGGAATCTCCAACTATTGGGGGTCACTTCAAAAGTTGCCGGTTTTTTACATATAAACAGTTATAACACGTTTATAAGCCTAATTTTTTCTCAAGATAGTGGATGTTAGTACCACCGTTTTGGAAGTTTTCATCGGCTAGAATACGTTTGTGTAAAGGCGTATTGGTTTTAATACCGTCAATCACTAACTCATTTAATGCATTACGTGCACGGGCAATCGCCACATCACGGTTTTCACCGTAAGTAATGAGCTTGCCAATCATTGAGTCATAGTGTGGTGGTACTTTATAGTCAGCATAAATATGGCTATCCCAACGAATACCTAAACCACCTGCAGGGTGGAAACGGGTGATTTTACCCGGCGAAGGAATAAACGTTTCAGGATCTTCTGCATTGATACGACATTCAATAGCGTGACCACGAATAACCACATCATCTTGTGTAAATGACAACGGCTGACCAGCAGCAATTTTTAACTGCTCTTTTATTAAGTCAACACCAGTAACCATTTCAGTTACAGGGTGCTCAACCTGAATACGGGTATTCATTTCAATGAAGTAGAACTCGCCGTTTTCATATAAGAACTCAAACGTACCGGCACCACGATAACCAATCTCGATACATGCACGGGTACAACGTTCACCAATGAACTTGCGTACTTCAGCTGTGATACCTGGCGCTGGCGCTTCTTCAACTACTTTTTGGTGGCGACGCTGCATTGAACAATCACGCTCACCTAAGTGAACCGCATTGCCTTGGCCATCCGCAAGTACTTGAATTTCGATGTGACGTGGATTTTCAAGGAACTTTTCCATGTAAACCATGCTATTACCGAAGAACTGCTTTGCTTCTTGTTGCGTCAGCGCAATTGAATCAATAAGTTCAGCTTCGCTACGTACAACACGCATACCACGACCACCACCGCCGCCAGCAGCTTTGATGATTACCGGGTAGCCGATACGCTTAGCAATTTGCATGTTGCGTTCTTTATCGTCTGATACTGGACCGTCAGAACCTGGAACACACGGCACACCCGCTTTACGCATCGCACTGATTGCCGATACTTTATCGCCCATCAAGCGAATGGTATCGCCCTTAGGACCAATAAATACAAAACCGCTTTGCTCAACTTGGTCAGCAAAATCCGCGTTTTCAGCAAGGAAACCGTAACCTGGGTGAATAGCAACCGCATCAGTTACTTCAGCTGCCGCAATAATACGCGGAATGTCTAAGTAACTTTCAGTTGCTGAAGGTCTACCGATACAGATGGTTTCATCTGCTAACAATACGTGCTTAAGATCGCGATCCGCCGTTGAATGCACAGCAACAGTTTTGATCCCAAGCTCTTTGCAGGCGCGCAATATACGAAGTGCGATTTCACCTCGATTTGCAATGACTACTTTATCTAACATGAGAGTTGGCCTCTAAGGTTGCGCTATTATTCAATGATGAATAAAGGTTGATCAAATTCTACTGGCTCACTATTTTCAACTAAAATAGCTTTTACTGTACCGGCTTTGTCTGACTCAATTTGGTTCATCATTTTCATTGCTTCGATGATACAAAGTGTGTCACCCACATTAACTTTAGAACCCACTTCAACATATGCAGGCGCTTCTGGTGATGCTGCTGCATAAAAAGAACCAACCATTGGTGATAATACTTGATGACCGGTTGCTGCTGCTGGCGCTGCTGCTTCAGTTGATGCTGCTGGAGCCGCAGGTGCTGGTGCCGCTGCTGGAGCTGGTGCGTACTGAGGAGCATATTGTGGAGCGTAAGCAGGACCTGCGCTCATGTTATTACGGTTAATACGTACTGATTCTTCACCTTCGGTGATTTCTAATTCAGCAATACCTGACTCTTCTACTAGTTCAATTAGTTTTTTGATCTTGCGAATATCCATGAACGACCCGCCTTCTAGTTTGTGTGTTTAAAATTAATTTGCGTTTTGCAACCGGCCTACAGCAACTTCTAATGCTGCGCGATAACCCATTGCACCTAATCCACATACCACGCCTTGTGCTACATCCGAAAAATACGAATGATGACGAAACGCTTCCCGCGCATGCACATTGGTTAAATGCACTTCATAAAACGGGATATCAACACTCAGCAATGCATCACGTAAAGCTACGCTTGTATGCGTAAATGCTGCTGGATTGATAATAATGCAATCAATAACTTGCCAAGCACTATGTATATGCTCAATTAAAGCTTGCTCACTATTACTTTGAAAATGCGTTAACTCAACATCTAGACCATGGGCAACGGTTGTTAGTTCGCTCATAATCTCAGCCAGTGTTTGTGAACCATATTTCTCTGGTTCACGCTTACCAAGCATATTTAAGTTAGGGCCATTTAGAACAAAAATCTTAAATTTTGCAGCCATAATACGCGATAATCCTATAAATAATGAGTTAAGCCATTTTTACTATAAAACCCACTAATTAGCTTGGGGTTAAACATAAAATAACAAGTATTTCTCACGTTAACCACCTATTATAGCCAGTTCGATGTAAATAGCAGCAAAATACTGGTCTAATGACTAGGTATACCCAAGAAACAAAAACGCCACTACAGAGAGTGGCGTTGTATTAAATTGTACAAAAAGTAGTTATTTAGCATACTCACGAACATTTATAAGCTGTTCAGTAAAGTCGTCTGCGTCTAAAAAGCCTGTCACACGTTGCGCTGCAAGCTCTTCACCTTGCGTATTAAAGAACAAGATACTTGGTAAACCAAATACCGTATATTCTTCCATCACTTCAATGGTGGTTTCATCGCTTTCAGTGAGATCAATCTTTAATAACTCAAAATGAGCAAACTCGGCTTGCACATTTTGTTCAGGGAAGGTGTATTTTTCAAACTCTTTACAAGCAACACACCACTCAGCATACAGATCTACCATCACCAAACGACCTTCATCATTGGCATCACTAATTGCTTGCTTGAGTTCAGCTAAATCAGCAACCAATTTAAATTCACGCTTTTGTGATTGTTGCTCAGTGGAGGCGGTAATAGTTGGTGCTGGCCAAATGTAGTTTTTAGTCAAACTCGCACCGGTAATCACCAATATCGTTGCAGCAAACCATAGTACTGTTTTGAGCTTACCTTGGCTTTGGCCGCTCTGCCAATAATGTAAATAAAGCGCTGTCGCTAATGCGAGTAAGCCAGCCATTAATAATATGATGTCAAAATCAACAATACGTTCGAGCAGTATTAATGGCACAACCAACATAATGAAACCAAATAAGGTTTTAACTTGCTCCATCCAACCACCCGCTTTAGGCAGTAACTTACCGCCTGAGGTACCTAACAGCAATAATGGTATGCCCATACCAAGGCTTAAAACATAAAGCGTTAAACCGCCGACTAAATAATCACCGCTTTGCGCAACAAATAACAGTGCTGCTGATAATGGTGCGGTGGTACAAGGTGAAGCTATTAGACCCGACAAAACCCCCATTAAAAATACGCCAATATAATTGCCGCCTTTTTGATTATTACTTACCTGCGTTAGCTTATTCATCATGGAGCTTGGTAGCTTAATCTCGTACCAACCAAACATCGACATAGCAAGTAATACAAATAATAAGCTAAAGCTAATTAACACATAGGGATGCTGTAAATAACCTTGCACTTGGCCACCTAACGCAGCAACCACAAGACCAAGCGCCGCATAGGTTACTGCCATGCCCTGAATGTACACAAACGACAGAGCAAACGCTTTTTTTGTAGAGAGATTTTGTTGTCCAGCAATCAAACTCGACAAGATAGGAAACATAGGAAATACACAAGGCGTAAATGCCAAGCCAATTCCTACTAAAAAGAAAATAGCTAAATTAGTTAGCAAGCCTTGTGATGCCAGTTTTTCAGTAAAGTTTAGCTCTTTATCTGACTCAGCTTGTTGTGTATCAGTACTTTTGTTGGTCGTTGTTGACTCACTATCTAACGCAGTAAACGCATTAGAAACTGCATTATCATTCACATTCTGGGCCGTGCTTTCACCAGCAATCATGCTCAATGGAACAGTAATGATCTCTGGTGGGTAGCAAAGCCCGGCTTCAGCACAACCTTGATAACGAATTTTAACAACGGCGTCTTTTTTTACGTTTGCTAGCTTACTTACTACACTGAATGAATCAAAGAAGACTTCGGTTTTACCAAAAAACTCGTCCTCAATGACCACTCCATCACCTAGTTCAGGAAGTTTAATTTCAGCGTCTTTAGCAATTATTTCGAGCTTTTTTTTATAAAGATAATAACCGGGTGCGATGTCCCAACCAATAAATAAGGTCGTACCTTGCTGATCAAAATCAAAAGAAAAAGCTTGGTCAACAGGTAAAAAAGTGTGCTCTGCAGGCTTTAATAAATCACTTAAAACATTATTGGTTGCGTGTGCGGGTAGTAACCACAGCGCACATAACAAAACAAAAAAAAACCGCATTAATTAAGTACCTCATCCATCCAATTAAAATAGGCTAAATTGCCCGTTGATACATCAACCACCTGAATTTCAGGAATCTCATAACTATGTAACTGCTTTATAGTTTGGATAACTTGATTCATTTTTTCAGACTTAGTTTTTATCAGCAGCTTACATTCTGTAGCTTGCGTTACTTCACCTTCCCACATGTAAACTGACTCAACATTAGGTAAAATGCTAACGCACGCGGCTAATTTTAAGCTTACCAACTGCTCAGCCATAGCACGCGCCTCGGTAGCGTTTTCACACGTGGTAAAAACTAGTCGAAAATGAGTTGTCATCATATTGAACCTTTAATTGTTAATTGTGCCCAACTCATAGTAGCTGATAGCTAGAGCAAAGTGTAGCGATGTACTAACGCTATACGTTTACTATTGAAAAAAGACCTGATAACCCATATTTATATTTCATCACGATGTTACGTGAGCACACTTTAGAGAGCTTTATGTTTAGATTTTTATTTTTGTTATTTATTCTCGTACCAATTATTGAGATCGCGTTACTCATTCAAGTAGCCGATGTAATTGGTGGTTTTGCCACTATTGCACTAGTGATTTTAACTGCTATCTGCGGTGCAAAACTAGTTAGACAACAAGGCATGGGCGCACTGCAAAATGTGCAAACGCAAATGGCCCAAGGTCAGATGCCCGCCAAAGAATTATTTACCGGATTATGTGTAATTATCGCAGGTGTTTTATTACTAACCCCTGGCATTATGACCGATATATTCGGCTTTTTACTACTCACTCCAGCGATTCGCAATAAGCTAGCCGCAGGACTTGCTAGCCAAGCAACTGTTCGTATGAGTGCAGGTATGCAGCAAGGTCCTTCACCGTTTACGCAGCAGACCCAACAAGAGCCTGAACCGCGTAAAATGAGCGAACCAACTACGATTGATGGTGAATACGAGAGAAAAGATTAAAATTTTTATTTTTTTCTCTTGGATTTTTCCGCATTACCCCCATTACTGAGTACAACTAAATCGATGCAGTTAAATACAACTGACTTAGCTGCACGAGTACACACAAAACTTTTTTCTGTCCTGTTCAGAAACTGTTAGGAGAACTAAACAAATGAACATTCGTCCTTTACATGATCGCGTGATCGTTAAGCGTCTAGAAGAAGAAACCAAGTCTGCTGGCGGTATTGTATTAACTGGCTCTGCTGCTGAGAAATCAACGCGCGGAGAAGTTGTCGCTGTTGGTAATGGCCGTACTCTAGATAACGGTGATGTGAGAGCATTAGAAGTTAAAGTCGGTGACACTGTGTTATTCGGCTCATATGTTGAAAAAGCTGAAAAGATCGAAGGTCAAGAGTACCTGATCATGCGTGAAGACAACATTTTAGGCATTGTAGGCTAAACCTACTTTTCGTTTAACAAACATTTAAGAATTTAGAGGAAAAAATCATGGCAGCAAAAGAAGTACTTTTTGCAGGTGACGCACGCGGTAAAATGCTAGCTGGCGTAAACATCTTAGCAAACGCAGTTCGTGTAACTTTAGGCCCTAAAGGTCGTAACGTTGTATTAGACAAATCATTTGGCGCTCCAGTGATCACTAAAGATGGTGTATCAGTGGCAAAAGAGATCGAACTTGAAGACAAGTTTGAAAACATGGGCGCACAAATGGTGAAAGAAGTTGCATCTAAAGCAAATGATGCAGCCGGTGACGGTACAACTACCGCTACTGTTTTAGCACAATCTATTGTAAATGAAGGCCTAAAAGCAGTTGCTGCAGGCATGAATCCAATGGACCTTAAGCGCGGTATTGATAAAGCAATCATCGCTGCTGTTGCAGAGCTTAAAGAACTTTCAGTACCATGTGCTGACACTAAAGCAATTGCTCAAGTAGGTACTATTTCAGCTAACTCTGATAAAGAGATTGGCGACATCATCGCAGAAGCGATGGAAAAAGTAGGCCGTAATACAGGTGTTATCACTGTTGAAGAAGGTCAATCACTTGAGAACGAACTTGATGTTGTAGAAGGCATGCAGTTTGACCGTGGTTACTTATCGCCGTATTTCATCAACAACGCAGAAAAAGGCGCGGTTGAACTAGATAACCCATTCATTCTACTTGTAGACAAAAAAGTATCGAACATCCGTGAGCTACTTCCTACATTAGAAGCAGTTGCTAAAGCAAGCAAGCCACTACTTATCATTGCTGAAGACCTTGAAGGTGAAGCACTGGCAACACTGGTAGTCAACAACATGCGCGGTATCGTTAAAGTATCAGCTGTTAAAGCACCTGGTTTTGGCGACCGTCGTAAAGCAATGCTACAAGATATCGCAGTATTAACTGGCGGTACTGTTATCTCTGAAGAAATCGGTCTTGAGCTTGAAAAAGCAACAATCGAAGACTTAGGTACAGCTAAACGCGTAGTAATCACTAAAGATGATACAACTATCATCGACGGTGCTGGCGAAGAAGATGGCATCAACGGTCGTGTTTCACAAATCAAAGCACAAATCGAAGAAGCAACGTCTGACTACGACAAAGAGAAACTACAAGAGCGTATGGCAAAACTTGCCGGCGGTGTTGCAGTAATCAAAGTTGGCGCAGCAACTGAAATCGAAATGAAAGAGAAAAAAGACCGCGTAGAAGATGCACTACACGCAACTCGCGCAGCGGTAGAAGAAGGCGTAGTGCCTGGTGGTGGTGTTGCACTAGTACGTGCTGCTAGCAAACTAGCTGCACTAGTAGGCGACAACGAAGACCAAAGCCACGGTATCAAAGTAGCACTTCGTGCTATGGAAGCACCACTTCGTCAAATCGTAACTAACGCAGGTGACGAAGCGTCTGTAGTAATTAACGCAGTTAAAGGCGGCGAAGGTAACTACGGTTACAACGCAGCATCTGGCGAATACAACGACATGATTGAAATGGGTATCCTAGATCCAACTAAAGTAACGCGCTCTGCACTACAATTTGCAGGTTCGATTGCGGGTCTTATGATCACCACTGAAGCCATGGTTGCTGAAATCCCAAAAGATGAGCCAGCTGGTGCCCCTGATATGGGTGGCATGGGCGGAATGGGTGGCATGGGCGGCATGATGTAATCATTCCCCTAAGCACCTCGCTTATAAAAACCCAGCTTCGGCTGGGTTTTCTTTTTATATTGTTCAATATACTTACTTAATTTAATCCCATATATAAGCAATCAAAGTCTCATATAAATAGATGTTTTAATGTTGATGCAAATGTAATTTTATGTGTTCATTAATCTTGTAATTTTCCTAACTGCCATTTTTAATTTAGTTGATACTAAAAATTATTTCTTAGAGCAAATACATGCCAAGATACACGTATGTTTTTAGCCTTGTTTCGCAAACTTATATTATGCCTATTCAGCACTAAACAACTAAAAAGAGCAAAGGAAGACTCAGGCACTCCATTTTATGACGAAGTAAAATAAATTATTACGCTTAACTTTTTAAACACACTACAAAACACAAGAACTGATGTTATGAAAATACGCCTCACTAACAAACTATAGGGTATTTCATTACTGTCTGATCTAAAACAGTTTACTAAAAGTGTTGCTTTTGTTGTATATGAGCCTAGGCAAATTTCTGAACCCTAAGGATGAATTTGTTTTATAGGACATGGGTAATATAGGCTACACAATCTAACTATTATTCAAACACCTCTATTATAAAAATAAAACCATATAACCCCTCAAAAAAGTTAACAAATGTAAAAATATGTGCAACCATTGTAATCAACACTTTAAGATTATGGACTATCCCTAGTGAAATATTTATTGAAAATAGTTAGTTTTACTTTTTTTTCTTCCATTCCTCATATGGTTCAAGCTAACTTAACCAGCTTCACACCAACTTCAGCCATCGTCGATAAAGCCACAACATTCACTGTTTATGGCACCAATATTCCAAGTACCGTTATCGCTAATATTG
>NZ_JBHZRV010000006.1:210335-279584 GCF_043641955.1 Pseudoalteromonas atlantica
GACCGTGTCAGCCGCTCTTCAACTCAAGCAGAATTCTCTTGTACCCCCAACGTTGAAGGCAGCAAAGATTTCTATGTCAAAGCCGAATCTGGGGGCGCGCGCCTTGCGGGCTCTGAAAATTGGACGGTAGATATTCAAGGAGTCCGTGAAAACAGCTCTATATTATCTGTAAACTACTCAGGCCAAGGTGAAGTATTCAGCTCTCCAACCAATGAGATTGATTGTGGTAGCACATGTAGCTATCAATATGAAAATGATACCAAAGTAACTTTAGTAGCAAGCCCAGCCAAAGGTTGGCAGTTTAGCGAATGGAATTATGATCATGAACCTCAGCCGAATGACTGTAAAGCAGCTGCTTGCGAATTATTGATAAAAGAAGACTTAACGATTTCAGCAACCTTTATAGAGCAAGAAGAACCAAACACAGAAACTCGTTTAATTGACTTTAGTCCTAAACTTGTACCTCAAGATACAGCAACAGTGTTTACATTAGTAGGCGAAAACTTAACAAATACGACCATTGGTAATATTGAAGGTACTAATGATCATTGCCAATTGCTAAGCTCTTCGGAGTCTGTAATTACTATGTCATGCACACCTAACGTACACGGACAAAAACGTTTTTACTTAAAAGATACTCAAAATGAAAACAAGCATAAGGTACTTGCTGGTAGTGAATATTGGCATGTTGAAGTAACGCCACCAGTTAACTCTAATGCCCCGTTAGTCTGGAGCGATAATATACCTCCTTACGTTATATTAAATAAGCAATTTACTATAACAGTGAAAAGTAAAGATGTAGATGGCGATCTTGTCAGCATTCAAGCCGACTGGGAGGGTGATAACAACCTCGATCGTAAAGTTAATGTAAGTAACCCATTCGGACAAGATATCGCGTTTTCATACACTCGTACCAATAACGATTTAAGTGATTTAACACTTAAATTCATTGCAACTGACGAAAACGGTAATGAAAGTGTGTTTACACATACTATTCCCGTTGTGCAGCCTCAAGAAACGGAAGAAGTAGTTTCTGGTTATGAAGGGGCTGAAACTGCACCTCAAAAAATATCTGATTGTGAAATAACAGCAGCTACTATTACCGAAGACTCAAACCCTATCCTTGCAAGCAACGGCGCTAAGGTTGAAAATAAGCGGCTACTTACCGCAAATGGTGTTGTACCTGTTACGTTTGCTATCAATTATAACTCACTTATTCGTGGTCAAAGCGGAATTGGAGTGGGTTGGGACTTTGCTAATGCCTATGCGGCGCAAATAGCAGAAGCACCAAATGGCGACGTCACTATTTGGTGGTCTGATAATCAACAGCATAAGTTTAATCCTAAAGGTGATGGCACATATAACACAGAAAGCTTTGGCTGTCGTTTAGATAAACTAACCAAACTTGAAGACGGCACATTCAAAGTTGAACGACGTAATCGCTTAACTTATATTTTCAACGAATTTAATTTCCTAACTCGTATAGAGAACCACCTAGGACAAGGCACTAACTTTGAGTTTGATGCACAAAGTCGCTTGAAAAGAGCCTATGAGCCTGTAAGTAATGTAGGTATTACCTACATATATAACAATGACGGTTTCTTGGTTGAAGCCTCAACTACAGCAGGCAGATTTGTTAGTTTAAGCTATGAAAACAAGCAATTAACCAAAATTACTCATGCTGATGGTATGGTTGAAGAGTTCACCTACAACAACCTTGATCAGATCGTTGACCATTTCCTAAATTCTATCTTAGTTAGTACGACTACATACGACAATAAAGGTCGTGCAACTGAGCAAGAAGATTCGCGTGATGATAATTTACCGCTTCGCCTATCTTATCAAGAAACCGATGAACACGTTATTACAACTATCAATGATAGAAACGGTGAAATCACTCAAAAAACCTTTGATAAAAATTATCAGCTTGTTAAAAAAGTAAACGCCCTTTCTCATGAGCAAAACTTTGAATACAACGAAGAAGGAAAACCAACGCTTGTTACTAATGGCCGTGGTTATTCCACCAGCATGGCGTATACAGAGTTTGGTGATATTACCGAATTAGCAATGCCAGACGGTGCTGTTGATAAAAAAGAGTATGACTCTAAACGCAATACTATTAAACATATAAATGCACTAGGGGAAGAAACCCTTTATAGCTACGTAACTGGTACTAATAATGTTGAATCCATAACAAACGCACTTGGGTTAATTACCTCATTTACCTATAACGAAAATAATCAGCCATCAAGCGTAACCACACCTGAAGGCAGAACCACATACTATGGTTATACAAATGGCTTATTAACGAGTGAGACAAACCCCGAAGGATACACTCGCAGTATTTATCATGATGCTGATGGTTTTATTGAGTCTGAAACTGATTTTCAAGGTAATAATACTAGCTATGAACGCGATGGCTTGGGCCGAGTGACTAGAAAAATTGATCCTCTCGGATTATTTGAAACATGGGTCTATGACGCCAGAGGCAATGTTATAGAGTATTGCGATAAACGTTGTAATAGCGGCACTTCTAGCACCGCGGCTCAAACGCTGTACAACTATAATGGTCAAGGCGATCTAATAGAAAAGCGTATCGTCAGTCTTAATCAAAACGTTCAGGATATAGTTTATCAATATAAATATGATGGTAAGAGTCTGTTAATCGAGAGTACCGATCCAAATAGCAATACCATCAAAATAAAGCGTGATGCGCTTGGTCGCGTTATCGAAACAACCGATGCATTAGGGAATATAGTTAAAGCCGAATTTGATGAAAATGGCAACTTAATTGAATCCAGTGATGCTAAAGGTAATACCATCAAAGCAACGTTTGATGAAATGGATCGCACTAAACAAACGGAGGATGCCGTTGGTAATAAACAATCTTTCGTATATAACTTACTCGGGCAAACCTCCCAAACAACTAATGCCTTATCACAAGTGTGGAGCAGCACATACGACAAGCTCTCACGCTTAATCAGCATTACTCACCCAAGCAGTAACGATGAGCCACTTATTGCAAAGCAAAGCTACGATAACGATAACAACGTTATCAGTGTTACCGCACCAGCTGATGATACGCGTACGCTTGCCCTTAATAATAATGCTCAAGTAGAGACAGAAACTACAGCTGACGATGTATCGCTGCAATATTCATATAATGAAAATGGCTTAGTTAAAAGCTTTACCAATGGGCGCAATCAACAAAGTAGCTACGAATATGATATAGCTTCACGTCTAATCAGCGTAACAGACCCTATTTCTACTATTAATTATGGGTATGACCAAAATGCTAACGCTACAAGCATTACGGAAAATGAACTTACGATTACTAGAACATATGACCACTTAAATAGAGTCAGTTTATACAAGCAAAATGACAATAACTTCCGTGGTGTTAACTTTCTTCGAGATGCAGCTGGTAACATAGAACAGGTTCAATACATCAATAACAATGGGAATACTAACCTCCCAATTCAGTACACATATAACGCACTCAATTTAGTAACTTCTGTTTCTGCATTAAATCAGGATGTTATCGCTGCTGAGTATGAGTATGACGCGAACCAAAATATTACAAAAGTTATTCGTGGAAATGGCACTGTTTTGGTAAACACCTACAACGAGCTAAATAGGCTAACCAGTAGTATTGATACTGCGCCAGACGGCACTGTAATACTTGAACAGCATTATGCCTACAATGCTATTGGGCAAGTTACTAAGGAAGATATTACACCTGGATTTGCACCACCTGTTGAGCTATTAGCTGAGCAGGTTATGACCTATTCAGCCGATAATCGTATTGTGAGTAAAAATTCAGAAAATTTTGACTTTGACCTCGATGGCAATACACTCAATGTAGGTAATATGGCATTAGACTTTAACGCCCGAAATCAGTTGGCTAGTGCTGGCAATCACCAATACACTTACAATGCTGAAGGTATGCGCGATACACAAACCTATTCAAGTGAAAGTGGTGACACAACTATTCGTTATTCATTGCTCCCTGACTACCTAGGTCTACCGCAAATTGCGTGGCAAGAGGTAACGAACCCTGATGATTCGGTAGATTATCACTACTTTATTTATAGTCCTTATGGTTTAGTTTCACAACGAAGTAACAAAGCAAATCAAACCTCACAGGAATATTACTTCCACTACGATTATCGCGGTTCTGTAGTCGCTATTAGTGATCAAAATGGTGATGTAGTTGCTCGTTATGGGTATACGCCATTTGGTACGCGTTTTGATGCGCCAGAGTTTGCAGAGCAAAACCAAGCGATTACAACACCATTTGGTTACAACGGTCGTGATGGCGTTATCACAGACAATAACGGGCTTATCTATATGCGAGCTCGTTACTACTCACCTGAGCTACGTCGCTTTGTGAGTAAAGACCCTATTCGTGGTGATATTAGCGATTTAGGGTCGCTCAATCGATATGCCTATGTGGGGGGGGATCCGGTCAATTTGGTGGATCCAAGTGGATTAACTCCTCTAGAAGATAATACATTGTTTGAACTATTGCAGCTTTATGTGAAGCTTGGCGGTATGCCGGCGGTTAAATTTAGTAGGGCAGCTGGTCCAAAACTAGCAAAGTTGTTGGCACCGAAACCTAGAAAAAAGCAGGAAGATCTTGTACCAACATTTTCAGAAGAGTTACTTAATATAGCAAATAACTCTTCAACAACAGTAAATGCTAGCACTCGCCTCCATAAAAATAACAATGACTATATAGGTGAACAAACAGTGTATCAAATTAGGAAAAATGGTGACGCTCAATCGTATAAAGAGGGAACGACAGCGAATAAAAAGAACGGCCAAGGTTTTTATATAAGGCCACAACAGCAAGTGAATAGTTTAAATAAAAACATTGCAGGTTCTCCATACTATTATGTTCCCGTTTATGAGTTTTGGGGCTCAACGAGAACTTGTAAAGCCATAGAACGAACCAGGATAAGGATAAACAAAGATGTCTTTGGTGAGTGTAGTTTAAATAAATGCTATCATTAATAGGGGTTATAAATGACTGTTAGTAAGTCCATAATAATTGTTTTGTTCGTATGTTTTAACTTTAATAGTTACGCAGTTACATACAAATACGACATTTCCAAACGTATCGCTGAGGCCACCTATAAAGACGGTACTGTAGTCAGTTACACCTACGATAAAAATGGTAATTTACTCAGTGTAACACCGAATGAAAGCTCATCTGGTGATGATGATTCTGGTGGCTCTGATACGGGTGGTGGTGGAACTGACACATCGCTTGAAGCACCTAAAGAAGGTGTTAGTGATGACGGAGGTTGTTTTATTGCAACGGCGGCTTATGGTAGCTACTTTATGCCTAAAGTAAAAGTGTTAAGAACTTTTAGAGATGAATACTTATTAACCAACACACCTGGGCAATATTTTGTTGCACAATATTATCATTACTCCCCCCCTATCGCTGACTATATCAGTAAGCGTGAATGGTTAAAAACAGCTGTGAGAGGGGCATTAACTCCTTTAGTTTACTTTATTGAATATCCACTGCATTTGTTGGTTTTCTTTTTAGCTATTATTATATTTATGTTTAGGAAAAAAATAACACTAACTGTTACGGGTAAAACTACAAATTAGTTAAATAGACAAATTATGTAAAAATTAAGCATACATTTTACTTTTAGCTATTAAAGTCCACCGTTATGGAAATAATAATGCAACGTAAAAAATTTAATAACCCTTACATAGGGATAAGTAAAGAAGATTTTGTTAAGTTAGGCGGTAGTAAAAAAGAACTACTTACGGCCGAAATAGAGCTGGCAGACAGTAAAGGAGAGTCACTCGCTTACTGTAGAATTGATGGTGACTTTTTCTATGATGATATTTATTATTCGGCTGATATTTTAGTTCCGAAAACACACTGGTTAAAATCTAACGATGAAAATCAAAAAAAACTCTGGATTGCTGTTATTTACAACGTACCTTACGGTGAGTATTTAGATGCAGAGTTTGATTTTAATAAAGTTGATGACCCTAACTTTGGGGTAGTAAAGTCTGTATTAGTTAGTGAGCTCAATGAAAGCGAGCTCGCCTATGAAAAAATTACACGCTTGGAAATGATTGCCAACATTGAAAAAGTAACAACTGAAGATAAGCTCCTTCAAGTAGAAAAAGAGCTCATTCTCACTAAGTTTTTAAGCAAAGTGACAAAACACTAACCCAATGTAAGTCAGTTTACCAACTCCCTAACTATCGCAAACAGATCACTCGGTAGCATACCTCGTTCGCCGTCGCGCTGTGCGGCTATATTTCCGGCTTTTGCGTGCAAGATAACACCAAAACACGCAGCTTGTTCAGTCGTTACCCCTTGTGCAATAAGGCCTGCAATAACCCCTGTGAGTACGTCACCACTGCCGCCTACGGCTAGCCCGGGGTTGCCATCAGTGCATACCCAACTTTTAGTGGTATTAGCGATAACGCTGCCCGCCCCTTTGAGTACGCAAGTAGTTGAATATGTTTCAGCTAATTTGCATGCACTTTGATAACGGTTTAACTCTACATCACTAATGGCGCAATTAAGTAGCCGTGCGGCTTCGCCTGGGTGCGGTGTGAACACCGTGTTTTTCAGTGCAATAGGCGATGATTGCTGAGCAATAAGGTTTAATGCGTCGGCGTCGACCACCATTGCTTTATTGTGGGCAACACAGTGTTGAATAACCGTTTTGAAGGTAGATTTAGACCATGAGTCTTGGCCAAGCCCTGGGCCAATCGCTATACACGTTGCCCAGTCTAATGCTGCGTGAAGATTAGTTGTCGTCACCATCAACTCAGGGCGACCCATGCTGATAGCCAATACAGAATCTGGGTGGGTATACACCTTAACCATACCTGCGCCTGTACGAAGCGCCGCCTCGCTAGTTAACCTTATTGCACCGGCAGTGCCCGCATTACCGCCAACACACAGTAACTTGCCATGGCTGCCTTTGTGGCTATTGTTTTGTCGCTTAGCTAAGCCTTGAGTGGTGTCATAATTAATAAGCGCTGCGCTTGGCGTTGCCAATTGGATAAACGCCTGACCAACGCCTAAGTCTGCAAATTCACATTTACCCGCATAAGCTCTGCCCTCGCCCGTTACTAAGCCTTGCTTTATGCCAACAAACGTAACACTAAGCTCGGCTTGAATAGCAATACCTTGTACAACACCGGTGTCAGCATTAATACCCGAAGGTAAGTCAATCGCAATAATTGGCGCGGGACTATCGTTGGCCGTTTTTATTACTTTAGTAAATGGCTCTCGCACCTCACTTTTAAGACCTGTGCCCAGCAAACCATCAATAATAATGTCTGCAGTTTTTATTGTTAGCGGGTCATAATTTGATATTTCACCACCAACGGCTAACCATGCTTTTTGCGCTGTAAGCGCATCACCTGTTAACGGCTTATCTGGTAGTACAGCAATCACCGTAACCTGTTTGCCAGCTTGTTTTGCCAAGCTTGCAACAATATAGCCATCACCAGCATTGTTGCCGACACCAACTAAAACAACATAATCTTGCGCGTGTGGGTAATGCTTAATCGCCTGCTCAAACACTGCCTGACCTGCACGATCCATAAGCGTATACATAGACACAGCGCTTTGCTCTGCTGCATTAGGTTCGTGTGTGCGCACTTGTTCCGCACTAAATACACATTGAGATAAGTTTGCTGGCATGCTGAACCTTAGTTGTGGTTTTTTACCAGCATATAAGTGGTAACAATAGCAGTCAAATGGTTGGTAAAATCAACCATGAACGACTCTACACAACCTTTTGGCCTCTGATGAATTGTTGTTATGTGATAAAACAGCCATACACAGTTCTTAAGCCGTAAGGTTAGCCAATGCCCAATATCAAACAACAAATAGGAAGCGTCGCGTTAGTGGTCGAAAACTACGATGACGCCATCGCATTTTATACTCAAAAACTGGGGTTCGATTTAATTGAAGATACTAATATTGGCAATGGCAAACGCTGGGTATTAATCGCTCCTCCTAATTCGAATGGCACTAACTCACTGCTTGCACAAGCAAGTACGCCACAGCAATTAGACTCTGTAGGCAATCAATCTGGCGGTCGTGTGTTTTTATTTTTACACACCAATGACTTTTGGCGAGATTATAAAATGATGCAGCAACAGGGCGTTAAATTTAACGAACAACCCCGTGAAGAAGCCTACGGCACTGTGGTGGTATTTGAAGATTTATACGGCAACAAATGGGACTTGCTGCAATTGGCTTAAAGTGAGGTTAATTGTCTGAGCTATTTTGGACTAATACAGGCAATCACACTTATACACATAACCAGACGTTCAGTAAGCTCTAACCAGTACAAAGAAGAGTAATACTCTAATTCATTTCTCTTAATAGGGCTTGCTGATAAATATATTCAAAGCGTTCAGAACTTAAACCAATTGCGAAGCTTCTTATGATCTCTTTATATTCGCTAGATTGGATTAGCTTTGACACTACTTTATCAAAATCATGTACAAAACGAGCACTTTCTCCACTTCGTTTGCACATTAAATGGCCAACAGTAAATGGAGACTTTAGATTCAAATCAAAAGAATAAATTTCAGCATCGGTTACCTCGTGCCAGTATGTGGCTATATCACTAGGGTATTCGATAGTTAGATCAAATTCATCCAACATAGCCAGTTGTTGCAATCTGGAAAAGGTATTAAAGGCCGCATTTTTAACTTGTAATTCACTAACGTTTTCAAGTTGGAGTTGTATGTTGGAAGAAAATATTCTTTCTTTTGATATACCAAGTCTAAATTTACTTGTCGTTAATAATTCAATTAACGTTGCCGTTTTATCATATTTAGTTAAATCATACTTTGAGTAAAGACGAGGAGCTAAATACAAAGAAAAAGGCTTTGACATTAGATATAGATTTTTTCTTTCTATGGTCTGTATTTTATTTGCATAACAATGGCTGGTGCCATATTGTTCTTCATTTTCAGAACCTGATGTTTTGACAAACTCAACCTTATAGTCTGCCAATTTTTTTAAAATAAGCTTGTAAAGCTTCGACTCCAAGGACTTTTCTTCACCAAACGTATTATATCGTAATAAAGATTCATCATTAGTGCTCAATACTATTTTAGCCTCACCTGGGTTAAAAGTTGCAAACTTGGTATTCATGTAATCTGACTTGTAAAGTTCTTTTAGTATCCCTGAAGCTTTTAGGTTTGTCATTTTTTGGTCAAACTTAGTGGCTAATTCTTTTCCTTTTTTATCATTTGAAAAAGCCAAATAAACGGGTCTAGCTGCCACAAGAGGGAAAGAATTAAGTTTTGATTTGTATTCTTCTGGAATGTTGTAATCATAATCAACAAAAGCGTCTATACGTTGATTAAACAATAGCGACATTGCTTTTTCGACAGTCGATACTGGATAATAACCGTGGTCATATTCAATGTATTTATCGAAATCGTAACCATTAAACCAGCTTAATACCTTGTTGTTTAAATCAGGCAGGCTGCTAAGGTTATTTGTCGATTTTAAAAAGTATGCATTAACTGGATGATCATAATCTAAATGCCAATGAGGATAATATGCTGAAGGGACGTCTTCCTTATTAACCCCTACCACAACGTCGTATTTTTTTTGTTCAAATAGCTTAGTCATTCTTTTATATGTACTAAAGTCGAACTCTAAATCTTCGTCTATATAAATTTCTTTAAGTAATTCAATATAGATACCCGTTTCGTCTGTATTAGTATAGCCAACCCAATGGGCTGCCCCGACTTTTACTTTTGCGAAAGCTGTATTTATGAAAATAAAAATTAGCAGTAGCGAGTATTTAGCCATCAGATCTCCTTCGTATCGCTTATAAAATATAAGCATCATTTGCAAGTTTTGCAAAACTCATTATCTTAAAAGAGTAATTTCAATAAAGCCCTTTAAGTTAGGAATGAGCTGGCTGATAGCCTGCTATAGAATTGAAAACTTGATATTGAATATGGCGCTCGCCTCTCCTCAATCAAAGCTACCCTTAGATTATTAACGTTAACAGGTCTTTATGCTAATTAGAGTTAGAAACTGTCTAGTGAAAACTACGAAGTACAGATCGCGCTTATTTTGGCAGGTTGCGCCAATACATGCCAAAGCTTACAGGCAAGTTTACCTGCGACGTTGAAAGCACTTTATGCAAACTTTCATAGCCGAAAGCCTGCATCCCCTAGCTAACCTTACTCTCACTAGCTTACACAAACAAAAACGGCGCATAACTTTCGTTATGCGCCGTTTTTAAACAAGCTTAGCTTATTCTGTATCTGGTAAGTTACGACCGTAGAAAATCTCTTGCATCTCACGGGTTAACTTAGAACGAATTTCTTCTTCTTCGTCGCCAGATAAGTCATCTGTAGACACACCAAATAGATAGGTATTTAAATCAGTCTCTTTTAGCATCATCTTAGTGTGGAACAGATTTTCTTGATACACGTTCACGTCCATCATTTGGTACGCTTCTTTGGTATCTTCAGTCATGTAATTCTGGATAGAATTAATAGCATGATCAATATAGTGTTTCACACCATCTACGTCGCGGGTAAAACCACGTACACGGTAATCGATTGTAACCACGTCTGAATCCAAACTATGAATTAAGAAGTTCAGCGCTTTTAGTGGCGAGATAATGCCACACGTTGACACTTCGATATCAGCACGGAACGTACAAATACCATCATCAGGGTGTGCTTCAGGATACGTGTGAACGCAGATATGACTTTTATCTAAATGCGCAACAACAGTGTCAGGCAATGGCCCTGGCGTTTCGTCAACATCATACGTTTGCTGTTGTTCGATTGGCTCCTCAGATACCAATATTGTGACACTGGCACCTTGCGGATCATAATCTTGGCGAGAAACATTAAGAATGTTTGCGCCGATAATATCAACCACTTCACCTAAAATATCGGTTAGTCGATCAGCATTGTACTGTTCGTCGATATATTCAATATATTCTTTACGCTGTTGTTCGGTCTTTGCGTAGCAAATATCGTAAATACTAAAGCTTAAACTTTTGGTTAAGTTATTAAAGCCATGTAGTTTAATTTTATCGAAGGGTTTGTTCATGATAAACCAACCTATAAACTAGTGAAATCTGCCACTGCAGAATGAAAGTTCGCGGATTTTATACGAATTTCACCACGGGAAAAAGCGTTATTTTACCTGTTGTTGTACAACTTCGTGACTGTGGGTAATTTCTACTGTTTTATCAAGCATTAATGCAACTGAGCAATACTTTTCAGCAGACAACTGTACAGCACGTGAAAGGTGTTTCTCAGAGACATTATCACCGGTAACAACAAAGTGTAGGTTTATCTTGGTGAACACGCGAGGAGCAGATTCAGCGCGCTCTGCGTTTATCTGAACTTGAACATCTGAGAAGTTTTGTTTGGCTTTTTTTAGAATGCTTACCACATCAACGGATGAACAACACCCTGCTGACATTAATACCATTTCCATTGGGCTTGGTGCTGCGCTGTCGCTGCCAGCATCAAAAACTACATTGTGGCCAGAATTAGAAAGACCAATAAACGTATCGCCTTCAACCCATTTTACATTCGCTTGCATATTACTTCTCAAAAAAATTATTTTCTTGATTGTATACCCAAGCCACCTCAAGATGCGAGTGTCGTAGAATAAAAAGCGATAATCAGTTTATTTAAGCCCCTTCAGCAACAGCGTTATCAAATAAATTTTTCACTAGTCCAGCAAACTCATCAATAAAAGCATGCTGCTCTATGGTCACCTGTTTGCTGGTAACACTGCTGAGCACTTCTTGTAAGTCATATACAATGCCATCAACCTCACGCACGATCATGCCACGCTGCTCTGTTGAAAGCTCTGTATGTTGCTCACATAAAAGCATAACATTTTCAGCGATATCGTCTTCAATTAACTCCATTATCGTAGGAGCGCCAGGTTTTATTTCGCCGGGCTTCTCAAATAACGCTAAATTTTGAGTAAGATACATGATGAGATCATCATACCCTTGCCTATCTAAAACCATAATTAAAACACCTGTAATAAAATTATTGGGACTCTAATGATTTAAGCAGAAAGCGCTTTTAATTGCTACCTTTGCTCTGTAACCAATACAAAAAAAGCAGCCTAGGCTGCTTTTTTAGTTATTTAGTACCAAACTAGAGTACAATATTAGTCAATTTTTAGACCTGGGCTCAATGTTGCTGGCATAGCGACTTTTTCAAGTTCAACTGAAGCAACAGGGTATGCGCAATAATCTGCCGCATAATATGCACTTGCTCTATGATTACCTGAAGCACCAATACCACCAAATGGGGCTGCACTTGATGCGCCTGTTATTGGACGGTTCCAGTTTACGATGCCTGCACGAATACGACGTAAGAAGTGGTCATAATCAGCTGCGTTATCACTTAGCAAACCTGCCGATAAGCCAAAGCTTGTGTCGTTTGCTTTATCAATCGCGCTATCAAAGTCCGTAAAGCGGAATACTTTTAATAAAGGACCAAAGTGCTCATCATCTGGGAAGTCAGTTACATTGCTACACTCTAAAATACCTGGTGTTACAAAACCGGTATTTTCAGTGTGTGTAAGCTCAACTAAAACTTCTGCACCTAGCTCAACTAGTTGCTGTTGCGCTTTAGCCATACCTGCAGCGGCTGCTGATGAAATCATCGATCCCATAAATGGTTGATCAGCGTCATCGTAGTTACCTACTTTGATTGCCTTAGTCGCGGTAATTAATCCAGCTAGAATTGCGTCACCTTGCTCACCTGCTGGTAAAAATAATTTACGAGCACACGTACAGCGTTGACCACTTGAAATAAATGCAGATTGCAGAATATCGTGGATTGCCGCTTTAGTGTCTGCTACATCAGTAATGATTAGTGGATTATTACCACCCATTTCTAATGCGAGAATTTTACCTGGCTGACCTGCAAACTGTTCATGTAAAATATGGCCAGTGCGTGATGAACCGGTGAAAAACAAGCCATCAATCTCTTTGTGCGCAGCAAGTGCTTTACCTGTTTCAACTTCACCTTGCACAAGGTTAATAACCCCAGCTGGTAAGCCTGCTTTTTCCCATAGCTTAAGCGTTAGCTCAGCTACCATAGGCGTTAACTCTGATGGTTTAAATACCACAGTGTTACCGGC
This sequence comes from Pseudoalteromonas atlantica, assembly GCF_043641955.1. Taxonomy (GTDB): domain Bacteria; phylum Pseudomonadota; class Gammaproteobacteria; order Enterobacterales; family Alteromonadaceae; genus Pseudoalteromonas; species Pseudoalteromonas atlantica_A. The sequence continues at coordinate 223,507 of NZ_JBHZRV010000006.1, forward strand.
TAAAAGCGCAGGAACGATATGGCCGTTAGGTAAATGGCCCGGGAAGTTATAAGGACCAAACACAGCAACAACACCGTGTGGCTTGTGACGGATCATAGCACGGCCTTGTGGCATTGGGTTTTCAACATCACCGGTGCGATCTAAAAAAGCTTTTTCAGAAATAGCAATTTTTCCCACCATGGCACCCGCTTCTGTACGCGTTTCCCATAATGGCTTACCTGTCTCTTGTGCAATCGCTACAGCAAGTTCTTCGCTATGTTCTTTAAGCGTTGCAGCAAACGTTTTTACAATCGCTAAACGTTCATCAAAAGATTTATCAGCCCAAGTGTAAAATGCTTCACGTGCAGAGCTTACTGCGCTATTTACTTGCTCAGCAGATGCCGAGTTCGCTTGCCAAATAACGTCGTTATTTGCAGGGTTAACTGAATTGAATGAGTCGCCTTGGCCTTGTGACCATTGACCATTAATAAATTGTGCAGGATGAGTCATATACTTTCTCCTAAATTATAAGCTTGTTGCGGTAACGGTATCGCCCGCTTGTAAATGAAGTGCGTCTGCCATTGCTTGTGGCAATGTAAGCTCTGCACTTGTCGCATCAAAGTTTAACTGTGCGACAGTTGCTCTAAAGTCATTTAATTTATCATTCGCTAACATTACTGGCGTGTCGCCACTGTTGTCACCAATTTTCACAGTAAAGTTATTGGCATTACGAATGGTCGCAATATTACCTACTTTCGCCTCAACAGTCGGGCCCGCATCAAAAATATCAACGTAGCCATTAAAGGTGAAACCTTCACTTTTTAATAACTCAATTGCTGGGCGTGTATTGCTATGCACTTTACCAATCACTTCTTGCGCATCTTTACTTAACAGGTTCACGTAAATTGGGTACTTAGGCATTAGTTCGGCAATAAACACTTTTTGGCCAATTCCTGTTAGGTAATCGGCTGTTGGAAAGTCCATTGAGAAAAAGTGCTCTTCGAGCCATTGCCAAAATGGGCTATCGCCATTTTCATTTGATACACCACGCATTTCAGCAATGACTGTTTCAGCGAAACGCTCTTGATGTTGTTTTATAAACATAAAGCGTGCTTTTGACAGCAGCTTACCGTTATTATTTTTACGGTAACCATCTTTTAAAAATAACGTACACAATTCAGTAGCACCGGTGTAATCGTTACAGAGCGTTAAAATATCAACCGCTTTGTATACATCAAGCGTACGTGATGAGTGAATCACTTTACTTAAATGGTAATGGTAAAATGCATCATCTAAACCTACAGCGGCTTCAATAGCCGAAGTTCCGACGACTTCACCTGTTTCGCTATCTTCAAGAACAAACAAGTAACCTTCATCACCCGGGTGAGATGCACTTTTTGCGAATGAGCTTAATGAATGGTCTATTTTCTTTTGTAATAACGCTTCGTTATTCGGCAAAGAGGTAAAGCCATGCCCTGATTCATGGGCGATTTTCAATAAAGCTGGGTAATCACATTGCTGGATTGGGCGAAGGATCATCATGAGTCCGCTTGCTCCCTTATATAACGGTAAAATTGGAATGTGAGGGTAAGTGTGTTACTTGCCCTCAATAAAATGAAACGGGTTATTAGCCGTTCACAACTTTAGCGACTGCTTTTTCAAAGCGTGCCATACCTTCGCGGATATCAGCCTCTGGTATTACAAGTGAAGGAGTGAAACGAACAACGTCAGCACCTGCAACTAATGACATAACACCTTCGTTTATACCGGCAACTAAAAACTCTTTCGCGCGGCCTTTAAACTGTTCGTTAACCACAGCACCAATTAACAAGCCTTGACCACGTACTTCGGAGAATACGCTGTACTTGTCGTTGATTGCCGTTAATAACTCACGGAATAACGCTTCTTTTTCTTTAACGCCAGCAAGAACTTCTGGTGTATTAACTGTATCAAAAGCCGCTTCACCAACAGCACATGCTAGTGGATTACCACCATATGTAGAGCCATGTGTACCAATTTTAAGATGCTTAGCGATTTCAGTCGTTGTTAGCATTGCGCCAATAGGGAAACCACCACCTAACGCTTTAGCAGAAGTCAGGATATCAGGCGTTACACCTAAACCTTGATATGCATATAGCTCACCAGTACGGCCAACACCTGTTTGCACTTCATCGAAAATAAGTAGTGCATTGTGCTTATCACATAACTCGCGAACACCTTTAGCGAATTCATCCGTTGGCGAGATGATACCGCCTTCACCTTGAAGAGGTTCCATCATTACGGCACATGTTTTATCTGAAATTAGCTTTTCAAATGCAGCTAAATCATTGTAATCACAATGTACAATATCACCAGGCTTAGGACCAAAACCATCTGAGTAAGCAGCTTGGCCACCCACTGTTACCGTAAAGAATGTACGGCCGTGGAAGCCTTTATTAAATGCAATGATTTGTGACTTTTCAGCACCGAATTCTTCAAGCGCTAAACGACGCGCTAATTTAAGCGCCGCTTCATTTGCTTCTGCGCCTGAATTGGCAAAATAAACTTTATCAGCGAATGTTGCATCAACTAGCTTTTTAGCTAGGCGAAGTGCTGGTTCATTGGTCATAACATTTGATAAATGCCAAATTTTTTCACCTTGCTCTTTTAATGCATTGACTAATGCAGGGTGGCAGTGACCCAGACAGTTAACAGCAATACCACCAGCAAAGTCGATATACTCACGGTCTTGCTGATCCCATACGCGCGAACCTTCGCCACGAACAGGAATTACGCTTGAAGGTGCGTAGTTAGGTACCATTACTTGATCAAATAATTCGCGATTGACTGTCATTTTAATTCCTCTTAATTGTGATATCGCAGAGAGTGCAAAGCCGCTAGATTATAAACTTCATCACATATTCAATGATGCAAATCAGCATAGCCTAAATTTTAAAAAAGACTCTCTGGTTCAATTTTCAGGTAGCCATTATTTCAGAGTTTAACGCTATTGTCTCTTATAAAACTTTCATGAAACCCTTGTAAATAAAGGGATTGAGATATTATTTCATAGATAGTGAATAACTATTTGCTGCTAAATGCTGTTGCATTTTTGGAGCATCAAGCGCTCTATAACTCACTGCACGAGTCTGTCGCATTGAAATAGTAGAGATAGAATGGACTGAATGATGAATGAATAGTCGCAAAAAAATTAACAATTATTTTATAATTAGTCGAGTTTTAACCTGTAAAAGTGAAAATAATACATTATTACTCTCAGAACAGCTGCAATCAGATAGACGCAATTACCTATAGCAGAGCCAAAGTCAGGCTGGCTTTGTCTCAACGGGTCAATCGTAGGGTGTGATCAATCTAATTTAATATGGAAGTTCTGTAAATTAACCTTCTCTAAATGCTGCAACTCAGCTTTAGTAAAGTCTATATATTCAAACCACCGCTGTGCCTCATCACTTTCAACCAACTGGTGCTCTGTAAGCGTAACATACTGCGAATAGCAGCGCGCTTTTTGCATTACCGCTGTTAAAGGCAACAGTGAATCACCCTTTGCAGGCCCTGTAGTCAGTTGCTCCATCACAAAATTAAAAGGCAAATAACGAAATGCCATTTTTTCAATTACCTTCGCTGTTATTTTTAATGATTGCTCGCTGAGTAACGTACTCAAAAACAAAGGATCTGGCTTTAATTCTAACAATGCAGTATGCAAGTCTTTGTGTTGCTCTTCTCTCGCTAAAGTGACTTTACGACGCCAAACTAATTCAAACGTACGCAAATACAAACGCACCAATGCTATTTTGCCAACATCTAATAACATACCGAGCGTAAAGGCGTGAATTTCATTAACGCCATTTAATTTTGCAATTTCTTGTGCAGCAATTGCACATGCCATTGAATTATCACGCAGGCGACGTTTAAGTAATGGAAAAGGCTCTGTGCTATGCGGCATCCAATGGCGTACAGCAAATGTTGGCACCACAAACTTTAGGTTATCTAGGCCTATGTATCGTAATGCAAGTGAAGGACTGTCGACCTTAACTGAGGTATGCTTATTACGCTGTTTGCGATAGTAAGGTAAGTTTACAAAGGTAACAAGTTCACGCCCTAACCAACTTAAATCGTTTACAAGGGGCTCCAAACGACCGACAGACGCAGACTTTACAGACAAGATATCTAAAATAGCAGGCACATTATCTTCAATACCAATTGTTTCATGTAATACACTATCTATATCAGCAAGCTGCTTTTTCATTGCAGTTTCAATCGCATTATGTAGCTGCTGACTAGCCTGCGCGCGGTACTTATGGTGTGCTGTGCTCGTCTCTTTACGTTTCGTATGCGCCGCCATTTCTACTTCAAGTAATGTACGCTGCTTTATTGGTTCACCGTAATTAATTTCAAGCGTATGAATATAGCCAATTTGACGTTGCGCAAAGTTATGACCAAGCAATAAGTCATGTGCTCGCTGCTCTAAAACATTGGCGGTGATCTGTTGGCGCTTGATGTCTGTCATTTAATAATTTCTTTTATAAAGTAATCGAAGAACGGTGAATTAACCCTAAGCCTAGAACCGAGTTAAAAAGTTGGCAAGTAATTCAAGCCCTTGTTCTGTTAATATTGCCTCAGGATGAAACTGCACCCCTTCGAGAGCAAGTTCTTTGTGCACAAGCCCCATTATATACTCAAATTCGCCGCTAGGGGTTTGTGTCCACGCAGTTATATCAAGTTCAGCGGGTAACCCTTGCGGCTCAACAACTAAAGAGTGGTAGCGACATACGGTTAACGGATTTGCCAAGCCTTTGAATACCCCTTGCTCACGATGATATACCGGTGATGTTTTACCATGCATAACCTGTTTAGCACGCACAACATTTGCACCTAATGCTTGGGCAATGGTTTGGTGCCCCAGACAAATTCCCAAAATAGGATAAATCCCTTTTAGTTGTTCAACAGCTTGTAGTGAAATCCCAGCCTCATTAGGTGAACAAGGCCCTGGTGAAATCACTATATGCTGAGGATTTAGCTGCTTAATTTGTGCAACGCTTAACTCATCATTACGCTTTACCAACACCTCTTGATCAAGACGCTGAAAGTATTGCACCAAGTTATAAGTGAACGAGTCATAATTATCGATCATCAACAGCATGAATTAAGTAACCCAAAAACAACATCAGAATAATGGGGGCATTCTATCTTAATCACTAACAAGTTGCAGTTTATTGTCTTCTAAAAACATTCGAGTTCTGTAAACAATACCTGCTTGAGGAATCACTAACTAAGGGCCTTTATCGTAATAATAAGCTACAGCTGTTCACTCATGACTAAGTGCGCTGACAAAGCCTCTCTTTCAGTCTTAGATAGCGCGACAGAACACTTACTCTCAAAGTCATAACGCACCATTACGGTTTTGCCTACGGCACAACACTGCTCCTGTTGGTAAGCCTCTTGGCGAATAACAAAAGAGCTTGAACCAATGTGTTCAATTGAGGATTTAACTTCAACGTCGTGACCATAAAAAAGCTCACCAACAAAACTTACTTCGACTTTAGCGATAATCAACTTCCAGTCATGCGGATTTAAATCAGGGGTAAAAAATCTAAAAATAGGCGCTCGGGCGGCTTCAAACCATACCGGTAGTACGGTATTGTTGATGTGTCCTAATACATCGGTTTCGCTAAAGCGCGGTGTAATTTTTTCTATAAACATAATAATTCCAATAAAGGCAGCTCATGACGGACTTTATTCGCGTTTACGATAACGCCCTAAGCAATGAATTTTGCGATAACTTTATCACGCTCTTTGAACAAAGCCCGCATCTAAAACAAGGTATGACTTCAGGCGGTGTCGATTTAGCTAAAAAAGACAGCCAAGACCTACATTTATATAATTACCCTGAATATTCAGAGCAACTAAAACACATTCAACAGACCACTGCAGGCTATGTATTTAAATATCTTGAAGAACATATTTTCATGATGATAGGTGCATTTGGGCTAAAAGTGTATCACCCAAAAACAGGCGTTCCGACCGATTTAACGCAAGCTAACTTTGATGAGATAGGCAAACCACAGCTGCCATTATTAGTGCAGCAAATTTTTCGCTTGGGCAATATTCAAGCGCAAAAATACGAAACAAACAAAGGCGGCTACCCTTATTGGCACAGCGAAGTTTACCCACAAGCTGGCCACAACGAAGCGCTGCACCGGGTTTTACTCTTTATGTTTTACCTAAACGATGTTGAAGAAGGTGGCGAGACTGAGTTTTATTACCAACAGCGTAAAATTTCACCAAAGAAAGGTACAATGGTTATTGCACCTGGCTACTTTACCCATACTCATCGTGGCAATAAACCCGTCTCTAACGATAAATATATTTTGACTTCATGGGTAATGTTTAACCGCGCAGAGCAAATATACGGACAGCCACAGAGCTAAACGAGCTGCGAGCGCATTGTAAACTTTAAGGGCATGTGAGCAAGGTTCAAGCTTCTAAAACTTGAACCTTGTTGCTTGAAACTTTACCCTAAAAGTTCATCAAACAAATCAAACAGCTGATCAAGCTCTTCAATGGTGTTGTAATGCATGCAACCGATGCGAACTACGCCACCTTTATCCAACACACCTAACTGCTCACACAAACCCTGTGCGTAAAAGTTACCATCCCACACACAGATATGCTGCTTACCTAAAAACTCAGATACTTGGCGCGGCTCAAGCCCTGCAAAGGTTAAAGCAAAGGTGGGGGTGCGCTCTGATAAACGTTCTAAATCATCAATACCATACAGCTTGATTTTAGGATAATTGACCAAGCGAGTTAGGAAGTGCTCACTTAACGCCATTTCATGCTGTTTAGTTTTAGCAATCGCCACGGTTAGTTTTTCACGGCGTGAATAACTATCATCAAGCTCACTAATGTCAGCAATATAATCAACCGCAGCAATTAAACCTGCGAGTGCTTCAAAGCTTTGCGTGCCGGTTTCCCAGCGCCCTGGAATAATATCCTTCGCAGGTTCAACCTTGTAAGGCGTAAATCCTTCAAGGTGCTCACGCTTACCATAAACCATGCCTAAATGCGGGCCAAAAAACTTATACGCAGAACACGCTAAAAAGTCACAATCTAGCGCTTGCACGTCAACCAGTTCATGCGGTGCATAATGCACAGCGTCAACATAAACCAATGCACCCACTTCATGAGCCATGGCAACAATACGTTGAATATCGTTAATAGACCCAGTGGTATTTGATGCATACGTTACTGCAACAAGCTTGGTGTTGGTATTTAGCAAGCTGGCAAAATGTGCTAAATCTAGGCTGCAATCCGCTTCATTGATACGTGCTGCACTAACTTTCACGCCTTTATCTTGTGCTGCTTGTTGCCACGACGATACATTTGAAAAGTGGTCAGCATTGGTCACGATGATTTCATCACCCGCTTGCCATTCACGTGAAATTGCGCGGCTAAAGCTAAATGTTAAACTGGTCATATTCGCGCCAAATACGATTTGATCGCGAGAAGGGGCATTTAATAAATCAGCCGCTGCTTGGCGCGCATTAGCCATTAGCTCAACCGTTTTATCACTTGAGAAAAATGCCCCACCCAAGTTAGAGTTGTAATAACCTAAGTAAGCCGACATTGCGCTAAGCACTGATTGTGGCACTTGCGAGCCACCCGGGCCATCTAAAAATATAGGTGACTTACCAGCAACTTGTTGCATTAATGCCGGAAATTGACGGCGTAGTTTAGTTAAATTCATTGCCATTCCTTAAGCCGTTAATACAAAACAGTCTAGGTAACCGTCTTTACTGGCGTCAATTTTATTCATTGGTGTAGCGTTGTGCCATACCTCACGGTCATTGATCAGTGCAAACATACCGTCTTTAATTTCCATTTTAAAACACGGCTCAGCTTGTTTGTTTTCATAAACCAAAAGCTCACCACCTTCTAAATTTTCGTGTGACACACCACAAATGCACACGTGATCAAAGCCGTCTTGGTGAATACCTTCTGGCGCAGGAGGCGTATCACTCTCGATTGCTAACATTCTGAACTGGTGAATTTCAATATCACGCTCATCACTAATACCTGTAATCGCACGAAACTCATTAACGATACTTTTCATACCGTCTGTTTGTAGCAAACTTGGTTCTAAGTTTTCGTAAGTGCGCTCAACATTGCCCTGAAAGGTATTGATTGAATCATCTTGTACAAACGCTTTAGTGGCTTGTAATTTTAGTTCACCATCTTGCACTTTAATCACTGAATAACGACGTTTACGAAACGCACCATCGGCATAAGGATTAGCTGGAAGATTAGCAAATGATGGCTTGACCGCCTCGATATGAGCTTGGTTTACAAAACGAAGTTGTAATAGGTTCTGGTTGTTTAATGCTGTCATAAAATATCACCTAAAAAATAAGAGACTAACTCATAAATATTGAAGGGGATTTTAATGCAAGTGGAGAGGATTTTTTGCGCCTTTATTTAATTAAAGGAGTTTAAAAGTATAAAAGTAAGATCTAAATGCGGGTTTTATTGAATTTTTAATTTAAAAATAAAAACGACCACGTGGCGTGGTCGTTTTATCAACTACAAAAGGTATTCAATAAACTTATGGTGTTGTCTCTACAAACTCAACATTAACTTCGCATGATGCTGTTAGCGGACCTACAGAATAATAGCCTGTCTCTAACGTACCATCACAGCCTGTCACCGAGCCTATTTCATAACCCGTATCTGGGTATAAATATATATCTCTAGTTTCATTTTCATTAAGTGTGAAGTTTTCTTCACCTACACTACCGCTACCTATTATATTAACTGCAACAGACATATCAAATTGAATATTCGTATAGCCTTGACCATCTCGTAAACCTTGTATATAAGATATAGCTTCTGCTGATAAGTTATTTCCTCGAAAACTTATATAGGCTGTTTTATCAACTATAAACTCCAAACCACTTATGTCACTAATCTCATTATTATTTAATGACAGCCTTGTAAGCAAGACATTGTTGCTTGTGTCTATTTGCTGAAGTAAATTACTATCAATATTCACATTTTCAAGCTCAGTGTTGTTACTGATATCTATCGAAGTTAGAAGATTTTCCTGTGCATAAAAATAAACTAGTTTAGTTAGATTACTTAAATCAACGGTAGTAAGTTGGTTTTTACGTATATTTAGTTCATCAATACTCATATTATTACTTAAATCAATACTCGATAATGAATTATTACGAACATTCACCTCTAAAAGCTTTGTATTATTACTTAAATCTATAGAAGCTAAGCTGTTACTCCACGCATGTAAACGAGTTAAATCAGGGTTCATTTCAAGGTTCAACTCAGTTAATTCATTTTCCGCTATATAAAGCTCTCTTAACTCATTTGCATTGCTTAAATCAATAAAAGTTAATTGATTGTAGTTAACTTGTAAAACTATTAATTCACTGATACTAGAGATGTCAATATCGGTTAACTGATTACTGGAAAGATCTATTTCATTTAACAAGGTATTTTGGCTAAGATCAATGAATGTAAGCATGTTAGTTTCAGCGTTAAGGTAATATAATTGCGTTAACCCTCTTAAGTCCATTGAGGTAAGTTGGTTAAAAGCTATATGAAGTTCTTTAATATTAATATTATTACTAAGATCTAAATACGTTAACTCATTATCAGCAAGGCGCAAAAAAGTAAGCTCTACATTATTGCTCAAATCAATATCAGTTAAGCTATTATAGGTAACTAATAAGTGCTTTAGTGCTGTGTTTTGGCTTAAGTCTATACTTCCTAAATTATTTTCCGATAGTTCTAACCGTTCAAGGTTAGTGTATTCAGAAACATCAAAATTAGGCAGTGATATTGACGTTAAGTAAAGCTGCGTGATTATACTAGGATCATCTACTAACAGCGCTGTTATATTAGAGTTTTTAATATCAATGCGTTTAAGGTTAGGAAGCGCTGGTAGATCCAGCGGCCCAGATATGTCAAGCCTATCAAAATATATTGACTCTAAGTTGGTAAAAGAATCTATCCCCTCAATTGAAAGAATTTGCCCGCTGCTATTCAAAGAGCAATTTAAGCCAGTCACATCATCTAAGCGGCTATAACCTAAATTATTAACACACTGAGCAAATGCAGGGTCGGTAATCCCTGCTTTTTCTGCAAGTGGAATTGCTTCAACAAACTCTATATCAATTTCACATGACGAAGTTAACGGTCCCACTTCGTAATAATCAGCTGAGTACCAAGTACCATCACAGCCTGTTACGCTTGCAACTTCATAACCAGTGTCAGGGTATAAATTTATCCCGCGGCTTTCACCATCTGACAAAGTAAAGCTAGATTCACTAGCAGTGCCATTACCAGTTACATTCACAGTAACGCTGTAGTTTACTGAATACGAAATATTATAATAACCTTGGTTATCACGTAAATCATCTAAATAACTGACAGTATCGCTGCTTAACGGGTTATTATCAAAATTGATCCTTGCTGATTTATCAGCAATAGCTTCTATTCCACTAATTGTCTCTAATGCACTCCGTCTAATGTAGACGTTTGTTAAATTGCTATTAGTACTAAAATCTAGTATAGAAATTGGAGAGTTATTTACCTGAAGCCAGTATAAAGATGTCATCTCACTAATGTTCAGCTGTTCAAGCTGATAATTGTTAAACAAATCCAGTGATAAAATTAGCTCGGGGTTTGCAATAGACGATAAGTCATTTATACCAGATTGAGACATTTGCAGTCTTGTTAAACTAGTAAAAGGTGAGAAGTCAAAACTGGTATAATTAGCTCCACCTATCGTTAAACCTGATATGTGATACGCCTGTGACCATGGCACAAGTGACTGCTCAACACCTTCGACATTTAATGAAAATAAGCTTTGTAACGCTGAAAAATCTAAATCACTTATCGAGGTGTACGCGATGCCAAGACTCTCTAAATTGACGAGATTTGTTAGATTAATCGCTGAAATCCCCATTCTACCAATATCAAGGCGAGTTAATTTAGTTAAATTGGTGACGTCAAGCTCTGTTACCCCTGCTTGCCCCCATAAAAACGCATTTCTTAGCTCTGTTAAATGCCCAATATTGAGTTCAGTTAAGCTACTGCTGCCATTAAGACTTAAATACTCTAATTGAGTGTTAAAGGTTAAATCCAACTGGCTTAATTCAGTCCCTTGCAAGTCCAAATTAACTAGCTGAGTTTGATTTGATAAGTCGATCAGAGTCAACGGGTTATAATACAAACTCAAATATTGCAGTGCCGTATATGCAGATAAGTCAATATCTGAAATATTTTGATTTCTCAACTCTAAACGAGTAATTAGGCTGGAGTCATAAAATTGAACTGTTTCTATTTGTTTTTGCTGTTCAGAGTTTGTGTTATAACCAATTACAAACTCAGTAAGCTGCTCTAAAGCAGATAAATCAAGGTGAGTGCCGATGTTTAAGTATGCAAGCTGTAAAATTTGTAAGTTAGGTAGCGCCTCCAACCCCTCTAAAGACGTAATCTCACCATTCCACCGGCAATTTAATTCAATCACACTTTCTAAGCTTGTTTCACCTGAATTATCAACACACATTGCAAGTGCAGGATCTGTAATATTTGCTTGAGTAGATAACGGAACAAACTCTTTAAAGGTTACATCAATTTGGCAGCTTTCTTTCACATAAGGGACTCTATAATCACTGCCGTCTTCATAGCCGTCACAACCTGAAATACTATCAAGCACATAACCTGAATTTGGCTCAATAGATGTCGACCAATTCGAGCCATGCTCAACAATACTCTCATCTCCTACAGCTAATGAGCCATTCCCATCGCTATTTACTGATATCGTGTGCTCTGGCGCATCAAATGATAAATACACTTCATCACCGACCTGGCAACTATTACCCTTTAAGTACTTACAGAAAGTAATATCACGGCGATTGTTATCGATTAACTCAATAACGGTATCTTGACCATCAAGTATAAGCTCTAATTTACCGTCAATCAGCTCAACATTTACCGGCTCAGCATCATCAATTTGGAAAGTGTAGTGTTGTTTATCTTGGGCTTCATCGTAATCACCATAGGTAACAAACCAGCGAGCAATGCCATTACTATCATTTTGATAAAGGCTAATATAGTCTAAATCATACTCATTCAATTTATCGACCTTTGTTGAAGGGCTGTAATCATGAATGTATAAATGTGAAGTAGAATCTGTAACTTGATTATCATCATAAAAATGTGTTGTACGCTCAACATAGTAACGCTCACCATCGATTGCCACTAGCGTATATTTAAACTCACCATACAATCGACAATCCGGTGAAGATATGTCACAACTGTCAACTTTCTGCCAGTTACCATCCGTTGTGTCATAATACAAATCACGGATTAAGTGACCGCCCTCAAACCCCTTTTGATACGAACTTGTGCCTGTAGTAAAGAAAACCTCACCATCTTGGTAGATTTGCATTTCAGCCCAGTGAGAGTCGATATCATGACCATCTCTGAACTGATGACGCCCGGCAAAGTTATCAGCTGAGATTGCTTGCTCGTTACGACGCACCATAATTCCAGCATCTGTATATTGCTCATCTTCAAACATGCCTTGGGTAACTACCTGGTAGCCCACATTTAAATCTTTAGTGACAAAAAGAGTTTCTGTATCAGAACCCGTTAAGTCAAGCACTATTGAATTGTTAAGTACTTGCCATGTAAAGTTTTCTACTGATAAATCACTTATATCGTGGGAAGTACCTGTGCCATCTGGATTGAAAGTAACATTGTAGACCGTACGCTCACTCACTAAATCTACAGACCAATCACCTGCGATATCATCAGCCATGATAGCCAAACGTTGATCGAGCGACGTTTTGTTAACCTCATATGAACTTTCTGATTGTTCTACAAATACATCATTTTTATATTGTTCGATAGTCTGTTCTAACTCATACCAGTTACTTCCTTTAACCTGTCGCGGGATTAATCTCAAGCTAGTAGCAATATTTTTGTAAGCCACTTCAACCGGAGAACCTTCTTGGTATTCTATATTTTGGAATTCATTAAGAATAAACTCTTGCTGTGGAGTAATTTCAAGTACTCCTTCAGAGTTTTCAGTCCAAACCACATCAACCTTATCGTTATAAGTTAATGTTCCGGTTTGATCATCTTTAAGCTCAATTGTATATGCACTTGCATAATAAAGGTCTTGATTGCCAATTATAAACTTACCGACAGTCTCCTCCTGCTCTTTAAAGGTCGCATTAATTTCACAATCCATATTTCCAGCGAACGCAATATAATGACTACCTTCAATATAACCTTCACAGCCTTCGATTGAGTCTAAAACAAAGTCATCGTCAGGAATGATTTCGAACCCAACTTTTTGATACAAAAATGACTCTTGTGATGCGGGTGAAATTTCACCATTACCATTTGAGTTAGCAGTAAGGGTAACTTTAGGGCGCTTTGGTAAGTAAGTCATTTTTGATGCAGCATTACATGTACCGCCGTCTTTATAGTGGCAAACAACAATGCTATCGGTATCTGATGAAACAAGTTCGAAATGCCATTTTTCACCATTACGGTCATAACTTAATACACCGTCATTAAAAGTTGCACCGAAATAAGTTTGGCCTTCTACTTCTACAGCGTATGTCACATTACCGCTTTCGTCATATTCAGCATAAACTCTGTCGGTCTGTCCATCTGCTGAATAAAATTCAGTGTAATTTTCTAATAGCTCTTCGGTGAAAGCGCTGTAGGTTAAGTCTTTACTATATTCATAAACTAATATTGCGCCGTCTTTAGAGCTAATCTCACCGTTTGGTAAGTAGTAATTGATAGTTCGGTTTATATAAAAAAGATTATCAACAATACTAATAAACTCATGAATCATTTCACTATTAAGGTAACAGCTTGTATCAAAGCCTTCACATGATGTAACAACCTCATTGTTATAAATGAAGCGCTTACGTGTAAACTGACCATCCTCTAAATGCCCTTGCCAGTCAGTAATACCCAAACCAATCATGGTTGTGCCATCGCTATGTATATTCAAATCATACGATTGAGACGTGCCTATAAACCCATGCCAGCGACCAACTAAATCTTCATTCGTCGTGGTAACGGCTTGTTTTTTGATTAATAACCCTGTTAGGGTGTCGCTCGGCTCATCAAAGCTTCTATCAAGACCAACTAATTGATATCCGCCACTTAGTGCTTTTGTAAACCAAAGCTCAAGCTGCCCTGTTTCACCATCTTCATCATAATTAACAGTTAAGCTATGGCTATTTAGTTGCCAAGTAAATGCTTCGCTGCTGTTACCACCAACATCGCCCGTACCATCAGCATAGAATTGCAGGGTTTCAGGTAGGTCAGGCTCGTCACTAGTATCGTAATCATTCTCATACGCATGAAATGCCCACTCACCTATAAGCTGCTCAGCCAATAATGAAATGGTTTTATTTTTATATATTAGATTCGTAGTGTACGTTTCATCTTCTTCAGTCGTCATTGTGACTGAGCCGGAATTTCTATCAACTATCATTCGCTCTGTTGAACGCGTGATCTCAATGGTTCTAAATACATCGTTTTCAGCTAATACTATGAAACTAAGCCCTGTTAAAACTAAAGACTCTGAGCTTTCAGCATCTGAATTTTGATAAATCGTAACCTGTTTATCAAACTCTAATGTATACACACCGGCACTTTCAGACCAAGTAATTGCGCTACTGGTATTAGAGCTAAACTGCCCGCTACCATCTGCCATTAGGCTTAAGTGAAACGCTGTATTTGTGTGGTAGCGAGGTGAGTTAATAATGTAATTACCCTCTAGCGAACCTGTCGCACCAGTTACTAGATCATCATCTTCTTTAATTTCTTTTTTAGTTTTTTCGATGATTTCAGGGTCTTTCTCTGTTACTTCTTCTTCAAACTGCTTTGCTACCTGCTCGTTTGCAACAAGCTCTAGTGTGCTATTAACACCTTCTGGTAAAGAATAGTCTGGGTTGTCGACTACAATTTTAATAAGAGTTGCTAACTGAATTTTTTCATCCGCATCGACATTTAACAGGGCACTATCGAGTTCCTCTTCACTTTCTGGTTCCGTACCACCACGAGTTAAAAGTGCAAATTCAGCAGTGGTAACATTGGTGATATTTACACCAAAATTATCATTACTATCGAGAGTTTTATCGTCACCTGCTTGCGCGAGAAGTTTTTCGACTGAGCTCAATTGCGATACAAACTCCACACCTGGATTGAGTGTATCTAATCCTTTTGCTTTAACTCTTACTAGCTTTTTAGCTGATGATTCATCAATATCTAACACTGCAGTGTAACGACCATTATCACCAGCTTGAACATTGAAAGACTCACTACCAACCACAATCTCAAGCTCAGCATTGGCAATAGGTTCATCTGTCACGATACCAGTAATAGTAACATTTGAGACTTTGCGTTTAATAAGGACTTCTTGTGTTGATGAAGCGGTTGCACCGTCATCATCTGTCACTGTAACAGTAAAGTTAACCGTTACATCTTCTGTAATATCAGGAGAGGTAAATGTAGCTTCAGCAGTACTTAAGCCACTGCTGGTAAACTCAAAACTGGCATCATGGCTCCAGCTGTAAGATGCGATACTACCATCACTGTCTGAAGCAGTAGCGCTTAATGTTAACGCTTCTTGCTCAAGTGCATCCTCAATAGTAGTTTGGCTAACTGTAGGGCTTTCATTAGTTACAGGAGGTGGTGCAGGTGTAGGAGTGCCCTCATCACCGCCACCACCACCGCAGCCAGCTAAAAGTAATGCTCCAGTAAAAATACCTACACGAAGCTTTTTATTAAATAAGTCCATTTTTATCCCTCATTATAAAGGGAAGCCTGTGAGTGACATCCCTAAATTTATAAAAGCCGCCCTAAACGACTTTAGATTAAATATGTATTACAACGCGGCTTTAATCTGCTGTAATTGCTCAGTGAATGATAGATGTCTTAAATCTCCTAAACCAACAGCTTCAGTTAATTCAGCTAGCTCATACTCAAATTTAAGTAACTTACTTTCAATATCTTTATCATCTAATGCTGTTTTTGTTTTTAAGTATTCATTGAAAAGGCTATTAATTCGTTTTATTTGATGTGCCACTAAATTCGCTTCAAGCTTAATGTTGTCGTAATCTCGGTAATTACTCTTGGCATAGTTCTGGCCTTGTTCTAACTGAGACTTAACATCGCTATATACAACAGGGAACACGTCGGGCTTATCAGAATCGGCTAATTGATAGATTTTGCGAATGTGCTCTGAAAAATAAAACTGCACAACAGCATCCTTTTCCAGTGCTGTAAGCTGCTCTAAAAGTTGAGGAACATACTGTCTTACTTGTGATTCTTCACCTTCAATTAGTAACTCTTTTAACTCTTCATGTCTCTGCTCTAAGACGGTATAACGTTTTTCAAAGTGAATTTTTGCGTCAATTTGAGTAAGCACTGCAAACTCTTCTCTCACAGGCTTTAATACAGCTGTAATACGATCTTTTGAAAGGTTAGCAGCAGTTACAAGGCTGATAACTTGCTGACATTGCTCCATTACTTCATCAGCAACCGTATCTGATGAAAATAATGATGCACTATCAAGCGCACGATCTGGCGTAAGCCTTAGTTCTTCAAACTCGGCCTCAAGCACTTGCCAGATTTTTTGCGCTTCCTTTACTTTTTCAATATCATATTCTGCGAGCGATTCAGACTTTATAAGGTTATAGGCCGTTAATGCTTCCCCAAAAGCTTGTTCTGCTTTTTGAAAAGCGGCTTGTTGTTGCTCAGGTGTTGCTTGTTCACCCGCCAAGCCTGCAAGATCTTTTTGAACTGACTCAATCGTTTTGCAACCACTCAATGTGATTCCCATAAAAATAGTTACGAGTAATAGTTTTCTCATTAGTAGCTCCACTGTGCGCCAAGAGTGAATGAAACATTGCTGTATTCAACTTCTGGTACTCTTAAACGTTGGCCATTTTCAAGATTTTCGGTAACAATATCGCGTGATTTATATTGCGCATCTATGCCAGCTAGAATCGCAATGTGATTCATAACCTGATAACGCATACCTGCTCTGGCAAACACTCCCCAACCATTAAAGCTGTCAGTTAATGTTGTTGTTTCAAATTGAGTGTTCTGAATTTCAGAGTACATAGGGCTGCTTAGTTCGCCTTCTAGATACCAGCTATATTTATTAAAACTGTCTTTTAGGCGGCTGTCATAGCGAGCACCTAAAGTCAGCAAAATGCCCATTTGATCTTCAGATACTGATATAACCGGACGCAGTTGAGAGGAGTAATTTTGTTGTGAACCTGTTTGCCCACCTTCCATACCTGGTAAGGTAAAGCGTGCCGGGTTAGTAGGATCATCTGAAATAGCAATTAAGGCCTTATCAAATGAATCTGCACCAGGCTGTACAAAAGAAAAGTTTGAACGTGTGAAGCTGGAAGTGAAAAACTTTGTACCTAATGTGAATTGTATTGCTTGTGAAAAATTATAAGCTCCTTTAAAACCAATCTCATTGGCTTTGAGTTTAAATGCATTTTGCTGAATAGCACCGAACTCCCCCATATACCAGGTTTCAGTTGCAATATCGGTCGAGATTGTTGCAGCACTTTCAACATAAAAACCCCAATCATCATCTATCCCTGTGTACGAAAGCTGGCGTATTGCTGGGTTAGTAACATCTATCGATTGGCTAAGCTGGCCAAAGCCTGCTACATCGTTTAGGGTTTCACTGTAGCCTATGGTTTCAAAACCTATACGGACTTCACTAAAAGAAGGGTTAGGGGTTGCATAGGCTGTTGCGCTAAAAAGGACAGGTATTAATAGAGGTAATTTCATGAAAATGCCTTACTCACTGCTATAAAGTTACCTAAAATAGAAGAGAGCGAAGCTCACCGTACCCTCCATGGTAACAAAAAATAACATTTGTTAAAATATATTAAACATACGTAATTTTAGCCTCTTACAATTAGGCGTCAAGCAAAAATGAACGTTGACTTAATAAAAAATTCGCAATAAAAGCGCTTAAATAACTAACTTATGCATAAACCTTTAATTATAAAGCTTTTTTTATGAGTTTATTGTCAGCCTTTTTAGTATAATCAAAAGGACTTTATTCAGATAAAGTACTCTTAGGTGTGAACAATTATCCTAGTAACAAGGATTTGGAGCATTCTAATGGTGAAGCGTAGTATGTTTAGGTAAGATTAAAATCGGCATAGCAAAGCAAACATCCGACAAACTGAGTAAATATTGAAAAGTGAAAGGATATCATCTAATGCCAATTCGCTTAATAAAGTGATCTACTTTGAGGGTGGAAAAACGTGTTGGTAGCAAGGCAAAAAATTTGCTATTTAGTTGTTCTAAATGAGAATTTTTTAACGCAGGTAGCGACACATTTAGCCCCTCAAAATGATTAAGTATTATTGCGAGTTGGTATAAATTGCTCATCGCTGAATAACAGGCATAAAAAAACCCAGCAAATGCTGGGTTTTTAAAACAGTATAAATTAACGCTTAACTTTAACGCGTTCAATCACTGATACATGTGCTTCAACACGACGGTTTTCAGCATGTGCTGCTGCCGTGTTAGCTTCATTTTTAAGACGTTCTTCACCTAAACCAACAGTAGTTAGTCGGTCTTTATCAATGCCATCTGCAATTAAACGAGCTGCAACAGCATCTGCACGTTTCTTAGATAACCACTTGTTGTAGTCTGCTTTACCTACAGCTGAAGAGTGACCTTCTAGAAGTACTTCTGTACCTGGGTGTTCATTTAAGAAAGCAACCACTGCGTCAATATCGTCTAAATATTTCTGTGAAACTTTAGATGTATTGTTAGGGAAAGTAACAACTAAACTTTTAGTTACTTCACGATCTTCATATAAAGTACAACCAGTGCCGTCTACTGCATCTGTCATCGGTGTGTTAGCACACTGATCATCTGCATCAGGGATATTGTCGTTATCGCTGTCTGTTGGAGCTACAGCAACTGGAACAACCGCTGCTACTGGCGCTGCTTCTACTGGTGCAGAAGATGAGCTTTGGTTGCCAAACAAGTAGCTTAGACCTAGTTTAGCGCCAACATCTGTGTAACCACGGTCAAGACCTTGGAAGATTGATGTTTCTGCGTTGAACGCGAAGTTATCAGTGAAATAATGTTGGTAACCAGCACCTACGTTAGCAAATGTAAGGCTTTCCATTGCATCAACGTTTTTAAGACCAACGATGCCGTAAAAAGGACCGCCATTGATGTGATAAAGTGCATCGACACCTAAACGATCGCCTTCAAGGCTTGTTGCTGTCATTGCTGGATTTGAACTTGAAATATCAAAGTCCATATCAGCATACTCTAAACGTGCACTCCAGTAATCGCTAAAGCGATAACCTAGTTCAAGACCCCAACCTGTTGAATCATCAACGTTAGTGCCGGCACTACCACGAACATTTTCCCAAGAAGCGTCATAGTAATCACCAAATGCGCCGATAAAGAAACCTTCTTTTTCAGCCGCGAAGCTTGAAGCGCTAGTTGCAGCTAGTGCCAAAGCAATAGTAAGAGATTTTAATTTCATTGTTTCCTTCCCATTTTCACAATTAAAATTGTAGCTAAGTGACCCTAGCCTAATTAAGTATTACCAGAGTACAGAATCTTTTGTTAATCATTACTTAACGAAAACACATTCATGGTGTTTTTTATAAAAGTATTTTTAGAATAAAAGCGCTAATCAGTATAGACCAGATAAAAAACTTTACCTAACCTACGCAAACGCAGCACTTTAAACTTACAATAAACATATAAATTCAAATATTTAACGTATCACCACTTGTTTCAAGTTAGCGATACAGATTTTAAAACCCTTATTAGCATTATATTGCTTAATTTTGAATCAACAAGTAGTAACCGTGTTTATTTGCAATAAATGTCTATAAATAACAGTTAATAATTGCCACTAAGAGCATTTAGCCAATAATAATTCATTACCTAAACT
The DNA here is from genome assembly GCF_043641955.1 of Pseudoalteromonas atlantica. Lineage (GTDB taxonomy): Bacteria > Pseudomonadota > Gammaproteobacteria > Enterobacterales > Alteromonadaceae > Pseudoalteromonas > Pseudoalteromonas atlantica_A. The sequence goes on from NZ_JBHZRV010000006.1 coordinate 243,506, forward strand.
CATATTGATGCTACACAAGCATGTTTTCATGCAACCCAGCGTATTAAGTACCACAGAAAGTTTGGTAACCTTTTTCATCTGAAGCTGGATTATTCCATGACTCATTGATGCTTTGAGTATAGGGGTTTTGCAGTGCTTGTAAGTATTCGCTTAGTATGGGACTGTGGTTGGATTCAGCAAAGTCTTTTAAGATTTTTTCTACCATATAGTTACGCGGGATCAACATTGGGTTGGCTTTTCGCATGATTGAATAACTTTGTTTGTGCGTCCTTTGAACCCACTTTTCAGACCAAGACGATAATACTGAAGGAATTGGTATATCTTCTTTCAACGACTTCGTTAAACTGTCAAACGTATTGGTATAGTCAAGAGAGTTATCTTTTAACAATGCTAATAACTCAGCCACTAACTTACTATCTTGTAGATCATGCCCATCCAATCCTAGCTTTTGCGCCCACATTTCAGTAAATGCGTGATTAAACTTTTCTGCAAAACTATTAATTAAAGGACTCAGTAAAGCCACGGCTTGTTCATCATCTTCGTTTATTAACGGCATTAAACTCTCAGCTAACCGTGCGCAATTCCAGTTAGCAATATTGGGTTGATTGCCAAAAGCGTAGCGGCCTTGGCGGTCGATAGAACTAAATACTGTATCAAAATCAAAACTATTCATCATCGCACACGGGCCATAATCAATGGTTTCACCGCTAATAAGCGTGTTGTCTGTATTCATGACACCATGAATAAAACCCACCCGCATCCAGCTCACAACTAGCTCTATTTGTTTTTTAATTACTTCTCTTAGGAAGGCTAAATAACGCTCAGGACCCGAGCTTTGTATATGTGGATAATGTCGTGTAATTGCCAAATCAGCCAAGGCTTTTAAACCTTTAACATCACCTTGCGTTGCTAAATACTGAAATGACCCTACTCTGATATGACTTGATGCAACTCGAGTCACAATCGCGCCAGGTTGCGGTGGTTGCCGGTAAACGGTTTCGCCCGTTGCGACGACCGCTAAACATCGAGTTGTCGGCACACCTAATGCATGCATTGCTTCACTCATTATGTATTCACGTATTGCCGGACCAATAGCACAACGGCCATCACCACCACGAGAAAACGGTGTCGCCCCAGAGCCTTTTAGCTGGATATCCCAAAGTAACCCTTGTTGATCAGCAACAGCCCCAAGTAAATGCGCGCGCCCATCACCTAAGCGAGGTGAAAAGTGGCCAAATTGATGGCCAGAATAGCCCAGCGCAATAGGCGCTACAGTTGAGTCTATTTGATTACCACTAAACACTGCGGCTTGTTGCTCTGATGAAACATCAATACTTAACTGTTTAGCCACAGCCTCGTTAAATAACAACAGCGAAGGTTCGCCAACTGGACTCGGTCTATCGACTATGGAAAATTGCTCTGCAATATCGGTATAGCGTGATACTAATTTCATTAAATTACCTTTCGCCGCTATTGCGGTTCAGTTGTTTGAATACCCACACGGTTATCACCCACACTATAGGCTACGATTAAGCTTAGCTCCTGCAAACTTAAGCCACTTTGTTGCTGCAGCTCATTAAAAAATGCTTGTGCGGCGCTAAGCGATTTTTTAGTTTGTAAGCCACCGTCTATGATTTTGTGCGCGCGTAAATAACTTTCTACATCGCGTGAAAGTAAAAACGTATCTTTACCTAAAGTGCGTAATGCATAAGGCCCTGTATTACCACCTAATCGCGCGCCGTGTTTTTTTAAATACGCCCATAAGCCAATTATGTCGTCTGTAGGCCAATTAGCAATAAACGCACTGAAACTGCCGTGTTCACTCGCTACTTCATGAATCATATATGCGTTATCAGTAATGGTTTGTACTTTTTTAAAATTACGTACAATACGCTCATCACTGGCTTTTTGTTCTAACATATCAGGTGGCATCATCAGTAACTTTTCAACACTAAAATCCCAAAACACTTCCCTAAAGCCAGCCCATTTACTATTAATAACAGACCAATAAAAGCCACTTTGAAAAACCTTGCGGGTAAACTCTTCAAGCCAAGCATCATCGGGCAAATTTTTAAGCTGAGCCTGTGAAAGTGGCGCATGCAGCAATTGCCCTAACATTGCTTTACCGCCTTTTCGCTGAGCTGCTCGTTGATAAATATCCTGAAACTTTTCCATTGATTAACTACCCTTGCTTTGTCTATTTACTAGTGTACGAAAAAATAGCCCTATACGTAACCACTAGTCATAAACGATCGTTTACAGCCTTGACACCTAGACGGCTAAAATGCTTTAATCACCGCCATTACCCCTATTTAAGGTGTGAGTTTAATCGTTTTAAACTCACACTGTGGGCTAGAAGAGGTGCGTTATTCAGGTAACGTATGTGAGGAGCACACACTCCAGTGATCATACGTGAGGGGAATTAACGCCGAGAAATAACACTTTTTGTGAAGGGTTATTTCGGGCGACTGGGTTGAATCCCAGCGACTGTCACCAATAACAGCTGCGCTGTTGATAAGTTTGGTGGAGAGCTTCTGGTCTTAGCATAATAAGGCCTTTGCGCCCTATTATTTAAGCCCATTCGCTCTTCGAATTTTAAAGTTCGACTGATGTAAATGCGGCGTATTTCTAATTCTTCCTCGTTTTACTCAGCGAACACCTAATAAGTTCGTTGCAGATGAAAAACAACTTTAATTTAAACGACTACCCGTTATGGACTGCACTCGTCACGCCTTTTACTGATGGCGGCGAAGTCGATTATGCAGTACTTGAACAGCTAGTTGCACAACAACAAGCTGCTAATAATGGCATTTTACTACTCGGTAGTACTGGCGAAGGCTTAGCACTTAGTTTGAAAGAACAACAAGCCATTATTGAGCATGTATGTCAGTTAGCACCTACTGTGCCATTAATGGTTGCCGTTGGCGGTATGAACCTAACACAACAAATTGCGTGGGTAGAGTACTGCAATCAACTCCCCATCCACGGTTATTTATTGGGCTCACCGCTGTATGCCAAACCGGGTGTTGTGGGCCAAACTCACTGGTTTGAAAGCCTACTCAACGCAAGTAATCACCCATGCATGCTCTATAACGTACCTGGGCGCAGCGCAGTAGATATTCCACCAGCTGTTGTTAGCAATTTAAAAGATCATAAAAATTTATGGGCTCTTAAAGAAGCCAGCGGCGACATTGCTAAATTTGAAGGTTTTAGAAAAGCCTCGCCAGAATTAGCGATATTCAGTGGCGATGATGCCCTTATGCCTTATTTTGCCCAAGCTGGCGCAAAAGGCTTGGTTTCTGTAGCGGCTAATGCATGGCCTACACAAACACATGAGTTTGTTAAACGCAGCCTCAGCGGTCAGCATCCAAATTTATTTGCCGATTGGTCACAAGCAATCCAAAGCTTGTTTGCCGTAGCAAACCCCATTCCCGTCAAAGTTTTGATGCATCTACAAGGGCGACTAAACAGCCCGTATTTGCGTCCACCATTAACTCACTTAGAGTTAACCCAAACAGATTGCATTAACAATGCAAATAACACCATTTTATCTTGGCATTAATACAGGTTTTTATAATGAGCTGGTTAGAACTATTAAATAATTTAGAATCAGGCGCCGTTCGCGCTGCAACACAAGACGAAAACGGCCAATGGCACGCTAACGTTGAAGTAAAACAAGGTATTTTAGAGGCGTTCAAAAACGGCACTAATACCGAGTTTCCAGGCGGATTTGTAGACAAGCACAACTTAGCACCACAAGGTTTTGCAGCAGAAGCTGGTGTACGTATGGTACCGGGCGGAACAAGCGTTCGTCGTGGTGCACACGTTGCTAAAGGCACAATTATTATGCCACCAGCGTATGTTAATATTGGTGCTTTTATTGACGAAGGCACTATGGTTGATAGCCACGCCCTTGTTGGTTCGTGTGCACAAGTTGGTAAAAACGTGCATTTAAGTGCAGCGGTGCAACTTGGCGGTGTGCTTGAACCAATTGGCGCAAGCCCTGTGGTTGTCGAAGACGATGCATTTATCGGCGCAGGATGTGTAATCGTTGAAGGTGTTGTAGTTAAAAAAGGCGCAGTACTTGCCCCAGGCGTACGCTTATCAGCTACCATCCCGGTTTATGACTGCGTTAACGAGCGTCAACTTGATAAAGGCGAGCCAATTCCTGAGTACGCTATTGTCATTCCAGGCTCACGCCCGGCTTCAAATGAGTGGGCACGCGAGCAAGGTCTAAGCATGTCATGTGCGTTAATCGTAAAATACCGTGATGAACAAAGTGATGCATCATTACTGCTAGAAGAGGTTTTACGTTAATGACCTTTTTGAGCACGCCAGTTAAAAACGCTATTGATGAGCTATCGACTCAGCTTGATAGTCCATTTTTTGTCTACGACCTTGACTCACTAGATGCGCACTTGTCGCGTTTAGTGGCGCAAACTGAAGTAAAGCTTTGGTATGCGGTTAAAGCCAATCCACTGTCTAAAGTGATACAAAGTTTAGATAACGCTGGCTTTAATTTTGATGTTGCAAGTAAAGGCGAACTTGAGCAAGTACTTGCTCAAGGCATTAACAGTGAGCGCGTGCTCAACACCGGGCCTGCTAAAAGCCCAAAGCAAATTAAACACTTTATTGAGCGAGGCGTACGTATTTTTGTCGCCGAAAGTCTCAATCAAGTACGTTGGCTGAATGAGCAAGCAATTGCAAAACAGTGCCAACTACAGGTGTTATTGCGTGTGCAATTACGTTGGCCTGAAGGTGAAAAAAATCCACTAGGGGGCGACAGCCTTACACCATTTGGCTTAGGCTGCGATGAATGGCAAGCACTCAACACGAGTGATTATCCTGCACTTAACTTTGATGGCCTGCATATTTTTCAATGGGGAAATATGCTTAGTAGCGATAAACTCGCCCACCTTTGGTCACAAATGATCGCGCCATTACAGCAGCTAGCAAGCGACTTAGATATTAATCTAAAAGTACTCGATTTAGGCGGTGGCTTAGGTATTCCTTATACACTCGATGCACCTACCTTAAGCTGGGATGCGTTAATCGATGCACTTGCGAAAATTAAACGCGATGCTGGCGTAGAAGAGTTATGGATGGAACTTGGCCGTTATGCAGTCGGCGAATGTGGTCATTACGCAACTCCTGTGGTCGAGCGCAAATTAAACTACGGACAACAGCAAGTTATTATAAGTGGCGGTATTAATCATTTATTGCGCCCAGCGGTTACCAGTCAAGATTTCCCAGCGCAATTACTACGTGATTCAAAAGCCCCAAACCAAGCAATGAGCTTATACGGGCCATTATGTACTGCACTTGATTGCTTAGGTGAGCATCAACTTCCCAATGATTTAAACGAGCATGACTGGCTCGCATTTAGTCAATGCGGCGCTTATGGTTTTACTGAAAGCATGCCTTACTTTTTATGCCATGAACTTGCTGCTGAGTATGTATTACAAAACGGTAAGCTAACCTGTATTCGCCAAGCTGAAGATGCTAGCCACTACTTAAGGTAATTGAGATGAGTAATACAACCCCAATCAGCCAAGAAAACATCATCGTAGGTGAAGTTGCAAACGGCTTACCGCTAACCATTCCTGTGTATCGTTTAAAAGGCGACGGCACCGGACCAAGCGTTTATGTGCAAGCAAATATGCATGGCGCTGAAGTGCAAGGCAACGCTGTCATTTATCAACTGCTCGAACAATTAAAGCAACTCAATTTAAAAGGCGATATTACTTTAGTGCCCTACGCCAACCCAATTGGCTGTAATCAAAAATCAGGCGAATTTACGTTAGGCCGTTTTGATCCAATTACTGGTACTAACTGGAACCGTATGTATCATTGCAACAGTCAATTAGCTGCTAAATTTGCAGAGCAATACAGTGATGCCGATGACCAAACCCTAAAAAATGCTTTTAAATCCGCGCTGATAGAGGAAGTAGAGCAACAATTAGCGGGGCCAGATTATCGTTTAACCACAGGTAAACGTATTGCGCTTAATTTACAAAAGCTCGCACACCAAGCAGATATTGTACTGGACTTACACACAGGCCCTATTTCTAGCCAGCACCTATATTGCCCTGATTACGCAAAGCAAAGCGCCAGCTATTTTAATATCCCCCATGTACTACTCATTCCAAATGATTTTGATGGAGCAATGGACGAAGCCAGCTTTTGCCCTTGGTGGCAATTAACTGAACAGTTAGCAAAACAAGGTCGTGAATTTAGCGTACAAGTTGAAGCGTTTACTGTTGAGCTTGGTAGCCAAGAAAAAATCGACTTAAGCGCAGCACTTGATGACGCCAACAGTATTTTAAGTTACTTAAACCATAAGCAGGTTTTTGTTGATGCGCCATTTCAACCAAAACAAATGAAGCGCTATGCTTGTATGCTCGCTGACTACTTCGCTTACTACGCGCCTATGGGTGGCATGGTTGAATATATTGCGCCTCTAGGCGGCCATATTAAAGCAGGTGAGCCGATTGCTAAAGTACTTCGAATGGAGCGCTACTTAAGTGAACAACCTTTGCAAACTCTAACACTTGATTGTGATGCAATCGCAATTTTGCATTTTGCCTCAGCAAGTGTGAATCAAGGTACCGAACTCTACAAATTCTTCACCAACGTATTTGAGCTATAAGCTCACCCCTTCTCATTGCGTGAGAGCACGATTATCCAACTGGAAAAAGTGCATTGAACGAGCGGCTTCGGCCGCTTTTTCTTTGTATTTGTAATCAAAAGGCAGCAAAACTTACTAAGTTCAGTAACAATTCACAGATCTTCTGTTAAAGTTATCCTTGGACAGACATATTGAATAAATACTTTCAGCCATTTTAAAGCGGTGGCACAAGTCCAGCAGCTCCACATAGACTCTCTATTTAGTTTACCAAAGGAATAATAATGACTTGGCGCAATGGGATTTTACTTACTACTTTGTTATCAACTAGCGTGTTGGCACAACAAGCCGACTCACAAAAGACAAACGAACAAGACAGTGATATTGAATTAGTAAAACAATGTATTTTAAACGAAGCAATCGCAGGGGACGAAAATCAAACTCTAGCACAGCTTCGAAAAAAATGTTCTGCTTTAGATGAAAGCAAGCAAATAACAGCGCTTGATAAACGCAAAGCACGTGAGCAAGTAAGTCAAAAAAATCGCAATGTTATTACGCCCCATAAGCGTAACTATTTGCTGCCATTATCCTATGTATCAAACCCAAACACTCGCCCTTTTGGTGGGCTAAATGAGCTATCTGACGAACCCAGTGGCGAGCAACTTGATAATCTAGAAGTAAAATACCAACTCTCAATCAAAGTACCGATTTACAATGATTTTTCAGATGACGATCAAGCTGTTTTTTTTGGTTTTACTTTGCAATCATTTTGGCAATTTTATAATAACGAAATCTCATCCCCTTTTCGTGAAACAAACTACGAACCTGAAGTTTTCTGGGTTAATTATCTCGACCCTGAGAACGTACTTTGGGGTGATGAAATGGCGATAGCTATAGGTATGTCTCATCAATCTAATGGCCGCAGCCAGCCAAATTCCCGTTCATGGAACCGAGTTTATGCTAACTTCCTATGGGAGAAAGATGGCTTTGTATTTAGTTTTAAACCTTGGTATCGCATTCCTGAAGATAGAAAAGAAGACCCTATGGAAGCCAAGGGCGACGATAACCCAGATATATACAAATACATGGGCTATTTTGAGTTTGGTGGAGCTTATCGCTACGAAGACCACGAATTTAGTTTTATGACACGAAATAACTTAAATTCAGACAACCGCGGTGCGATTCAGCTTGATTGGTCATTCCCGCTATGGGGGCGATTGCGAGGCTATGCACAATACTTTAATGGTTATGGTGAAAGCTTAATTGATTACAACGCAGATATTGAACGTATAGGTGTGGGTATTTTATTAACTGATTTACTCTAACAATAAGGCCAAGCAATCGCTTGGCCTTATTTTTCTCTTAATTACTTTATAACTTTAAATATGCCTTCAAACTCAGCAACTAACACATCACCATCATAAATAGCGACAGGGACTCGATAACTTGCTTTACCTTCAGTTTCAAGTTCAGCCAATTTGCCTTTGCAACCACTTAAATCAACGCAGCCACGAGGATCGTTATTAAGCGGTTTTAAATATTTAATATTAGCGTCGGCTAACACAATATTACCTTCAAGCTCGGCTTCTTTGAGTGCTAAATAAGTTGCGCCCCAACCTGTTAACGTTGCTAAACTATAGATTGAACCAGCAAACATCGTATTGTGTAAATTTAAATTAGCATCCAAATCAGCGCGGGTGGTAAATTGCCAATCCGTATAGCTTTCAACTTTAATTCCCATCGCATCACTAATTGGAATCGATTCACGCCATGTGTTTTGTAACACTTGAGTCCAATTAGGATGACGGAACCAGCCAGGTTCAGACGGCTTTTGCTTAATCATTTTAAAGTGCTGTACATCATCGTAAGCTAGGTGAGCTTTTTCTTTTAACTCATAGCCATGGCGCTTATAAAACTCTAATGCGCGTTCACGTGCAAATAACACTAACTCATCAGCATCTTGCGTCCAGGCTATTTTTTCTAGCTCATGCAATAAGCGACTGCCAATATGTTGATTACGGTTACCCTCAGCAACCGCCATATAACGTACCTGTGCTTGCTGTTGGTTATTAAAGTGCAAACGCGCAACACCGAGTACTTCACCCGCTTTATTTTTTATAAACCGATGTTCAGCATCCTGTTCCAAGTCATCTTGTTCAGAGCCGCGTGGCTGCTGCCAAGGTGCGCGTAATACCTGCCAGCGTAATTGATAATATGCCTGCCAATCTTCACTGCTTTGTGGCGTAGTTACCTGAAACATACATTCTCCTGTTGTTCTATTACCGCATTTAACATATCTACTATCGATAGATAACATAAAGCAGCGTTTTTTTATTGCGACCTACCATACGCTATCTTTTAAAAACTTGGAATACGACTTTGGTGAGTCCTTATTTTAACTGTAAAACGAACTTAACAGGCTGGCGGTTTAGGTTGACTCGTCTAAGCTACGTATATGGAAAATTTAATTGTAAGCGCTGGCATTGTAAAGCAAAGCTTTATTGAAGATTGCAATCGCATCGGACAGCTTATCTATTGGCACAAACATGGCGCTGATTGCATTCAAGTTCGCCAATTCAAGCAGTTTCGCTGGTTACTCATCAACGATATATTACAATCCGTAGTTGAAAAAAATCATCCAAACCAGCTATTGTTCCCACACCTGCAATCGCTAGCTTGTTTATGGCTGCCTTTGGCTAAACCTAAAAAGGTGCTTGAACTAGGCCTTGGGGGTGGCGCTATTCATAACTACATACAACACACTTATCCTGATTGCCAACTCATGTCTGTGGAAAAAAACGCCAGCATTATCCATTGTTATAAACGCTTTTTTTATAGTGCCCATGCCAGTAATTTACAGTGTTCTGACGCTCAATTAGTGCTTGATAAGAACGAACAATATGATTGGGTTATTCTTGATCTCTTTAGCCAATTAGATGCGCCTGTCTTTTTATATAAACACCTATTTTATGAAAAAATACGCAATGTACTGAGCACGGACGGGCATTTATTTATTAACTTTTTATCAGCCCACCAATCACAACTCAAACAACTAGAACAACTTTTGATCGCCACATTTGGCAAGCCCCCCAGTATCGAAAAAATACCCAACTACACAAATCATATTGTTATGATCAGTAAATAAGCCTTTTAGGCCTTTAAATTAAAAGTTACTGGACCGTCATTACATAAACTTACTTGCATATCGGCGGCAAACTGCCCAGAAGCCACTTTTAAGCCTTTCTCTTTTGCTTGGCTAACAAAGTATTCATAAATTTCATTTGCTCGCTCTGGCGTTGCTGCAGATGAAAAACTAGGTCGCATACCCTTTTTGGTATCTGCCGCTAATGTGAACTGCGATACAACAAGCAACTCACCTTGAATGTCCTTTAAACTCAAATTCATTTTATCGTTTTCATCTGTAAAAATGCGATAGTTGCTCACTTTATGTAGCAGTTTATCTGCGGTTGATTTGTCGTCGAGCTTTTCAACACCCAGCAACAATAAAATGCCTTGCTCTATTTGCCCGATAACCTGATTATCTACTTCTACTTTAGCGTGTTTTACCCGCTGAATTAATCCTTGCATTTATTCCTCGATAATTTGATAGACATAAGATCGGCGGCACGCCGCACTGCAGACAAATATACATTATTATCAACACCATGCCCAATTTCATCTAGCACGAATAGCTGTGCATTAAGCTGTTTTGCAAACTGTTGTACTGCACTGAAACGACAGACTAAATCATGTCGCCCGTGAATAAACCACATAGGGATGTTATGTAAGTTATGGCCATTTTTCACAATGTAGTTTTCATCAATAAAACAATTCGCGATGAAAAAATGCACCATTAAACGAGCCATAATAAGACCTTGCTGAGGGCAACTTAGCGCCCACTGCGGTGACTGTTTTCCTTGTGATAATACAGCCTCCCATTGACACCATTGCTTTGCATAGTGGCTGGTACTAATTTGATCATCGCCATATAAATGCTGCTTATAAAACGCCAAAATACTTTTCACATCAGGTTGACCCTGTGAAAAGTCTTGATAAAGCTCAGGGTAAAATTGTGCCGCAGCACCATTTGGGCCATATAACCACTGAAAATCAGCGTGAGCCCCTAAAAATGTACCGCGTAGTATAAGTCCTGTAACGTGCTGGTGATACTTAATGGCATACAGTAAGCATAGCGTTGCGCCCCATGATGCTCCACAAAGCGATAGCTTATCGATACCCAATGATTGTCTGAGGTAATTCAAATCCTCAATGAGATGGTCAGTGGCATTTTTACTTACTTGGTGAGGAGTAGACAGGCCACAACCACGTTGGCTATATAAAATAATACGATAACGAGTGGGATCAAAAAAGCGACAATTATCGCGATTTAAACCAAATCCAGGGCCACCATGGCAAATAATTACAGGAAGCCCGTTGGGGTTACCACATTCTTGCACATGAAGCTGATGACCCTCACCTACACTCAGATGAAAGTCATTATAAGGGGTAATGCTTGGGTATAACTGCATAACGCTGACTCCTGTATCAGCGGTGCAAATGTTATGTGTGTGATGAGTCCGTTTCAAGTTGGATCTCAGGTGTATCTTCGACATCCTTAGGGCTAATACACACTGTAAACTCTGCACCTAGTAACACGACCGTCCACGAAAGGTATACCCAAACAAACAAAATTGGGATGGTTGCCACTGTCCCATAAATTAACTCATAGGATGGAAAGTGACTAATATACAAAGCAAACCCTTTTTTGGTTAACTCAAACAAAACCGCAGCAAAAATAGCACCGGGGATCGCAGCCTTAAATGGAACAGGTGTATTTGGAACTAAAGTATAGAGCAAAATAAAGCCAGCCATAGAAATTATAAAGGGTAAAAGTTTTATCAAAAAGCCACTAAAACCCGGAATTCCTTGATCTGCAAATGAAACTAAAGAAACAATATACGAAGATATACCGATACTGGCCCCTAACAAAACCGGGCCTAAGGTCAAAATCATCCAATATACAGATAATGAAATCATCAAAGGACGCTTCTTTTTAATTCGCCAAATGCGATTGAGCGTCGCATCGACATTTTTCATCAGCAACAACGCTATCGCTGCTAAAAAGCTCACCCCAACTGCTGTCATCTGGTTAGCATTACCTGCAAATGAACTCACATGCTCTCTTATTGCATCTGAAGATGCGGGTACAAAATTAGTGAACAAAAAGTTTTCAATCGCAACTCGCGTATCTTCAAAACCAGGAAAAGCGGAAAATATAGCCACTGCAACCGCAATTAAAGGCACTAATGAGAGTAATGTTACATACGCTAAATAGCCCGCATTGACTGTGATTTGGTCATCAATACAACGGTTAAGATATTGCATCCACCAGCCCGGCTGCTGGCGTAAAAATGAGCCAGCTTGATGCTTATAGTGTGCTACCCTGTCATTCATAAATTAACTTTTTGCAAAATAGTTTTGATTATCATAGCAATCCACCACATAATTTAAAAACTAATCGGGAATTAAAAGGGATCTCAATGAAAAAACTTTCAGTACTTAGCGCACCCTTACTTGCGTTAACGATGACCTTAACGGGTTGCCAATCTGCTTATTATTCTGCCATGGAATCAGTTGGTGTACACAAGCGCGATATTTTGGTTGACCGTGTTGAAGAAACAAAAGACTCTCAGGAAGAGTCTCAAGAAGAGTTCCAATCAGCCTTAGATCGTTTATCTACCCTTATTAACTTTGATGGCGGCGACCTAAAAGAAGCTTATGACCAACTTAATAGTGATTACGAGTCAAGCCTTTCAGCAGCCAATGATGTGACTACTAATATAAATAAAGTTGAGGACGTGGCAGAGGCATTGTTCGACGAATGGGCCGATGAATTAGAGCAATATACAAACGCATCATTAAAACGCCAAAGCAATAAGCAACTTAATTCAACCAAGCGCGACTTTGAAAAATTATTACGCTCAATGCGTAATGCCGAAAGCAAAATGGAGCCTGTATTATCATCACTACGAGATAATGTTTTATACTTAAAACATAACCTTAATGCGCAAGCTGTAACAGCAATACAAGGTGAATTTACTAGCCTTAAACGCGACATTAAAGTGTTAATGGATGACATGAATAAATCTATCGCTGATTCTAATAAGTTCATTGAGCAGATGAATAAAGCGGGATAAATCAACTTCGAGTTGACGAGAAAAGAAGACATTAAGCCTGCATTGTGCAGGCTTTTTTGTTATTTTTTGTTACTTTTTAAATATTTTTTAGTCAGCTGTTTTTGGTACACTTTAAACAATTATAATAATAAACACAGCTAACAATGAAAATACGTACCTTTAGTTTGATCATCGCTTCGAGCATATTAGCAGCATGTAGCGCCGCGAATCATGTGCAGATAATTGCTGGTCCAGATACGGTTGTACCACTTCATCAAGATGGTAAACGAGCTGGCCGCTATCATAACCTATACCCCGGTGAAAAAACTTACCCTATTAGCTGTGAAAGTGACTGCTACCCAAAAAATCCTAGCTTAGTATGTGAAACAGAGGCCGAAAACTGCCAATACCAAGGCGAACAAATAAATCCTCAACTAAAAACTGGTTTCGTTGTTCGTTGGCTCGGCCATGCAGGGTTTATGGTAAAAACCCCCAACGGCCAACAAGTGGTATTTGATCCAGTTAAAGAGCAATTTGATTCTCCCGTTGATTTAGCCTTTAGACTCGCCTCTGGATTTTACCGTAAACCTGGCGATTGGCTCACAAACAGCGAAATGAATAACTTAGACGCTGTGATGTATTCGCACATTCATTATGATCATTTTAATAAAGCTGATATCGAAGAAATTGGTAATGCACCTCGCTATTTAACACCGCTAGGTATGGCGGATAATTTTCCCTCGGGTGGCTTTAATATTAGCGAAATGGCTTGGTATGCAAAAACCAAGGTTGATGATTTAACCATTCATGCACTGCCCGCACACCATTTTAGTAGTCGTGTTTTAGTGCCGTTTATCTATGAAGATAACGATAAAGACCTATGGAGTAGCTGGCTACTTGAGCAAAATGGTAAAACACTGTTTTTTGCCGGTGATACAGGTTATTCACAGCATTTTAGCGATATTGAGCAAAAATACGGTGAAATTGATATTTGTTTAATACCCATAGCCTCTTATTATCATGAAGAAAGTGGCGACTGGTATCGTTACGTTCATACCACACCAGAGGATGCGCTAAGTGCAGCACAAGACCTTAACTGTAAAGTCATGATCCCATGGGGGTATGGAAATTCAAGTTGGAAAATGGGCGATCACAGCAGCCACTCAGCACTACTACGTTTACTACATATGTACGATGAAATGGATGCTCAAACGCCACTTTATATTCTTAATGAAGGAGAAAGCGTCGCTTTATAAAGCGACGCTTGGATACATATTATCATCGTCTTCTGTGCTGCATTCATCATCACCAAGTGAACGGTTGATGGGCCCCAGCAGCACCTGAAAAAAACCATTAATCACATTCATTTCTTGATTTGTATCTGTCCTATCAATAGCTAGGTTTTGCACTTGTCGCTGCTGACTTTGCGCGCTGCCAACAACAAAATCACAACCCGACCTCATCATTTGTGAAGAAGTGCAACCTGACAACAACACAACCATAACTAAGGGTAACGCTTTAGCCAAAATACTTCCTTGAATATGTATTAGTTTAAGCAATGCAGTTATTTTACCTACTTTTGATACTAAAAATGTAAAAATTTGTTTTTACCATATGCTTGTTACTACAGATGTTATTTGGCAACTGTACCCCTTTACTTGTTGTTTTCAAACTATGTTTCAGACAATATTAGTAAAAAATATATTTGAGAATGACATGAAAGCATTCACACTGATTTCAAGCTTATTGATAAGTAATACAGCTATCGCTATTGATGTAGAACACACATCCACGCCTATTAATATTGATGGTGTTGCTGAAAGCGCTTGGGACAAAGCCACTTGGCAAAACATGCCATACTTAATGGATGGCACCCTACCAAGCTCAGATAAGGATTTTAAAGGTCGCTACCGCTTACTGTGGGATGAAGATTATCTATACTTGCAAGCCGATATTGTTGATGATGTACTGATTGATACACACCCAAATCCAACCGAAAAATACTGGGATGATGATGCTCTCGAGGTCTTTATTGATAGTGACGCATCTGGCGGTAACCATCAATTCAACCATACAGCATTTGCCTATCATATTGGCCTTGATAACCAAGCTGCTGATTACGGGCCTGATAAAAAAGCACATTTATATACCGACCACTTAGTTAGTAACTGGAAACGCAGTACCACTACGCCCTATAACATCACTTGGGAAGTCGCAATAAAGCTCTACCCTAATGACTATCAAGAAGGTGCGCAAAACACTCAGCTAAAATTAACGGAAAAACAAGTAGTCGGCTTTATGCTCGCCTACTGCGATAACGACGGTAGTAAAGTTCGCGAACACTTTTTGGGTTCTCACGAAATACAGCCTGTTAACGGCAGCCGCAACCTCGGCTATATCGATGCCGACGTTTTTGGTAAGATCACATTACTATCGAAAAAGTGAAAAAGTTGGCGCGTAGGTTGGGTTGAGCGCAGCGAAACCCAACGAAAAATACCCTGCTAACAAACATTGAAGCTTTGCATTACCGGCTTCTTTAAGCCTTCTCTCTTTTTCTTCTCATTCCCTTCTCCTTGTGCAAAAAATCTTTAAGTGAATCATTCACAAAGAGAATAAGAGACGCTGCGCTTTTAGAGGAAAAAGATAATATTGCACGGTTTATGAAATCTAGCGGCTTTCACCTCATAGTTATACAAACACCAAGTGATCCAACTACACTGCTCTAACCTGACAGCTTGCATCCACAAAAAAGCCGCTGTATTTTGCAATACAGCGGCTTTTCAATCAGTAATCTAAATTAATAGATTATGACTTAGGAGCACGACCCGCACGTTTACGCTCATTTTCAGTTAAATGGCGTTTACGAATACGAATGTTCTCAGGTGTTACTTCTACTAACTCATCATCAGCAATAAACTCAAGCGCTTGCTCAAGTGAATAGTTAAGTGCTGGTGTTAGTGTTTGTGCTTCATCTGTACCAGATGCACGAACGTTAGTAAGTTGCTTACCTTTAAGCGCGTTAACTGTCAGGTCGTTATCACGGCTATGAATACCGATAACCATACCTTCATAAACTTCAACACCGTGACCGATGAATAAACGGCCGCGCTCTTGTAAGTTAAATAATGCGTTAGTCAGTGCTTTACCTGTTGCGTTTGCAATCATTACGCCGTTCTTACGAACACCTAGCTCGCCACCTTTGTGCGGACCGTAGTGATCGAACGTATGGTAGAGTAAACCAGAACCTGAAGTTAATGTCATGAACTCAGTTTGGAAACCGATTAAACCACGGCTTGGGATCATAAAGTCCATACGCATACGGCCCTTACCATCTGGTGCCATGTCAGTAAGCTCACCCTTACGAAGACCAATTTGCTCCATGATAGAACCTTGGTGCTCTTCTTCACAGTCAATAGTTAGTGTTTCATACGGTTCTTCTAACACGCCATCAACTGTGCGTAAGATTACTTCTGGACGAGATACAGCTAACTCATAACCTTCACGGCGCATGTTTTCGATTAAGATACCTAGGTGTAATTCACCACGACCCGATACACGGAAGCTATCTGGGTTATCAGTATCCGCAACACGAAGTGCAACGTTGTGTACTAATTCTTTGTCTAAACGCTCACGGATATTACGTGATGTTACAAACTTACCTTCTTTACCACAGAACGGAGAGTTATTTACAGAGAACGTCATCGTTACTGTAGGCTCATCAACACTTAGTGGTGGTAATGCTTCAACGTTATTAGGACAACAAAGCGTATCTGAAATCTTAAGCTCGCCAAGACCAGTAACTGTTACGATGTTACCAGCATAACCACGGTCTGTTTCAATACGCTCAAGGCCTAAGTAGCTTTGTACTGAACCAATCTTACCGTTACGAGTCGTGCCGTCTGCACTGATAACCGTAACTTGTTGGTTAGGCGCAACAGAACCACGTTTGATACGACCAATACCAATTACACCTTTATACGAGTTGTAATCAAGCTGTGAGATCTGCATTTGGAAGTCACCTTCAGGATCTGCCTCTGGTGGTGATACTTCATCAACGATCATCTTGAACATAGGTTCCATGTTGTCTGATGCTTCGTCTAAATCTAATGTTGCCCAGCCGTTGATAGCTGATGCATAAATTACTTTAAAGTCTAACTGTTCGTCAGTTGCGCCAAGGTTATCGAATAAATCAAAAATTTGATCCATAACCCAATCTGGACGAGCGCCTGGCTTATCAATTTTATTGATAACAACGATTGGCTTTAAGCCTTGCGCGAATGCTTTTTGCGTTACGAAACGCGTTTGTGGCATTGGACCTTCTTGAGCATCAACAAGTAATAATACTGAGTCAGCCATCGAAAGTACGCGTTCAACTTCACCGCCAAAGTCGGCGTGTCCCGGGGTATCTACGATATTGATGTGGTAGTCATTCCAAGAGATGGCCGTGTTTTTAGCCAAAATGGTAATGCCACGCTCTTTCTCAATGTCGTTTGAGTCCATCACGCGCTCTTCGTTACCGCCGCGTGTTTCTAATGTACCTGATTGCTCAAGTAGTTTGTCAACTAAGGTTGTTTTACCATGGTCAACGTGCGCGATAATCGCTATGTTTCTTAAGTTTTCGATGCTCATATATTTACTCAGAGAAATTAATTCTCATTGATCCTGCAAGATCTACGCACTCATCTGCATTTTCACCAGATGTCCCAGCATAGGATTTAAAAGGGCGCATATTATCCCTCATTAATGACATGGATGAAAGTTTATCCAATACAAATTTGAAAACTTTCTTAATACTTTCACTAAGTATCTGTTTTATATGTGACAAATATATGAATTAAATTTCAATTATTTAGCTCACTTCGGTCATTTTGACTATTTTTAGGATATTTTTGGTAGTCTTCAGCATTTAGGTTATGCTAATTTCAAAGTGATTAAATTGTCAGCAAACAGGCATTGTAAACATTGCACCAAAAAGTAACATTTACGCACCAATTTGGTGCTTTTGTTTATTGGCATTTAAAGTGTTTTTATTTTTCCACATTATAAACAATCGGTTATAAAACTGGCACAAAATCAGCTTACTTAAACTCAAAAGCAGTTATGCAGCAATAATAAAACCCAACAGTTGGAGGACACATGTCACAATCGGTTTTAGATTTTATTAAAGAAAATGACGTCAAGTTCATTGATTTACGCTTTACTGACACTAAAGGTAAAGAGCAACATGTTTCTATTCCTCATCACCAAGTTGATGAAGACTTTTTTGAAGACGGTAAAATGTTCGACGGTTCTTCAATCGCAGGTTGGAAAGGCATCAACGAATCAGACATGGTACTAATGCCTGTTGCTGAATCAGCGAAGCTTGACCCATTTACAGAAGAAGCAACATTAATTGTTCGTTGTGACGTTGTAGAACCATCTACACTTCAAGGTTATGAGCGCGACCCGCGTTCTGTTGCAAAACGTGCAGAAGAATACATGAAATCTACAGGTATCGCTGATACTGTGCTTTTCGGCCCAGAGCCAGAGTTCTTTCTTTTTGACGACGTTAAATATAAAACTGACATGTCAGGTTCAATGTATAAAATTGATGCTGAAGAAGCTGCATGGAACTCTGATAAAGACTACGAAGGCGGTAACTCAGGCCATCGCCCAGGTGTTAAAGGCGGTTACTTCCCATGTTCACCAGTTGATTCTTCACAAGATTGGCGTTCAGCTACTTGTTTAGTACTTGAAGAGCTAGGTCAAGTTGTTGAAGCACATCACCATGAAGTAGCAACTGCTGGCCAAAACGAAATCGCTACTCGCTTTAATACAATGGTATTAAAAGCAGATGAAATCCAAGAAATGAAATATGTTATTCATAACATGGCTCATTTATACGGAAAAACAGCGACATTTATGCCTAAACCTATCGTTGGCGATAACGGTTCTGGTATGCACTGTCACCAGTCTTTAGCTAAAGACGGTGTTAACTTATTCGCTGGCGACAAGTACGGCGGTCTTTCTGAAGATGCACTTTACTACATTGGTGGTATCATTAAGCATGCTAAAGCAATCAACGCTTTTGCTAATGCTTCAACTAACTCGTACAAGCGTTTAGTACCAGGTTTTGAAGCGCCAGTAATGCTTGCATATTCAGCACGTAACCGTTCTGCTTCAATCCGTATTCCTGTAGTACCATCTGAGAAAGGTCGTCGTATTGAAGTACGCTTCCCAGATCCAACTGCTAACCCTTACCTTGCATTTGCTTCAATGCTTATGGCTGGTCTTGACGGTATCAAAAACAAGATCCACCCTGGCGATGCAATGGATAAAGATTTATACGACTTACCAGCAGAAGAAGCAGCTGAAATTCCACAAGTTGCGGCTTCATTAGACGAAGCGCTTGCAGCACTAAGTGCTGACCGTGAATTCTTAACGCAAGGTGGCGTATTTACTGATGACTTAATCGATGCATACATCAACCTTAAGTCTCAAGAAGTTGAAAAGCTTAACATGACAACTCACCCAATTGAGTTTGAAATGTACTACAGTGTTTAATGCGCTGTAGATAGAATTGTCTAGATTATAGACAAGTCTTAATGTGTGTTCTCAAGGCCCGCTTGTCGGGCTTTTTTTATGGCAAAAAGTAATTTTTTCCACTAAAGTTTAATCAGTTTTTTGAAATGCAAGGTCGGCCGAAAAGTGAAAATTACCATTATTGGTTTGTTGATAATCATTTTATTCAGTCTTTACAGTCATGCCGGTGAAAAGAAGATTTATTCATGGAAAGATAAAAATGGCGTACTCGTTTTTTCAGACACACCCAAGCCTGGGGCAGTAGAAGTCAAACTCACAAGCCAAGTACTCTCGATGCCAACAACAGATACCAGTGTTTTAAATGAAACTAAACCGACTGCAATAAAGCCTTTTAAGATAGAAATAGCGTCGCCGGAAAATGAGCAAACTATCCGAGAAAATACAGGTTCGGTATACGTAAATAGCCGCGTAACCCCTCGCTTTGAAAGTGACTTTAAAGTTCAATTATTCGTTGATGGAATCGCACATGCTCAACCAAGTGCAACTAATACATTTGCGCTTCGTAATGTTGACCGTGGTGAACATTCTTTACAAGTTAAGCTATTTGACCCAGCAGGCAAAGTCATCGCAGTAAGTCCAAGCAGTGTCTTTTTTATGCATAGACAGTCTGCGTTATGAATATAAAGCAGTCAGCTAAGTTGCGACTGTAAATAAATAAAGTATGCTAAGCTGGCTTTATCATCAACGCACTAAAATGGTGCAACATGCCCGATAATAAAAAATTTAATCCTGAGTTACTCGCCAGTATTTGGAAAAACCTAACCACCGCCGTGATTTTGGTAGACAAAGATTTTACCCTTGTTTATGTAAACGACAGCGCCAGTGAGTTGTTAGGACTCAGTCCAAAACGGATGCTCAACCAACCTTTCGATAGTTTATTTAACTACCATTCTGTAGACCTTAAACGTATAGCTCACTACTCACTCATTGATGGAGTTGATTGCCACCAGCATAGAGCTGACGTGGTTTTCGTCGATTCTCGACACGCTAAGTTAGCCATTAGCGCACGACGTGTAAAGCTTGACGATGCGTTTTATATTTTGTTTGAATGTCGCCAAACAGATGATGAAATACGCCACGACCAAGCTTCCAATCAGATGCACCAATACCAAGCCGCGCGTAACCTAATACGGGGTCTTGCCCATGAAATAAAAAATCCCCTTGGTGGAATACGAGGAGCGGCGCAATTATTGCAGTATGAGGTTGATCAGCAAGAGCGAGACCAATGTGCTGAACTTATAATTGAACAAGCCGATCGCTTACGTGAGCTCGTAGATAAATTGTTAGGGCCGAATCAGTTACTAAAAAAGACATACGGTAACATTCACCAAACGTTAGAGTCGGTTGTTAAATTAAGTACACTTGATAGTAATAACAATATTAGCTTAGAAAAAGATTAC
Organism: Pseudoalteromonas atlantica; assembly: GCF_043641955.1. Classification (GTDB taxonomy): domain Bacteria; phylum Pseudomonadota; class Gammaproteobacteria; order Enterobacterales; family Alteromonadaceae; genus Pseudoalteromonas; species Pseudoalteromonas atlantica_A. The sequence continues at coordinate 264,289 of NZ_JBHZRV010000006.1, forward strand.
GACCCGAGTATTCCTGATGTGTATATCGATCAAGGGAAAATTCAACAGGTGGTATTAAATATTGTTCGCAACGCCCAGCAAGCACTTGTTAATGGGGGTGTGATTAAACTAAAAACACGCATTAACCATCAACAACGCAGACCCGGTAAAGCGCCTAAAAAAGCACTGCTGATCCAAATATCAGACAACGGACCAGGAATAGATAGCAGTATTAGAGAGACTCTCTTCTATCCGATGATCACCAACAAAGAAGGTGGTTCCGGATTAGGGCTTTCAATAGCGCAAACTCTTATAGACCAACATAACGGCTATATAGAATGCGACAGCTGGCCTGGTCACACAGAATTTAATATATATCTGCCTTTTGTGGATTAATAGGTTTGGAGTCGCCATGAAAACAGTTTGGCTTGTTGATGATGATGCGTCTATTCGCTTCGTTTTAGAAAAAGCGCTTTCGCGCGCAGGATTTAATACAGAAAGTTTTGCTAATGCACAAGATGTATTAACGGCGCTTAAATTTAGCCAACCAACAGTACTTGTCTCTGACGTACGCATGCCTGGCATGGATGGCATGGCACTGCTGGAGTTAATCGCAGAACAAAATCCAGGGCTACCGGTAATCATCATGACAGCCCACTCAGATTTAGACTCAGCAGTAAATGCATTCCAAAAAGGCGCTTTTGAATACCTGGCAAAACCATTTGATTTAAATGAAGCGGTCGCTTTAGTTGAGAGTGCTTGCCGTGCAAACTCAGCAAAGAAAACAAAGCGTAAAGTTGCGCCCCCAAAAAGTGCGCACATTATTGGTGAAGCCCCTGCTATGCAAGAGGTATTTCGAGCGATTGGTAAGCTGTCAGCATCCAGTATGAGCGTACTCATTAATGGAGAGTCAGGCACAGGTAAAGAGCTCGTTGCAAGTGCCTTGCATAATCACAGCCCTCGCAAAGAAAATCAATTTATTGCTTTAAATATGGCGGCAATCCCAAAAGAGTTGGTTGAATCTGAGCTCTTTGGCCACGAGAAAGGTGCATTTACCGGTGCCGACACCGTACGTAAAGGTCGCTTTGAGCAAGCAAATGGCGGCACTTTATTTTTGGATGAAATTGGTGACATGCCCCTTGATGTGCAAACACGTTTACTGCGTGTGCTTGCTGATGGCGAGTTTTATCGCGTAGGCGGCCATCAAAGTATTAAAGTTGATGTACGTATTATTGCGGCAACGCACCAAAACCTTGAAGATCTTGTTAAGCAAGGTAAATTCAGGGATGATTTATTTCACCGATTAAACGTGGTGAGGTTACGCTTACCTGCTTTGCGTGAACGCACCGAAGATATCGAGCGTTTAGCGCAGCACTTTTTACATAAAAGCGCAAAAGACCTACAAGTAGAAAGTAAAATACTCAGCCCTAAAGCCACTGAACAATTGCGTCTTTTTAATTGGCCTGGGAATGTTAGACAACTTGAAAACACTTGCCGCTGGTTAACTGTTATGGCGCCTGGTGAGTTGATAAGTGAACAAGATTTACCGCCTGAAATACTGGAAGCTGAAGCCACTCAACAAGAAGGCGATTGGCTTGATTCTTTCCAACAATGGCTCAATCAAGAGTTAAAACAAGGAAAAGAAAATATCTGGCCGAATATTCAAGCGCAACTAGAAACTCGTTTAATAAAAACAGCATTAGCTAACTGTGCCGGGCATAAGCAAGAAGCGGCCGTTAAAATTGGCTGGGGGCGCAATACGTTGACCCGTAAGTTAAAAGAGCGCAATATCAGTTGATAGCTAGTAACTGCAATGACCTATTTATATGAAGTTAATTGAACATATTCCACTAATAAGGCAAATGGAGATCATCAACAGGCTAAACTTTTTTAAAGAGTTTAGCTTAGACGAACGACAAATATTGCTTGAATCATTTAGCCACTTATATTTGGTACAACAAAATCGTTTTGTGTTTAAACAATTTGATAACGATAAACAGCTCTATATTGTATTGAGCGGCAAAATTGTTATTTTTAGGCATAGCCACTTGCTCGACCTAGGCACAATTGAGCCCGGTGAATTTATAGGTGAAGGTGCGTTTATTAATAACCGTGCTAGAAGCACCAGCGCCCGTGCAATGTGCGATACTATCGTATTAGCTGTCACCCCAGAAGCGTTAACACGATTACCCAATGTTATTCGCGAAAAAATTAAAGACCGTATAATTGAAGGAATGAGCGAGCGTATTGCAAAGCTTAGTGAGCATATTGAAAACCATGGTTAGATCTGCATTAATCCATATAAACGACTTGTAATGAGCAATTTAACCAGCTTGGTTTATTAACATAAGCCGTTATGGTGTATGTGTCTGATGGCTTGGCGCCAAAAGGTGTATTGATCAATGGCTGAGTGTGGTTGTATGTTTGCGAATAATTACGATAGTAAATAACTAAGTAACCATATAAATATTCCCATTTCAACGTCACTTTTGCGCCGCTGGTTAATGTGAACTCAGCATGCTGATCAGTAAAGCTCACCGCTAAATCATTAAATTCATCCTGCTCGCATTGACTGGTACGCAGGCGTTTTGGCATCGAAAACACCTTATCCGGATCAGCACCTTTTAAATAAAAACCGATATTACCATCACCATAAAAGTGATTTGCACGTGTTGTATAACTTACTTCTGGCTGGTATCCCAACTCTTGCATTATGACCGCTAATTGCTGCACCTGCGCGCGGAGAATTTTATCATTTGCTAACATCAATGTAGCTGCGCCAAATTCTCTTGGCACCCCAATATCGACATACTCATAAGGTAGTGATTGTGCTTTTAGCGCCGCATCAAGCTGATTACGCTGTTCATCCTGAAGATTGTCACTAAAAATATAAACGGTGGGTTGTTGGCATGCTGCCAAAAATACGAGAAAGATGAATGTTAAAAATCCGTTTTTCATGGTTGCCTCCGATTGATTACAGCTGTAGTCTATTAGAGGCAGCCATTAAAAGCAACTTAGTTAATTTGACTATTTAGCCACGCATCAACACTTTGGCGGGTGTACAACACATCTTTGAACAAACGATGGCGCTCAAATTTGAGTAAGCGCTCTTTGTTATTGTCACCACTGACAAGCTGACTGTGATTATCGTTAAACTTAGAAATCACTGAAAACCCTTTTGCAATATTTGGTGAACGCTGCTTAACTGTTTTTGTAAGGTGGGTTCTGACATCATCGGCTGTTAACATATCTGAGTTATTCAACCCCATTAACTCTTTTCTCATTGCTAATCTTACGCCCATTTTCTACTCCATAATCAATGTAATAACATTTACACTTTGGTTGCTGCTATCTAGCGGATATAAATTTGAAACATGTATTGGCAAATAACAGGCCAGATTTGAAAGCTGGAGCTTAACGCTTAAATGCTTCAGTTTTTTTAAATACGTGAGAAAGACTAAAAAAGTTTTAAAAATTCAGATAAGAGTTTTAATTGCCAATTAGGCGATAGTGCAAAACTCGCTCTAAGCCTTTATAATAAAGGCTATGCCCTACCTCACTGAGACCAAACATGAACGACGAATACATTGAAATTGAATTAGAAGAAGAGCCGATTGAACTATGCAAGCTACTCAAAGTTCTTGATTTAGTAGAAGGTGGTGGCCAAGCAAAAAACTTAATTACTGAAGGTTATGTTGGCGTTAACCATGAAATATGTACAATAAAACGGAAAAAATTATACAGTGGTGATGTACTTGAGTTTGATGGTGAATGGTTTCAATTAACCTTAAGTGAAGATGCAATACCTGCACAAAGACCTGCAGAAAACACTCAAACTGCGCCAAATAAAAGCCCCAAGCAAGACACTCCAACAGCGCCTAAAAACAAGCGTAAGCGTACTAAAAAGCCAAAGGTGGATGAAAAAACAGGCCGTAGACCAATCTCATTTGGCTAATATACTTCCTCAATTATAGCTACTTGTAAATTAGCTCTCTGTCGTCTTTAATTACCTTTTTAAAATAACAATTAAAAAGGTAATTATGTCGCACTCTACCCCACCTAGCTGGTTAAAAAGCACCGCTTGGGCTGCCCTTGTTTGGAATTTATTAGGCGTTACTGCATTTATAATGCAAATGCTGATGACACCTGAAATGATAAGTAAACTCCCTGTAGAACAACAAGCTGCATACTCTGACACCCCTTTATGGTCAACAATTGCATTTGCAATTGCCGTATTTGGAGGCTGCATTGGCTCAGTGTTATTACTGCTTAAACATTCACTAGCGCGCAGTGTTTTCGCGCTGTCACTTGTCGCTGTCTTTATTCAACAGTTCTATAACTTTATCGTTATCAACAGTATAAAACTACTCGGTGCAAGCGCGGTGTTTATGCCCATTTTGGTCATTATAATCGCCACTTTATTGCTTTTAGTTAGTCATAAAGGCGTTCAACAAGGCTGGTTAAAATAACTGTTCAGGCTGGCTGTACCTTATTAAGCTTTACTCAGTCCTCTTGAAAAATAGAAATTAAGCATTACCTAATTAAATAAAGTGAACAAAAATAGTACAAATCAATTTTGGTATACACTTTGCAGTTTACTACATCATTACGAGGTTAAATTTTACGATTTAAGGATATTCATCATACCTTACTGGTATTACAAAGGGGCATATAATGAGCAATAGTTTTGACACCCAAAAACAACTCACAATTAACGGTGAGCAATTTCACATTCATTCATTGCAGGGGCTCGGTGATAAAGCCAAACGATTGCCTTTCTCGCTTAAAGTTCTACTTGAAAACTTGTTACGTAATGAAGATGGCATCAACATAAAAAAACAAGACATTGAAGCCTTACTTGATTGGGATCCACAAGCTAAACCTAGCGCAGAAGTCGCCTTCACACCTGCGCGCGTTGTTATGCAAGACTTTACTGGCGTGCCTGCCATTGTTGACTTGGCTGCAATGCGTGATGCAATGGAGAAACTCGGTGGCGATCCTGCCAAAATAAACCCCCTCTCTCCTGCTGAACTTGTTATTGATCATTCTGTTCAAGTTGATGGTTATGGCGATGACGGTGCGTTTGATTTAAATGCCAAACTTGAATATGAACGCAATAAAGAGCGTTATGAGTTTTTACGTTGGGGTCAAACGGCTTTCGATAACCTAAAAGTAGTGCCACCAGCAACCGGTATTGTTCACCAAGTTAATCTAGAATACCTCGCCCGCGTGGTATTTAATGAAGAGCGAAATGGTCAAAAGTTTGCTTACCCCGACACACTAGTTGGAACTGACTCGCATACAACAATGATAAACGGTCTGGGTGTACTCGGTTGGGGTGTAGGCGGCATAGAAGCTGAAGCCGCAATGTTAGGCCAACCTATCAGCTTACTTATTCCCCAAGTAGTGGGTATGAAACTCAATGGACGTCTTCCTGAAGGAACGACCGCTACAGATTTAGTGCTAACTGTAACTGAGATGCTTAGAAAGCATGGCGTTGTTGGCAAATTTGTTGAATTTTATGGTGACGGCCTCGCAGACTTACCATTAGCCGATCGCGCAACGATCGCTAACATGGCTCCTGAATATGGTGCTACCTGCGGTATTTTCCCGATTGATGACGAAACAATTAACTATTTACGCCTAACTAACCGCGATGAAACGCAATTAAAATTAATCGAAGATTATGCCAAGCACCAAGGTTTATGGCGTAATGCGGGTGATGAAGCTCATTACACCGACAAACTCGAATTAAAACTTGATGATGTAGTACCAAGCTTGGCTGGCCCTAAACGCCCACAAGATAGAATCACACTAGATCAAGCCGGTGATGTTATTACCCAACATTTGAGAGGCTTTCAAGATGATCGTATCGCAAACCGCGATAAAAGCGACGAAGAGCAATCTCGTATTGAAAGCGAAGGCCCTACGACCAATCCAGATGAACCTGTAGACGAAGCTCAATTTATGGGCGCAGCTAAAGTTAAATTTAAAGGCCAAGAGTTTGAGCTTAATGATGGCGCATGTGTGATTGCAGCAATTACCAGCTGTACTAACACATCAAACCCAAGCGTAATTTTAGCCGCAGGTCTAGTTGCCAAAAAAGCTCGTCAACTCGGTATAGATGTTAAACCTTGGGTTAAAACCTCGCTAGCACCTGGGTCACAAGTTGTCACTGATTACCTAAAAAATGCTGAGTTAATGGACGACTTAGAAGCTCTTGGTTTCAACCTTGTGGGCTACGGCTGTACCACCTGTATTGGTAACTCTGGACCACTTGCGGATGAAATATCTGATGCAATTCAAAAACACAAATTAGTTGTAAGCTCAATCCTATCGGGTAACCGCAATTTCGAAGGACGCATTCACCAAGATGTGAAAATGAACTTCCTCGCGTCGCCACCATTAGTTGTCGCATACGCAATTGCTGGGCGAACAGATATTGATGTATACAACGAGCCATTAGCAAAAGATAAAAATGGCAATGACATTTACCTGAAAAACATTTGGCCCAGCGTAAATGAAGTCAATGAACTGGTACAAAAAACAGTGACTAAAGAGATGTTCGCCTCTAGCTATGGCAATGTATATAAAGGTGATGAGCGTTGGCAACAAATCAAGATACCTGATGGTAAATTGTATGACTGGAATGATGCATCTACATACATCAAAAAAGCCCCTTTCTTTGAAGGTATGGAAGTGGAGCCTCCAGGCATCCCAACAATCAGTGGAGCTCGTTGCTTGGCTAAATTAGGCGACTCAGTGACCACCGATCATATCTCACCTGCTGGTGCTATAAAAGCCAGTGCACCTGCCGGTGAATACCTACTACAACATGGCGTTGATAAGGGACAATTTAACTCTTATGGCTCACGTCGTGGTAATCATGAAGTAATGATGCGCGGCACATTTGCGAATGTACGTTTAAAGAACTTACTCGCACCAGGTACTGAAGGCGGTGTCACACGGACTCAGCCTGAAGACGAGTTAGCAAGTATTTATGATGCTGCGATGAATTATCAACAGCAGGGCACACCATTAGTTGTGCTTGCAGGCGCTGAATATGGCACAGGCTCATCACGTGACTGGGCCGCAAAAGGTTCCCTACTGTTAGGGGTTAAAGCTGTAATCGCGCAAAGTTATGAACGTATCCATCGTTCTAATTTAATTGGCATGGGCGTACTTCCTTTGCAATTTAAAGAAGGTGAAAGCCATGACTCTTTAGGCCTCACAGGTCAAGAAACATTTGATATTGAAGGTCTGTTTGATAAAACAAACGAAGTCAGCGTGATAGCCACTAACAGTGAGGGGAAACAAGTGAGCTTTAGTGCTGATGTGCGTATTGATACACCTAAGGAATGGGACTACTACAAACATGGAGGCATTCTTCAATACGTTTTAAGAAACATGCTTGAGCAATAATACGGCCTCTAGAGGCTGCGCTACTTATTACTGCGCAGCCTCAAAAGTTGTTTATTTGATTAAGAACAAGTAGCACTGAATATTTTTGGCTACACTTAAAGTATTAGTAATCAAAACAGTGTACTGATGTCTCCTCAAACCATTATCAGGATGCTTAAATTAAGCATCATATTAGGGCTGAGCCTTATAATATTAGGTCACTATCTTTTGGTTTCTGACTATTTTGATGCTATTACTAGTATTAATAAGATTGTTATTAGTGCATCGTGTATTGCGTTCGGTGTTTTATTTTCATTGCCAACCAAGATTTGTTTAACATTGATCCTTATGAATTTAGAAGATAAGCACAATAAATCGGCCAGCATTCATGCTAATACAAAGAATACGTAGGTCTTTTTTACATCAACTCTTTTTATACAGCACAATGTTCTATGCTTTGTGTTCAGAGGCGCTTGCACAGCAAAAATTAACAATCGCATCAGGTAACTTTGCCCCTTACTTTCAAGAGGACGACGTTACTGGTGATGGTTATTTCGATCTAATCCTATTGAAAGTTCTTAACAAAGAAGGCTACAACAATATCAATTTAGTCTCGTTAAACAACGATGCTATTAAACGTTATTTTATAAATGGCGTCGCTGATGTTGCAATTAATTACACAGCAATGCCACCTTCGAATAGTTACACATCTAAATATAGAGTGAAGTTTTTAAATAGAGTAATCATGCACACCGACCAATGGTCGAACGATATAAAAAAATTACATGACTTAAATGGCTTTACTCTAGCTAGTTTTACTGGGGCATCAAACTTGTTTGGCAATGAATTTAAAAAATTTACCCAGTCAGATTCAGTTAAATATTTTGAAACTGCCAATCAGCAAGCGCTCAATAAGCTACTGCATAAGAACAAAATTGATGTGAGAATTGGCGATTACTTAATGTTTTATAGGCATACCGCTTATGTATCTGGCTTAAACCCAAATGATTACGTCTCGCTTGATTTATTGGATTACCAAGGGTCGTTTATTGTGTTTCACGATAAAAAATTAAGAGATCGGTTTGATCATAAGTTAGGTCAACTCATTCAATCCGGTGAAATAAATACAATCACCCAAGAGTGGCTCAAGTTCTATAACTTACCTTCAGCCATTGAGCATACTTTCTTTCCTAGCATTGCTGATCGTTAAAAGAGTATGAGTTAGAGTATGAGTTAGAGTATAAACTTAGATAATTAGCACTATTAAACAAAAGTATATGTTCAGTTTGCTTTTTCAAGTTGCTCAGTCCGCTCTGCCAACTTTTTCTTTACTTGCTGCGCATCATCAAACAATTTTTTGATCACAACAGGGTTATACGCATTTGCGGGGTTTTGCGTAACAACAAGCTGGCCTGACTTGGCGCTGCCTTTTAAAATAGAGGTGTCTTCGGCTTCAACCACAGTAATATCGTTGGGGTCTAAGAGCATTTTTTCACTTTTACCATTTGGGTTGGGTTGATCTGAATAATGCCACTGCCCATGCTTATCTTGCCATTTATAAATCACGGTAGATGCTGAGAAATCATCATTGGTTTTTTGTATCAAGTCACGATGTGTATTTGCTACTAATTTTACCGCTTCATCCAAGGTATTATTTGATAGAGCTACCGCTTGTGATTTTAGCTTTGTTGAGGTTTGTGAAATTTGATCTACGCTGAGCCAAGATTTTCCATCAGGACGCTTCAGGTAAAATAAGGTGGTGATACTGATCAGTAGTAACATGGTTAATATGTAAGCAAAATACTTCATTTTCATTCCTTGAAGAGTGTATTTAAAATAAATAAGCTTATTGATAGCTATTTATTATTCTAGCAAGCTCACCATTTGCTTTCAGCTTTTTTAAAAATATATTGAATGCATCTGCGCGTGCTCTCCCCCTTGGTGAATGAGAAAACTGAAGCTGTAGCGGTTCCATACCTACATTGAAGTCACTCATGTTCAACTGCTTAAACTCAGGGTATTTTTTGCAATACCAATTAAAGACTGCACGAGACATAATAGCAAATCGCTTCTGCTCATAAGTATTATTATGAAGGCTTTTAAGCAAAGCTAGATCAGAGTAAAAGTTTTCACGATGAAGCGTTTTATTTTTTACTAGCGGCTCATACTGTGGGTAAATATAGCCGTAATGGCCAAGTAAGACGCCTGAGATGAATTTATTTTTTATATCGAAAATACGAGGATCAACATAGCGACCTGTAATAATTACATCTTCGATTATAACAATGCCTTCACTCCAGTAGTGAGGATGATTATCAATTTGCCAAGCTTCTGATTCCATTCTGGCATCAATGTGATTATCGTGGATTAATTTAGCTGATCGCACCTTTGGTACAAATACATACTCTATTTTATAGCCAGACTCAGCTGAAAATTTTGATAAAACACGGTTTAATATGCCTTTGTTATTTTTATCAACAAAGTGAATTGGAGGGTAATCTTCATCAGGCAGGGCAACACGAAAGGATTCAGAGAATACCTGATTAGATAATAATAGCAGTAGAACAACAAAGACCTGTTTCATAAATGAGCACATATAAGTTGCATTTACTAACTATACTGTAGTCAAAAATGAAAAACGCAGCTAGGCTGCGTTTTAGGAATATTCAGAGAACTATTTAGGATTAAATCCCGTCACCATCAATATGAAGGCCACATTCACGGTTTAAGCCAAAGAAGCGCGTTTCCTCTTCTGTCATACCTGGCTCTAATTTACGTGTAGTATGAACATCACCCATAGACACATATCCTTGCTCCCAAAGTGGATGGTAAGGTAAATCATGTTTAGTTAAATATTGATACACATCGCGGTTTGACCATTCAATAATCGGGTAAACTTTAACTGTGCCACGGCTAATTTCAACAATCTGTTTGTCCGCACGGGTTGATGCTTGGTCGCGGCGTAGGCCACTAAACCAAGTTCCAGCATCTATCTCTTTTAACGCGCGAGTCATCGGCTCTACTTTATTAAGCTGATTATATTGCTTAATGCCGGCTTCGCCTTGTTCCCACAACTTACCAAACTTAGCTTCTTGCCAAGCTGGGCTTAGAGCCGACTTATACACTTTTAAGTTAAGTGATAAACGCTCCGTCATCTGCTCAATGAACTGATACGTTTCAGGGAATAAGTAACCTGTATCCGTTAATACCACAGGGATGTCTGGGCGCTGTGTTGTTACTAAGTGCAACATAACAGCCGCTTGAATGCCAAAGCTTGATGATAAAAACTGCGTCTCTGGTAAGTTTTCAAGCGCCCAAGCAACACGTTGTTCAGCGTTTAAATCTTTAAGTAAACCATTAGCATCTGCAAGCAATGCAGCTTGGCTTTCTTTATCGAGCTGTAATATGTTTTTAAATTCACTCATAGTAAATTCCAAACCTCAGCAAGCGTTACCGCTTGCTTTTAATTTAAGCGTGAAAATCGGTGACTGACACTTTAACTTCAGCAACAATGCCTTTACGAATAACAAAATCGCCAAAACATTCGCCGTCGTTACGCTCACTCGCCCATTGACCTATTAGCTTGTCAAAGGCATCTAGGTAAACGTCTTCACCGACATTTTCTAAATACAATTTAGGTATACGTGTGCCTTCAAGGTTACCCCCTAAGTACACGTTATATTTACCTGGCCCTTTACCCACTAAACCAGCCTCTGCCAGCATTGCGCGACCACAGCCATTAGGGCAACCAACAACACGCATTATGATGCTGTCATCAGGGATACCATGCTTAGCTAGCAGCGCTTCTGTCTTTTCAACTAAGCTTGGTAAGTAACGCTCAGCCTCTGCCATTGCAAGTGGGCAAGTGGGTAATGCCACACAGGCCATCGAGTTTTTGCGCTGCTCAGTGTCTTTGTCGTCAATTAAACCGTGGTTACGGGCAATTTCTTCGATCACTGCTTTTTGATCCGCTGGCACACCGGCAATAATTAAATTTTGGTTTGCCGTCATGCGCATGTCACCTTGGTGAACCTCGGCAATTTTACGACAACCTGTTTTAAGTGGCTTATCTGGGTAATCTAAAATACGTCCACTTTGAATAAATAGCGTTAAGTGATGTTTGCCATCAATCCCTTCAACCCAACCTATACGATCCCCTCGGTGAGTGAATTCAAATGGGCGGCTAGGTGCAAATTTAACACCTGAACGCGCTTCAACTTCAGCCTTAAATACATCAGACCCTACACGGTCTAGCGTGTATTTAGTTTTTGCATTTTTACGGTTCGAACGATTACCCCAATCACGCTGAACAGATACCACATGCTCAGCAATTTTTAACGTGTCTTCTAAGGCAATAAAACCAAAGTCATCCGCTTTACGTGGGTATGTAGCAGTATCGCCGTGCGTCATCGCAAGACCACCACCGACTAACACGTTAAAGCCTACAAGTTTTCCATCTTCAGCAATGGCCACAAAGTTTAGGTCGTTTGCATGTACGTCCACTTCATTATTAGGTGGGATCGTTACAGTGGTCTTAAACTTACGCGGTAAGTAATTAGAGCCTAAAATTGGCTCTTCTGTGGTTTCTGCTTTTTCGCCATTTAACCAAATTTCTGCATACGCTTTAGTTTTTGGTAATAAATGCTCTGAAATTTTTGCAGCCCAATCGTATGCTTCTTGATGAAGCTCAGATTCAACTGGGTTAGTGGTACATAGTACGTTACGATTCACATCACCCGCTGTTGCAATTGAGTCGATACCCACGCTATTAAGCATTTGGTGCATGCCTTTGATATTTGGCTTTAACACACCATGAAACTGAAACGTTTGACGCGTTGTTAAACGAATACTGCCGTAGCTGGTTTTCTCATCGGCGAATTTATCAATCGCAAGCCATTGCTCTGGCTTGATAATACCGCCAGGCATACGCGCACGCAGCATTACATTATGTAGTGGCTCAAGCTTTTGCTTAGCGCGCTCACCACGAATATCACGGTCATCTTGTTGGTACATACCGTGGAAACGAATTAACTGAAAGTTATCCGCGGTAAAGCCACCGGTGATCTCGTCTTTTAAATCTTGCTCTATGGTGCCACGTAAAAAGTTACTTTCTCTTTTCAAACGCTCGTTATCAGAAAGCTTTACGTTTTTATCTTGTTCGCTCATGTTTAATCCTAAATTTGTTACAGTGACGGCTGTTAGCGTTGCTTTTGTAAAGTAAGCAATGTGTACTTAGTACACGTCTTTCTGATAGCGATTTGCGCTACGTAAGTCTTTTAAATACTGATCAGCCTCTTCAAAGCTCTTATCTGTATTTTCGCTGATAATATCAACCAAAGCATTGTGTACGTCTTTCGCCATACGGTTTGCATCACCACAAATGTATATGTGCGCACCCGCTTCTAGCCATGCAAAAACGTCTTTACTGTTTTGGCGAAGCTTGTCTTGTACATAGACTTTATCAGCTTGATCACGGCTAAATGCCACATCAACTTTGCTCAATAGACCTGATTTTAAATAACCTTGAATCTCTACTTGATACAAAAAGTCTTGAGTAAAGTGAGGGTTACCGAAGAACAACCAGTTTTTACCTGTAGCTTCTCGCGAATCACGCTCTTGTAAAAATGCGCGGAACGGCGCAATACCCGTACCAGGACCTACCATGATCACTGGCGTGTCGTCATTGCTAGGTAAACGGAAATTGTCGTTATGCTCACTAAATACCTTTACTTTACAGCCCTCTTCAGCACGACGTGCTAAATAACCAGAACAGCCACCTAAGTGTTCGCTGCCAAAGGCGTCAAATTCAACCAGTGCAATTGTTAAATGCACTTCGTCTTCAACTTCAGCTTGGCTTGAGGCAATTGAATATAAACGCGCTTGCAACTTACGCAGGCAATCAACGAGTGTTTGTGCTTCGACTTTTGCAGGGTTTTGGCGGATCACATCAAATATTTGACGAGGTTCAATGTATTCACGCATTGCCGCTTTATCTTCCACCAGCTTTAATAGCTCAGGTGTACCAGTTGCAACTGCGTACTTTTCAACAAAGCCTGGATAAGATTGCGTTAGCTCTAATTTTTCAATTAATGCATCGCGGATACTTAGCTCTTCATCGCCCAGCTTAACCTTACTGCTTGCATCAATCTGCGTCAGTTCAAGTACTTCGTCGACCAATGCTTCATCATTTAAGAAGTACACACCCAGTGAGTCACCTGGGGTATAAGTAATATCTGACCCTTCAAGAGAGATTTCAACGTGGCGTACATCTTTAGTTGAATCACGGCCGGTAATTTTTTGTACTGTGCTAAGCTCAGCCGCAAAAGGGTTTTGCTTAGTGTATTGGCTTGCAGCGGCTGTTGGTGCGCCAAATGGCATAGAGACTACTTGGCCGCCTGCATCTTGCTGTGCTTTTAAGTCAGGTTCAAAGGCATCTAATGCGCCAGTGATCCAAGTAGCTGCTTCATCATCGTAATCAACATCTAAATCAGCGCGCTGATAGATAGTCTCTGCACCCAGCTTAGTTAAACGCTCTTCAAAATCTTTAGCTGTCTGGCAGAAAAATTCATAGCTTGAGTCACCTAAGCCAATTACCGCGATTTTAACGCCATCGAGTTTAGGCGCTTTCTTAGTGGTTAAAAATTCGTGTAGTGTTTCTGCATCTTCTGGCGGCTCACCTTCACCATAAGTAGATACAACAACAGTTAGGAATTTTTCTTTTTTCAACGCCGTTGGTTTGTAATCGGCCATGCTCACTAATTTAACAGCCAAACCGCGTGACTCAGCTTGCTCTTTCAGCTTAGTAGCGACACCTTTTGAGTTGCCGGTTTGCGAACCATATAAAATAGTTAATGCCGCTGCCTCACCTGCGCTCGGTGCTGCGCCCACAACACCACCAAGGGCTGCTGTATTTGCATTCGCAGCAAGGTAACCACTCACCCAAGCTTGCTGAATTGGATTAAGCTCAGCCACTAAACCTTGTAGCTTTTGTACTTGCTCTTGCGATAGCGGGCTTGCCGCTGCATTGAGTTGACCTAACAACATGAATTCGTCCCCGTAACCCTAAAAGTTAACTACAAAATGACCACTTTTATAAGTAAATCAGTTTGCCTAAAATTTGTTTCAACTTTAAAGCGTTAATACTCGCTCCAAAGATTTCTCTGAGCGTGAAGAATAACGGGGTATTGACGAATAAAAAAAGAATAGAATCTGCTTTGTTATTCCATTTAGTTATGGAATTAGATTATTTCCTTCAAAAACAGATTAAAGGCAAGTTTTGAGTTTTCGCATCACACTTGATTTTCAGCTTAACTATTAAAAAACCTCTAATTAGTTCTCTAAATTTCAGATATAAAAAAACACTCATTAAGAGTGTCGATTCATTATTACTTGATTTCAGTGGTTGCGGGAGCCGGATTTGAACCGACGACCTTTGCTGGCTAATGGAGAGCTGAGACCGACGAGCTATCCATTCACTGAATTTCAGGCATAAAAAAACACGCTTTAGGCGTGTCGATTTAATAGAACTTGTTATTTCTGTGGTTGCGGGAGCCGGATTTGAACCGACGACCTTTGCTGGCTAATGGAGAGTTGAGACCGACGAGTTATCCATTTCGCTGAATTGTAGGCATAAAAAAACACGCTTTAGGCGTGTCTGTTTAATATTCTACATTGTAATTTCAGTGGTTGCGGGAGCCGGATTTGAACCGACGACCTTCGGGTTATGAGCCCGACGAGCTACCAGACTGCTCCATCCCGCGCCTGTATATTTAAAGTCTATCGACTACTTAATTTAATCTCTTAAGTTAGAGTTTACAGTAACCGTTTCTTTAAAAGAATTGGTTGCGGGAGCCGGATTTGAACCGACGACCTTCGGGTTATGAGCCCGACGAGCTACCAGACTGCTCCATCCCGCG
>NZ_JBHZRV010000006.1:279684-291163 GCF_043641955.1 Pseudoalteromonas atlantica
CCTGTAATTTCTTCTTAACAGTTTCGTGTTGTTTGCGAGCCTGTTTCGAAGAGAGCGCTATCATATAGTAATAAAATTAGAATGCAAGGCTTAAACCACTTAAAGCTGTTCAACCGAACAAAAAGCAAACAAAGCGCTAATTAAAGCGCTCTTTGGTGCGGACTTATCATTTTCTGGAACTCCCAATCTGGGTGCCCCATGACGATGAAGTCTGGGTTTTCAGTACTCTCTCGCTGATTATACGTAAGTGGATTAAATTCAGCATCAGTAATACAACCACCCGCCTCTTCAACAATAACTTGTGAAGCGCCGGTATCCCATTCACCAGTTGGGCCAATACGTAAAAAGCAATCTGCTTTCCCTTCGGCAACAATACAAGCTTTAAGCGAGCATGAGCCCACCGCTACCGTTGTAAATTGGGTATTTAAATACTGACTTACGGCTTCTATTTTTTGCCGACGGCTAACAGCTAACGTTAAATTATCAGGTGTAGCAACACTGATTTTTTCATCAATACCATCTGTGCGTTTAAATGCCCCGTTTTGGTGACTAGCAAAATAGGTAATCCCTTTTGCCGGCCAGAAGATTATACCTAATACAGGTCGGTTATTTTCGATTAGCGCAATGTTTACGGCAAAATCACCACTTTCAAGAATAAACTCGCCAGTACCATCCATTGGGTCAAGCAGCCAATAACGCTGCCAATCTTGCCTATCAGCAAGAGGCGGAATAGGTGTTTCTTCAGACATAATAGGAATATCAGGCGCAAGGGCCTTTAAGCCAGCGACTAAAACATCATTGGCGGCTAAGTCAGCTTTTGTGACAGGAGTGTGATCTGACTTTTCCTGCTGACCAATATCATCTTTCTTATAAATCGCCATAATAGCCGCACCCGCACTTTGTGCAAGTTCAATACATGGCTCTAGTAATTTATTCATTCACCGCTCTCCGAATCAATGCGCTTCATTAATAATAGCAAAGCTGCAACGCTTCGTGCTTCTGTAAAGTCATCTTGTTGTAATAATGACTGCCATTGCGTTAATGGCCACTTAACCACCACTAAGGGCTCTGGTTCATCCCCTTCAAGAGTTTGCGGGTAAAGCCCTTGTGCAAACAAAATGTGCATCGTGGCATTGAAGTAACTAGGGGCCATAGACACTTTTTTTAGTGGTTCTAATTGCTCAGCACCAAAGCCAACTTCTTCTTTAAGCTCACGGTTGGCTGCTTGCTCTGGCGTTTCACCGGGATCGATTAAACCTTTGGGAAAACCAAGTTGATAGTCGTTTGTGCCCGCGCAATACTCTCGGACTAAGAGTAATTCGTTATCAGCTGTTAATGGCACGATCATCACAGCCCCTCTGCCGCCGCCACGGATCCGTTCGTACTGACGCTGTTCATTATTTGAGAACTTTAAATCTAGAGATTCAACCGTAAATAAGCGACTTTTTGCAACAACTTGATTGCTAATAATCTGCGGTGGTGTTGGGTGCTTTTTCTGTGTCATTGGCATTAATTTGTTATCATGGATGCTTAACACAATCATAAATCTTTTATAGAGAAATGCCTATGCTAAATTGGTCGAAAATCGACACCGTACTATTAGATATGGATGGTACCTTACTCGATCTGCATTTTGATAATCACTTTTGGCTTAACGTTATCCCTGAGCAACACGCGATTATGCAAAACATAAGTTTAACGGATGCTAAAGCCGATATTCACAAACGCTACCAAGCAGTGCATGGTCAAATTCAGTGGTATTGCCTTGACTATTGGGAGCAGCAACTAAACCTGCCAATCATGGAGCTTAAACGCCAAACCCAGCATTTAATCAGAGTACGCGAAGACGTACCTGCGTTTTTAACCGCCATGCGTAAAGCAGGTAAAGAGCTAATTTTACTGACCAATGCCCATCCTGAAAGTGTGATGCTGAAGTTTGAGCAAACAGATATTGACAACTTTTTAGATGGTGTAGTTTCTACTCATCAATATGGTGTGAGTAAGGAGAGTCAACATTTATGGCAGCAAGTGCAAGCCGACTTAGGGTTTGATAAACAACGTACGTTATTTGTAGATGATAGCTTAAGTGTATTAAATGCAGCGAGGGAGTTTGGTATAGGTCATTTATTGGCAGTTGCAAACCCTGATAGTAAGCAACCGCACAATGAAATAGATGACTATTTGAGCATCAGAGATTTTAGCAAGGTACATCCTTAGCTTTTAGGGTAACGCGCTTCAAGGCCTTGATATACAAGTTTTGCAAAACCTGCATGTTCGGTATCAAGGCTTTTAACAACATCAACTAAATGCTCATTGTCTTCTTTGCCATTCCACACTTTAATGTAACTGCCATCTTTATAACCATGATCTTGGCGAAAGAAATTAAGCGTGTTTTTACCCACGTAGCCACGGTATAAATCGTCAATGTTCATGCCGATTTGCGCCATACAACCAGCGAAAGCTTTAGCATTAAACACTTTATCTGCAACGGCTGACGCCGCTAAAATTTCGAGTGTTTGTTTAAAGTCATCGGCTGTTTTTGGTGAGCTCAATTCTTCTTCAAGCTGTTTAGCTAGTTCTAAATAACTGGTTTCACCATCAATACGCAGTGATAATCCAAAGTGGAATATATCAACTAGTTCTAAGATAACTTGCTCAGTATCTGGTGTTTGCTTTTTCCACCACTTCCAGCCGAAGTGATCAAGCATTTCTGCGCACTCAACCCAAATTGCTCGGTTCCATTCAAAACCTTGGCTGAACCATTGCTCATGAACTTTGGTGTTCATTGCATTTTGCATTTCTAGCATTACTACTAGTTTATTTAAATTGGCAGACATGTCTCTTCCAGTTACTATTTTCTAATTGCGGTTAATAATACAGATAACTAAGATCTATTGAAATTATTTCTGATGTTAGCCTGTCTAGTTTCATTGTCTAAATCAATTAAAAAGAGAGCTACATGCTAAAATCAATTTTACTTACTTTTACTATACTCTTAAGTGTTGGTGTATCTGCAGCAACGGCAAACAATATTGCAAACAAAGCTGAGCAAGTTAGTCCGCTTATGCCAGGACTAACAATCCCTGCTACAACATTAAAAGATAAAGACGGAAACAATGTTGATTTAAGTAAACGCTTTGCTGAAAAAACAACCGTGCTAATCGTTTACCGTGGTGGCTGGTGCCCGTATTGCTCAAAGCAATTAGCCAGCATTCAAAATATAGAACAACAAATCGCTGATTTAGGTGCGCAGATTATTGCAATATCACCCGATAGCCCTGAAAAACTAGCTGAAACTAAAATTGATTCACCTAATTATCAATTGCTTTCAGACGATAGCCTAACTTTAAGCCAAGCACTCGGACTTGCATTCTACTTAGATGATCAAACAGCTACGATTTATCGTAATAAACTTGGTGTAAATTTTGTATCACTCGATGGCAAAGCAAAAGTTGCGCTACCTGTTCCCGCGGTGTTTGTAGTGGATAAAAAAGGGTTAGTGAATTTTCAATATGCCAACCCAAATTATAAAGTTCGCCTGACTGAAAACCTGCTACTGGCAGCGATAAAATCAGTCTCTGAGCAGTAATCACGTAAATAGAATTTATAGCACAGAGCTGCGGTTCTGTGTTTATCTTCCTGCTGTAAACTCATGCCATGAATTAATTAAATCAACAAAATCTTCAAAGCCACAGCCGCTACTTAAACCATTTTCTTCAAGCATGAGTTCATCATCTTGATAAGCAATTAAATCTTCCGAATCTTGGTGTAATGCATGGGCTTCAAAAATTGCTTCATCTTTATTTAAGATTAAATCAATTTCTTGACCTTGCAGCCTTAATGGCTCAAAGCTACTGGCAACTGATGCAATTAAGGCCTGCACCATGGCTATTTTCTCTTTGCCGATCTCTTCATTTAACCAACGACCAATCACGGCGTGCTCACTGCTAATTTTAATCCGTAAACCACTAATAGGATCGCGTATAAATTGATATTCCATAACTTTATTCCAGTACTGCTAATACACAAGATTATAACCTAGTCAGTTATGAATAACGAAAGCCAGATACAAAAATAGCGCTATAAAGCGCTATCTTTTGCATTTCAGTAAAGCTTTCTACCGGTAGGATCTAAAGCGTGCGGCATCAATGATGGCCCAAATATATACGATAGGTAGAAGTACAAAACCTATTGCAACGTAAATCAATACGCCACTAATGACCCAGGCTAAGAAAAAGAAAATTGCCGCCATAATACGACCTTGCACTAACTGTCCAAGCCCTGGAAAAAATATATTACAAATTGCTGCGATTACATTACCGCCTGAACCTTGCTCTGCCATATTAACCTCAGTTATTAATTTAATTTTCTTATTAGATACTTACACACTTCGTGCCAACTCTTTAATTTATTAATAATCATAAACTTACATAAAAATAAACAAATAGAAACTTGTCTTAAATCGTGATTTTTACTAAATATCAGTCAAATTGGCTACAGCAAATATTTCATACAACAATAGCTTAGCTAAAAACACGGTTAAATAGAATAAAGAACATTTTTAAATTAACTGTTTATAAAAACAGTATTTTATTTAGCCTAACAAAAACACCTGTTATACTGCCTGCAATATTGATTGAAAAGGCGTGATGATGGACGTTTCAGAATTACTCGATGGCTTAAATGACAAACAACGGGATGCCGTAGCTGCTCCACTGCAAAATATGCTGGTGCTAGCAGGGGCTGGCTCTGGTAAAACTCGAGTACTGGTTCATCGCATAGCTTGGTTAATGCAGGTAGAGCAAGCATCTGCTTACAGCGTTTTCGCAGTAACATTTACCAATAAAGCAGCAAAAGAAATGCGTTCTCGGGTTGAAGAAACACTCGGCGCCCCTGTCGGCGGTATGTGGATTGGTACATTCCATGGTTTATCGCATCGCATTTTGCGTGCACATCACCGCGAAGCTAATTTACCTGAAGCATTTCAAATTTTAGACTCTGATGACCAATTAAGAATGATTAAACGCTTATTAAAAGCGATGAACATCGATGATAAAAAATGGCCTGCTAAACAATTTGGTTGGTACATCAGCGCGAAAAAAGATGAAGGCCTTCGCCCAAAAGACATTCAAGCTTATGATATCAATGAGCAAATGATGCTTAAGGTTTATACTGCTTACCAAGAGGCTTGCGATCGTGCTGGTTTGGTTGATTTTGCCGAAATTCTGCTACGTAGTTTTGAAGTATTAAAAAATAATCCAACCTTACTGCGCCATTATCAACAGCGCTTTGCCCACATGTTAGTGGACGAGTTCCAAGATACCAACACCATTCAATATGCGTGGCTCAAGCTACTTGCTGGCGATACCAACAGCATTATGATTGTTGGAGATGATGACCAAAGTATCTATGGCTGGCGCGGTGCCAAAATTGAAAACATCAAACGCTTTCTAACTGATTTTGAAGCCGAAACAATTCGCCTTGAACAAAACTACCGCTCAACGGCCACTATTCTTAAAGCCTCCAATGCGCTGATTCAAAATAACTCAGACCGTATGGGTAAAAGCCTGTGGACTGATGGCAATGAAGGTGAGCCAATCTCTATCTATGCCGCGTTTAACGAATTAGACGAAGCTCGTTTTGTTAGCAGTAAGCTTCGTAGCTGGCTTAATGCGGGTAATGCATTACAAGATGCGGCTATTTTATATCGTAGTAATGCGCAGTCGCGGGTACTTGAAGAAGCCATGTTACAAGAAGGCTTAAAATACCGTATTTATGGCGGGATGCGATTCTTCGAACGTCAAGAGATCAAAGATGCTCTGGCTTATTTACGCCTTGTAGGTAACCGCCAAGATGATGCTGCTTTTGAGCGTGTTATCAACACCCCAGCACGCGGTATTGGCGATAAAACCCTAAGTCACATACGTGATTGTGCTCGCGCTGAATCGTTACCTCTTTGGTATGCGGCAAAAGCCGTTGTTGAGCAACAACACTTATCTGGCCGTGCAGCGAGCGTTGTTAGTAAATTTGTTGAATTGGTTGAGCATATAGAAGAAAAAATTGGCGACCTGACACTCGAAGAGCAAGCCAAGTACGCAATTCAAACATCTGGCTTAATGGCCATGTACCAAGCCGAAAAAGGCGAAAAAGGCCGCGCTCGAGTAGAAAACTTAGAAGAGCTTATTAGCGCGTGTGGTCAGTACGAATTACCAGAAGATGAAGAATTTAGTTCACCACTGCAAGGCTTTTTAGCCTATACCTCACTTGAATCAGGTGATGGCCAAGCAGAAGAGCATGAAGATGCGGTACAAATGATGACCCTTCACTCAGCAAAAGGGTTAGAGTTCCCGCTGGTATTTATGGTGGGTGTTGAAGAAGGCATGTTCCCTTCTCAGCAGAGTAATGAAGAATCTGGCCGTTTAGAAGAAGAGCGCCGCCTGTGTTATGTCGGCATGACCCGAGCAATGGAAAAGCTTTATATTAGCCACGCCGAAAGCCGCCGTTTATACGGCCAAGAAAAATACCACAGCCCGTCACGCTTTTTACGTGAAATGCCTGAAGATTGTGTTGAAGAAATCCGCATTAAAACTCAAGTCTCTCGCCCACCTGCTGCAGGACGCTTTAGCTCATCAGTCAGCCATGCAGCATTTGAAGATAGCGGCTTTAATTTAGGCCAACGCGTTGTACATGCAAAGTTTGGTATTGGTACTGTATTAAATTACGAAGGTGCAGGCGCTCAATCACGCGTACAAGTGAACTTTGACGATGTAGGCAGTAAATGGCTAGTAACTCAATATGCACGACTTCAAGCAATTTAATACTGAGCTAAACAAAGCATTATCACTACTTGCCTATGCCAAACATAGGCAATTATTACTGATCACAGGTGAACAAAACTGGTGCTATTTAGCTGCTCAGCACTTGCTCCACGAGCTAAATGGCGCCAAGGTCAACGTATTATCCAAAAGCACAGAACTTACTCCTAGCTTTTGGCCAGAGCACACTCATCAAATTTTAGGTCAAGAGTTTGAGCATGCTATTTATGATGGTTTTAGTGGTATTTTACCCGACAAACTCGCAGCACTAAGCGGCACTGTTAAAGCCGGTGGTTTATTGGTACTGCTTTTGCCAGAATTAAATAACTTAAAGGATTGGTGCGATCCAGCTTTAACTTATTTTCAGTCCTATGCACAAAATCAACCCACAAGCTTTTTTAATCAGCGCTTAGCAAGATTACTAACACAGAGTAAGGCCCTTCATTTTAGTCAGTTAAATGGCTACACAGGTACACAAAATAATACTGTAGAAGCTGGAGTTATTGATTTAACTGAGCAACAAGCCTGTATTGAGCAAATTGTAAAAACAGCTAACGGGCGAGCAAATCGTCCTTTATTAATAAGTGCAGATAGAGGCCGAGGAAAGTCATCAGCGCTGGGATTCGCTGCCGCGCAATTGTCAGATAAAAAAATAGTGGTATGTGCCCAACAATTTTCTGCTTTAAACAGTTGTTTTAAACACCTCGCACAAGCACATAATTTAAGCTACAACACCTCAGATAAACAACTAGCAAATTTACACTTTAGTGCGCCCGATCAATTACTGAATGAACTCCCTGAATGTGATGTGTTATTTGTTGATGAAGCTGCATCTATACCCGTACCATTGCTTATAAAAATGCTTACCCATTACCCACGCATTATATTTGCAAGTACCATGGTGGGCTATGAAGGCAATGGCCGAGGCTACACATTAAAATTTAAGCGCTACTTACAAACCCATTATAAAAACATGCGCAGCATTGAACTCAAGCAGCCAATTCGTTTTGCAACTAACGACCCTCTAGAGCAAAAAATATGTACACTGCTTGCACTTAATGCGCACTATGACGACCAGTCAAACAACTATGAATCTATCGAATTTAAAGAAATCAAGTCTGACAGACTTTTAAACAATGAACCCTTACTGCTTGAAGTTGTTGGCTTACTGTCATTGGCGCATTATCAAAATAGCGTAAATGATTTACGCCACCTACTCGATGCCACTTCGCAACGTTTGTTTGCATGTTTTGATAATTCCAAAATTATTGCCGTGTGCTTAGTCGCGATAGAAGGCGGGTTAACATCTGAAATATCTGAACAAATCGCAACCGGTAAACGTCGGCCACAAGGCCACTTAATGGCACAAACATTGGCTCAGCTTACGTTTAACTCTACGGTTCTTACAAAGCAGATGGCGCGTGTTGTACGCATAGCTGTTGCACCAAATAAGCAAAACAAGGACATTGGTTCTAAGTTACTTCAATTTACCGAAGTTCAATTGTCTCCACAATGCCACTATTTTGGAGCAAGCTTTGGCGCTAATGATACGCTATTAAGCTTTTGGCAAAATAATGACTTCAAATTGGTAAAATTAGGCTTTAAAAAAGATAAAGCAACAGCAGAGTACTCAGCTCTTGTTGTTAAACCGTCCGATGCAGGCAATACTTTAATTGAGACGTTAACTACACAGTTTAGCGCCGACTTCGCATTTCAATTACTCGGTCATTACCAGCAACTTGATCACCAATTAGTCGAAGTTATCATCACTAATATGCACAGCATCCCCTATTCAAAAAGCGAAAATAAACGCCTAGAAGCATATATAACAAGTGATTTTCAGATCCACAGTATTAAACCATTACTATGGCGCAAATTTTGGCAATACCCGGGTAGCTTTAAAAACTGTGACGAACATACCAAATATCTCTTAATTAGACTAATATTACAAAACTGGTCGCCAGAACAGGCATGCCATGATTTACTTAGTAGCGGGAAAAAATCTCTTAGTAAACAATTTAAACAGGCTGTAATTAATTGGTATGAAACTCTCTTACATTCAAATACATTATAAATTGTTACTGTGGCTGCTCCCATTCGTCAGCTATTTTTGCTCTGCTTCAGAGCCCCCTGAAATAAAATTAGGCATGTCCACTGCCTTAAGTGGCCCAGCAAAACAGATTGGCGAACAACTTTACTTAGGGAGCCAAACCTATTTTGATAAGCTTAATAAAAATGGGGGGATTAACGGCTCAAAAATCAATCTTATCGTTGCCGATGATGGGTATGAGCCTAGAAGGGCCGTTAATAATACTCACCGTTTTATTCAAGATGAAAATGTCTTAGCGCTATTTGGGGCAATGGGCACTCCCACAAGTCATGCCGTTTCACCAATATTAGAAAAACTTCGAATACCCTATCTTATGCCCTTTAGTGGGGCTGACTTTTTGCACTTAAACCCAACTATAAATGTGTTTAATACCAGAGCAAGCTATTACGATGAGGCAAAAGTACAGATAAAATATTTAGTCGAAGAAAAAAAGCATACAAAGATAGGTTTTTTAATTCAAGCGGATGAGTTTGGTTATGTTGTAGAAACAGGGTTGTTAAAATCACTATCAAAATATAATTTAAAGCCTATTAAAGTGGCACGCTACCTACGTAATACTCATGACGTTGACCGAGCACTAAAAGCATTAAAAAGAAGTGGAGTTACTGCTATTTGCTTGGTTGGTACATACAGTCCTCTATCAAAGTTTATAAACACAGCGTATGAAGAAGGCTTTAAACCAGATTATACAAGTATTTCATTTGCTTCTAGCCCTGACTTATTTTCTAGTTTGAAGTACCCAACTGACTTAATGGTGACTGAAGTCGTGCCTAATCCTGCGCAATGCGATAACAGTTGGTGTAAAGAATTTTTATCTGATATGCGCGATAAAAATATCGATAGACCAACTCGGCTTCACTTTGAGGGCTATTTAAATGCAGTTATTTTCGGCATAGCAGCAACTAGTTGTAAATCTCCTTTAGAAGCCAAATGCTTAATGTCACAACTGGACAAAACATTTCACGAAAACAAAGAAATACATGAACTCTTTACCTATTCAGGTCAAATAGACACGCATAAGGTATACCGTTCATTATTCTCATTAAAATAGCTGCTATTTTTCAATAGTGTTCTATTCTTATATAACCTACTAGGAGGTGATGAGGAAACTATGGATTTAATTAACTTTCGTGTTGGACAAAAGACTATTTCGTTAAAGATATTAGACATATTATTAACGGAACGTTTTGAAAATAACCTGACTTCATTGCCAAATGAAAATAAGAGCTTTATTGGTGTAAAAGACTATATGGAAACACCAACACCAATCTTTGACTTAGGTATCGTTCTAAATAACCAATCAACATACATCACCAATAAGCAACTTTCCGATCTTCTTGTAGAACGTGAAAAAGATCATTTAGAGTGGCTTGATGCTCTTGAAGCAAGCCTCACAAACGGTACTCCTTTTAATAAGTCTACAGACCCTGATAAATGTGAATTTGGTAAATGGTATACTAATTTTAAAACTGATAACGAAGATCTTAAAATCATCCTAGATAAATTTGATGCCCCACATAGAGAGCTCCACGCTATGGCTGGTGAACTGCTTGATATGCAGAGGCGGTTAGGAAAAGAGAAAGCTATTGCACATTTCAATACAAAAAAAAGAAGCGTTTTTAATGTGCTAGTGAGGCTTTTCGAGTCTGCAAGAGAGCAGATTAATCTTGATTACAAACCTATCATCATTTTTACTACAAAAGATGGACACACTCCTCACCTAGGCCTGTTAGTTGATAAAGTAGAAGACAATATCAACATCAGCAAAGAAGATATTAAACCATTGGATAAGTTAACATCGATTGGATTTGATATCGAACCACAAACAAAAAATATGATGATAGGCTTAATTAAACTTGAACAAAAACACAGTGTACTGATAGATCCTGGAGCAATATTTAGACCTGAACACCTTAAACGCCAACATGCTGAAGAAACTGAGGCCTATGGAATTTTCTAATTATTAGCTGGTTAAAATAAAACTTAAATCGCTTTTATACCAGACAAAAAACCCGTTACATCGCTGTAACGGGTTTTCTTATCTGAAACCATGGTTGCGCTACGCAGTAGGATGACCTACTTTCATATGCAATGTACGTTTAATATTATTTAAAAATTACTCACTGGGCTCTGAGTGGGTCGTTGCGTTCTTTTATCCGCGGGTTTCGTGATGCTCAACCCACGCTACGGTGTATTGATTGACACTGCGCTACTTGGTAGCTTTCCTGAAAACGTAAAAAAGCCCGGCTCTTTCGAGTTGGGCTTTCTTGTATTTGGAGCCATGGTGCGCTACGCAGTAGGATGACCTACTTTCACATAACAAATGCTACACTATCATTATGTCGGGGCGGCCTTCCGTGGGGCTCGCCTTCGAGCTGTTTTGTTTCACTACTGAGTTCGGCATGGGGTCTTGGCTATTTATTAAATACCAGACAACAAAAAACCCATTACATTGCTGTAACGGGTTTCTCTTAATGGGAGCCTGGCGATGACCTACTTTCACATAACAAATGCTACACTATCATCGGCGCTGTTTCGTTTCACTACTGAGTTC
>NZ_JBHZRV010000007.1:0-124985 GCF_043641955.1 Pseudoalteromonas atlantica
ATTCATATACAATGAAATACGACCGCATTTGAGTTTGGGAATGAAAACACCAAATCAAGTGCATAAAAAAGACCTGGTGCTTTCGCACCAAGTCTCTCATTAAAACCGTCAACCTATTTCAGGACGGGACATAAAGACGTTACTTAACTGGTAACTCAATATCTGCAAATAGTTTATCTACATCTTCTTGATTGCGTAACAAACTCGCTCGCTCTACTCGCTCTTTTGTTAAATGCGGGGCAAAACGCTCAATAAAGTCATACATATAACTACGTAAGAAACTGCCTTTTCTAAAGCCTATTTTAGTAGTGCTTGCTTCAAATAAATGACTAGCATCAATACAGACTAAATCTGTATCAGTAATTTCGTCTATGGCCATTGAGGCAACAACTCCAACACCAAGCCCTAAACGAACATAGGTTTTAATTACATCAGCATCTGTTGCGGTAAATACAATATGCGGCTCTAACCCTTGAGCGTTAAACGCTTTATCAAGTTCAGATCGGCCTGTAAAACCAAAAACATAAGTAATCAACGGAAATTGTGCAATATCAGCAACAGTCAACGAATTTGCTTTTTGTGCAAGCGGATGATCTTTCGCAACCACAATACTGCGATTCCAGTGATAACAAGGCAACATCACTAAATCAGAATACAAGTGAAGCGCTTCGGTTGCGATAGCAAAGTCAGCATCGCCACGGGCTGCTGCATCTGAAATCTGTTGCGGCGTACCTTGGTGCATATGTAATGAAACCGCAGGGTACTTTTTCATAAAACCTTGAATAACACTGGGCAACGCATAACGAGCTTGGGTGTGTGTTGTTGCAATATTCAATTTACCTTGGTCAGGAAGCGTATGTTCATTCGCAACCGCTTTAATACCTTCTACTTTAGAAAGGATTTCGCGGGAGATATTAATGATTTCATTACCTGCACTGGTAACGTGCGTTAAGTGCTTACCGCTTCGGCCAAATATTTGTACTCCCAGCTCATCTTCTAGCATGCGAACTTGCTTAGAAATACCAGGTTGAGAAGTGAATAAGCTTTCAGCTGTCGCTGACACATTCAGTTTATGGTTTTGGACTTCGACGATGTATCTGAGTTGTTGTAGTTTCATGGCTGCATTTTTAGTGTAGTTATACTGCTTATTTATAAATGTAGATGCATGCCAAGCCAAGTGTTTTTTCTTAAAAGTTGAAATTAACAGGCTAAACTGCAGATTATTTATAATGTTTATCACACTAGGCTAGCACAAACGCCCGCTATGAGGTAGCCATCTTTTGATTAGATAAGAGCCAACTCTTGATCAAATCTATATTGTAGTTATACCCAAACTACCTCAAGATGCAGAATTCAGCGTTTCACAGGGGCTTAATATCAAGGCGTTACTTTGCAACAATGGCCATCCCTTTTAAGAGGGAACAACAATGAGAGTAAGTCCCTGTGAAACGCCCAGTGGGTTGTTAAAAGCGATTTATACTGCGTTAGTGATTTTAACAATAGAACCACTATTACTTGCAATCAATGCCTTGCCTAAACCGCTTTTAATTGCAACTGAAAACTCGCATCTTGAGGTGGCTTGGGTATATAGATAATGAGAAAACACTTTTTCTTCTAGATATCCCGCGCAAAACTACCCCCTTAGCATATAATTAAGGTAAGATAAAAATTATTAGCTTTGAAACCAGAGACCTGAACCATGATCGTTTCTATTATTATTGTGTTGATAGTTGCACTAATCGTCATTGCCTTATGGGTGAGTGCTGTACAACAACATAAAGAGAAACAAGAAACAGAGCGTCGCAAAGAGCTCACAAAACAAAAAAAGATCATAGAAGAATCTGAAGATGTACTTCTTAACAGTGCCAACATCCCTATGTCTGAAGGGGTCCTGCGCGTAATTCAACGCCGTATTTATGATGCGCTTACAGAAATGGTGCAATTATCTCCCTCTTCAAAAGAGCTTAAAAATCGTTTGAATGAGTCAAAAACGCGAATGTCCAATCAAGTTGACTCAAATGAATCTGAAAACCTGGCATTGCCTGATAACGACAAGCAACTCATTGCACTTATTCAAGGGATAAAAAAGTTAAGAGCCCTTTTACGCTCTGAACACGGTAAAGGTAAAGTGGATAGCCAAACATTTGTTGCTGAAGATAAACGAATGGAGAAGCTACAATTAAAAATAAACATAGAGAGTCAAATTAAACGCGGTTTATCTGCCCGTTCAGCTAATATGGTTGGTTCAGCTAGGCAATACTTTGAAAAAGCATACGCGACTATCTCAGCGGTTCCTTACAGCGATGATTATGTCAATAGTAAAAGGCAAGAACTTGAGGGGTATTTAGAAGCCATAAGTACTGAACTTAAAGCTTCTAATGCAACAGCTCTGAAGAAGAAAACAGAGGAAGAGCAAGACGATTTAGATGTTTTATTTGCACCAAAGAAAAAGTGGTAATCCACTTTTTCTTTGTTTACAGGTTACGATAAAAACGCAAACTTAATTACAAACATCATCGTTAAAATCCACACACTTACACTTACTTCATCACGTTTACCGCATAATACTTTCACCGCAGTATAAGAAATAAAACCTAGTGCAATACCATGAGCAATTGAAAAAGTAAGCGGCGTCATCAATAAAACCACACTAACTGGTATAGCATCTGTCATATCATCCCAGTTCACAAGCTTAAGATTTTGTAACATCAATACTGCTACATACAAAATAGCGCCTGCAGTTGCATAAGCGGGGACCATTTGAGCCAGTGGAGCAAAAAACATCATCAATAAGAAACAGATACCAACGACAACTGCAGTGAGACCTGTACGCCCTCCTACAGACACTCCTGCCACAGATTCAATATAAGACGTTGTTGTTGATGTACCTAACATAGATCCTGCTATCGTTGCCGTACTATCAGCACTCAAGGCACGACCAAGACGTGGCATATTGCCTTTTTCGTCTGCGAGTCCAGCTTTTTGAGTCACTGCAACTAACGTCCCTGAGGTATCGAATAAATCAACAAACAAAAATGCAAATATCACGCTCAACATCGATAGCTCAAGCGCTGCTGCAAAGTCTAATTGCATAAAAGTAGGAACAATAGAAGGTGGCATCGATACAACACCTTGATACTCAACTAAACCAAAGCCAAGCGCAATTAAAGTAACGGCTAAAATGCTAATCAACACACCACTTTTAAAATCTCTAAAAAGCAGCGCTGCTATAATGAAAAAACTGAAAATCGCGAGTAAAGGCCCTGCTTCGGTGATATCACCTAACTGAACAAATGTCGCCGGACTTGCAACAATAATACCTGCATTTTTTAGAGCAATAAGCGCTAAAAATGCACCAATCCCTGTTGCAATCGCTTGTTTAAGTACCAGCGGAATCGCATTAATAATCCACTCTCTGACCTTAAACAAACTCAATAATAAAAAGATACACCCCGACATAAACACCGCACCTAGCGCAGCTTGCCATGTATACCCCATACCTAACACAACTCCATAGGTAAAAAATGCATTCAATCCCATTCCTGGTGCCAATGCTAGCGGGTAATTAGCCCAAAAACCCATAATAAAACAACCTATCGCTGCGGCGATACAAGTAGCAACAAACGCCGCGCCTTGATCCATTCCTGCCTCAGCAAGCATAGCGGGGTTCACAAAAACAATGTAAACCATAGTGATAAAGGTCGTTAAACCGGCAATACATTCGCGGCGAATGGATGAATTGTGCGCTTTGATTTTAAAAATAGCGTCAAGCATAAGTTTTTTTCATTAAAACGAGTGAATAATTGTGTAATTTTACCATAGATTTATGGAATAACAGGACAAATTACCTTTGATTAGACTAAACTTAGGCAGTGAATGAAAACAATAACATGCGTGGTATTATGACAGATACATCTCCAAGTGGGCTTGACCTTGAGCAACAATTAGACAATGTATTGGCGTTTATTACTCAACCGAGTAAAACAGAACACAATGAAGGCAACACTGAAACGCCTGACAATGTAGTCACAAAAGCACTGTACTATTTAAAAAATGATCAACCACCGCTTGCAGCAAAGTGGATGAGACTGGCCGCTATGGCTAGTAATCAACGTGCGCAATTTTATTTAGGATTGTTCTTCATAAAAGGCCAAGGCGTGCCTCAAAGCATATTTCATGGCGCTGTATGGCTGAGCCTTGCAAGTAGTCAAGGCTATGAACCAGCAACAACCGCTTTAGCTGATTTAAGAAAACATTTATCAACAAAACGTTTTCAAGATGCTAAATGTTATGCAGCAACACTGTATGAACAAATACATCAACAGCAGTTTAATCATTTAATCCCCTCTTCTCCCTAATATGAAGCAGTGAACGAAGCAATTCCAATAAAAATATAAGCCTCTGTTTTAAATTAATTTATAATATTAAATTTAACAAACAGGTAATTTAAATGCTCTTTCTCATTAGAGGCTGGAACGAGGAAAATTAAAATCATACCTTCTGTTATTTCAGTAAACCTGAGACGAAAAGACAGGTGAAACGATACCTGTAGTAGATCAAACCTCAAAAGCTAAACCTGTTGTATCTAGTAAAAGTGATACTTTGATATTCCTGCCTTTATAAACAGTCAATCACCAGCCCCTCCTAGTAATTAGTTTCGCAGATTTGTAACCATTTTTACTCTTCGTATACATGCTATGATTTTTAGTAGTATATAACTTGTTCTAAATACTACTAAAACAATTATAATGAGGGTCAGTAAAGAATCTGACCTTTGTATCTGGCAAATTAAAATTAGCTTTTATGTCTTTAACTATATGCTTTTTAAATACGCCTTTGTCTAAATATACGTAAGAGGTATTTTGCTTAGCACTAAAAACAACGCGCCCTCTAGGGAAGTTGTAGTAGTCAGTATTAGCTAGCATTAAACCAAACAATTGATAAATCTTATTCTCCTCCCATTCAATCTGATGCTGTAACGTGCTATCGATAAAACCAAGTTGATCTCGCTTTAAGTCGATAGCATTTTGAGCTTTATAGACAAATGTATTTTCAGCAAACCAAAAGATGCCAACTTTGCTATTCATAAAGGACTCCTAAATTTATATTTCCCAACACGACTCAGTTAACTTGGTTTTAGAACCCTTTTATAAGTAAGATCATTGTCATAAATATAAATTCCAGAACAAGCCTCTGTATCGGTGAAAACTTTAGAACATGAATTTAGCGGCAAATAGCTTGGCCTGTTGAGGCGCTCTTTTTTAATATGTAACCTGAACTCTGGTTAAGAGATGTACTAATATACTGATGTTAAATAATAATTTTTTTATAAGTCTCCAGCCGGAGACTTTCAGGGGTAACAAGGCGAATTTATGCGTCAATAGCTGGCCTATTGCAAGTAAATTCAACGCAGTTAGCGCTTAAAGTAGCCGCTGGAGATAAATTTATTATCCAGAATTCAGGTTATGTAGTACACCAATAAATAGCTATCCATACAGTATTAAATCAAAAAAGATTAAGCATGAAATTTTAATTTGGAATCTCTGTTTGGTGATTTAATTAGTTTAAGCCTAAAACCACATTCCAAACCTTATGAATAAAACCCAAAAAAGTTACAACAACGCCACTACAGGCCTTGCTATACCTAGCATTCTATTCCAAGTATGTGAGGAACAATTCCAGCGCGACGTGAAAAAGAACAATTTAAAATCTATAATCGTTCAAAAAATAACAAATAATGCTTGCACACAACAACTGTATAAACTACTGTATACATATACTGTATAAACAACCAGTGAGTGACCGTTATGTTACAGCCAATTACCTTAAGAACTGTTAAAAGCTACCAGCAAGATAACCTCAGTTCATCTGTCAATGTGATCCAGATTGAAGACGAAATTTCAGCGACCTTCGAATTATTGAAAGTACTGCATCATTATAATAGTCAAAATGCATGGACACTCTTAATTGCACCCGACCACGTGCCAAGTAAAGCATTATTAGATTCATGCTCAATCGACACATCTAAACTTCTTGTGATCAGGCAAAAACATTTAGTAAATTTGGAATATGTGCTTAACTCTGCACTGCATAATGGTAACTTTGCAGCAGTGATAACTTGGACAGATATTGTAAAAGGCAACCAGTTAGCTGATTTATCGCTCAACTTAGAACAGGCTTCAGCCAAGCTATATTGCTTTTCAAACAATGAGCCTGCAGAAGAGTTAGCGTTGGCTCAATAAACTGTTAAGCTACCCGTTTTAGACTGGGTAAATGACATGGCCTCACTCTCAGACCTTCCGTGTTTATGTAATAGTAAAAAGAGTTATGCCCAATGCTGTGAAAAGTTACACTTGGGTACAGCTCACGCAATAACTCCTGAGCAACTTATGCGCTCACGCTATGTTGCTTATGCGATTAAAAATGCTGAGTATATCTACCAAACCTATGCGAATGAAAAGCAGGTAGAAAATCCACTTCATGAAATTGCTGAATTTGCGATTAGTTGTCGTTTTATTAACCTCGAGATCGTGATGTCCGAATACGACGAAAATAACGGTGTGGTGGAGTTTTGTGCGAGCTATTTTTATAAAAATCTATTTTGCAAACTACACGAAAAGTCGCGATTTATAAAAGAAGAAAACGTCTGGAAATATTTAGATGGGGAAATATTTCCAACTGCAGAAACGAATATTGGCCGTAATGACCTTTGCCCATGTGGTAGCGGTAAAAAATATAAAAAATGCCATATGAATACTTAGCGGTTTGAGCAGTACTACAAGGGGCTGTGAGCAATCATCGCCCCTCTATTATCTATGTATACTGATTATAGCCTCTGAATCATCATATCTTTTATTTTCTGCGCTTTAACAAAATGATCTAACTGATGCGTTTGAATCCACCAAGTGGCAACTTGCATTAATAACTCTGGTTCATTGTTTTTATTGGCAAAGAAAGCGTAAAAAGACAAGCCAACATCTTGCCCTTTTGCAGCTATTTTTTTGTCACAAACGCGGATTATACGTTCCCTAATTTCATCATCCATATTTAAAGTCCCTCTCTTACATGTAAAAACTATCCCAACAAAGGTTGAGCTATCGCCTTTGATAAAATAAGACCAATTCGCTTAATTAAGTGCTCTATTTTGAGGATAGAAAACGTGTTGGTAGCTAGGCAAAAAATTCGCTATTTATTTGTTCTAAATGAGAATTTTTTAACGCAGGTAACGACACGTTTAGCCCCACAAAATGATTAAATATTATTGCGGATTGCTATAGTTATAAATATTCACTCATCTGGGCTATCAATTTTGGTAGTTGCTCTTCAATAAGCACTAACTGTTTCTCAACATTCAATTGCTGGCTTTTAGCCTGTATTTCTATCTCTGCAAAATGTTGTCTTAAGCTTTTCGCCCCTACCTCACCAGATAACCCTTTTAGAGAATGAGCACACTGGCGAACCTCTTCGTAATTTTTATCACTAATTAATTTTTTGAGTGCTAAAAACTTCTCAGGTGCTGTCACTATAAACATATTACAAATTTTATTCAGCAAAGCTTCTTTATTCAATAGCCTTGCAAGGGTCGCTTCTCTATCCCATAACTCATCAGTCTCAGGCTTTGCCTGTGAACTTAATTGCGCATCATTTTCATAATTGGATAGAATCCATTTTATAAGTGTATCTTGTAGTACTTGCGTTTTAATAGGCTTACTTACATAGTCATTCATACCCGCAGATAAGCACTTTCCCTTTTCATCAATCGTAGCATTAGCCGTCATTGCTATAATAGGTATATCTTTAAATAACGCGCCTGCTTGACCAGAACGAATCTTGTTGCATGTTTGATAACCATCAAGTATTGGCATTTCACAATCTATCAAAATACAACTGATTGGGTGTTCAGTTGACTCGCTTGCTTTAAGCGCTTCAAGAGCTTCAATCCCATTCTCTGCCGTATTTATTATTAGTGGTAATCCTTCAAGTGCCCCGCAAGCAACATCTATATTTATAGTATTATCGTCGACGATTAAAATGCTACAACCGTCTATTTGTTGTATTACCTTTTGCGATACATTGTTAGGCGCACTAGTTTCATCATGAGGCTCTTTGTCAATCGGTTGCGAATAACCAACAGCTTTAAGTAAGTTTCTGTATGTTAAAGGTTTACTTATTGCGATAACTTTGGCTTTAATCGTTTTAGGTATTGGTTCACTTGGTTTATACAATAGTGCAATTTTTATATTAGGAATCTTTAGCGTGAGTTGCTCTATAATCGAGCTTAATTGGTTTGTGCTATCATCTCGCATATCTAAAAACACAAGCTCATAGTCAGTACGTTTCACCTGATCAAGTTCGTCACATTGCAAAAGTTCTGCATGACCGCCTTCACCTTCAATCAGTTCGCCAATAAACTCTCTTGAATGTTTATTATTATTCACCACCAGCGTGTTTTTAGATGCATAGGCCATTTTAGCTTCAGAAGAGTGCTGACTTTGCCCCTGTATGTAAACATGAAAACTAAATATACTGCCTTTATTCAAGGTTGAACTAACCTCTATGTCACCCCCCATCATTTGGCAAAGCTGTTTGCAAATAGATAACCCAATCCCAGCCCCTGTGTTTCCTGATTCAATTGAGTTATCAGCTTGATTAAAAAGCTTTAAAAGTCTAGCAAGGCTGTGTCTGTCAAGACCAATCCCCGAGTCTTCTATACTTACCGTTAATTTTACTTGTTCACCTTCAACATCTTCAGAACTAACGCTTATTTTTATAAAGCCTTGGGTTGTAAATTTGATTGCATTACTTATTAAATTATTTATGATTTGTGCCAATCTTAATGTATCGGCAATTGCACTTTTACACCTTAAGTTTCTGGTATCTAAATAAATATCAAGGCCTTTGTCAAAGGCACTAACCGCGGATGTTTCAACAAGTCGCTCTATCAGTGTTTGTGGATTAAACGCAACTAAGTTAAATTCTAGCTGCCCTGATTCAATCTTTGATAAGTCTAAAATGTCATGTATTAAAAGGTTTAGGTTTGCAATACTCTGATCCGTAGTCGTTAACAAGTTTTGTGATTTCTCCGATAGAGCTTCACGCTGCAAAATATTTAAAGTTTTAGTTACATCGTGTAGTGATGTTTTTAATTCATGGCTTATATTAGATATAAAAGCGCTTTTAACATCACTATTTTTAACAGCTTGGTCCTTAGCGTTAGCAAGTGCATGTGTTCTTTTTCTTACTTTGTCCTCTAATTCAGAATTTAACCGCTTAACTTTAATTTCGGCTTCTTTCTCACTACTGATATCTCTTATTATTAACGCAAGGCCGCTTAGCTGGTGATCTTCAGTAAAAACAGGGCTCACTGCAATAGCAAAATGATACGCTTTACCAAAGATTTCGATCGCTCGTTCATCTTTAATTTGCGGCTTATTGTCTTCTAAATCTTTAATATAATTATCAATCGGCAACTTACCTAGTAATGCTACCTCAGAACTATCTCGACCTATTGATGTACTTCTAGAAATAGATAACAA
This sequence comes from Pseudoalteromonas atlantica, assembly GCF_043641955.1. Lineage (GTDB taxonomy): Bacteria > Pseudomonadota > Gammaproteobacteria > Enterobacterales > Alteromonadaceae > Pseudoalteromonas > Pseudoalteromonas atlantica_A. The sequence continues at coordinate 9,537 of NZ_JBHZRV010000007.1, forward strand.
CCGCTCAGCAGTAAAATTCAGACTGGTTAACTGCCCAGATAAATTCAAACCAATAATGGCATCAATTGATCCATCAACAATTGCAGATGACTCTTTCCTCGCATCAGCTAACATCTGGCTCCTTATCGCATTGCGATAAAAAACATAAAGTAAGATTGACATAAAAATAACCATAATCAACAGGAAGCTGTATGTTGAAAGTCGTTTTTGATTTATTAAGCTATTAATGTGATTTTTAGAAGCAAGTAAACTAAGGTCGATATAATTATATTTTGTACCTGCTCTGGTTTGCACTTTATTTGACCTTACATAGTATTGCTTACTCTTGTTATCTTTTTCACTTAAAAGGTATAAATTCAAATACTCTGGCGGTTGAGAGTATACATTCTGCCAGGTTATATCTGGTGCTAAATCCCTCGAAAAACGATAACTTTCAATTGGGTGATATATAAAGCTCCCTTTTGAGTCACTAATGATTAACTGTGAGTTATTAAACAGCGCTGCCTTTAAGCTTTCGATAAGCGCACTGGCATTTAAATTCATAATTAAGAAGGCAAAACGCTTGCCTTGCTCACTATAGATTGGCAGCACAAAACGCAATTGCGGCCTATATGGAAAAGTCAGCTCACCTCCAAACTCTCGGTTTAACGACAATGGGGCAAGGTATATTTGACCATCAGCAAGCTGTGAACTTGGCAAAAAGTAAGCAGCATCGCCTTTTGGTTGTAAAGAAAAGTCAGGTACGGCTTCCACTGCTGCCCCTCTGCGCTGAACACGCACTAATTCATTACCTTGTGCTGTTACCTCAATAATTCTAAGCTGCTCTACTGCTAAATTGTTTTCCATAAAGCCGATAAAAATTGTTTCTATGCGTTCTTTCCATTGTTGATATGTTGTTCCATCATATGGGTCAATGCCTTTATTATAAAAAGCCCGAGGCAGGCCAGATATCGGAGGTGTCGCATGAAGAAAACGAATATCCGATTTTGCACTCGAAATTGTTGAGTTAACAATTTGTTCTAAACGTTGACTCGTTTCTGTAAATTCATAATTCACCTGCGAAATCACGTCTTGCTCTATTTGTGATTCAAACAACAGCACTGCAACTAAAAGTAAAGTCACAAATAATCCTGTGCCCCAACGAAAAAAACGCTTTGATTTTATTAAGCTCCTTTCTCTATTTGCTAAAACAACCATATTTATTCCTTCGTTACGTTTTGTCGTTCAAATGAGTACACCATTTTAATAACATGGCTTTTAAGCATTCATAGTCGACTGGTTTAGCTAAAAAATCGTTCATACCGGCGTCAAAGCACTGCTGTTTGTCTTTTGCTAATACATTCGCCGTTAAAGCAATAATGGGGGTATCATAATAGTTTGATATTGTTCTTATTTCTTTGGTAGCCTGAGGTCCATCGAGAACTGGCATTTGCATGTCCATTAAAATAAGATCATAGGCACATACCTCACACTGCTCAATTGCTTGCTTACCGTCCCCTGCGAGTGTGATGTCAGTAATGGTAAGCTCATTTAACAGTGCCTCTATAACGATTTGGTTAATTGCATTATCTTCAACAACTAGCACATGTAAATGAGACAAATCTATTTCTTGCCCAATGACCTCATTCTGTGGTGTATTTAAAGGGTCAACTTGCTCCACACCTACATACGTATTTAATTCGAAATAAAACCGAGAGCCTTTACCAAGTTCACTTTCGACTTTTAAGGGCGCTTGCATGATACCTAGCAACTTACTGGTAATGGCTAGGCCTAAACCAGTACCACCAAACCTGCGTGTAATCGATGTATCTGCCTGAGAAAATGCTTCAAATAAAGTATCTATGTGTTCTTTATCTATTCCAATGCCGGTATCTGACACATCAAAAAGCAATTTAATTTTGCCTTCATCAACTAACTGAACGGTCACATTTAGAGCCACACTCCCTCTTTCAGTAAACTTAACCGCGTTGCCTAATAAATTAATAAGTACCTGCTTGATGCGGGTTTCATCCCCTAAGAAAATTGTATTTTCTGTTTCGGTGTTAGATGCAACAAACAAACTTATATTTTTGCTCATGATTTGATCACTAAATAAATGCTTCATCTCATCTAACAATTTATTTAGATTGATTGGCTTATTTTCTAGAACGATTTTGTCTGCATCAATTTTACTTAAGTCTAAAATATCATTAATAATGACCAGTAAACTGCTACCAGATGATTGAATGATTTCGAGCATTCTGGCCTGTTTATTCGTCAAAGTTGTTTTACTTAGTTGTCTAGCCATCCCCAAGATACCATTCATTGGGGTTCTAATTTCATGACTCATGTTTGCCAAAAATTCTGATTTGACTTTAGAGGTATGTTCAGCGGCTTGTTTTGCACTTTCGAGGTCTTTACTTAGCACCCTAAAACGATTGGCTGCTTGGGCTAATACACCTAGCTCATCACGACGTGATAAATCATCAATAGGTTCAGATAAATCGCCATTAAGAAAACATTGAAAACTTTTTGTAAGTCGCTTAATTGCATGACCAATATGAAAATGAAAGAACATAGTCAAAATAATCACATAAAAAACAATACCAATACCAAGCAGCTGTAAAACACGCTCAGTTCTAGAGATAGTGATTTCACCCAGTTCTTTTATTTGACTTAAGCGTTGCAACAATTGTTCTCTAAGTGTATCTGCTAACGTACTAAATTCTATCGCATCCCCTGCCATTACTACATTTACTAGGCTTAAGTAATTACGATTAGCCTGCACACTTTTATTAAATGTTTTTTGATAACTTTTTGCTAATAATATGTTTGATTCAAGCTGTTTACTTTGAGCTGGCAAAGTAGGAATTTCAAAAACAGTTAATTGCTTAAGAGAGCTCATTACACTTTGGCGTTTTGAGTAATCCTTTTTTGTTAAAAAAAGTTGTGCGTTATGGTGTAAAGCATGCCAAGTGTTTATCCTATTTAATATGACGATCTTAGCTTTTGTATTTGTAGTCTGTTCCCCTAGTTTTTCTAAATCAACAATCGCATCAAGGTAAATACGTGGTAACTGCACAGACATTAACGACGTTTTTTGGTTATAACGTTTCACTAAAACATTTAAATTATTACCGTACCTCACCACCAGCTCAGACAGGCTATCAATATATAGCTGCTCGCTCGGCCCATAGTCATTCACTTCGATGATTTTTAAGCGTTGTTGAATGCTTTGAAAACTTTGTTCTATTTTAGCAAATACAGCACTACTGCCAGATGAACCATACACAGAAATATCTCGCTGCATTTCAACAATATCTTTATTGATTCGTAATATACTTATGGCATGATTACTTATATTAGTAATCCCATTCATTGAGCTTTGAATTGTATTTAAGCGCCTGTCCATTACAACATAGCTTATGCTCAACACGATAAAAACCAGTGCAAATGCAAACGCCATCTTAGCAGCAATAGATCGTGAAACTAAATGCAACACGAGTTCTCCTTAAGCATTCAACAGTTCATACCATTTGTCTAAACTGTAATCGTAGTTTTGCATCACAGTATTCCACACTGCAACATTTGAAAATCGCTTTTGATAGCTGCCTCCATCGCGAAATTGCCCAGCTAAAACAGAGACCTTACCATCGGTTCCTTTAAGATCTCTGGTGGCTTCTTTTCCTTCATACCAAAAATCCCATTCTGGTTTCGACATCAAGGGCTGACTCCGTTCAGGGTTTGATATGTAATAGCCTTGACGCGCAATAAATGCGCCTGGGTAACCAGATAACCACCAGTTCATATATTTATATGCCGCTTCTTTCACTTCCTCTGATACATTAGACGATAAACACATAACACCATGCCAAGCTCTATAGCCTTCTTTAGGCGAGGCAAAAACAACAGGGATCCCTTGGCCCCTACACGCACTGACGCCCGGCGAAAACATACTTTGAATGTTAACTCGGCCTGTTTTCATAAAATCGACTGATTGTGGTACAGATGTCCAAAAGCCTGAAAAATGGCCTTGTCTTTTTTTAGACAACAAGATTGCAAACAAATTATCTAATTCAGCAATGGTCATATTGCCAATGTCTTTAAATGTCATTAATCCTTTTGCTTGCACAGCCAATGCAGCATCAAATATGCCGATGGTTGGTGCATTGATCAAACCAACCTTGCCTTTGTTTTCATCATCTAATAACCATGCCCAAGACTCGCTCTGATATGGTTTTCCCTGTTCAATAAAGCGTGTGTTGTAGCCAAATGAATCCACATTATGCACATACGGCATAAAGCTTATTTGCTTAGAGGGCGAACTTCCCAAAGAGCCATCACTTTGCACATAAAGAATTTTATTAGGGGCATCACCCGCGCCAAGTTTGGCTGCTGGGTTGACTTTCCCGGTTTTAGTTAAGTTATTAACTTCATCCCAATATACAAGCCGCTCAGTTTCTATTGGTTGAATAGCCCCCGCTTGCCATAAGATATTAATTGAGTCAGACCATTGCTCATAAAGATCAAACGAATCTGGATCTGCTGCCGCTTTTTGTAAAACAGCCGCACTACCCATAGGAATAAACTCGATATTAATACCAAGCTCTTGCATTGCTCGTTGGCGAAGCTCTTCTTGTAACGTAACGTGGGTACCCATAACGCGCAGTGTGACCATTTTTTTTGCAAATACAAAAGGGGCTTTAAAAGCAAGAGTTGATACCGCAGCACCCGCGCTGACAGTACGAAGAAACTGTCTTCGGTTAAAAGAGTGGCTCATAATCGTTTACCCATAAATTTTCCATGAGATTAAGTGTAGTCTAAATAAACAAAAGTCTAGTAAATATAACTACATATCTGACTCCATTTTATGAAAAACATACCCATTACGTCCGGACCTCTTTGCCTCATACAAATGCTCATCTGCAGCTGATATCCCTGCCTGTAAAGTCATTGCTGTTGGTGGGTGACGAGTTACTCCTCCAATACTTAATGTAACTTGCTCATACGCTGATTCACTGTGCGTTATATTCAAATCACAAAGTTGCGACCTTATGTGATCGCTAATATGTTTCATTCCTGCGTAATCAGTGTCGGGCAAAACAACTAGAAATTCTTCTCCACAAAAGCGCACAGCCATATCTTGCGGCCGTTTCAATACGCTCAATAATACTGCCGCAATTTCCTTAATACATTTATCACCTTGAAGATGCCCATACTTATCGTTGTAGAGCTTGAAAAAGTCAATATCTATCATCAATATGCTAAAAGGGGTTTTGTCACGATCGGACAATTTAAGTGCGTTTACAACTTCTTGCTCTAAATAATGGCGATTATAAAGCCCAGTAAGAGAATCTTTGTATGTCAGCTCTGCCAGCTTTTCTAAGCGAAGCTTATTTTCTAAATGGTTTTTAGTACGATGAATAAGTGTTGATGCTATGACCGGTTTGCTAATAAAGTCAGTCCCCCCCGCTTCCCAGCATGCATTTTGCGAATCAACATCACTGCTAGATGTTATAAATATAATTGGAATATTCGCATAATCTGCACTTTGTCTTAATTTTTTACATATTTCTAAGCCATTTATTTGCGGCAAATTTACATCAAGAAGAATAAGATCAGGTTTACTTAATCGACAAAATTCATCTATTTCTAGTCCATTAGTTAATGTATCTACTTTAAAGTGTTCCTCTAAAACAGCCTCAAGCGTGACACAAATAATTTCATCATCATCGACGATTAGTACCCTACATTGACAGAGTGGCTTTAAATTTAGGCATTAATTTTTGCTGCTATGTAAAGGCGATAGTTGTTGAGTGATTTTATCAAAGGGCATTGGTTTCCCCATTAAAAAACCTTGGCCTATCGCACACCCAAGCTCTTTCAGTTTACTTTTTTGCTCTGGTGTCTCTATACCCTCAGCCACAATATCAAGCTTGAGTGAATTCGCTAAATCTACAATCGCGGTGACTATATCCAATGACTGAGAGTCACTGAGCATATCGCGCACAAAAGATTGGTCTATTTTGAGCACATCAAGCGGAAATAATCGTAAATACGAGAGGCTCGAATAACCCGTTCCAAAATCGTCTAAAGCTAATGATACGCCCATATCAGCAATTAATTTTAATTGAGTAATAGTTTGGTCGTAACTGTCAATCAAAGCTGACTCAGTTACTTCAAGCTCTAAATACCTGCTGGGTAATTGAGTTCTCTCTAGCACAGATGCAACAGTCTCAACCAAGGTAGAACTTATAAATTGTTTAGCAGAAACATTAACTGCGATTTTTTTAGGGTAACCGCTATCTAACCATTTTTTTGCAGTAATACAGCTTTTTTCAAGCACTTGCTCCCCTAATAAATATATAAGTCCAGACTCTTCAGCATACTCAATAAAGTGAATTGGAGATATAAACTCACCATTAGGTCCTTTTAACCTCACTAGCGCTTCAGCACCAATAATATCATCGCTCTGTAAATCATATTTAGGTTGGTAATGAACCTGTAAATCATTTGTTTCAAGCGCCTTTCGTAGGTAATTACCCACTTCTAAGCGTTTATTCATATCTTCTTGCAAGTCTTGGCTGAAGTAACAATAGCTATTTGCCGCAACTTGCTTAGCTTTATACATAGCTGAATCAGCGTGACGAAGAATCTCTTCTACAGTTTGGGCATCATCAGGAAAAACACTAATTCCTAAGCTTGCTGAAAGAACGTGATCTTCTCCAGCCACTCTAAAGGGTTTACCTATTACCTCTAATACTTGGCTTATCAATGCCTCTATGCTGGTAATATGCATACCGTGCGGAACGACTAATGCAAACTCATCTCCCCCTACTCTTGCAACAGTAATATCGTTACAGGTAAATTTATCTAAGCTGTGACCAATATGAGCAATAATTTCATCACCTACATGGTGACCCATCGCATCGTTAATGTATTTAAATTTATCAAGGTCCAACAATAATAAACTAACTTTGCTTTTATTAAAGCTCGCTCTTGCCAGGCTTTGTGTTAGGCGATCGTGTAATAATACTCGATTAGGTAAAGCAGTTAGCTGATCATGATGTGATAAATATGTCATTTGTACAGACATTGCCAGTGTTTCACTAACATCTTGAAACACCATTACTGCACCACATTGTTTATTGTTTTTATCAAGAATTGGGGCTGCGCTGTCTTCAACGCGATGCTCTAGCCCTTGCTTACTCACAAGTTGAGTATTTATTGCCATAGCCACGGCTCTATTTTCTTTTAAAGCAACCGTTAGAGGATTGATAGATTTATTCTTTGTGGTTGCATCTTGTAATATCATCACATCTTCAATATGACGGCCTCTTGCTGATATTTGAGACCAACCCGTTAAACGTTGAGCAACAGGGTTTAAGTAAGTAATACACGCTTTTTCATCTGTAGAAATAACGCCATCAGCAATCGAGTCAATCGTAATTCTTAGTTGTTCTTTTTCTGCTGCGAGTGCTGCTTTAGTACTTCGAATAGCTTTGTTTTGAATTAATAGAGTAATGTGGTTTTCAACCCTCATTCGGCATAATGTTAAATTTAAAGGTTTAGAGATGAAGTCTATAGCACCTAATGATAGTGCTTCTTCTTCAATTGCAGGGTCGCTATGCGATGTAATAACAATAGTACGGATATCGCTAAATTTGGGGAGCTCTTTGATCAACCGCAGTATATCGAAACCGCTTACGTTCGGCATTTCTAAATCAAGTAAAAGTATATCCGGCTCAATATCTCTAATTAGATCGAGTGCCTTTTCGCTATCGTTGCAAGAGTGTATGACACCCACTAGAGCTAATGCCTCTTCTAGCATTAAAGTGTTGATAGGTTCATCATCTATTACAAGTATCTTACATTGTGGTTCCATTTATAGCTCCCTCCATTATCACTAAAATAATAGATTGCTGTGTAACTAAAAGCGAATTATTAAAACACTTAATTTGTACGTTAATTGTTTAAATTTAGACCATACTTAAACAAAACCAATGAATTTGTCCACGTTTCTTAAACATGAATACGCAAATAAATATGCGTAGTAATAAATAAAGTGAACGAAAAGTTGATTTATACCAATTCACTTAATTAAGTGATCTATTTTGAGTGTGGAACAACGTGTTGGTAGCAAGGCAAAAAATTCGCTATTTAGTTGTTCTAAATGAGAATTTTTTAACGTAGGTAGCGACACATTTAACCCCGCAAAATGATTAAGTATTATTGCGGATTGATATTAAACTAGGTCAATAACAGCAAATACTGTTGTTTGAAGCATAAGTTGACATAGGCACATTAGATTTCATTGAGCTACAACGGTACAAGTGAAGTGTAACTTGGCATAATATTGAAGCATATAATGGCATAAAGTTACCAATTACAGGCTTTATAAGGCCAATCCCATAAAAATATTGCCAAGTTTAATTGACTGCTTTGTGCCAATAGCAGACATTTGAGCAGAAGCTACTAGAGTCGAAAACAGGCTTGAATTTTATCAATTAAGCCTGCTTTATAAACTCAATTTTACTTACCTAAACTGAATTCCTGTATAGATTTAATCTTTACTAAAAGTTTGTCCCTTTTCTATCAAGCATTCCACTATAGCGTGTCAACAAAAGAGCAACTAAAACAACAATAGCGCCTACCCAAGGTGTATTCATTAAGCCATGTTCAGCAACAATGTTACCTCCTCCCCATGCGCCCAATGCAATACCAACATTAAAAGCAGCAATATTTAATCCGGATGCTACATCTACAGCCTCAGGTGTGTGCTTTTCGGCTAGCTTAACCACATATACCTGTAATCCTGGTACGTTTCCAAAAGCAAATGCTCCCCAAACCAAAATAGTAACGACTGCTGTAACCGGGTTGTAAGCGGTATAACTTAACATAAATAATATTCCAGCAAGACCTGCGAAAATTATAGTTAAGGCTTTAATAGGGCCAAAATTATCAGCCATTTTACCACCCCAGATATTACCAACTGCAACTGACACACCATAAACCAAAAGTATCAGAGCAACAGAACTTGAATCAAAGCCACTCACTTCATTAAGAATTGGGGCTAAGTAAGTAAAGGCGATAAAAGTTCCACCGTAACCAATAGCCGTAATTGCATAAACCAATAGTAATCTAGGGTGAGTTAATACTCTTAGTTGTGCTGAAATCTTAGTAGGTTTACTTTGCTTTAGAGTGCTAGGTACTAATATTGCACTACCAACCATGGCTAATAAGCCTAAAATCGATACGGTTAAAAAAGTAGCTTCCCAACCAAAAATCTGCCCGATATATGTGCCTAATGGAACCCCTGTAACTAAAGCTACCGTCAACCCTGTAAACATAATGGCAATCGCACTAGCTCCTTTTTCTTTAGGCACTAACCCAGTCGCAATGGTCGATCCAATTGAAAAGAAAACACCATGTGCCAATCCTGTTAAGATTCGAGCTACTACGAGTGCTTCAAAGCTTCGTGCTTGCCAAGCAACTAAGTTTCCTATTACAAACAACCCCATGACCGATAGTAAGACATGCTTTCTATTCCATCTACTGGTTAGCGCTGTTAACACAGGTGCTCCAATGGCTACTCCTAAAGCATAAAGACTAACCAATAAACCAGCGGAAGGAATTGATACGTTAAGGTCTTGTGCCATTGTTGGGAGTAACCCTACAATAACGAATTCTGTTGTTCCTATGGCAAAGGCGCTAAGCGCTAATGCTATTAATGCAAGTGGCATCATTATCTCCAAATTTATTTAATAGACGTAAAGTAACGAGTTAAATTAATTCGCTCTCTTTATTTGTTGAGGCAATTATTAACTGATAAACTTTTGTAATAAATAGCGCTATTTACAAAATACTATTGTAATAAATGAGGTTAATTTGAATTTAAAAACAAGATCTGATGATTTAGAACTTTTATTAGCTGTCATTGAATTTGGTGGTTTTTCTGCCGCAGCAGATGCACTTAACATTCAGGTGGCTCGTATATCACGATCAGTTACTAAAATTGAAAAAGCGCTAAGCACAGCTATTTTAATTAGAACAACTAGGCGAGTGATGCTAACAGATGAAGGTAAAAAGTTTATCGACGCAGTAAGTTTAGGGTTGAAACAGATCCAGAATGCTGAATCAGACATTATTACTAAAGGTAAAGTACCTCAGGGGAAGTTACGTGTTGATGCTGTTAGCCCATTTATATTTCACCAATTATCACCCCATATAAATACCTTCACTGAGGCCTACCCTGAAATAGAGATTGAGCTAAACTCTAACGAGGGTATTGTTGACTTAATAGAAAAACGAACAGATCTAGCAATAAGAATAGGAAAATTAGAGGACTCTACATTACATGCTAGCGCCTTAGGAAGAAGCCCCCTTTTTATTGTCGCATCACCTGAATATATTGCACAAAATGGTTTACCAAAAACGCCTGATGAGCTTATAAGTCATAAATTAATTGGCTTCTCAAATATAAAATCCCTTAACCAATGGCCTGTTAAAGGTTTGGATAACGTAAACCCGACAATTACAGCTAGCAATGGAGAAACCATTCGGCAATTAGCTTTATCAGGCAGTGGTATCACTTGTTTATCGGGCTTTATGGTTAATACAGATATTAAATCAGGCCGACTAATATCACTGCTTGAGTCATACAGGTTAATTGGTACTGATCGTGAATTGGTAAATGCTGTCTACTATAAATCCTCATCAGTCGCTGAAAGAGTTACTGCATTTATTGACTTTATTAGACCAAGATTAACGTTGTAATACAGGATATCTTATCTGCCTTACCTAAAGCGGCTATAAATGAACGAAATTTGAAGGTCCGCTGCTCGCTCTTTGCCGAAGTACGCCTGGGTGCCAATTGCAGACTTTCGTAGCACCGTCACTTGTAGATAATTTCTATTTACTAAATATATTTAAAATTTGATCCCAATTATTTAAGTAGCGTTCGGAAGATTCTGAATTTAATTTAAACAAAGGTACTTTAGAATTCCAATTTACTGATTCTTTTACATAGAGGCTAGGAACAATAAATAATTCTGGTTCACACTGGAGATCTTCCCATATGTTACAGAACACATAAAAGAAATGACCAGAGGCGCTAGGCTGTTTCTTTCCTACGATCCATTGGCGAGGCTGAGATTTACCCTGAGATGATTTAACCTGAATACTAACTACATTTTCACCATTGTCTGTAGCTAGAATATCAACTCCCTTTGCACCAGCATTCATTAATGCCGCAGCGATACCTCTTCGAGATAGACAGTATGAAACCAAATACTTTCCAGCATCACCAATAAGATTGCTATTCATAATTTACTCCATAACTATAATTAAACTTAACGGGTATATATGGGCACTTTGTCTATTAGTATACGTAAATGACCTTACTTGATGAGATAACATAAATAGCAAATAGTGAAAATAATTTCATAGTATAACTTGAGTAGAAGCAATTTATATTAACTCAACCCTCCATGTTTACTTCATCGGTCATCAAAGTCAGCAACATTCTTAAGTTAAATAGATTGCTTCCATTAAGTGCCATGAGCAGTTATTCACGTATAACTCGTTTCTGTCCAAAAACGAGTTGACCCGACCGTCCGGTTCTCACTCATCACCGAACTTCGCAAATTTTTAGAATTAAGTTATGGTTAGATAACATCAGCTTTTATATTTTGGGGGTTTAATATGGCTAAACCAATAAAAACCAGCAATACCATAGATAAATCGGCGAATTTAGATTGCGAAAATGTAAAAGCTGCATTAGATGGTCGATTTTCGGTAGATGATCTTAGTGCCGCTGAACAAGCTGTATTTATGGATAATTTTGACGAAGCTATAAACTCTAATTTAGAACAGGATTTTTCTAAGCATTTTGAAAAACTGAGCAGTAACGAAAAACTTTATGGGTTAGATGATAAGGATAAAATTATCTGTGATGACAAAAAGTAGCTCACGTTTCAGTCTAATAAACGGGTATATTTATTTTTTACTAGCAAATTTATGATTGTGATTAATTGGAGAATTTTTGATTTTTTTCGTAACATGTGAGTCAGTCACCTAACCATTTGGTTAAATACTTGACTATGCCACCTTATACTTCCAATTTATGCCATCTTTTAGTAAAAATATGTCAACTTATACTTCAAACAACAAAAAAGTGAAGAATTTGGGTGGCAGTCTTACCAGCCACATCTCGGCACACACGTCACAAACTGTGGCTGCTCCCTTCCGGGCCTGACCAGGTTCGCCTGCTAGTGTTGCGAGAGGACCAATAAGACTACCATTGAGGGCCTTGGTTGGCGCGGGAAGGATTATCTCTACTTTTGCACTCTTATTCAAGAGGAAATCAAAAAAGAAGGTGCGATTGCATGATAATCAAACAATCGCACTGTTTTTTATACAAAATTACTTAGCTAGCTCTTTCTGAACGTTCCGTAATACAGCTTTTACCTTTTTCATATTTTCTGGGCCCATACGCAACAGCTGTTTTTGCGCAGCAGGAAGGCGCTCCCATTCTGAATATGCATATTGATAAGTAACTGAATCTCTGAGTAAGGGCATATCACCTTTAGGTTCTGGCGTATCAAGTAATAGTTCAATCGCTTCATCAAGCGTTTGTGTGAACTCCTCACCTTGATAGCCAATTTCACTATAAGCATCACTTATGAGTGGTTTATATTCATCATATAAACGCACTATTTGTGCAGCACTCATACTCGTGAATATTTTTACATAAGGGGTGTAGCGTTCATAGCTATTAGGGTCAATCATCAGAATATCCCCTTCAATAACGCTAAAACTTTCTTGCGGGCGTTCAACAGGTGCATGTTTTACAGCCACTTTGCCTTTTGCTAAGTTATCAATAAATACAACACCACGGCGAATCACATCATCAGTGATCATTAAACCCATCACTTGATCGCTAAGGTATTCGTCAATATTTGCAACCACAACTTCATCACTGTCATTAAGATTCGGTAATGGTTTTACCTCAGGTGCTGGCTCTGCATCTCTGCTTGGTGGGCGATTAACAACCTCAGGCTCTGATAAAGCTTCAGGCTCTGGTTCGGTTACTTCTGGCTCTGGAGCTCTATATTCTTGGATTGGTTGCTCTACAGGAGCTTGCTCAACCACAGGCTGAGGCTGCTCTTCTGAGCTAAGTAATACAAATGCTGCCGCACATGCAATAACAACAAGTATTACAATTGCAAACAGCAGATTGTTATTGGGTGGACGTTTTTCGACATCTGGTTGCGATGATTGATCTGACATACGAACTCCATAAAAATTAAAATGCATAATTCAAACACTTAGAGTCTCCTAAGTGAGTGAAATTCCAAACCAAGCGATAAAAAAGTTATCTTACTCAGGTATCCTTTGATTGTTCTAGCTTAAAGACTTACAGTTAATAAATAAAGTAAAGACGGTCAACAGTTTAATTGCAACTATGAGAATAAAACAAGTCGATAAAAATAAACCCAAAATAGCCTTACTATTAACAGGGGGCGGAGCACGCGCAGCTTACCAAGTTGGTGTATTAAAGGCACTTGCTCATAGTATGCCTCGAACAGCTCCCCTGCCTTTTACTATTATTAATGGTACCTCCGCAGGCGCTATAAATTCAGCTGCTTTGGCATGTTACGCCTCGTGTGCGCACCTTGCAGTACGCAAATTAGAGTATGTATGGAAAAACTTTTCAACTTCAACAGTCTATAAGAGTGACTTTTTAAGTGTATTTGGCCATATAACTCGTAATATGCTTACAAGCTTTCAATCTGAGCATATTAACCACCCACCAGCTAGCCTACTAAATAATCGACCTTTACGTGACTTACTGAGTGAAGTACTGGACTTGTCCAGTATCGAACGCAATTTGCATCGAAATTATTTAGATGCGCTATCAATTACAGCATCCAGTTATACTACAGGTGATTCTGTTGCGTTTTTTCAATCTAAGACTCAATCACCATGGCAACGTGCTAAGCGAGTTGGGCAAGCTACGCGCATAAACGTGGATCATTTGATGGCATCAAGTGCGATCCCCATGGTTTTTCCAAGTGTGAACGTGCATAACCATTATTTTGGCGATGGCTCTATTCACCAACTATCTCCGTTGAGCCCATGTGTTCACCTAGGTGCAAAGAAGATTTTTATAATTGGTGTGGATCAACCAAAAGAGTCGCATCCTCCTGGGTATTTGCCTCACTTCCCTGGTTTATCATCTATAGCAGGGCATTTACTTGATAGCGTATTCACGGATACTTTGCAGTCAGATTTAGAACGCCTTGAGCGTATTAATAGAACACTAGGATTAATGCCTGGGCGAGAAAAACACCAAGAACTCAAGCAAATTGATACCTGTGTAATAAACCCATCTGAAAATTTTAACGCGATTGCTGCGCAGTATTATGACGATATGCCGTTACCAATTAAAATACTGTTGCGTATGATTGGTGTTAAAAAGCGATCTCAATCAAGCTTAACCAGCTACTTATTATTCGAAAAACGCTATACCCAACATTTAATTGGTATTGGCTATAAAGATGGCCTTGAAAAGTTACCTCAAATTCGCGAGTTTTTAGAGTTAGACTAAATTATTCACTACCATCAATTAAGTAACGTTCAACACGCTCTACTCGCCGCGGTTTACCTTGTAATACAAGAATGTCACCGCTGAGTAAGGTGGTTTGCTGTGAGGGCATTTCAATCTCTCGATCTTGACGACGCAGTGCCCTAACTGATACACGTCGTTTTTCGAGGTTTAACTCCCCGATACTTTTAGCCACAGCGTACGCCTCTTGTGGTAATGCAATTACATGCAAATACTCCAAGCGATCTGTATTAGTATCGTCATTGGTAAATTTATCGCCGGCAAAAAAGCCATGTAAAAACTTGTATCTGTTACGCCTTTCTTTACTCACACGGCGCACAATACGTGTCATTGGAACGCCTGACATGTACAAAACATGCGAAACCAACATTAAACTGGCCTCCAGTGTTTCAGGAACAACTTCTGTGACCCCTAAATCTTGTAACAGCTCCAGTTCTGAGTCATCGCGCATGCGCACCAAGATTTTAACCTCTGGGGCTATTTGCTTAATTGCATCTACTACAATTTGCGTTTGCTCAAAATCAGTAAAGGTGATTATAACGAGTCGTGCGCGCTCGACTCCCGCTGAACGTAAAATGTCTTTTTGCTTAACATGGCCAAAAATAACGGGTTCCCCTACCGCTTTGGTTTCTTGAACCAATACAGGATTACATTCAACCGCAACGTACTCTATGGCTTCTGGTTTTAAAAACCGCGCAATAGTTTGCCCTACACGGGAGAATCCACAAATGACCACATGATTACTATATAAAGTACTACTAGTAGGTTGATTTGATGCGTAACTTTGAGCATTTTTTAAGTAGCCAAGCTTTGCCAGCATCCAAGGAGTTCGCTCTATTAAATAAGGTGTTAGAGCCATCGACATCACCGCCAATGCAATTAAAAAGGATGCTTGCTCAGTAAGCAGTAACTGGTGTTTAGTAGCCAAAGCAATGAGTACAAAACCAAACTCGCCCATTTGCCAAAGCATAATAGCCGCAGCAATAGAATCCTGTTTTCGCTCTCCCATGAACTGTGCTAAAACGGCAATAACGCCAATTTTTAACACAAACATCAGCGTCAACGCCGCTAAAATCCAAAACCATACATCTACAACAAAAAGAATATCTAGCTGCATCCCTACAGTAACAAAAAACAAGCCCATCAATATGTCACGAAATGGCCGTATATCTGCCTCTAGCTGATGACGATACTGACTTTCACCAAGCATCATGCCAGCTAAAAAAGCCCCTAAGGCCATTGATAAACCAAATAAATACGTGAGTCCTGCAGCAAATAATGCTACTAGCAAGGTGGTTAACACAAACAGCTCTTCTGTACGCATCAGTGCCACTTCGCTAAACACCGGCGGCAATACCCACTTTCCTATTGCCCATAAAAGCACACAAACAAAAGCGCCTTTTGTTAACGCTAATGCCAAAGCCCATGCTATTCCTTCCGATCCACTGCTTTGCGCCAATAAAGGTAAAATAATGAGTAATGGTACGACGGCTATATCTTGGAATAGCAAAATACCTATACCAAGCTGTCCACGCCGGTGCTTTAAGTCCCCAGACTCTTTAAGTAATTTAACTACAACGGCCGTTGAAGATAGTGCCATTAGGGTCGCAATAGTGAAGCTGGTCAATAGCGTAAATTCCAGTAACTGTAGGATTAGCATAATTACAAGACTAGTCACGACTACTTGCAACGTGCCCAAACCAAATACAATACTGCGCATTGCCATTAGTCTGCCAATTGAAAACTCTAACCCCAAACTGAATAGCAAAAAAACAATACCAAGCTCAGCAACAAAATGCATCTCGCTGCTTTGTGCTATCCAACCCACACCGTGCCCACCTGCAAGCACACCGGTTGCTAAGTAAGCCAATATTGGTGGCAACCCAACACGTTTAAAGAGCCACACTAGAATGACGGCAGCAAATAGCAAACCAAATATTTGAGCTAGAACACTTTGCAAATAGACCTCCCGATAATCTGAAACCAGAAAATACCGCGTCAAAGTTTTACCACCTAATAATTTTAACTATAGCAACTATCTGTTTTTCAGCCACTTTGAAATTGTGGCATAGAAATCGCTTTAACCAACCAACAACACACTCCGAGGGGGGAGATTTAGTGGAAAACGTCCATATTTTGACACAAAGGGTTTCTGCACGTGGCGAGTTTCTGCCGTTTTCGGCAGAGCATTACCGTAACAATGAGCCTGCAGCAATTCATAGCTTAGTAGCTAAGCTACAAACAACTTTAAATATCGATGAAATACTCAATATTTATGCTGAATACACTAAGCAGATTATTAACTTTTCAGGTATACAGTTTCACTCAACTCAAGGAGTGACACAGGTTGCACAAAGTGATAATTCAACCCAACCGTACTCGTTTGATTTAGATATCAACAACGAGCATTTAGGGCAGCTGGTTTACTTTAGTCAGTACCCGCTTACAGGGAACATTAATGCTAAGCTCACAGGGTTGCACAATGCATTGGTGTACCCGCTTAGAAATGCAATCATGTACAGCCGAGTGCTAAAGTTAGCAACCAAAGATACCCTAACAGGGTTAAACAATCGCAGTCAGTTTAACGATATATTGTTTGAAAAACTCGAACGCTGCCGCCGTCAACATCGCTCATTTAGTTTAATGTTGCTAGATTTAGATAACTTTAAGCAGGTAAATGATAACTTCGGTCACAAAGTAGGTGATGACGTATTAAAGGAGTTTTCAGCTGTTTTGCAAACAAGCATACGTGGCACTGATTGTGTTTTCAGGTTTGGTGGGGATGAATTTGCAATTCTTATAGACGACCCTGAGTTTATTACGAATAAAGTAATTGCCCAGCGTATTATGCGTTTAGTTGAAGAGTCTAATATTATGTCTAAATACCAAGTAACTACGAGTATTGGTTACACATTGGTGAATAGCCATGACTGCGAAGACGAAGTGTTCTCTCGTGCAGATAAAGGGCTCTATAAAGCAAAAGCGTCAGGACGTAACTGCGCTAGAGCTTATTAAAAAAAGTGTTGCGCCTCCCCTTACGGCGCAACTTGCTTTTGCTTACTGATCAACTTATAAATCAGTAGCGAAAAACAAAAACCAAAGAAAAAGCCACTAATCAAATAAAGTAAAGCGGCCATGGTAGCCAGTGGAGTGAGCACAATTAAAATCAGCGGAATACTCACACCAATAATAAAAAAGGCTCCGCCCTTTCCTAACCAATAAGCAATCAAAATAGTTGCGCATACCAAACCACCCGCTAGTGAATAAAGTAAAGTCATTACATCTAGTTCAAACACTAAGTACGCAACCAATGCTATTAATGTTGTAACTAACAAGCCAAGCGGTGCTTTATTAACAAGTGATAAGCCGACATGGGGCTGGTTGTTCATGTATGGTACTCCCAAAAAATTCCTTCATCGGTAACATGATTCGCACTGATGAAGTAACCGACAACTTGGACTAATTCGTCGTTGTAAAAAATAAGTGGCGCACTGGCCCTTAACCAAGGGGCTACTTTTGCATCTTTAAACCAATGCTTTAAGGTATTACGGCCTGGTTTATTCAAAGGTTTGATTTTTACCTGAGGATAGTCAAATTGCACAGTTACGTGCTCATCGGCATGAGGCTGCCTTATCCCTTTTCCTTGCACTGGGCTGATACGAGCGCCGTTATTGAGAATAAACGTGTCCTCAGACTGCGAAATTACATTAAGTTGCTCTTGTGCTTTGGGTATTACAAAATACAAATAACCTTGATGACGGCGGATCTGACCTTCTTTTAATTGTATTTTTAATTGCGCATCAACTTGTGCATTAATACCTTGATCTAAAATTTGCTCAGTTTGCTTTTGCGATGGCATTAAGACGGTAAACTGCTCAAGCCAACAGCGCAGTACATTTGCTTGGCGTGCAGCGCTATACATTGCAAGCTCAGTGCAACTTAAGCCTTGGCTGTTATTTTGACACTTGGCTAAATCTTGCTGGGTATACTCATTAAGTAAATCTTGCTGCTGCTGCAGTAGCGTAATGCTGCGTGAAGCGCTTTTTTCAAAACCTGTAAATTTATCAGATAAAACGGGCACAATTTGTTGGCGGATAAAGTTACGATCAAAACGTTCATCGGTGTTTGAGTCATCAGTAATATGCGTAAGTGAAAACGTTTTTGCAAATGACTCGATTTTTGAGCGTGTAATATCAAGTAAAGGCCTAAAGCAAACACGACCGCTTTTAAGTATACGGGTTTGTCGCATAGATGCTAAACCTTTCAACCCTGAGCCGCGTTTAAGACGCAGTAAAAAAGTCTCAAGCTGATCATTCAAATGCTGACCCAATAAAATAACACTGCCCTTAGCGCTGTATTTATCAAGCGCTAAATACCGCGCATCACGAGCTTGCTCTTCTAAACTGGTGCGCGAGCGCTGCTCAATAACTACCTGCGCTGCTGTAAATGGCACATTTAATTGCGCGCATAGCTGGGCGCAAAACTGCTGCCAGTCATCGGCATAATTACTTAAACCATGATTAACGTAAACCGCATTTAGTTGTAGCGCTGGTATTTCACATTTAATTTTATTCATCAGATGCAATAACACCACAGAGTCAACACCACCAGATAGCGCGACAGTAAATGACGTTTGATTATTATCGACAAATGGGGCAATGGTGCTTTTTACTTGTTGATACAAAGGTGTTGAATGCATGAATTAAACCGCTAAATAAGTGATTGATTAGCTCCTAGCTCCTAGCTCCTAGCTCCTAGCTCCTAGCTCCTAGCTTACAAACATTTTAAAACAAAAAAGCCGCTAGAGCGGCTTTTTTCTGCATTCGAGCTATTTTTTAGCAATAACCAAATGACATTAATCGTTTATAACGTTGATCAAGCATTTCATCAAGCGACAGCGCTTGAAGATCTGAAAGGTCACGTTTAAGCTGATTTTTAAGGTTAC
The DNA here is from genome assembly GCF_043641955.1 of Pseudoalteromonas atlantica. Lineage (GTDB taxonomy): Bacteria > Pseudomonadota > Gammaproteobacteria > Enterobacterales > Alteromonadaceae > Pseudoalteromonas > Pseudoalteromonas atlantica_A. The sequence goes on from NZ_JBHZRV010000007.1 coordinate 29,090, forward strand.
GCGCCATTGCATCGTAATTACGATGTGCGCCACCTAGAGGCTCTTCAACTAGGCTGTTAATCAAATCAAGTTCTTTAACACGCGCAGCGGTTACGCCCATAGCTTCAGCGGCAAGCGGTGCTTTATCAGCACTTTTCCAAAGAATTGACGCACACCCTTCAGGTGAAATGACTGAGTAAGTACTGTATTGCAACATGTTAACGCGATCGCCAACACCAATTGCTAATGCACCACCTGAACCACCTTCACCAATAACTGTACAAATAGTTGGCACTTTAAGTGCTGCCATTACTTTTAAGTTACGTGCGATAGCTTCAGATTGACCACGCTCTTCAGCACCAACGCCTGGGTATGCACCCGGTGTGTCGATAAAGGTCATGATTGGCATTTTAAAACGCTCAGCCATTTCCATTAAGCGAAGTGCTTTACGATAACCTTCTGGCTTTGGCATACCAAAATTACGCTTAATTTTTTCAGCTGTATCACGGCCTTTTTGTTGGCCAATAACCATCACTGGTTGGCCTTCAAAACGCGCAACACCACCTAGAATAGCTGGGTCATTTGCAAAAGTACGATCACCGGCTAGCTCATCAAACTCCGTAAAAATACGCTCGATATAATCTCGAGTATAAGGACGCAACGGATGACGGGCCAACTGAGAAACCTGCCAAGCACCTAACTTAGAGAATATTTCCTCTTTTTGTTGGGCACTTTTCTCTTTTAATCGGCTGACTTCCTCTTCTAATTCAAGGTCTAATTCGCCAGCGCGGCTTATATTTTGTAACTCTTCAATTTTTGCTTCTAATTCTGCGATTGGAAGCTCAAAATCAAGATAATTGAGGCTCATGCTCTAAACTACCTAATTAGTTAAATTCTAGTTCTACATCTTGCGCCGCCATCAGCGATAACTTATGAATTAAGTCATCGCTAGGCGTAACACACCATTCTGTACCTAAGGTTAACTCAGCCAACGCATCTGGACGTTGATAGAAAACCCTAATAGGACAAGTACCAAACTTATAAGGTTCAAGTACTTTTTGTAAATTATCGAAGAAGTTCGCCTCGATTTGCACCATGTTCAGCGTCATTTTAATCGCTTTTATACGTTTTTCGCGCGCTTGAGCTATGGTGCATATGTCTCTGGCGGTCATTGTAATGCCACCGGAGAAGTTATCAAAGCTGACCTGTCCAGATATTACCAAGATATTGTTGATTTGCAGCATATCTTGGTACATTTCAAACTGTTCTGGGAATAAGCGTACATCAATACGGGCACTCTTGTCATCTAAAGTTATAAGCCCCCAGCGATTTCCCTTTTTATTAATCAGTGTACGCGCTGCAATAACAAGGCCTGCAGCGGTTGATTGCACATCACGATTAGTTGGCTGCAAGTCCACTAAACGGCCTGTGGTGTAGTGCCTAAGCTCTCTGCGGTATTGGTTTATTGGGTGACCAGTTAAATAAAGGCCTAAAGTATCTTTTTCACCGTCTAACCATTGGTTATCAGTCAACGCAGTGGCTTTTATAAAGGCTTGTTCGACTTCATCAGGCTCTGTGGCAAGTAGCCCAAACAAATCCGTTTGACCAAGAGACTCAGCTTTGTTGTGTTGATCAGCGGCGCGCATTGCATCTTTAAGGCTCGCTAATAAGGTTGCTCGCCCAGGTTGAGTTTTATCTGGGCCAAGTTGATCAAGTGCTCCGGCGTAAATGAGTTTCTCTGTGACTCGTTTATTTAAACGCTTTAAATCAACTCGGGCGCAAAAATCAAATAAGTCTTTAAATGGGCCGCCTTCACTGCGCGCTTCTAAAATAGCTTCAACAGGTGCTTCACCTACCCCTTTGATAGCGCCGATGCCGTAAACAATTTCGCCTTGCTGATTTACAGTAAACTTAAACTCACCCGCGTTTACATCCGGCGGTAATAAAGTGAGTTTCATGTTTTCACATTCATCCACCAAAATTACGATTTTATCGGTATTATCCATATCTGCCGACATTACCGCCGCCATGAACTCGGCTGGGTAGTGCGTTTTCATCCACAAGGTTTGGTACGATACTAACGCATAAGCCGCAGAGTGAGATTTGTTAAAACCATAACCCGCAAACTTTTCTACCAAATCGAAGATTTTAATTGCAAGTTCGCCGTCAATGCCGTTATTTCTTGCGCCATCTTCAAAGGTTGAACGTTGCTTTGCCATTTCTTCAGGTTTTTTCTTACCCATTGCACGACGCAGCATATCTGCGCCGCCCAGCGTGTAACCTGCTAAAACCTGCGCAATTTGCATTACTTGTTCTTGATACAGGATGATACCGTACGTAGGCTCAAGAATAGGCTGTAAGCTGTCGTGTTGATATTGTGCGTCTGGGTATGAGATGTCTTCTCGGCCTAATTTACGGTCGATAAAGTTATCTACCATGCCCGATTGCAATGGGCCCGGTCTAAACAAGGCCACTAATGCAATCATATCTTCAAAGCAGTCGGGTTTAAGACGCCTGATCAGATCTTTCATGCCCCGTGATTCGAGCTGGAATACTGCGGTTGTTTCGGCGCGCAGTAATAGCTCTATACTCTTTTTATCATCCAGTGGAATTGCGTTGATATCAACCGGCTTTCTGCCTTCACGCTCAAGGCGCTCGTTGGTCATATCAATAGCCCACTGCAGGATTGTGAGCGTTCTTAGACCCAAGAAGTCAAATTTAACCAAGCCGGCTGTTTCTACGTCATTTTTATCAAACTGAGTAACCGGAAACTTTCCTTCATCATCACAATAAAGGGCGGCAAAATCGGTAATAGTCGTGGGTGATATAACAACACCACCCGCATGCTTACCGGCATTACGCGTGCACCCTTCAAGGATGCGGCACATATCAATTAAGTCTTTAACCTCAGAGTCGCCATCGTAAGCCTCTTGCAAGCGCGGCTCAACATCAAAGGCTTTTGCTAAGGTCATACCCGGATCGCCCGGTATTAATTTTGAAATCCGGTCAACAAAACCATAAGGGTGGCCAAGTACACGACCAACATCACGAATAACCGCTTTTGCTGCCATCGTGCCAAAGGTGATGATTTGCGATACCGCGTCCCGCCCATACAGCGCTGATACGTGGTCGATTACTTCGTCACGTCGATCCATACAGAAATCGACGTCGAAATCCGGCATTGAGATACGTTCTGGGTTCAAGAAACGTTCGAAAAGTAAGTCAAATTCGAGTGGATCAAGGTCGGTGATCTTAAGGGCATAGGCCACTAATGAGCCCGCACCTGAACCACGCCCTGGCCCTACTGGAATATTGTTATCTTTACTCCATTGGATGAACTCCATTACGATCAAAAAGTAACCTGGGAAACCCATTTGGTTGATTACGTCGAGTTCTATTTTTAGTCGCTCGTCATATTCAACGCGTTTTTCTTTACGGTCATCTTCATCTGGGAATAAAAACTGCAAACGTTCTTCTAAGCCGTCTTGTGATACTTTGACTAAGAAGTCTTCAATATTTAATGAGCCTGTTGGGTAATCAGGTAGAAAATAAGTACCCAGTTGCACTGTGACATTACAACGCTTAGCAATTTCAACACTGTTTTGTAGTGCTTCAGGAATATCACTAAATAGATCAGCCATCTGCTCTGGCGTTTTTAGGTATTGTTCCTCTGAGAATCGTTTAGGCCTACGCTTATCATCCAGCGTGTAACCATCAAAAATGGCAACGCGAATCTCATGCGCTTCAAAGTTCTCAGGTTTTAGAAATACCACTTCATTCGTTGCAACAACAGGTAACTGCTCAGCCTCAGCAAGTTCTACCGCTAAGTGCAGGTATTCTTCTTCTTGTGTTCGTAAAGTACGAATAAGCTCGATGTAATAATGGTCGCTAAAATGCTGTTTATAAAAACTGACAACCGACTCAACCGTTGCTGGATTGCCTTTTAACAGTGCTTTACCTAAATCACCGTCTTTAGCGCCAGAGAGAAGAATAAGCCCTTCTTTGTGCTCAACCAGCCATTCTCGGTCAATTACTGGACGATGAAATAAATGCCCGCGCTGATACGCTTTTGAGATCAATAAAGTAATATTTTTATAGCCAGTGTTATCTTTGGCTAAAATAACAATTCGACACGGCCCTTCAGGGAATTCAGGGCTATGGAGCCAAAAATCAGCACCGACAATCGGTTTTATGCCTGCGTTATGAGCAGTATCATAGAAACGCACTAAACCACAAAAGTTCATTTGATCTGTAATAGCCAATGCAGGCAACTGTAACTCTTGAGCTTTAGCAACGATCGGCTTGGTTTTAGCTAACCCATCAACCATCGAAAAGTCAGAGTGAACTCGTAAATGTACAAAATCAGGCGCTGCCATTATTGCTCCTGCATTGCTAGTACACGTTGTACTGGTTTAAAACTTTTACGGTGCTCATCAATTGCGCCATATTGTTCAAGTGCCGCAAAATGCGCTTTGGTAGGATAACCCTTGTGCCCGGCAAAGCCATATTGCGGATAACGTTTATCAAGTTCAATCATTTCATCGTCACGCGCTACTTTGGCTAATATAGAGGCTGCTGAAATTTCAGCTACAAGGCTATCGCCCTTTACCACAGCTTGTGCTGGCATGTTTAGTTTAGGTAGTCGATTACCATCAACAAAAACAAACTCTGGTGTAGTCGTTAATCCCTCTACCGCTCGAGTCATTGCCAGCATAGTGGCGTGTAAAATGTTTAGCTCATCTATTTCTGTTGGGCTACAACGACCTATTGACCAACACAGTGCTTTTTCTTTAATTTCAATCGCCAAAGCTTGACGTTTTTTATCAGTCAATTTTTTTGAATCTGCAAGGCCTGCAATCGGCTTTGTTGGGTCTAGTATGACCGCTGCGGTAACTACATCACCAACAAGTGGGCCACGGCCAACTTCATCAACACCGGCGATAAAGGTTAGGTTAGGTCGTTCAATTTGCATTTAGTAACTCCGCTACTGCCGCCGCGGCTTGCTCGCTGGCATTTAAACGTATTTGCTGATGGATTGCTAAAAATCGAGCTTTTAACTCGCTGTTATCGCTATTTAACATAGGTTCAAGTGCGTTCGTAAGGTTATCCACGTTACAGTCTTTTTGCAAAAACTCTGGGACTAACTCTTCATCAGCCAATAAATTGGGCAATGAAAAATACTTAATATTAAAGGTAAACAATGTCTTGAATATCCAATAACTCATTGCTTTTATTTTATAGCCCACAACCATGGGTTTTTTATATAACATGCCTTCTAAGGTGGCTGTGCCTGATGCAATTAAAATGGCATCCGCTGCTTGCATTGCTATATCAGATTGCCCATCCAGCAGTTGTATTTTTAATGACGGTGCAGTGGCGGCTAAAATTTCACTGAATTGTGCTTTACGCTTATCATTAACTAACGGTACCACAATTTTTAAATCTGGGTTTTTAGCTTGTAACTCAGCCGCGGTTTGAATATAGGTCTCACTTAATAAACCGACTTCTGAACCACGACTACCGGGTAACAATGCCAATACTTTGTCATTGTCATTCAAACCAAGTTTCAAACGGGCTGCACTGCTATCATGTTCCAAGGCAATATCATCAGCAAGTGTATGACCTACAAATGTGCAAGGTACGTTGTGCTTATCATAGAATGCTTTTTCAAATGGCAATAGAGCAAGCACCATATTGGTTGCTGCACTAATTTTATGAATACGTTTTTCACGCCAGGCCCACACAGACGGGCTAACATACTGCACGGTTTTAATACCGGCATCTTTTAACGGCTTTTCAATCCGCAGATTAAAGTCGGGTGCATCTATACCAATGTAAATATCTGGCGGGTTATCAACAAAGTGCTGAATCAGCTGCTTACGAATTTTTAATAATCGGGGTAATCGCCCTAGCACTTCAACCAAACCCATAACAGCAAGGTCTTCCATATCAAATAGACTTTTACATCCTTGCGCCTGCATTTTAGGCCCCGCAATACCTTCTAAAATAGCATTTGGGTAGCGTATTTTTAGTGCCTTTATAAGGCCTTCGCCTAATATATCACCGGATAGTTCACCCACTACAATTGCTATGCGTAATGGTTTGCTCTGATTATTCATTGATTCTTTTCGCAATTAACTCTGCATTTAATAGCAGCAGTTTAACGTGTTTTCAATGCAGTATAAATGTTGGGAGGTAATATTAATTTAAATTTATTCCTTGGCGCATAAACAACAAACTCAACCTTGTAGATAAGATGAATTAAGGCCCACAACTACTAAAAAATCATTGATTGCACTGGGTCTTAATTAAAATAAGCCTAATTTTATATTTCTGCCACATTGATTAATGATCCATACATAAGCTATTTTTTACACTTTTGGGTTGACTAAAATCAATAAAGGCATAACATTAGTGAAGTTTCAGTAATTTCTGAAAGATAATACAGCCGCGCCGTCAACTATAAAGGAGCACACTATGATAGATGAAGCGTTTGTCGATCTATCGCGATTGCAATTCGCAATCACTGCACTGTTTCACTTCCTCTTTGTCCCGCTAACATTAGGCATGACATGGATTTTGGTTATTATGGAATCTGTTTATGTTATGACAGGTAGAGAAATCTACCGTGACATGACTAAATTTTGGGGCAAATTGTTTGGGATTAACTTTGCAGTTGGTGTAGCTACAGGTTTAACCATGGAGTTCGAGTTTGGCACCAATTGGTCTTACTACTCACATTATGTTGGTGACGTGTTTGGCGCTCCACTGGCGATTGAGGGCTTAATGGCTTTCTTTTTAGAGTCGACCTTCGTGGGTATGTTTTTTCTAGGTTGGCAACGACTCACTAAGCGACAGCATTTAGGTGTTACCTTTTTGATGGCCATTGGTACCAACTTGTCTGCACTTTGGATACTTGTCGCCAATGGTTGGATGCAAAATCCTGTCGGTGCTGAGTTTAACTACCAGACAATGCGTATGGAAATGACCAGTTTTGCCGAGCTGGTATTTAATCCTGTTGCGCAGGTTAAATTTATTCATACTGTGTCGGCAGGTTATGTTGCCGCATCTATGTTTGTGCTGGGTATAAGTAGCTGGTACATCTTAAAAGGGCGTGATTTAGCGTTCGCAAAACGTTCATTTTCTGTTGCTTCTGGTTTTGGTTTAGCGTCTATCCTGTGTGTAATTCTGCTTGGTGATGAATCAGGCTACGAAGTCGGCGAAGTGCAAAAAGTAAAATTAGCTACCATTGAAGCTGAGTGGCATACTGAAGAAGCGCCCGCTGCATTTACCGCAATTGGTATTCCTGATTCAGATGAACAAGTCACTCATGCGGCAGTTAAAATTCCCTATGCACTGGGCATTATCGCCACGCGTTCGCTTGACGAGCAAGTAACAGGTATCAGTGATTTAGAGAAAAAACACGAAGTACGTATTCGTAACGGCATGATAGCGTATGAGTACTTACAAAAACTCAGAAATGGCGAAGATACCCCTGCCAACATTGCCAAGTTTGATACCTTAAAAGATGACCTAGGCTACGGTTTATTACTTAAACGCTATACCCCGAACGTGGTAGACGCAACAGAGGAGCACATTCAAAAAGCCGTGAAGGATTCTTTCCCGCGGGTTGGCCCTATGTTTTGGTCGTTTAGGATTATGGTTGGCTGTGGCATGATCATGCTCGTCGTATTTGCCCTATCGTTCTACTACAACGCTCATCGTGTTATTGAACAAAAACGCTGGCTATTAAAAGCAGCAGTTTGGAGCATTCCCCTGCCTTGGATTGCTATTGAGTTTGGCTGGGTTGTTGCTGAGTATGGCCGTCAACCATGGGCCATTTCAGAAGTGTTACCAACATTTTTAGCTACCTCGTCGTTAACAGTAAACGATTTAATTTTTACCATTACTGCGTTTGTTATTTTTTATATTTGCTTAGCCGTTATAGAAGGTTGGTTAATGCTCAAATTTGTAAGACTCGGGCCAAGCTCACTGCATACAGGTAAGTATCACTTTGAACTTGAAAAAGCTGATAAGCAACTAGACCAAGGAGCACAATCATGATTTTTGATTACGAAACCTTAAAGTTCCTTTGGTGGTTGTTAATTGGCGTACTGCTCATAGGCTTTGCCATTACTGATGGCATGGACATGGGGGTAGCAATATTGTTACGCCTAGTTGGTAAAACAGATTTAGAGCGTCGTACTGTGATCAATACCATTGGTGCTCACTGGGATGGCAACCAAGTGTGGTTTATAACCGCTGGCGGAGCATTATTTGCTGCTTGGCCAATGGTATACGCCGCTGCTTTCTCTGGCTTTTACTTTGCTATGATGTTGGTGTTATTTGCATTGTTTTTACGCCCACTCGCGTTTGACTATCGCTCAAAACTCGAATCAGCGAAGTGGCGTAATAACTGGGATTGGGCTTTGCTAGTGGGCAGCTTTGTGCCAGCTTTAGTGTTTGGTGTCGCTTTTGGTAATGTACTTCAAGGCGTACCTTTTGACATTGATAATTTATTACGCACGACCTATCAAGGCTCTTTTATTGCTTTGCTTAACCCATTTGCGCTAATCGCTGGTTTGGTGAGTGTCACTATGCTGGTTGGTCATGCTGGTATGTGGTTACAACTAAGAACCGACGCTGAAGTATCAATCCGCTCAGCTAAATTTGGTCGTTACGCATTAATGGTTTTTATTACCCTCTTTGCTGTTGGTGGTTTGTGGGTGGCAAAAATGGATGGGTTTCAAATTATTTCAATGCCTGATACCCAAAGCTATGCTAATCCGCTTGGTAAAGTAGTTACAACAGCGCCAGGGGCGTGGCTTGATAATTACAGCAAAATACCACTCACGATGATATTCCCCGCGCTGGCTTTTGTATCTGCCATTTTAGCCATTATATTATCTAAGTTAAACAAACCTGCCTTAGCATTAGTCACAACTAGCTCAATGTTAATAGGGGTTATTATGACAGCAGGCAGTGCAATGTTCCCATTTGTTATGCCATCAAGTAATAATCCAAATATTAGCTTAACAATGTGGGACGCTGTATCTAGCCATATGACATTAAATGTAATGTTTATTGCCGCTATAATTTTCGTTCCATTAATCTTGTGTTACACGACTTGGTGCTACGTAAAAATGTGGCGTAAAGTTACGCAAGATGAAATTCAAAACAACACTCATGGCAGCTACTAAGGAGACTGGTTATGTGGTATTTCGCATGGATACTAGGTGTACTACTTGCTTGTACTTTAGGCGTGATTAATGTCATGTGGTATGAGTTTCAACAACACAAAGACAGCATAGCTGAAGATGAATTAGAACTACACGAAAGGCTTAAACGCCAAGATGACAACTAAACCTCGCCCAGACCGCGCGCAGCAAATTAAGCTGCGCGCATTTCTAAAGCAGTATAGTCACAGCGGTTCGCGCCTGTTAAAAATAAGTATTTTACTTGGTACACTAAACGCATTATTGATGATTGCGTCGTGCTATTTAATCGCTAATGCCGTGCACTTGATTATGTTTGTCGATAAGCAACTTGATGATATTACTCACCTCTTGTGGCCTCTGGCGGGCTTAATTTTATTACGTGCCGTGTTTTTAGCGCTCAGTACACGTATTAGTCATTATGCGGCGCAGAAAATAAAAACCGCAATGCGCAAAACCCTATTAGCCAAACTCAACCGACTTGGGCCTTTATACAGCGAACAAAAAGGCCATGGCGCAACGTTAAATACCTTACACAATGGAGTTGAAGCCCTACACCAATACTATGCTAATTACTTGCCTAGCGTTGCTTACAGTGCACTCATACCGCTGGCTATTTTAATAATCATATTCCCCACAGATTACAAAGCTGGGCTGATCTTTTTATTTACCGCACCGCTGATTCCTTTTTTTATGATTTTAGTTGGTCACAAAGCTGAAGAAATCAATCAACAACGCTGGCAACAACTCTCAGTGTTGGGCAATTACTTTTTTGATAGGTTAAGTGGCTTAACCCAATTAAAACTCTTTAACGCAACCCGCCGAGAATTGGCAAATATAGCCAAAATTTCTGATGACTTTCGTACTTCAACCATGGACGTGTTGAAAGTCGCGTTTTTATCTGCATTTACGTTAGAGTTTTTTGCAACGATTAGTGTCGCTTTAGTGGCTGTGATCATTGGTTTTAGGCTATTTTTTGGCACCCTTGATTTTGCCACCGGTTTTGTCGTTTTACTGCTAGCCCCTGAATTTTACTTGCCGTTGCGCCAAATGGGGACTCATTATCATGCTCGGTTAGAAGGGATCAGCGCAGCGGCTGATATGATTGATATTATCAATGCTGATGAAGGTTTACCCTCAGCACCAGGAGCACAACTTTCATTACCAATTAAAAGTTTAAGCACAACCCAGCTTAATTTTTACTACCCTCAAAGTGAAGAAGGTATCAGCGATATTAACCTCGCTTTACCACAAAAAGGCTTAGTTGCATTCGTTGGAGACAGTGGTGCAGGTAAAAGCACCTTATTTGATTGCTTACTGGGTTTTCATCAACTCGCTAATAAGCAAATTATTATCAATGGTACGCCTTTATCTGAGCTTGATTGCCAAAGCTGGCAACAACATATTGCTTGGATCCCGCAAAAACCAACGTTGTTTTACATGAGTGTTGCAGAAAACTTGCGCCTTGGTAATGCAAATGTCACGCAAGCACAATTAGAACAAGCAACTATGAAAGCCGGAGCACTTGAGTTTATACAAGCACTTCCACAAGGCTTTGACACCCTACTGGGTGAACACGGTGAAGGCTTATCCGGTGGACAAAAACAACGCATTGCCTTAGCCCGCGCATTTTTAAAAGACGCTCCCATTCTTATGTTGGACGAGCCAAGCGCCCACTTAGATAGCCAAACCGAAAAGCTGATCAACACTGCAATTACTGACTATGCTAACGATCATTTAGTACTGGTTATTGCACACCGTTTAAATACCATAACCGGCGCCGATACAATTTATGTTTTAGAGCAAGGGAAAATAATCGAACAAGGTTCTTATGAGAAGTTGTATCAGCAGCAAGGTAAACTTTGGCAGTTAGTCACTGCAGGAGCGATGCATGAGTAACTTTATTCGCTTACTAAAACTATGTAAGCCGCATGGCGCAATGCTACTGCTCGGCGCTTTTTTATCAACTCTTACGGTACTTGCTAACGTTGGTTTACTGGCAATATCTGGCTGGTTTTTAGCAGCTATGGCTGCAGCAGGTATCGCATCAGTGCATATGAATTACTTTACCCCTGCAGGCGTGATCCGATTTTTAGCGATTGTAAGAACTGCATCGCGATACGGCGAACGATTAATTACCCACAATGCGACGTTTTTGCTGTTAAGTGAAATACGCGTCAGTGTATTTTCCACATTAAGTAAGCTCAGTAATGTGGACTTAGCCATGAGCCGCAGCGCTGATTTAGTTAGTCGCATGCAAGATGATGTGGATGCGTTGGATACATTTTACTTAAATGTGTTATTACCTATTATTGTTGCTTTGATCAGCATACCTGTTGTAATGCTGTTTATGAGTGCATATAACCCAAATGTAGCGTTATTGTGTTTTACAGCACTCATGATTGTGGGCGTCCTGATCCCTGCATTTTTGGGGCATAAATTTAGTAAAACAGCAGCGCAAGATCGAGCGCAATCAGCATTATTACGTGCGCAATTGTCTGACTCTTTAAAAGGTGCCCGAGAGCTGGCGATTTACCAAGCATCCGCACATCAGTTAGCGCAATGCGATAAAGCCAGTGAGCGCTACAACCAACAAATTCAACAACGCCACAGCGCCCTTGCAAATAGTGACGGTATAACCTTATTAATTACCCAACTAACCATGCTAGGCAGTATTGTTATTTTAGTGCCACTAGTAAGCAGCGCAGAAATAGCAAACGTAGAGCTGGCAATGATGAGCCTATTTGTATTAGCTAGCTTTGAAACAGTATTAAACCTGCCTAATGCATTTATCCAATTACCCAATGCCCTAAGTGCCGCGGCACGTATTTTTGAGCTTGAAGATAAGCTAAATAATAGCGGTGAACAAACAACCGTTAATATAAAGAATCAACCTCTTGGTATTAAGTTTACTGATATTGATTATAGCTATAACACACAAACTAAAGCGCTGAACAAAATAAACATAACCATAGAGGCGAAACAAAAGATTGCCTTAGTTGGCCCCAGTGGAAGCGGTAAAAGCACCTTAATAAATTTACTCAGTGGACTGTGGCCAGTTCAAAATGGTCATATTGAGTTAGTTACACAACAGGGTAAAATTAATTTAAATGATCTATCAACAGATAATCGTTTTGAGTTACTGACAATAGTTGCTCAGCAGCACCATATATTTGACGGTACCTTAGCCGAGAATTTACGTTATGCAATGCCAACAGCGAGCGATGAAGCCTTACTAAACGCTTGTCAGCAAGCTCAGCTAGGCACTTGGCTTGCACAACTGCCTGGTGGCCTAAAAACACGTTTAGGCACTGCAGGACGAACTGTTTCGCAGGGCCAAGCACGGCGTATTGCTATTGCACAAGCGCTGCTGCGAGATAGCACTATCATCGTACTTGATGAGCCAACCGAAAGCTTAGATAACCAAACTAAACACGCTGTGATAGACACTGTAATGAAGATAATGACAGATAAAACCATTATTACTATTACTCACGATCCAGCGCTATTGAGTACCATGGACCAAGTAATATGGCTAGAAGAAGGAGCTGTAAGAGCTATCGATACACACAACGCCTTACTTAAAAATGAAATGGATTACATGTCTTTGGTAACACGATTTTAAACATAAAAAAACCACCGGTTATTACTTAGCGGTGGTTTTTATTAAGCGGTGTAATTAACGAATAATACCTAACGAATAATCCCACGCTCGGAGTTCTTTACAAAATCAACCATTAGCTGAACTGCTGGGTACTTAGCGGCATCTTCACTCAATGCTGCAATTGCCTCATCAACACCTAAGCTCTTACGATAAAGTGTTTTATAAGCACGGCGTGTCGCCATTACTTCATCACTGTCAAAACCACGTCGCTTCATACCTTCAGTATTAATAGCCACAGGACCAGCAGGTGTGCCAATTGTGGTTACAAATGGAGGAACATCTTTATTTATACCAGAGTACATTCCCACAAAAGCATGCGCACCGATTTTACAAAATTGGTGAACACCCGAATTACCAGCAAGGATAACCCAATCACCAACATGCACATGGCCAGCAACTGAAGCACTGTTTGCAAAGATAACGTTGTCACCAATTACAGCATCATGTGCAACATGGGTATAGGCCATAAATAAGTTGTTACTACCAATTTTAGTCACACCTTGATCTTGAATAGTACCACGGTGAATTGTCGCACATTCACGAATAACATTATTATCGCCAATGATAAGTGTAGTTGGTTCGTTATTGTATTTCTTGTCTTGACAGGCTTCACCTACAGACGCAAATTGAAAAATATGATTGCCAGAGCCAATAGTAGAGGGCCCCTTCACAACAACATGAGATTCAATGATACAGTTATCACCAATAACTACATCGTTACCAATATAGCTGTAAGGGCCAACGCTGACATTATCGCCTAACTTAGCACCTGATTCGATTATTGCCGTAGGATGGATCACAATTAAAGCTCTCTTCTCGCACACATGATTTCAGCAGTACACACTACCTTACCATCAACTTTCGCTTCTGCTGCAAATTTCCATATATTGCGGCGCTCTTTTAAAAACTGTACATGCAAATGCATAGTATCGCCAGGAACAACCGGTTGTTTAAATCGCGCATTATCGATTGCAGCAAATAAGTAAAGCTCATTCTCACTGCGGTTTTCAACCGTTTTAAACCCAAGTAGGCCTGTAGCTTGTGCCATAGCCTCTAAAATAAGAACACCCGGGAAAATTGGCTGATTTGGAAAATGACCAGTAAAAATAGGTTCATTCACGCTAACGTTTTTAATGGCGTGAAGTGACTCGCCAGGCGTGTGGTCAAGCACTCTGTCCACTAATAACATAGGGTAACGGTGCGGCAGTAAGCTCAATATTTCTTGTATATCCAAGCTATTTAATTCGTTTGCCAAAATAGCATCCTTATTGATTATCAACATTTAATGACTGAGTCAAAGTCTCTAGTGCTTTAAGACGGTCTTTCATCTCTGGTAAATTACGCAAATGAGCAATATTACGACGCCACTCTTTATTGGTAGAGTGCGGCATACCAGAAGAATAGATACCTGGCTCTTTAATTGACTTAGTTACCATACTCATGCCGGTAAGTATAACACCATCACATATATCAATGTGACCATTAATACCTACAAGCCCAGCAAATTGGCAATTTTTACCTACTGTTGTACTACCAGCAATTACAGTACAAGCGGCGATAGCCGTACCTGATCCAATCTCTACGTTATGCGCTAAATGTACTTGGTTATCGATAATCACGTTACTAGAGATTATTGTATTATCAAGTGCGCCACGATCAATCGTTGCCCCTGCACCAATTTCAACGTTATCACCTATAATGACAGCACCGATTTGCGGTATTTTTATCCACTGGCCTTTATCATTAGCGTAGCCAAAACCATCGCTACCTATGATTGAGTTTGCTTGAAATAGACAATTCTCGCCAATTTCAACATCATGATAAATAGATACATTCGACCAAAGTTTGGTGTTACTGCCTATTTTAGCCATCGCACCGATAAAGCAATTAGCGCCTATTTGTACATTATCAGCAATCTGTGCGCCTGCTTCAATCACTGCATTGGCACCTATAGAGGCCGAGTCAGCAACCTGTGCGTCAGGATGAACAACTGCGCTGGGGTGTATGCCTACTACTGCTGATGTAGGCGTTGTGTCCATTATCTGAGCAAGCTGTGCATAGCTGTTATAGGGATTAGCTGCAATAAGCTTGTTTCCCTGATAATAAGGGGCATCTGCTGCAGATAATATCACCGCACTGGCATGTGTATTATCCAATTGCGGACGATATTTCTTATTCGCTAAAAATGCAATATGCCCAGACTGGGCATTTGCAAGTGTCGCTATTTTTGAGATTTCTAAAGCGCCGTCCCCGTCGAGTTCAGCGCCAAGAAGTTCCGCAATCTGCGAAAGCGTATAATTTTGCATATTTCTTCTATTGTTTACTTACTTTTTCAACAACTTTTTCTGACAAATCAGAAACTGTCTTAGGGTTAAAGTAAACAGTAGTATCTTTTACTTTAACTTCATCATATTTGCCATCTTTAGCAACTGTTTGGATTGCATCGATAATAAGCTTTTGTACTTTAGCTAATTCTTGATTTTGGCGCATTTTAATTTCTTGCTCTAAAGGACGACCTTTTTCTGCAAGGTTTTTTTGCATACCTTCAACTTTTTCACGTAGCGCATCTTTTTGCGCTTGGCTCATTGTTGTGCTTTCACGTTTAAATTTTTCAGCTTCAAAACGGATATCACCTTGAAGCTTCTCAATTTCTTGACGACGCTCAGCAAATTCAGCTTGTAAAGTTTGCTCTACTTTAGCCATTTGAGGAATTTGCTTGTAGATTTCTTGCATATCTACAATACCTACTTTATGAGCTAATGCGCTCGCTGAAGTACCCATCATAAGAGTGGCTAATAAGGCAATTGCCGATGATTTAAATGATTTCTTCACAAAAAACTCCTTTAGAATGTATTACTAATATTAAAACTGATGGTCTTCGTATCGTCATCTTCTTCTTGTTGCAATGGATACGCAAAACTAATCAGCATTGGGCCCATAGGTGAAACCCACTGTAATGATAAACCTGTTGAAACCCTAAAGCGCGATGGATCAGAGTAATCCTCAAGTTTGGCGCGTTGATCCACACCTAAATTTTGATAGCGATCAACGCTAAACTCTGTATCCCACACATTTGCAGCATCAACAAAGAAACTTGTACGTACCGAGCTGGTGTTCTCTTCATCTAAGAACGGTGTCGGAACTATCAACTCCATACCTGCAACAGCTTTCGCGTTACCACCGATTCGACCTTGGGTATTTAACACGTCAAACTCTGATGCGCCGCCTATACTGCCAGTCGGTGTGCCATCTGGCAATGGTGTGCCCGGAATTAATTTTGGCGTTCTAGATACTGCACGAGGTAGAATTGTATTACGGTCAAAACCACGTAGCTCCATTTCTGTAATACGGAAGTACTCTTGGAATGGTAAAGTTTGATCGTAACCATTAGTTTCACCATAACCATTTCCGTAGCCCAGTGCTGCACGCGTTGAGAACACCCAACGATGATCATCACTGATAGGCCAATAAAAACGCGAATCATAATTTAGCTTAAAGTAGGTTAAATCAGAGTTAGGCGTTGTTCCTGTTAAATTAAGTGTTTGGCGTGAACCAGCGGTTGGGAATAAACCGCGGTTTACCGTTATACGTGACCAACCAACACTTAACTCATACTTGGTAAAGTCAAAGCCCGCATCTGGGTTTTCTGGGTCTAAGAAGGTTTCACGCATTACACGTGTTTGCTCGTATTCAGCAATTTCAGAAAGCTCTTCTTGAATCCACTTCACACCAAAGTTTACACGGTTAACCGCATCAATTGGAAAACCAATATTCGTACCGATACCGTAACTCTTCGATTTATAATCGATAAGGCTAAACTTACTTGCATCATAGTTACTGTAAAATATGCTGCTACCTTGTGATACACCGTCAGGCGTAAAATAAGGGTCTGTGTATGAAAGGCTTACGCGCTCAGAACCACGTGACGTATTGATATTAAAACCAATTTGGTTACCCGTTCCTAAGAAGTTGGATTCAGTTACACCAATGTTAAACTGTAAACCGAGGTAAGAACCATACGCAAGTCCCGCATTAAAACTACCCGCTGATTGCTCTTTAACATTAAAGTCAACGTCTACTTGGTCATCAACGCCAGGGACAGGGACGACGTTAAAGTCAACAGTTTCCATATACGGCAGACGTTGAATTTGTAATTTTGAACGCTCTAAGTTTTGGTTTGAAAGCCACGCGCCTTCTAACTGTGTCATTTCACGACGAAGTACTTCATCAGAGGTATTTTGGTTACCGCCAACAATGATACGACGCACATAAACACGTTTACCTGGGTTAACCGATAATGTTAATTGTACTTCTTTGTTTTCATCGTCAATTTCAGGGATGGTGCGTACTTCGGCATTAGCATAGCCAAAGCGGGCTAAATAGCTTTTAATAAACTCTTCAGATGATGTTACAACTGAGCCATTGTAAAGCTCACCTGCTCGTAGTGGGATAACGCTTTTAATTAATTCTTCGCGTCCGAGCAAATCACCAATGAAGTCAAAACCTTTTACTTTGTATTTTACGCCTTCTGTTATGTTCGCTGTAACATAAACAGATTCACGCTCAGGACTTACCGATACTTGGGTCGAATCGATATTAAAACGAAGATAGCCACGGTCTAAATAATAACTGCGGATATTTTCTAAATCACCCTCAATGGTTTGTTTTTGGTAGCGATCGCTGCCCATAAACTGCCACCAAGGTAAATCTTGTTGTGACTCAGCAAGCGCTAATAGCTCTTCATCTGGAAAAAGTTCATTACCCACTAGGTTAATTTGGCGGATTGACGCAGCATCACCTTCGTCAAATTCTAATTTCAATTTGACGCGGTTTCGTGGCAGTTTTGTAATGCTAATATCGATTTTTGCATTGTACTTACCAATACTGTGGAAGAACTCAATTAAGCCCTTCTCGATATTATCAACCACTGTTTTATCTAGCGGTTCACCTTGACGAATATCTTGCTGTTCAAGAGACTGGGTTAACTGCTCGTCCTTAATATCTTTATTGCCATCAAACTCTATAAAACTGATCGTTGGGCGCTCTGTTACTTTAAAAATAACATTGTTGCCATCACGTAATGCTTTTATGTTGTCAAAGTGACCTGAGCTATACAACGACTTAATTGTTTTTGAAATTGTATAGTCATCTACACTGTCACCGACATTGATTGGAATATGCGTTAACGCAGCACCAAGTGCTACACGCTGTAAGCCTTCAACTTTTAAATCGTCAACAATAAAGGAGTTTTGGCCAAGGGCCGCAAAACTTGCCCCTAATAAACTTGTTACTGCCAAATGTTTTTTTATAGCCATTTTATTATCTTTATCCTTTACAACTGTATTACCGCTCAACACCACATTAATGCAATGTTTTACAATCGTGTTTTTTAATTCGAGACTGTCGCCATTCTATAATCGCGATACATCATTGAACAAAGCGAAACATGTTAGAAAAATTAGGAGCAAGGCTCCCACTTTAAAACCAAATTCTTGTGTCTTTTCAGAGACTGGCTTTTTACGGAAAAGTTCAATTATGTAATACATTAAGTGCCCACCATCAAGTACTGGTAAGGGTAATAAATTAAATACACCCAAGTTAACACTTATTAATGCTAAAAAGCTTAAAAAGGCAACAAAACCATAGCTTACGCTGGTTCCTGCACCTACAGCAATCCCTACTGGACCACTTAAATTTTTAACGGATACTTGACCTGTAATTAAATTACCGATCATATCAAAACTTAAACTTATTAAACGCCACGTTTCCTTTACGCCGAGCACAATACTATCCAGTGGACCACAATGTCTAGTCTCGATGTAGCCATCAGGCCATTGTTCTACAACTGGAGCAACACCTAAAAACCCTTGTTGTACGCCATTGCTTAACGTTCTGCCTTGTGGAGTAACCGTTAGCAACACCATACTATCTTGTCTTTTTACACTAAATTGTAAAGATTTGTTAGCTGATTGCTGAATAAGATTAACTAATTGCTGCCAACTGGTTATTGTTTCGCCATCCACCATCACAATTTCATCGCCAACTCTCAAATCAGCCATAGATGCAGCTGAATTTTTGGTGATTGCTGCAACTTCTAACGTTGCATCTGGACGAAACGGAACGATCCCCAGCGAAGCTAATGGAGGCACATCTTGTTGGTCTAACTTCCAACCATCAATGTTAATCGTTTTAACTTGCTCAAGGTACTCATTAGTGCGAACTGTCACATCAACACGTTCATCACCAAGGCTTGCCATTAACGCAAATGTGGCATCTTGCCACGTGGCTATATAATCATTGCCAATTTTAATAATTTGTTGGTTCGACGTAATACCTGCAAGTTCGGCTCTGCTACCCTCTTGTACTAAACCAACTACCGGCTTTATTGATTGCACACCGACTAGATACATGACTGCTAAAGCAAAAATGGCGAAAATAAAGTTCGCCATAGGCCCTGCTGCAACAATCGCAATACGAGCCTGTACAGACTTTGCATTGAATGAAAGGTGACGCTCTGACTCAGGGACATCATCAACACGTTCATCAAGCATTTTGACATAACCACCCAGAGGAATGGCTGCAATTACATATTCAGTACCAAGTTTATCGTGCCACTTTAATAATGGTTTACCAAAACCAATGGAAAAACGCAGGACTTTAACCCCCGCTTTACGTGCAACCCAAAAGTGGCCGTATTCGTGAACAGTAACTAAAATACCCAGCGCCAGAATAAACGAACCTAAATTCCAAAAGAAATCGAACATATTAACGTTGTACCTTACGTATTTGTTGTACTGCTTGCTCTCGGGCTAATTTATCACACGCTAAAATTTCATCTAGTGTATGAACGTTAACATCATTAGTTGCATCCAGTGTTTGTGCATTTATACGGTATATATCTGTAAAGGCAATTTCACCATTCAAAAAAGCAGCGACTGCAACTTCATTTGCAGCGTTCACCGTTGTTGTTGCGCCTTGCCCTAATTCACATGCTGTGATGGCCAATTTTAAGTTTGGGTAACGAGCAAAGTCAGGTTTTGTAAAGGTAAAATCAGCTATTTGAGAAAAATCAAGCGGCTTAACACCTGCGTCAATACGCTGTGGGTGGGCTAGTGCGTGAGCAATAGGCGTGCGCATGTCAGGGTTACCCATTTGTGCAAGCACGGAACCATCTTGGTACTGCACCATTGAATGAATAATACTTTGCGGATGAATTACAACTTCAATATCATTGGCTGCACAATTAAATAGCCATTTTGCTTCAATAAACTCTAAACCTTTATTCATCATGGTGGCTGAATCTACTGATATTTTTTGACCCATTGACCAGTTTGGGTGCGCCACAGCTTGTTCAACAGTGACTGTCGATAGCGTATTGATATCACGCGTTAAAAAAGGACCACCAGAACCTGTCAATAAAATTTTACTAACTCCATGCTGCGCAAGCTTCGCATCGGTTTTTGAGCCTTGTAATGTATTGGGCAAGCACTGAAAAATAGCGTTATGTTCACTATCTATCGGCAATAACGTTGCTCCATGCTTTTTTACTTTATCAATAAACAACTGCCCTGACATTACAAGGGACTCTTTATTAGCAAGCAATACTTTTTTGCCAGCTTCTACTGCGCTTAAGGTTGGAATAAGTCCTGCTGCGCCCACAATGGCTGACATCACAGCATCTACACTTGGGTGGGCGGCAAGCTCACTCATTGCATCAACACCACTTCTAACGATTGTTTTACACGCAGTACCTGACAGGTTTTGTTTTAGTTGCTCAGCAGCATTGTCTGAGGCCATAACAGCAAAAACAGGGTTATGAGTAAGACACAGCTGAGCCATAGATTTGGCGTTTCCACCCGCAGTCAAAGCAAACACTTCAAACTGGCTTTTGTTTCTAGCAATAACATCTAACGTGCTAAGACCTATCGACCCTGTTGCACCTAGAACAACTAGTTGTTGTTTACAACTCATAGACTAAGTGTCCAGGCATAACATAAAACAAAAATAGGCGCAGCGGCTGTTAAACTATCTAATCGGTCCAATATTCCACCATGGCCCGGTAAACATGAACCACTGTCTTTTAGGCCCGCTTCACGTTTAAACATACTTTCTAATAAATCACCAATCGCGGAGAACAAGGCAATAAAAATTGTCATCACAGCGTAAATTGGCCAAACAGCCATATCAACATCACTAAAGTGACAAAATAGTAATACAAAAATAACTGCAGCAATAACACCACCAGCTAAACCTTCAATGGTTTTATTTGGGCTCACCTTTGGCATTAATTTATGTTTACCAAAGTTTTTACCGGTAAAATAAGCGCCAATGTCAGCACTCCAAACAATACCTAACACGACCAAGATAAGCATTGAACCAAAGTGAGTTGATTCTAAGTAATTAGCACTACGTAGCGTATTGAGTGCAAGCCATAATGGAACTAAAGTTAAAATACCTGCAATAGCGCGCATTACAAGCCCTTCGTTCCATGCTTTAGCCATTGATGGGTAGCGCCAAACTAGATAAGTAGCAACAATCCACCAGGAGAATGATAAGGTGAAAATATAATTCGCATCCCCGACCAATTTCCCATCAACCCAAAGCGACTCTATCGGCCAGTGCCAATTTAACAGCGCCAATAAAACCGCAATAAAGATAACAAACGCGAAGCGCTTCAACTTATCGCATAAGCCCATAAAGGCAGACCATTCCCAAGCACCCATTAAAACAATGGCACCGGCAATATAACTAAATAAAGTTAGTGGTGTATAAAAAACTAATAACAGCGCCAAAGGCGCTAACACTAAAGAGGTTAAAATTCGTTGTTTTAGCAAAGTGTTACCCTTTTAATTAGGTTTCGGCGAGTAATTGTTTTATTTGTTCGCCGGTACAACCAAATCGTCGCTCTCTGGCAACGTAGCAGGCGATAGCGTCAGCAAAAGCAGCCTCATCGAAGTCTGGCCAAAGCGTATCAGTAAAATAAAGCTCAGCATAAGCTGCTTGCCATAATAAAAAGTTACTGATGCGCAAATCTCCTCCAGTTCGAATAAGCAAGTCAGGTTCGGCCTGATCCTGCATACTCATTTGTGAGGCAATATCTTGCTCAGTAATATCATTGGGGTCTAACTCCCCTGCAGCTATTCGTTTACCAAGTTGTTTAGCCGCATTTGTTATGTCCCAACGGCCACCATAATTAGCGGCGACGTTTAATTTAAGCCCTGTATTATCAGCAGTTAACGCATGTGCTGCATCCACTTTACTACGCAAAGTGTCTGAGAAGCGTGATAGGTCACCAATAATAGTTAATTTTACATTGTTTTTGTGAAGTTTTTTTACTTCCTTGCTCAGCACGAACAAGAATAGCTCCATTAATGTGCTCACTTCATCTTCAGGACGTTGCCAGTTTTCACTACTAAAGGCGAATAAAGTCAGTGACTCTACACCCAATTTAGTACAAAGCTGTACAGATTGACGAACAGCGTCCACACCTTTTTTATGCCCGTAAACACGCGGCCTATTTTTAGCCTGTGCCCAACGACCATTGCCATCCATGATTATAGCGACATGCTTGGGTAAACATTGCTGGGAAATTTTATCAGCGTTAAGAACCATAAATATCGAGTATTCCATAAAAAAACGCCGCCTAGTATACCCTAGACGGCGTTTCAAAACTAATATATTTCTAAACCCAAGTTCAGCTTATTTAGCTGCTTAGATTTCCATCAGCTCAGCTTCTTTCGCTGTTAATTGAGTATCCATCTCTTTAATGAATTTATCAGTTAGCTTTTGGATTGCATCTTCCGCTTGGTGTGCTTCATCTTCAGAGATGTCTTTATCTTTTAATAAGCTTTTAACATCACCATTAGCATCACGACGAATATTACGCACTGCTACACGACCACTTTCAACTTCACCACGTACGATTTTAATTAAATCTTTACGACGTTCTTCAGTAAGTGGAGGAAGTGGTACACGTATAACTGCACCCGCTGACATAGGGTTTAAGCCCAGATCAGAAGCCATAATCGCTTTTTCTACAGCTTGTGCAAGTGATTTGTCAAATACACTCAGTGCCAGTGTACGTGAATCTTCAATTGTTACATTCGCTACTTGGTTCAACGGTGTTGGCGCACCGTAATATGACACCATAATGCCGTCTAAAAGTGCTGGGTGAGCACGACCAGTACGAATTTTAGATAGTTGACTGCCAAGTGCCGTTACACTTTTCTGCATGCGTTCTGCAGCATCTTTTTGAATATCGTTAATCACGGTTCAATCCTAATCTAGTTAGTTACTTCATCTGAGGCTTGTGAAGAGATAAGTGTTCCTTCTTCTTCGCCCATAATAACACGCTTTAACGCGCCTGATTTGTTCATATTAAATACGCTCAATGGCATATTATGATCACGTGCTAATGTGAATGCAGCGAGATCCATCACTTTTAGTTCTTTATCAATGATTTCATTGTAGCTTAAGTGGCGGTAAAGTGTTGCGTCTGGGTTTTTCACCGGATCATCACTAAATACACCGTCTACTTTAGTCGCTTTGATAACTGTGTCTGCTTCAATTTCGATACCGCGTAAACACGCCGCTGAATCAGTAGTGAAGAATGGGTTACCTGTACCTGCTGCAAAAATAACTACACGGCCCGTTTTTAATAAACTAATTGCTTCAGCCCAATTGTATGCATCACACACACCATTTAATGGAATGGCCGACATCAAACGACAGTTTACAAATGCGCGGTGCAAAGCATCACGCATTGCAAGGCCATTCATTACCGTTGCTAGCATACCCATGTGATCGCCTACAACACGGTTCATACCTGCTTCTGCAAGAGAACCACCACGTAAGAAGTTACCACCACCGATAACTAAACCCACTTCTACGTCGAGTTCTACTAGCTCTTTAATTTCTTGCGCCATACGATCAAGCACTTTTGGATCGATGCCAAAGCCTTCATCTCCCATTAAAGCTTCACCGCTTAATTTGAGAAGAACACGTCTAAAAATAGGTTTACGATTGATAGTCATAGTATTGGGGCCAACTTTTATTAAATTATGGATAAAAAATAACCGCGCTTATGATAAACATAAAAGCGCGGTTATTTTAAAGAATTTCTAAGCATGACGCAAAAGCAAATAGTACTTTAATTGCATGTATTTTCCTTTTGCATCACAAATAGTTAATCTTACTGACCTTTAGCTGCAGCAATTTGCGCAGCTACTTCAGCAGCAAAATCTTCTTCTTTCTTCTCGATACCTGCACCAACTTCCATACGTACGAAGCTAGTAACTGTCGCGTTTTTCTCTTTAAGAATTTCGCCAACAGACTTTTTA
Source organism: Pseudoalteromonas atlantica (assembly GCF_043641955.1). Lineage (GTDB taxonomy): Bacteria > Pseudomonadota > Gammaproteobacteria > Enterobacterales > Alteromonadaceae > Pseudoalteromonas > Pseudoalteromonas atlantica_A. Next base: position 53,287 of record NZ_JBHZRV010000007.1, read on the forward strand.
GGTTCCATGATGAAAGCTTGACCAGTAAGTGAAACCTCACCAGTAAACTTCTTCATACGACCAACAACCATCTTTTCAGCGATTTCAGCAGGCTTGCCTTCATTCATCGCGATGTCGATTTGTACTTGCTTTTCTTTTTCTACAACGTCAGCAGGTACATCATCAGGTGTTAGGTAATCTGGGTTTGAAGCAGCAACGTGCATAGCAACATGCTTAAGTGTCTCTTCATCAGCAACACCGGCAACAACAACACCGATACGCTCACCGTGACGGTACTCAACTAGTTGCTCACCAGTGATGTACTGAAGACGACGTACATTGATGTTTTCACCAATTTTAGTCACAAGCTCAACACGATCTTCTTCAAACTTAGTTTGTAAGTCTTCGATAGTGATAGTGTCAGCGATAGCAGCGTCAGCAACTTTGTTGGCAAATGCTAGGAAGCTTTCGTCTTTAGCTACGAAGTCAGTTTGACAGTTAACTTCTACAAGTACTGCAACACCGGCGTTTTGCTTGATGATGATAGTACCTTCAGCAGCGATGTTACCTGCTTTTTTAGCAGCCTTTGCAGCACCGCTCTTACGCATATTTTCAATCGCTAACTCGATGTCGCCATCAGTTTCAGTTAACGCTTTTTTACAATCCATCATGCCAGCGCCAGTACGCTCGCGTAATTCTTTAACTAGGGCAGTAGTTACAGCCATTAGTAAATCCTCAAATCTGAATTCAGGTTAGATAAGCGGGTTCCCGCTCTACAAGAATAGCAAGTCTTCACCTAAAATTAGATGAAGACTTGATGACAGCTAATTACTCAGCTTCAACGAAATCGTCTTTCTCAGCTTGAGCAACGATGTTGTTTTCACGACCTTCAGTGATTGCAGCAGCAACTGAACTAGTGTAAAGGTTGATAGCACGGATAGCATCATCGTTACCTGGAACAACGTAATCTACGCCATCTGGGTTAGAGTTAGTATCAACGATTGCAACAACTGGGATACCTAGGTTGTTCGCTTCACGGATTGCAATGTGCTCGTGGTCAGCATCGATAACGAAAAGCGCATCAGGAAGACCGCCCATGTTTTTGATACCACCAAGGCTCTTTTCAAGCTTTTCCATTTCACGGTTAAGCATTAACGTTTCTTTCTTAGTTAACTTCTCGAAAGTACCGTCTTGGCTTTGGATTTCAAGGTCTTTAAGACGCTTGATTGATTGACGAACTGTTTTCCAGTTAGTCAACATACCACCTAACCAACGGTGGTTAACGAAGAATTGGTCACTTTCGATCGCCGCTTCTTTCACTGCTTCGCTTGCTGCGCGTTTTGTACCAACGAAAAGTACTTTACCTTTGTTTGCTGCAGCACTTGATAAAAACTTAAGTGCGTCATTGAACATTGGTACAGTTTGCTCAAGGTTGATGATATGAACACGGTTACGTGCGCCGAAGATGAAAGGCTTCATCTTAGGGTTCCAGTAACGTGCTTGGTGACCGAAGTGAACACCAGCTTGAAGCATATCGCGCATTGAAACGTTTGCCATTTTGTAAATCCTCTGTTTAGTTTAGGGTTAGGCCTCCACATATCCCATAGCACCAACACCGAAGTTTATTAACTTCAAATGCACCCAAGTGTATGTGACGATACGTGTGTGTGTTAAAATAAAATTGTGTATGCCTTAAATACAAAAAATCATTTAAGAATTTATTTGTAAAAAGACGGCGCGCTTTATACCATATTAAAAACAAATATTCAACGTCGCGTGCAAAATTTGTGCGACGATAAATGTGTCAAAACTCGACTATGGAGCCTCTATGAGTGCTGTGATCAAGACCCCTGAAGAAATAGAGAAAATGCGTGTTGCTGGGCGCTTAGCAGCAGAAGTACTAGAAATGATTGAGCCACATGTGGTACCTGGTGTGACCACTGATGAACTAAATACAATTTGTCATAATTATATTGTTGATGTGCAAAAAGCTATTCCTGCGCCGTTAAATTATCACGGCTTTCCAAAATCAATTTGCACCTCAGTAAACCACGTTATTTGTCACGGTATTCCAAATGACAAAGCATTAAAAGACGGTGACAGCGTAAATATTGACGTAACTGTCATCAAAGATGGTTACCACGGCGACACATCAAAAATGTTTCATGTTGGAACACCCAACATCCAAGGCAAACGTCTTGCACAAATAACCCAAGAGAGTCTCTACTTGGCTATTAAAATGGTCAAACCGGGTGTACGCCTTGGTGATATTGGCGAAGCGATTCAAAAATACGCTGAAGGATTTAATTATTCTATCGTGCGTGAATATTGTGGGCATGGTATCGGCGCTGAGTTTCACGAAGAGCCACAAATCATGCACTATGGCCGTGCGGGCACTGGCGAGGCTTTAAAAGCGGGCATGTGCTTAACGATTGAGCCTATGGTCAATGCCGGCAAACGCCAATGTAAGCTGCTAAAAGATGACTGGACCGTGGTCACAAAAGACCGTTCTTTGTCAGCGCAGTGGGAACATACACTGTTAGTAACTGAAAATGGTGTTGAAATTTTAACGCTCCGATCAGATGATACGATAGACAGGATCATCGAACATTAGGAGCCAGCCCACGTGGCATTACCCAATAAAGTAAAAAAGTTGCTTAGCGATGCTGAGCAACTAAACGATTACCGCGATTGCTCCGCTTATTTTTATAAATGGCTGCAAAACGAGTTTTCAAAACAACCCGTTGGTAATTTGATTAATGCCCGCGCTGAATTTATAGACCGCCTGCTGATCAAGCTATTTCATGTTTATGACTTAGCACATGAGCCTGATTTAGCGCTCATTGCAGTTGGCGGGTATGGTCGAGGTGAATTACACCCTTACTCTGACATTGACTTTCTATTACTCGTTACTGAGCAGCCAAGTGACGCTATTTGTGAAAAAATCGGTCAATTTGTCACTATGTTATGGGACCTAGGTTTAGAGATAGGCCACAGTGTACGCACCATTGATCAAGCTATTGAACAGAAACGTGAAGACGTTACGTTTGCCACTAGCTTGCTAGAAAGCCGCTTATTGTTTGGCAATCACATCGAGTATGAAAAGCTTAAAAAGCATATCCTTGACACCCCTATTTGGCGCTCAGATGATTTCTTTTTGGCTAAAGTAAAAGAACAACACCTTCGCCATAAAAAATGTCATGGTACTGCATATAACCTTGAGCCAAATATAAAAGAGAACCCGGGTGGCTTGCGTGATTTACAAACCATCATTTGGGTTGCAAAAAAGCATTTTAGAGCTGAAACCCTGCAAGAACTTATTAGTCATGGTTACTTAACACACGAAGAATACCAAGAGCTTTCTGAGTGTTTAGAAAACCTATGGAATATTCGCTTTGCCTTGCACCTCGCTGCTGAGCGTTCTGAAAACCGTTTATTGTTTGACCACCAGCCCCTTGCTGCTGAAATCCTTGGCTTTGGCAGTGATGGTAAAGCCTCGGTTGAACGTATGATGAAACGTTTATTTCGGATTATGAGCCGCGTGCGCGAACTCAACCAAATGCTATTGTCATATTTTGAGCAAAGTATTTTACCTGAGTCCAGTGAGCAACCAATTGTAGAGCTCGACAATAGCTTCGAACGTGTTGGTCATCAAATAAAAGTAAAAAATCCGTCAGTGTTTTTCCGCCGTGATCAGCTTTTTGTATTGTTTGAGCATATTGCTGATAACCCTGCTATCACGCATATCTATCCAAGTACAATTCGCACTATACGCCAAGTACGCAGGCGTCTACTCGGTGACTTGCAAGATTACGCAGCGTGCCGTGAAGCGTTCTTACGTATCATTAAACACCCTAATGGCATGGGTCGTGCTTTTACTTTGATGCATAAACACGGCATGCTCGCGGCCTACTTACCACAATGGCGCAATATATTTGGGCAAATGCAGTTTGATTTGTTTCATGCCTATACGGTCGATGAGCATACTCACAAATTAATTAATAATATTTATCAATATTTTGATAAATCAAGCAGCAATCAGTTTCCATTATGTTGTGAAATAGTCACTCGAATGGATAAACCAGAATTACTGTACTTAGCGGGTATTTTCCATGATATTGCCAAAGGCCGTGGCGGGGATCACTCCGAGCTTGGCTCTGTAGATGCTATTGCATTTGCCAAACTTCATCGGTTTACAAACTCAGATGGTAAGCTTATTTCGTGGTTAGTGGCTAATCACTTACTTATGTCGGTTACAGCCCAGCGTAAAGACATTAATGACCCCGATGTGATTAAAGAATTTGCATCAAAAGTAAAAACAGAGCGCCAATTAGATTATTTATATTGTTTGACTGTTGCGGATATACGCGCAACTAATGACAACTTATGGAATGATTGGAAAAACACGCTTCTTCGTGAATTGTATTTACACGCGCAACGTGCTCTTCGCTTGGGACTTGAAAACCCAATGGATCAGCGAGACCAAATTCGTGATAAAAAACGTCAAGCTAAGCAACGCTTGATTAATTTGGGATATGGCGAAGAGAAAATTGATTTAATTTGGAGTCGGTTTAAAGCTAACTACTTCACTGCCTTTAGCGAACAGCAAATTTCATGGCATAGCGAACACTTAATTAATGCTGACTTGTCACAGCCAAGTGTTATCGTATCCAATAAAGCGATGCATGGTGGAACACAAGTATTTGTGTATAGCCCCTATTCTGGTGCCATTTTTGCGCGCTTAGTAAATGTGATTGGCTCGAAAAAAGCTCAAGTTCAACACGCTCAAGTACTGACAACGCGAGACGGATATGTCGTTTTTAGCTTTGTTGTCCTAGAGGTCAGTGGTGAGCCGATTGCCAGTGGTCGAGCACAATCAATAAAGCGCGGACTTGACCAAGCGTTAGCAGATCCACGTAAAAAAATACGCTTTAAAAAGAATCGCTCACAGCGCTTTAAAGACTTTAATATAAAACCAAAAATTATACTGCGCCCTCACCCGCGTAAAGACCGCAGTTTAATTGAAATTCAAGCGGTAGATATTCCTGGTTTATTAACCAAAATAGCTGAAGTTTTTCAAGCACACTTATTACATATACACGCTGCGCGTATAACCACCGTAGGTCAACGCGCAGAAGATTTCTTCGTGGTATCAAATAACGAATACCAAGCACTGACCGACGAAGAACAAACAAAAATTCATCAAGCACTGCGTAAAAAACTCCACGCAGAAATCGAATAAGAGGACATTATGTCAGATTTAAAAACCATGATTGAAAACGCCTGGGATAACCGTGATAGCATCACCCCAAGTTCAGTATCAAGCGATGTAAAGCAAGCCATTATTGATGCGCTAGAGTTACTTGATAGTGGTGCAGCACGTGTTGCTGAAAAAATTAGCGGTGAATGGGTTGTACATCAGTGGTTGAAAAAGGCCGTGTTACTGTCGTTTCGTATCCGCGATAACGAACCAATGAACGATGGTGTAAACCAGTTTTACGATAAAGTGCCACTTAAATTCAGTGACTACACACCAGAGCAATTTCAACAAGGTGGTATGCGCGTAGTTCCAAACGCTGTTGCACGCAAAGGCAGCTTTGTTGGTAAGAACGTAGTACTGATGCCATCGTACGTAAACATTGGCGCCTATGTTGACGAAGGCACCATGGTTGATACATGGGCCACTGTAGGCTCATGCGCACAAATAGGTAAGAACGTTCATCTATCGGGCGGTGTGGGCATAGGCGGTGTTTTAGAGCCGTTACAAGCGAATCCTACAATTATTGAAGATAACTGCTTTATTGGCGCACGTTCTGAAATTGTAGAAGGTGTAGTAGTTGAAGAAGGCGCTGTGATCTCAATGGGCGTTTACATCAGTCAAAGCACGCGTATTTACGACCGCGAAACCGGCGAAATCCACTATGGCCGCGTGCCAGCTGGGGCTGTTGTAGTACCTGGTGCATTACCATCAAAAGATGGTACACACAGCCTGTACGCTGCAATCATCGTGAAAAAAGTCGATCAACAAACCCGCGAAAAAGTCGGTATTAACGCCCTACTTCGTTCAATAGACGAATAAGAGCTGTAAGCTATGAAGTTATAAGCGATGAGCTGATTTAAGTTAATAGCTGGGTTTGAGGATATCACTCCCAGCTATTTTATTTTTCACTCAATACTAATTAATGAGTTAAAACCAAATGTTTACTTTATCGGAGTCAGATCAAACGGCTGACGGCTAAAATACTCTCTCTACCATTTCGCATAATGATCTTCGGTAAAGCCCCACTCGCCATTGAGTGTAATCACTTCATTTTCGAGGGTGATTTGGCCATAAAAACGACCGAAGTGTTGAGTGAAATTGCTGGCGATAATAAGTAAGTTAGTTTTATCGTGGCGGTTACCTACAGGCTCAAAGGTTAGGTTTATGATGCCGTCGTTTGAGCGCAACTGCCATTGTCTGCAATCGTTTTTATCGCGATAACGCTGAAACTTAAAATCGACCATGTCTATTTTTATTAAAGAGTTATCAAGCCACAACGCATTTTCAGTAAAGCCTGTTTCTACAACGCCTGCTGCAAGGTTTAGACCTAAACGGCGCCCATCTGTTAAAGTACAAGCTAAACTCCCCCAGTTCCAAAATGTTTCTCGGCGCATAAAGCCTGCACTCCAATCAACACATGCCAACGCGTTTACTTGCTCAAGGTTGATATGTTTACCTCGCCAGTCGACAGTGCCTGAGCAAGGTAGTGCTGCAACTTTCTGTGTAAAGTGAAAACCAGTAAAACTCGCTCTTGCACAAACCGTAAGCGGGTTGTAATTTACTGACTCATCAATGACAGCCTTTATTTTAAGTCCTGCGTTTAAGCATACTGTGACTTTACGCAAACCTGATTCAGCACTGAGCGTGACACTATTCCCACCTTTATGAAAATGCGCCTTGCCTGAGTTTGGCGTAGTATCAATGTAAGTACTCATAGCGAATAAATTAGTAAAGCTAAACTCCTCAAATTCACCCGTGCTTGGGTGATACACATAGACAAAACAGTTACTAGCAATTTTCAAGTCAACTATCGCTAAGCCAATAATAAGAGTTTCACACGTAAAACTTATAAACTGAAACTGATTAAATTTTAGCTTTTTCGCAAACGAGCTTGTTACCTTGCCCATGCTGTTGCGCAAGTCAAAATCCATATAGTTAATTTGTTCAATCCCTTGCTCAAACACGCCAAACTGCGCGTTGCCACGGTGATCGATTAGTTTTTTCATGATCAGTAGAGCCCGTTTAGTATCAGCATTTAGCTAATTTGGGTAAATAATGCAAGCTACTTAATTAGCCAGTACCCAATATATGTAATAAGGTATGCAGGCATGCTTTAAAGTTAGCACTTAATATTAGGGATTAATATATGACGAAAAAGACATTCCGCTCAACTCTTTTGCTGCCTGTATTTTTACCTGCAGTTTTCATCATCTTATGTTTAGTACTTGGCACTATCAGTAACCCCGAACTGGCCGGTGAAGCATTCAGTGTAACCTTATCATGGATAACAGAAACCTTTGGTTGGTTTTATATGTTGTCTGTCGCTATTTTCTTGGTTTTTATTGTCTCAGTTGCCGCCTCTAGTTGGGGCAATATTAAGCTTGGACCTGACCATGCACAGCCCCAGTATAGTTTTCCTGAATGGTTTGCCATGCTTTTCTCTGCTGGCTACGGTGTGGCTTTACTTTATTTTGGCGTTGCTGAACCCGTTTTACACTATGCCTCACCGCCAAGTGGCGCAGCAGAAACTGTGGATGCAGCTAAACAAGCAATGCAAATTGCCTTTTTTCATTGGGGCTTTCATATCTGGGCTATATACGGCATTGTAGGATTAGTACTTGCTTACTTTGCTTTTCGCCATGGCCTACCATTATCGATACGCTCTGCTTTATACCCTCTGATTGGTGATAAAATTCACGGCCCTACTGGTCATACAGTGGATGTATTTGCCATCTTAGGCACTCTATTTGGTATTGCTACCACATTAGGCTTATCAGTAACGCAAATCAACGCGGGATTACATTACTTATGGCCTAGTATTCCTGTTAATACCACGGTACAAATTATAGCCATCGCTTCAATAACAGCCGCTGCGACCATCTCGGTTGTGGCAGGCATGGATAAAGGCGTGAAGCGCCTATCTATTTTAAATATGGTACTGGCAATCACGTTAATGACCTTTGTCTTTTTTGTCGGTTCAAGCATTCATATTTTAGAATCGTTTTTACAAAATACCGGCAGTTACCTAAGTGGTATTGTTGAACGTACATTTAACTTACAAGCCTATAGCCGCAGTGACTGGATAGGTAATTGGACATTATTTATATTTGGCTGGACTATCGCATGGGCACCATTTGTAGGAATGTTTATTGCCAAAATTAGCCGTGGGCGCACCATTAGGCAATTTGTCGTAGGTGTAATGTTAGTCCCAACTATTTTTACCTTTTTATGGTTCTCTGTGTTTGGCGACACAGCATTAAACCTGATAATGAATGAAGGGTTTGACACCTTAATTGTAGACGTGCAGGCAAATCACGCTGTTGCGCTATTTCAATTATTTGAAGCCCTACCTTGGTCATTTTTTATCTCGTTAGTGACGGTCATTTTGATTATTACATTTTTTGTCACCTCATCCGATTCAGGATCATTAGTTATTGATTCACTTGCATCAGGAGGCAGCCTCGACACACCAGCTTGGCAGCGCGTTTTTTGGGCTGTATTAGAGGGCACCGTGGCATCTGTGCTTCTGCTTGCCGGTGGTTTAAGTGCGCTACAAACAATGACGATAGCAAGTGCATTACCCTTTGCTGTGATCATGTTACTTGCAACCGCTGGACTATGGCGCGCTTTGCGAATCGAAGGACACAGAGACTCTAGCTTACAAGCACATACATTGACCAACAAAAGTCCAGACCTTTCACATTGGAAGCGACGCTTAGCTGCGATGGTCAGCTACCCTAAAAAGAACGACGTGCATACTTTTATCAGCCAAACTGTTATTAACGCAATGGAATCTGTGCAGGCCGAACTTAAAACTCGCCAATGGCAAGCCGTAGTTGAATTTAATGATGTCATGGGGCGTGCTTTTTTAACTGTGTTAAGACATGAACATGTTGATTTTGTCTACGATATTAGGTTAACAGAGCACGCAACTCCCAGCTTTGCTTACGCTGAGTTAAAACCCAATGAGGATGACCCTCAGCTTTATTATCGTGCCGAGGTGTTTTTACGCCGAGGCGGTTTATCTTACGATATTTATGGCTTTAATGAAGATGATATTGTTAGGGATATACTCGATCAGTTTGAAAACTACCTACACTTTTTAGACAACAGTCCTGGGGAGCTGCCGTGGGACATGACAAAACACGACGAGATGTTAGATTCCGATAAAAGCTAACTAAACCACCAAGCCTCTTATATATTAAGGGGCTTACTTTTAATTAAATTGTTACAGGGTATTACGAAAACACATTTCAACCCTGATTTTGTGCCACCTATCGCTACCTTTGTAACATATCTAATTTGCTTAGCTGGCATTTTTTTTAGCTAGCACTACAATGCAGCAAAGTAATATTGGAACAGCCACAATGAATCTGACGCGTAGCTCGTTAAAAAACCCCGCGAGCGTTATAGTCATCTTAGTGTTAATTATTTTATTTGGCATTTTAAGTATTTTTAAACTGCCAATTCAATTAACCCCAGACATCGAACAACCTCAAATCACCATCTTTTCTGGTTGGCGCCAAGCAGCCCCTGAAGAAATAGAATCAGTCATTATAGAGCCAATTGAGAATGCCGTTAAAAACACTCCCGGCGCACTCGAGGTGAATACTAATATCAACCGCGGAAATGGATCAATTACGCTAACCTTTGCCGTAGGGCAAAACATGCAGCAAGCGATGCTCGATGTACTAACGAGCTTAAATCAAGCGCCCCCTCTGCCGCTCGATGCGTTTGACCCTGTGGTTTTCGCTGGGGGAAACAATGGCGAAGCGGCTGCGACACTTTTGGTTACACCAAAAGATTATCAATCGGATAATTTAGACTTTGATATGGCGCAATTTCAAAAGCAAATTGATGAGTTTATTGAACCCCGCTTAGCACGTATACCCGGAGTTGCTCGAGTAGATTTAGCCAGTGAACGACCAAAAGAGTTAAGAATTACATTCGACCCTCATAAAGCTGCCGCATTAGGCATTAGCTTAAATCAAATTAGCAATGTACTTGCCAGCTCCCGCGATACATCAGGTGGCTTAGCCAATGTTGGAAGACGCCAATACACCGTAAGGTTTACCGGACAGTACGACTTAGCGAGCATGGCACAAATGCGTGTGGGTTACTCAAACAATCGTCCAATCTATTTAGGCGATATTGCCAGCGTAGAACGCACCTATTCAGATCGATTAGGCATGAGTGGCCGCAATGGCAAACCAGCCTATTACATACGCATTTCACGCTCTAATAGCGCCAACACCGTAGCACTATTAGATGATATTAATTTAGCAATCAAAGAGCTAAACCAAGGCCCCCTTGCTGACAATGGCTTATCTATTGAGTTGAGCTTTGATGCTTCTGTACATATACGTAATGCGCTTTCGTTAGTGAAAGGTAACTTAGGACTGGGTGTTGTTTTATCATGCCTAATTTTATGGCTGTTCTTTAGAGGTCTAAAGGCTACCTTTATCATTGCGGCGACAATTCCTATCTCATTAATGGTCGCATTTTTAGCATTAAATATCTTTGGCCGCAGTTTAAATGTTATCTCGCTTGCGGGCTTAGCCTTTGCAGTGGGGTTAGTGTTAGATGCGGCAATAATTGTGCAAGAAAACATAGCCAGACTGCGTTCAGAGGAGTTGGATAATAGAAAAGCCGCTTTAAAAGGCGCTGCCCAAGTAACGGGAGCATTATTTGCCTCAACCACCACAAGCGTAGCAATATTTTTACCTATTTTGTTTATGGCCGGTATTGAAGGACAACTGTTTTCAGACTTAGCATTAACTCTGTCTATTGCTGTTATCACGTCTATGGTATGCGCGATTACGCTTATTCCTTTAGCCAATAATCTATGGCCTGACACTGAACTCAAAGCAGACCCTTATCACCTTTATTGGCAAAACCTAAGTTCGTTCATCATGAAGCTCACCAATAGCCGCGTTAAGCAGCTGACTTGGATTGGGCTACTTTTAGGTGGCTCAGTATTGACTACGCTAACAATGTTACCTAAAACTGATTTTATGCCCCGCGCACCGACGGATGGCTTCTTCTTTAACTTAGCTACTCCACCGGGTGGCAATGTGCAATTTATGGAAGAAGAGCTATTAATGCGAGTAAAAAAACGCTTAATGCCATATTACACTGGCGAAAAAGAGCCGGGTATCAAAGACTTTAACTTCTACGCATTTGGCTCAAATGCAGGTGGCTTTATTTACTCTGCCGATCCGCAGCGAGTCGAGGAACTGATGAAGGTCGCGCGAGAAGAAATATTTATTGACTTGCCAGACACCCAAGTTTTCTTTTTCAGAGGTTCAATGATCCAAGTTGCTAATGGCGGTGATGGCCGTGCTATTAATATCGATTTAACGGGACCAAACATGGACGATTTGGTGGTCGGTGCAAACGTAGCGCTGCAGGCTGTTAAAGAAGCACTACCAAATGCAACGGCTCAACCACAACCTCGCTTAGACATGGCAGAGCCTGAGCTTAGACTTACACCTAATGATCGCCGTATCACACAAGCAGGTTTGACACGGCGCGATGTATCTCAAGCTGTACAAGCTTACACTGGGGGATTATTTGTTAATGAGTACTTCGATGGCAATGAGCGGATGAATGTAATTCTACGCGGAGTACCATGGCAAACACCGGAACAACTCAAAGCATTACCTATTGTGACCCCACATTCAGGCATTCAAACATTGGGGGAGCTGGCGAATATAGAGCGTACTGTAGGACCAACTCAATTACGCCGTGTTAATGGTCGTCGTACTGTGAGTGTAGTGGTTACGCCCCCAGCCAATATGAGCCTACAACAAGCACAAACAATTTTAACTGAACAAGTTATGCCGAAAGTTAGAGCTAATTTACCAAGCAATGCTGGAGCTATCTTGGCAGGTAATGCACAAAAAATGAATTCTGCGATGACTGAAATGTCACTTAATTTTATGCTTGCGTTATTCATATTATTTTTACTGATGACGGCGCTATTTAAATCAGCAAAAGACAGCCTTTTAGTGCTGCTTGTTATGCCACTCGCTATCGCAGGCGGGGTGCTTGCACTGTTTATTCTTAACTTATTTACCTTTCAATCCCTCGATTTGCTGACCATGATTGGCTTTATTATTTTACTTGGTTTGGTAGTTAATAATGCGATTTTATTAGTTGACCAAACACGTGTAGCAATGGCTAAAGGGCTTAATCGTGAAGCTGCAGTAAAACAAGCCGTGTTGCTCAGGTCGCGCCCAGTTTACTTGAGCACCCTAACGAGTCTGTTTGGTATGCTACCACTGATGCTGATGCCTGGTGTTGGCTCAGAAATTTATAGAGGACTTGCGACCGTTATTGTCGGCGGAATGGCAATTAGTGCCCTATTCACCCTCATTTTAATGCCTAGTTTGTTACAACTTGGCCGTAAACTGCCCCCTTCAAAAGTGGAAGACTCAATAACAAATGCTCCACAAAGTTTAAAGGCAAACCAATGAATCTCGAGAGTAAATCAATGAATAATATAAAATCAGCAATCCTCACTTTTGGCCTGTGTTGTAGTTTTTTTGTGACCCATGCCAAGGCTGTTGTTCCGGTTACTGTAGATAGTGTTACTAAAGCGCCCCTTACTAGTGAAATTGAGGTCAATGGTACCCTTTATGGTAAAGACGATGTGACCCTTACCGCGGGAATTAGCGGTCGTCTTTTATATGTCGCTGAACCTGGAACTAGTATCAACCAAAATGATATTTTAGTGCGTATGGATACACTTCCTCTTGAATTAGACAAAGCACGTCAGCAAGAGATGCTTAACCGCGCCAAAATTAATCTACGCCTATATCAGCAGGAACTGACGCGCCTCACAGAGTTAGCAAAATCGAGTAGCGCGGCAATTAGCCAAGTTGACCTAGTACAAAATAAGCACGATCTAGCTCGTTCTGACATTGCACTTGCCGAGCTTGAACTGAAAGTTATTGAAGATAAACTCAAACGAGCCACTATCCGGGCCCCTTTCGCAGGCGTGATCAGCGAACGATTTAAACGCGCTGGCCGTGAGATAAATCGTGCAGAAGAGTTGCTCACCTTATTAGATATAAATCATTTAGAGGTCAGGCTTTACGTGCCCGTCAAATACCTAAAGTATCTTGAGCCTGGTATCGAGCTGCCAATAAAAGCGGGAGATTTATCACAACTTCAAAGCGCAACTGCGATTGTTACTGCCGTGATCCCATCAACGGATCCGCGTTCACAAACAATCGAAGTACGCGCAATGCTTAACCCTATAAACAAGCATGCATGGGCAATTGGCCAACTTGTAGACGTTGCAGTCCCCTTAAAAAGTAAAAATTCGATGTTGTTAGTTAACCGTGATGCATTAATCATTCGCAAGCAAGGAACACATATCGTGAAAATTGATAAGCAGAGTAAAGCAATTCAAATTCCTGTTTCCGTCGGCGAAGGAAAAGGCCAGCTTATTGCAGTCACCCCACTTGAAGTAGGCAGTTTAATAACAGGTGATAGAATTGCTATTCGCGGTGCAGAACGACTTCAAACAGGCCAAGAAGTCGACGTGCAATAAAATATAGGTCATAAAAGAGCCGAACTACATCCGGCTCTTTATGTATCTGCTTTAACTAACTTTAAACTGTTTGACTATATAATCTAGCTCATTCGCAGTTTCAGATAGAGAGTTGGCAATACTGGCTGCTTGTTCTGCCCCAGCCATTGTGTCGTGCGCTTTTTCATTAACATGCTGCACACTTTCACTAATTTGCTGACTCACAACATTTTGCTCTTCTGACGCACTAGCAATTTGTACATTCATGTCTTTAATTGTCCCCACTGATTGAGATATTTGGTCTAGTGCCTCACCTGTTTGCTCTGTTTTTTCGGCGGTTTGCTCTACACTCGTCATGCTTGACTTCATGGACTCAACAGACTTTTTCGCTTCGTTTTGAAGCTTCGAAATCATTACTTGAATCTCTTCTGTACTTTGTTGAGTTCTACTAGCTAAAGAACGCACTTCGTCTGCAACAACCGCAAAACCACGCCCTTGCTCGCCCGCTCGAGCAGCTTCAATTGCTGCATTTAAAGCGAGTAAATTGGTTTGATCTGCAATTCCCCTGATCACATCGAGTATTGAGCCCACAGACTCAGTCTCTGCTTCCAAATTCGCAATTGTGTGGCTAACATCCATCATAGTTTCTACAAGCTCGCCCATCGCAGCATGTGTTTGTGCAACAACCTGTGACCCATTAAGCACCTCATTATCAGCTGTTGATGCTGCGTCAGCTGCCATTTGTGCACTTTGAGTGATTTCGTTAACCGTCGCAGACATTTCGTGCATTGCTGTTGCGGTTTGTGTTAACTGTACAGATTGCTGTTCAGCACCGGTTTTCGACTCTTCGGTGATCGAAGTAAGGCTAAGCGAGGTTTCAGATACCTGAGTAGTGGACTCACGGATTTGAGATAACATTTGATTCAGCTTTAAGGTCATTTCTTTCATTGCCAAGTAAATACCCGACTCTTTGCCAGTATTATCAAATTGGTGACGTAAATCACCTTCTGAAATTGCCTGTACTATTTTTGCAATCTCTAACGGCTCTCCACCAATCGGCTTTTTAATTAAACGAGTAATGAAAATGCTCAATACAATACCTAAAATAATCACAATGATTGAAAAAACGATGATGGTATTTATCGCATTTTGGTTACTGGATTGAATAGAAGGCCCTATTTGATCTTGCCGCTGTTGCGAGCTTAGCTTTATTTCTTCAATCTCAGACGCCACTTTTGGCCCTACTTTATCTAGCGTACCTGATATGATCATATTGCGCTCATCAATCGTTTTATGGATTTGGTCAATACCATCAACGTACTTGGCAGTACGGCTTATAAAATCATTAACTAACGATGTTTCTAAGGTGCTATTAGTAAACAAGGATAATTCATTAACGCGTTTATTAACTACATCAAATTCTTCAAGCGAACGTTCAAACTCAGCTTGCGTATTATTAATCAAATATTTACTGACATAGAGACGCCCTAACAATAAAGACTCTTGCAATGCAGATGCCTGAGCTAGACCTTCAAAGTTGTTCTCTTTTTTACTAATTTGAATTAACTGCGTCACTGCTTTTCGCATCTCTGCGCCATTTGCGTCCAGTACAGATGAAACAATGGCATTTCGCTTATTCACCAAATTAACAATTTTATCGAAACCCGATTTATATAAATCTATCTCGTCAGATATTTTATTGATCGCCGTTAATTTAGTAGGATCTGTAAATTGCTTTTGACCGGTATTTATTAAATCAGTAAGTAATGAATGGCGATTATTAAACTCGTTGATGTTACTTATTTTTTTGTCTTTTAGGTACTTAAGAGCTTCTAATCTGAGTGTAAGCACATTAGCTTGAATTCGAGCAGATAAATTACTATCACGCGCATTTTTTCTGTATTCTACAAAGTTATTATAGCCAGAGTTTAGTGCAAATAACGCGACGATACTGACTACACCGAGTAGTAATATCATTACACCGAATGCAAGGTTTAGTTGGGTATTTAATCTTAATTTAGCCAGCATATGCAAGGGTCTCTTTTGAGTTTATGAGCGCATCCATTGCATACAAAATCCTTAGTTTAGATATCTGATAAGTATAGAAAGTTTTAGGTTAATGGCTAGATTTAATGGTTACTCTTGATGAATTTATGAAATTTCCTATGCCATTCAGTAACTAATGAGCACTTTAGAAGTAAAATGACCAGCTAGTGAAGTATTTTAGATTACATTTTATATCGTTAATTGCAGCTAAACATGCTTATATCAATTCTTTTAAGTTGTTTACCTTTTAAAGAATAATCATTGTGCTCTATGAGCAATTTATCGTTCTTAGTAGAAAACGAAAAATCCCCAAGCTTATTTAAAGTTACAATGGGTGTAAGTGAATAAAAACCTGCTTTATCTGTACATTGAAAAGAAAAGTAATGCGTTGCTTTGCCTAATGTATCTGAATCAGCAGTATATACGCTGATTTTATCCTTAAGCTGATATTTATCTGCATTCGTCCCAACCACGATATAAAGCACACACACTATTATGAGCACAATTGATTGTAAGCCAGCTAAAATAAATAGGCTTACCTGAAAAAGCTTTTTATATAAAACTGTTGTTAATCGGTGGGGAGAGTGTGCTTGCCTCACTAATAAGAATCCACCTAAAAGAACCATTAAAAGCTTAATTGGCATTAAAAATACTGTCACATAATACATTGTTTGCTCGCTTTTCCACTGAAGACCAAAAGCAGGAGCAATAAAAAGGCTGTCAATTAAAGGGATTAGTATTAATAAACTGGTGAGGGTAAATTTGATATTTTTTTGCATATAAAAGTAACAAAATTGGCGATGTATTTAGTATATACCCAAACCACCTCAAGATGCAGAATTCAGCGTTTCACAGGGGCTTAATATCAAGGCGTTACTTTGCAACAATGGCAGTCCCTTTTAAGAAGTAACAACGATGAAAGTAAGTTCCTGTGAAACGCCCAAGGGGTTGGTTTAAAAGTGATTTATACTGCGTTATTGATTTTAACAATAGAACCACTATTTCTTGCAATCAATGCCTTGCCTAAATCGCTTTTAACTCCAACTGAAACTCGCATCTTGAGGTGGCTTGGGTATACAAATAATAACAACCAATAAAAAGCCCGTTAAAACTTAACGGGCTTATGTCTAAAAGTAGGCTCAATAATGATTAATCATCTTCTACGTTATCAAGACCTTTAGTACCTTTTTTCGCTTTTAACTTATGGTGTATGGCTGATTTTATTAACATATACCCGCTAATAGGCGCTGTAATTAATAAGAAAATGGTGATCAGTAGTTCTTTTACACTGATACCATTTTGCGTGCTACTAAAAAACACCATAGCAGCAATTAACACACCAGCCATACCTAGGGTCGTTGCTTTTGTCGGCCCGTGTAATCGCATAAAAAAATCTGGCATTTTAATTAAGCCAATTGAGCCAATTAAAATAAACGCGCCACCAATGAGCAATAAGATAGAGACTATCCATTCACTGTACATATTATTACCTTATTCGATGATATCGCCGCGCAGTAAATATTTACACACTGCTACTGTGCTGACAAATCCAAGCATCGCAATTAACAATGCCGCTTCAAAATAAAGACCTGTGCCCATACTCATGCCGTAAAGAATAATAAGCGCAATAGTATTTATATACATAGTATCAAGCGCCAAAATCCTATCAGGTACTGATGGGCCTACTACAAGTCGCCACAAATTAAGTAAAAGTGATAAACCAATCATCGCGAAGACGATTAAAAAAACCGTTTCTAACATTGAAATATCTCCTTAAGCGGTGCTTCATAGCGTGTTTTAATTGTGTTAATTAATGCCTCTTCATCTGCCAAATCTAGCACGTGAATTAGTAAAAAGCGCTCAGTTGACTGCTCCCCTTCAGGAAGAGATTCAGGTATTGGGTAGACCTCAGCGCTAACTGTTCCGGGAGTTAAAGACACGGTACTTGCCAAAATAGTTATTGGCATTTCATGGCTTAAATCCAATGGAACTTTAACAAACGCTGGGCGCAACTTTTTAACTGGCCCCAAAATTAATAATGCCACTTGTAAGTTGGCGGTGACAATGTCATACAACACAATAAACAACTGCTTGATTGCCAACCCAGGCTTTAAAATCAGCGGTTGAGGATCACGAAATGGAAAGGTCGCAATAGGAATTAATATCGAGAAAATACTCGCCAACACTATATGACCTGCCGAAACACTGTTGTTCAATAGTAACCAAACAACAAATAGCAATAAGCTACGAAACGGTGTTGGTAGCCAACGGTAACGGGATTCTAAACGCATTATAAGCCTCCCTTAAGTACGGTATTTATACCACTGCTTATATCATGTAATTGAGTCGCTGCGGCAATCATATATTCAGTAATTGGCCCGGCAAAAATGACCATTAATGGTGAGCAAGCAAGTAATCCTATAACTGCAATTACCTGCAAAGGCTTGGCATTGTCTACTTCGAGGTGATCGCGGTCTTGATGCTTGCGTTCCCAAAACAAACTGGTTCCTGCCCGTGATAAGGCTACAAGCAAGGCAAAGCTTGCTATTAAATACACAGGCCAAAATACCAGCGCTCGCTCACTACCTAGCGTTGTTTTTAAAATCCATATCTTACCAATAAAACCTGATAAAGGTGGCATTCCTACAACAGCAAGCGCGGCAATAATAAAACATGCGCCAAGTAAAATTGGCTGCCCCACACCACGTCCTGGTGCAAGCCTGTCTGCTACTTTACCTCGTTGATGTGAAATAAGATCAGCAATTAAAAATAACGCCGCGCAAATAAGCGTAGAATGAACGAGGTAATATAACAATGCTGCGGTTGCACTTACGTGTTGAATAGCAACAAGCGCCACCAGTGTGCCAACAGAAACAACAACTAGATTTGCTGTGAGCTTACGTAAATCTTGAGCAGCAAGTACGCCAATGGCACCAATTGCAATAGTTGCAATCGCTAACCCCCAAAGAAATGGCTGGGCCATATGGTTTAATAACCCTGCATTTTCGCCAAATATTACAGTGTAAACACGCAGCATGGCATAAACGCCTACCTTGGTCATTATAGCAAACAATGCAGCAACTACTGGCATTGCGCTGGCGTAGGTATTAGGTAACCATAAATGAAGCGGTAATAACGCCCCTTTTAAGGCAAACACAACAAGTAATAACAAACCACCGATTTTAGCTAAAAATACATCATCGCCTTGAAGCATTGATACTTTTTGCGACATATCAGCAATATTAAGCGTGCCGAGAACACCATATAAAATACCTAAAGCAATCAAGAATACGCTTGACCCTATAAGGTTTAAAATAACGTATTGTAATGCTGCTCGGGTTTTATGTTTATCACCTGCGTGCATTAGCAATGAATAAGATGCGATAAGCAGCACTTCAAAGAATACAAACAGATTAAATAAGTCCCCAGTTAGAAAAGCGCCGTTTACACCTAACACTAAAAAGTGCAATAACGGGTGGAAAAAGCTACCTTTTTCATCGTCGCCAACGCTGCTGTATAAAGCTACGCTGAGCGCCAAAAACGAGGTCAATGCGACTAATAATACTGAGAGTAGATCTGCAACTAACACAATACCAAATGGTGCTTGCCAACCACCAATTGCATAGACAATAGGACCATTTTGATAGACATACACCAGCAATACAAGACTGATTATCGAAGTCAAAAGTGACATTATCATTGATACTGCACGACGTATTGGGATGCTCTTCCCACAAGGTGGCATCAACAACAATATTGCACTGAGCATAGGAATAAGAACAGGCCATGACGCGATATGCTGGATCATTTTTGCTCCTTGTTATTACTTTTTACAAGATGACCATCTACATGATCATTGCCTAAATCAGCGCGACCTCTGATTGCCAAAATAACCACAAATGCAGTCATTGCAAATCCTATTACTATTGCTGTGAGCACTAACGCTTGAGGTAATGGATCTGCGTAATCTGCTCCAGTGCCAAGTACAACCGCTTTATTAATTGTTAAACGACCCGCAGAGAACAAAAATAAGTTTACAGCGTAAGAGAGCATAGTTAGGCCCAATACAACTGGAAAAGTACGTGCTCTTAGAAGTAAATAGATACCACAAGTCACTAATACACCAACGCATGATGCGTATAATAGTTCCATTAAATATTCACCTCTTCTTTAGCTGCATCTGCAGTCAATTTACCAAGGCTTGCCAATATCATAAGTGTTGCCCCAACGACGGTTAAATACACACCTAAGTCAAATATAATGGCGCTTGCCAATTCAGTTTTACCAACAAATGGAATATCAAAATAATCAAACCAAGTAGTTAAGAATGGTCGACCAAACACCCAGCTACCAAGCCCAGTGAACATGGCGATTGCAATACCCGAGGCAATAATTTTTCTGTAGTTGACGTCAAAGCGTGATGTTATCCACTCAGAACCTCTTGCCATATATTGCAATATAAAGGCGATGGACGTTACAAGCCCTGCAATAAAACCACCACCGGGTAAGTTGTGCCCACGTAAGAAAATATATGCCGAAACTAATAAAGCGAGCGGTAACAAGCTTTGCGAAATGCTTGAAAGTAAAATAGGGTAGCGTTCACGCGCCCATGGACGCCCTTCACTATCACTTGCAGGCATAAATAGCGGTAAATTAGCAAGTAGCTTGTAAATACCCAATGCTGCGATACCTAGTACAATAATTTCACCCAGCGTATCAAAGCCCCTGAAGTCGACCAGAATTACGTTGACTACATTAGTACCGCCTCCACCTGTTTTGGCGTTTGCAACAAAAAAGTCGGATATAGATTCAAGTGGGCGAGTTAATAACGCATAACACACACTAGCAACTACAACACCCACTGCTGATGCAATGCCTAAATCTCGTAGTATACGCAATGAGCTCGATTCTTTGGGTGTTCGCTGCGGCAAGAAAAATAACGCCAACATAAGCAATATAACGGTTACTACTTCGACTGTAAGCTGGGTTAATGCTAAATCAGGTGCTGAGAATCGAGTGAAGGCTACAGACACCATCAAGCCTACAATTGATATCATTAACAGCGATACCATACGTGAGCGATGCCACAGTACAGTGCTGATGGCGCCTATAATTAATAAGCCTGCGCCTATCGCATTATGGAAATCAATCGGTGTACTTGGCGCGGTGCCTGCTAAAGCTCCCATCTCAAATAACGGCCAGCCCGCACATAAAAGTACAACGCCAAGCATTACAACAATATAACGTTGTAATGAACCGTTCTCTGTACTTTGGATCTTGTTCTGACTCCACTTTATTACGCTGTACATCACTCGTTCGAATGTCTTTTTAGCATTGAGCGTTGGAAGAGATGCTTGAAATTGAAATAAATGCTTGCGCTGGATGTAAATGAAAACACCGCACGCAGTTGCAATAAAACTCATCAATAAAGGTAAATTAAAGCCATGCCAGATTGATAACTTAAACTCTGGGGTAGAATCCCCAAGTACGGCAAGTGAGGCCGCAGATAAAATACCGTCGACAACAAAATTCGGGAACATACCTACAAGTAGGCACAATACCACTAATATTTCGATTGGCACTCGCATATAGCGCGGTGGCTCATGAGGAGTCTTCGGTAAATCTATTGGGTCGCCGTTAAAGAATACATCATGTATAAAGCGCGCCGAGTAAGCAACTGAAAACGCTGCGGCTAAAGTTGCCAAAACAGGAATTAACCAAGACATAGAGCCAAGTACTTGCTGGTGCAAAGTTTCAGCAAAAAACATTTCTTTAGATAAGAAACCATTTAACAGTGGCACACCAGCCATTGCCGCAGCAGCCACCATGGCAAGCGTGGCCGTGTATGGCATAAATCGCCACATCCCATTAAGTTTACGCATATCACGCGTGCCCGTTTCATGGTCAATAATACCTGTCGCCATAAACAAGGACGCTTTAAAGGTTGCATGGTTAATAATATGAAATATTGCAGCAACCGTCGCAAGTTCAGTATCTAACCCTAATAGTAAAGTGATTAAACCTAGGTGACTAATTGTAGAGTAAGCAAGCAATCCCTTCAGATCATGCTTAAACAGCGCAATATACGCACCGACTAACAATGTTGCTAAGCCTGTCATCGCCACTAAAATAAACCAGGTATCATTTCCAGCTAAGGCTGGATGAAAACGTGCAAGTAAGAAAATACCCGCTTTAACCATGGTTGCTGAGTGCAAGTAAGCACTTACCGGTGTTGGTGCTGCCATCGCATGAGGCAACCAAAAATGGAATGGAAACTGGGCAGACTTTGTAAACGCCCCAAGTAATACGAGCACTAGCGCGAGCTCAAATAACTCATGTGATTGTATAAGTGCACGGTTTGCTAAAATAGTGTCTAGGTTGTAACTACCGACTATATCACCGATAAGAAGCAAGCCACCCAATAACGCTAAACCACCTGCGCCAGTTACAGCCAGCGCCATACGAGCGCCTTTGCGAGCTTCTGATTTGTGCCACCAATAGCTAATCAACAAAAATGAACTAATACTGGTCAGCTCCCAGAAAAGCCATAACTGAATCACATTATTAGACATCACAATGCCCAGCATTGCAGTCATAAATAACATCAAATAGCTGTACAATTTGGGCATCGAGTCATTACTGCTTAAATAATAACGCGTATAGAAAATAACAAGAGACCCTATCCCTAGAATCATAAAGATAAATAACAGACTTAAACCGTCCAAGCGCAGAGATATTTCCATGCCCAACGCGGGTATCCAAGCCAAGGAATAACGAATTGTTTCACCACTGAGTACGGCAGGAGCATGGTAAATTGCAATTGCCAGAGCACTCAAAGGTGCAAGTAAAGTTAAACCCGTTGTTTGGTTACGAGATAATTTGCCGGTGCATGAAGAAATAACACTGCCAATTAAGGATAACAAGGGTATCCAGAGCAAAGTCATAATGAGGAACCTTTTAAAGTCATAAGAATATCAATACGCTGCTAGTTAATTTTAGTTGTGTACTGTTCATTGAAATGGTTTTTAATTCAGCTTAAATGAATATTATACAAAGGTATAGTTATACTGACTGAGTTACATTTTGTCTATAGGAAGCACGCCTATCTGCTGGAATTTTAAGCTGAATTAACTAGGATACTAATAATAACCATCGTTTAATCAGCCACCCTTTTATCACTCATCACTAACGACTGGCTTAGCATAGTAAAGTAGTCATGATAGCGCACGGGCTTATAATGATTATTTTCAATTTGTTCTATCCATAACTCTCTATATTTTGCGGATAAGGAGAGCTGTTGGTAACGCATTATTGACCATTTTTTATCGGGCTTATACGACTTTACAGTGCCTTCACACGTTTCACTGGGCTGCCATCCTGCAGGAGGTTTTACATTATTTGCAACAAATAGGTTTGGTGCAACATACCCTTTTTGTTTACACAACCAGGCCTGTTTATTTTTTGGCACTGGGTATTCATCTTCAAAGCCACTAAAATGCATCAATTCATGTAAGAATAATTGATAACTGCTTTGGGAGTTTAATTGCATTATTCCTGCACGAACATTACCACGCCCTTCTCGCGGCATCATTACTATAAAATCATAATTTTTTGGCCAAACATATTTTTTAATCAACGATCGCCAATTACACGTAGCTGCTTTTAATGGGTTTGTTTGACACGCTATGTTGTCACCAATGTACACAGGTTCAGAAAAACAAAAACTATTAACGCTAGGTTCCGGTGTTAAAGCATGTGCATTTGAAAAGCGCTTTAGTTTGATAATTCCAGCACGATGATCACTCATCATGAGTACATTATACTCGCAACGATTTTCAGCACTTAGTTCTTGAAGAGAAAGTAAAAAGCCAGCTTGGTGAGCATATGCACTAGAAATAGATTCTGGAGGATAACTAAAGTGAAGTTTTATTTGTTCTAAAATTGCAGACTCAGGTACTAAACCTTGCTCTGTTAGCTCACTAAGCTCATCCCAACGATTAAGTTCAAGCAGTAATTTTGCTAAGTTTAGTCTGTGTTGTACGCTTTGTTTTGCGACAGCTGCTTGCCAATAGAGCTTAGCTCTATCCGCATTACCTTCTTTGAGTAATTTAATCGCCCAAATGAATTTTGCATACTCAGATCCATTCAATGCAAGGTTTTCTATACTGGGTTTAGGCAGTGTTTTTAAATTTTGTTCGAAGAAATCTGGAAACTGGTAATAACCAGAAAGCGTAGCATTGCTATCTTGTAAAGCGAGCCAATGTCCTAAGCGCGCATGACGGTTTACTGAGCTTGTAAGAACGACTAAGCTCAGTAAAACTAATCCATAGACCCTCAGGTTAGCTCGCGTTATCACCAGCCATAAGCTCTAATTCTAAACGGGCATACTTATACTCAATATACTCATGCACGTTAGTTGCTAAAGCAAGACGAAAATATTCCGCCGCATGATTTAGTTCGCCTTTAGCTTGGTAAATCTTAGCCAAATAAAAATAGGCTTCGCATAAACGTCGAGTGTATTCGGGCTCTGATTGCACACCTTCTGCAATACCCGCTAAAAATTCAGTTTCGTCAATTTCACCTAAAAACAAAGCAATTATCTGGTAACCCCATACCCCCTCATCAACTCCTTTTGCATTGGCTTTTAAATCAACAAGCGCCTGTGTTTTATCAACATTAGATTGTGCTAAGTATTGCCATAATATTGGAAAAGGTTCTTTCGTTGAATTGGCAACAAATGTCTTAAAGTCTTGCGTGGCTAAATAAGGTCGCTCACCATAATAAAGAGCTATGCCGCGATTTAAGTAGGCATACTGGTGTTGTTCGTTAAGCTCTAGGGCTGAGTCAAAGAATTCATATGCTTTTTCATATTGCTGCATCAACGTATGGTGAATACCTAAAAAATTATATACTTCAGCTAAATCAGGCTTCATTTTCACTGCACGATTAAAATCGTAGAAAGCTAAAGTCGACATACCTAAACTATCAAATAACATTCCACGATCATAATATAACATCGCTTGTTGTTCGGTGGTCAAATCTGCACGTTTAAGCAACTCAGTATGACGTGCAATAGCAATCTCACTTCTAAAGTCGGAAGCTAGTGGCGAAGCAAAAGGCACATTCAGAACGGGAGTTAATTCAGGTTGCGTGGTTGTTTGGCACGCGCTTAGAGAAAAAATGGCCAGGGTAGCAAACGCTAAATGTTTAAAAATCATTAAAATCCTTAATACTTTAAAAGTAAACAATATAGACACGATGCATCAGAAGAGGTTTCATTAAAGCATAAAAAAAGGGGCTAAACAGCCCCTTTTTATACAATCCAGTAATTAACTGGACTAAATATCAACAATTAAGCGTCAGCTGGTGCATCAGCTGCAGGTGCTGCTGATTCCATTGCTTCTTTGATGCTTAAACGTACGCGACCTTGACGGTCTACTTCTAGTACTTTTACTTTAACTTCTTGGCCTTCACTAAGGTGGTCAGAAACGTTATTTACGCGCTCAGTGCTGATTTGTGAAATATGCACTAAACCATCTTTACCTGGTAAGATATTTACAAATGCACCAAAGTCTACGATACGCACAACTTTACCTTGGTAGATAGTGCCTACTTCTAGTTCTGCTGTTAATTGCTCAATACGGCTGATTGCATTTGCTGCACTTTCACCATCTGTAGCGGCAATTTTGATTGTACCGTCATCTTCGATTTCAATCGTTGTACCAGTCTCTTCAGTAAGTTGACGAATTGTAGCGCCGCCTTTACCGATAACTTCAGCGATTTTCTTCGCAGGGATCTTCATCGTGTAAATACGTGGAGCGAACTGAGAAAGCTCTTCAGACGGTGCTGCAATTGCTTCGTCCATCACACCTAGGATGTGTAAACGTGCCGCTTTTGCTTGCTTAAGTGCAATCTGCATGATCTCTTGCGTGATACCTTCAATCTTGATATCCATTTGCAATGCAGTGATACCCTTTGATGTACCAGCTACTTTAAAGTCCATGTCACCTAAGTGATCTTCATCACCTAAGATGTCAGAAAGAACAACGAATTTCTCGTCTTCTTTAACTAGACCCATCGCAATACCTGCAACAGATGCTTTAATTGGTACACCTGCATTCATTAGTGCTAGTGACGTACCACATACAGATGCCATTGAAGATGAACCATTTGATTCAGTGATTTCAGATACTACACGGATTGAGTAAGGGAACTCAGTTAGTGTAGGCATTACAGCTGAAATACCACGCTTAGCTAGGTTACCATGGCCGATTTCACGGCGTTTAGGAGAACCTACAAAACCAGTTTCACCTACGCAGAACGGAGGGAAGTTGTAGTTAAGCATGAAGTGGTTTTTATGTGTGCCAGTTAAATCATCGATTAACTGTGAATCACGCTCTGTACCCAATGTAGCAGTAACAAGTGCTTGAGTTTCGCCACGAGTAAAGATAGCAGAACCGTGAGTACGCGGTAATACTCCAGTCATTACGTCAAGTGCGCGGATCATATCTGGTTCACGACCATCGATACGTTTTTCGCCAGCAGCGATACGGCCACGAACGATTTTCTTCTCTAGTGAACCGAATACTTTACCCACTTCTTGCTTATCAAGTGTTTCGCCTTCAGCAAGTTCGCTTGTAAGTGCTTCAACAACTGCATCTTTTGCTGCAGTTAATGCTTCTTTACGCGCTACTTTATCAGTGATGCGGTAAGCTTCGCCTACTTTATCAGCCGCTAAAGAGGCTACTTTCTCTTCAAGCGATACGTTTTTCTCAGGTGCAGTCCAATCCCATGTAGGCTTGCCTGCTTCTGCTTTGAACTCTTCAATTGCTTTGATGATAGCTTGAGATTGCTCATGGCCATAAACAACCGCACCTAGCATTACGTCTTCAGCAAGAACGTCTGCTTCTGACTCAACCATAAGTACCGCGTTATCAGTACCAGCAACAACTAAATCAAGTTGGCTTTCTTCAAGCTCTTTTAGTGTTGGGTTAAGTACGTATTCGTTATTAATATAACCAACACGCGCTGCACCAATTGGACCGCTGAACGGAATACCAGAAATAGCAAGTGCTGCTGAAGTACCAATCATCGCAACCATATCAGGTTGGATTTCAGGATTAACAGAAACAACAGTAGCTATAACTTGTACTTCGTTTACGAAACCATTTGGAAAAAGTGGACGAATCGGACGGTCAATAAGACGTGCGATAAGTGTTTCACCATCGTTAGGACGACCTTCACGCTTTAAGAAACCACCTGGGATACGACCCGCAGCGTACATACGCTCTTGGTAGTTAACAGTTAGTGGGAAGAAGTCTTGACCTGGCTGTGCTTCACGCTTACCAACAACAGTCACGAGTACTGACGTGTCGCCGATGCTTGCTAATACTGCGCCGTCAGCTTGACGAGCGATTGCACCTGTTTCTAGGGTAACTGTGTGTTGACCTAGTTGAAATTCTTTAATAATTGCTTGCACTTAAAATATCCTTTAAATCTAAATAAGTGTTCCATCAAAGTACCAATTACAGTACATAATTGTATTCAGTTGGAAATCAATTAAGTACTACAATTGGCAATGATGTAAATAACCGCAGATAAACCTTTTTATCTACGCGCATAGTATATACCAAAGCAACGTAAAAATGCGAGTCCAGCAACCAGATTATAATGCTCTTGTTACTCGAGTACATAGCTGTATGTAATGGTGGGGATTTAAGCTTGTTTTTCAAGCATTTTAGGATAAAAGCAGCAAAACCTGAGACTAATTTTAGGCACAAAAAAAGGAGCCAAAAGCTCCTTTTTAGGTAATCTAGATCTTAGCGACGTAGGCCAAGCTCTTGGATTAACGCAGTATAACGTGCAATATCTTTACCTTTAAGGTAATCAAGCAGTTTACGACGAGTGCTTACTTTACGAAGCAGACCACGACGTGAGTGGAAGTCATGCTTGTGATCAGCAAAGTGACCTTGAAGCTTGTTGATATCGAAAGTTAAAAGTGCAACTTGTACTTCAGGTGAACCAGTGTCGCCTTCTGCACGTGCGAATTTTGCGATGATATCGATTTTTTCTTGATTGCTTAGTGACATAGTAACTCCAAAAATAAATTTAAAAGGTGCCTTAGCCGATCACTAATTCAGCCAAAACGATTAAGCCGGCGTATTCTACCAGCTTTAGCTATAACTACAAGATAAACTTAATCTGCTGTCTCTTGTTGATTCGACAAACCGCGTTTAGACTTTAAGTGTCCATCAGGGTTACGCTCACCAGTGCCTATAAAAACGCCATCAGCAAGTACTTTTATTGGCCCTTCAGGCAAGACTTTGCCAAGTACTACAGCTTGACCATGACTAAACGACATGCCCTGCTCTTTAGTAATCTCAACAACCGGTAAATCAACCAGTGCTGTATCCATAGGTAGTAGCAGCTCGTCAAGATAACTCGAAGGCGCAAGTTCTTCAGACTTGGCTTTTGCTAACAATGCTTCAAGCTGCTCAAGCGAGACCATCTTATCCGCAGGGTAATGCCCCACCGCTGAGCGATGCAGCATAATCACGTGCGCGCCACAGCCTAGGTTTTCACCTAAGTCATCAACAATAGTACGGATATAGGTGCCCTTTGACACATGGGCTGTCATTTGTACTTCGTTGTTCGCTTCATCAAACTCATCAAACGTTAAACTGAATACATTGATTTTTCTGCACTTGCGCGGTACTTCAATGCCCTCGCGTGCGTATTTATACAAAGGTTTCCCTTCATATTTTAACGCTGAATACATTGACGGGTATTGATCTGACTCACCTAAGAATTTGGCGATTTCTTGCTCTAGCAATTCTTTTGTCACGTTAACATCACGTGTTTCTACCACTTCACCATCAGAATCTGACGTTGTAGTGCGCTCACCTAATTTTGCTCGGACAACGTAAGTTTTATCTGTGTCGAGTAAAAATTGGGTAAACTTAGTCGCTTCACCAAAGCAAATCGGCAACATACCTGTGGCTAAAGGATCAAGTGCCCCGGTATGCCCAGCTTTTTGTGCAAAATAAATACCTTTTGCCTGCTGTAAGGCTCTGTTCGATGAAATACCTTGTGGTTTGTTTAACAACAAAATGCCATCAATCGGACGGCCCTTACTGCGTCTTGCCATTAGTCTTTAGTGCCTTCTTCGCTGTCGTTTTCGTCGTCTACATGTTTAGCATTATCTTCACGGATAACTGAATCTACTAAGTTAGAGATGCGCATCCCTTCCATTAGTGAGTTATCAACCACAAATTTAAGCTCTGGCATAATACGAGCACGAATACGCTTGCCCAATAACGAGCGGATATAACCTGTTGCTTCGTTTAGTACTTTTGCACTTTGCTTAGCGGCGTTTTCATCTTCAGTATTAAATACCGTGATAAATACTTTGGCGTAAGACAAGTCACGTGATACTTCAACGGCTGATACAGTTACCATGCCTAAACGTGGATCTTTAATTTCGCGTTGTAAGATAACAGCAATTTCTTTTTGAATTTGCTGAGCAACACGATCAGTGCGAGAAAATTCTCTCATTGCTCTTCACTCTAATTTTATAACTCATTGAGAAATATAAATAAGTTAATTTAATAATGGATACACAAATGGGGGCTGAGCCCCCATTTATCATCTTAATATGCTAACAATTAAAGTGAACGTTGTACTTCAACTGTTTCGAATACTTCGATTTGGTCACCAACGCGAACGTCATTGTAGTTCTTAACGCCGATACCACATTCCATGCCATTACGAACATCTTGAACGTCGTCTTTAAAGCGACGAAGTGACTCAAGTTCACCTTCGTAAATAACCACGTTTTCACGTAAAACACGGATTGGTGCGCTGCGCTTAATAGTACCTTCAGTAACCATACAACCAGCAATTGCGCCAATTTTTGGAGACTTAAATACGTCACGTACTTCAGCAAGACCAATGATCTCTTGCTTAAACTCAGGAGCAAGCATACCAGACATGGCTTGCTTAACTTCTTCGATTAAGGCGTAGATTACGCTGTAATAACGAAGGTCTAAGTTTTCAGTATCAATCACTTTACGCGCTGATGCATCCGCACGAACGTTGAAACCAACTACGATTGCGTTTGATGCCGCAGCAAGCGTTGCATCAGTTTCAGTGATACCACCTACGCCAGAACCTACAATCTTCACTTTTACTTCATCAGTAGAAAGCTTAGTTAGTGAATCTGAAATTGCTTCAATTGAACCTTGAACGTCTGCTTTAAGTACCACGTTAACTTCTGATACATCGCCTTCAGCCATGTTAGTAAACATGTTTTCAAGTTTCGCTTTTTGCTGACGAGCCAATTTAACATCACGGAATTTACCTTGACGATAAAGAGCTACTTCACGCGCTTTACGCTCATCTTTAACAACAGTCGCTTCATCACCTGCCGCTGGGATACCAGAAAGACCTAAAATCTCTACTGGAATTGATGGACCCGCAGAGCGAATATCTTTACCATTTTCGTCTTTCATTGCACGAACACGGCCGTATTCAAGGCCACATAGTACGATATCACCTTGGTTAAGCGTACCTGACTGAACAAGGATAGATGCAACTGGACCACGGCCTTTATCAAGACGTGATTCGATTACAACACCTGCTGCCATGCCTTCGCTTGGTGCAGATAACTCTAGAAGTTCAGATTGCATAAGAACCGCTTCTAGCAAGTCATCAATACCTAAACCAGTTTTAGCTGAGATATGAACGTACTGTGTATCGCCGCCCCAATCTTCTGGGATAACGTCTAGCTGTGCTAGTTCGTTCTTAACGCGATCTGGATCCGCGCCTTCTTTATCCATTTTGTTTACAGCGATGATTAAAGGAACGCCAGCTGCGCGAGCATGCTGTACCGCTTCTTTAGTTTGTGGCATTACACCATCATCTGCTGCAACCACTAGGATTACGATATCAGTCGCTTTAGCACCACGTGCACGCATTGATGTAAACGCGGCGTGTCCTGGAGTATCTAGGAAAGTGATCATGTTGCCGTTAGTTTCAACGTGGTAAGCACCAATGTGCTGCGTGATACCACCGGCTTCGCCTGATGCAACTTTCGCTGAACGAATGTAATCAAGTGTTGATGTTTTACCATGGTCAACGTGACCCATTACAGTAACAACTGGAGCACGTGGCTCAGACTTACCATCTTCATGGCGGTCATTTAGTACTGTTTGCTCTAATTCATTTTCTTTAACGATGATAACTTTATGGCCCATTTCTTCTGCTACAAGCTGTGCAGTTTCTTGGTCAATAACTTGGTTGATAGTAACCATGTCACCCATTTTCATCATTGTTTTAACAACTTCAGCGCCTTTAACAGCCATGCGCGATGCAAGCTCAGCTACTGTAATTGTTTCGCTAATACGCACTTCATTTTTAACGTCAGCTGTTGGTTTTTGGAAACCATGCTGTAATGACGTAGGTGCTTTTAGCTTGCCTTTATTTCGGCCTTTGCCTGCAAACTTATCTTTTGCTGGGGCTTTTTTCTTTTTCTTCGCACG
This sequence comes from Pseudoalteromonas atlantica, assembly GCF_043641955.1. GTDB lineage: Bacteria > Pseudomonadota > Gammaproteobacteria > Enterobacterales > Alteromonadaceae > Pseudoalteromonas > Pseudoalteromonas atlantica_A. The sequence continues at coordinate 84,650 of NZ_JBHZRV010000007.1, forward strand.
GCGTGAACCTTGCTCATCACGCGCATCAGCAACATCTTCTGCTTCACGTGCGTAGGTAGAAGTCGTAAGGTGGTGATCAGCGGTTTCTTCGCGTTTCTTACGTTCTTCTTCTTCTTTCTTCCAACGAGCTGAGTTCTCTTCAGCTAGCTTTCTTGCTTCTTCTGCTTGACGTTTCGCTTCTTCTTCAGCTTTCTTCAATGCGGCCTCTTCTGCTTCTTTTTGCAGACGCTCAGCTTCGATGCGATCTTTCTCAGACTTAGCACTTTGCTCAGGGGTCATCTGCTTCTGTTTTGCTACACGTTCAGCATCTGCTTTACGTTTAGCTTCCTCTTTTGCTTTACGATCAGCCTCTTCTTTGGCTTTACGCTCTGCATCTTGTTTTGCTTTAAGTTCAGCAGCCTCTTGAGCAGCTTTTTGCTCAGCTTCACGACGTGCAGCTTCTTCAGCGGCGATACGTGCTTGCTCTTGCTCTTGCTCAATAGCGCTTTTCTTAACATAAGTGCGTGTTTTGCGCACTTCTACTTGCACTGACTTTGCTTGACCCGTAGAGCCAGTCACACTTAGTGTGCTTTTACTCTTACGTTGCAATGTCATGCGAGCTGGACCTTCAGAGCCCGTGCCACCATGTGACTTGCTCAAGTGGTCAAGTAACTTTGCTTTTTCTGCTTCAGTTACATTTTCACCCGCTTTCTTGTCTATACCGGCTTGTGAAAACTGCTGTAGCAATTTATCAACAGTTGTACCAATATCCCCGGCTAGTTTTTCAACATTTACTTCTGCCATAGTTTCTAATACCTCCGTTAATAAATTACTCGTCTGCGAACCAACAAATGTTACGCGCAGCCATTATTAGCTCACCTGCTTGTTCAGGTGATAGCTCAGTAATATCAACTAACTCGTCAATACCCTGTTCAGCTAAATCTTCAAGCGTTACTACACCTTTACTTGCCATTACAAATGCAAGGTGACGCTCTAACCCTTCTAATGCTAATAAGTCTTCAGCAGGCTCAGCACCTTCTAGGCTTTCTTCAGTTTTTAATGCTTTCGTTGTTAGTGCATCTTTTGCACGTGAACGTAACACATCCACTGTATCTTCATCTAGGCCGTCAATTTCTAAAAACTCTGACGCTGGCACGTACGCCACTTCTTCAAGTGTTGAGAAGCCTTCGTTGATAAGCAGCGTTGCAAAGTCATCGTCAATATCTAAGTTTTCAGTGAATAAGTTAATTAACTTATCTGATTCAGCTTCATTCTTTTGACGCATGTCTTCAACAGTCATCACGTTCAATTCCCAACCAGTTAACTGGCTAGCAAGACGTACGTTTTGACCATTACGACCAATCGCTTGCGCTAGGTTATCGGCTTCTACAGCGATATCCATTGAGTGAGTGTCTTCGTCCATTACGATAGACGCCACTTCTGCAGGTGACATTGCATTGATAACAAACTGTGCTGGGTTGTCATCGTAAAGTACGATATCAACACGTTCACCACCTAATTCAGTAGAGACAGCTTGCACACGTGCACCACGCATACCTACACATGCACCAACTGGATCAATACGTTTGTCGTTAGACTTAACCGCAATTTTAGCACGAGAACCTGGATCACGAGCTGCTGCGCGTAATTCAATCATCTCTTCGCCAATCTCTGGCACCTCAATACGGAATAATTCCATCAACATTTCTGGCTTAGAGCGCGTTACAAATAACTGCGCGCCACGTGCTTCTGGTTTTACTTCGTAAAGTAGACCACGAATACGATCCCCTGGACGGAAGTTTTCACGCGGTAGCATATCGTCACGGTAAATAACCGCTTCAGCATTGTTACCTAAGTCAAGCACGATTGCATCACGTGTTGCTTTTTTAACAACACCTGTTACAAGCTCGCCTTGTTGATCTTTGTATGCATCAACAACTAAAGCACGCTCAGCTTCACGTACTTTTTGTACGATTACTTGCTTAGCCATTTGTGTTGTAATACGGTCAAATTTAATTGACTCGATTTGCTCTTCAACAAAATCACCAAGTTGTAGATTTTCATCTTCAACCTGTGCAGCTTCAAGTGTAATCTCGCTGTATGGGTTCTCTAGTGAACCATCTTCAAGTACTTGTGCAATCTGCCAGCGACGGAATGTGTCGTAGTCACCAGTTTTACGGTCAATTGCTACTCGAACTTCAATTTCGCCTGTGTGTTTTTTCTTGGTCGCAGTCGCTAATGCGAACTCTAGCGCTTCGAAAATCTTTTCTTTTGGTACCGCTTTCTCATTGGAAACGGCTTCAGCAACCAATAATATCTCTTTTGCCATGGGTAATGCCTCGCTTGCCCTATTCCTTCGCACTCGAACTAAAACTTTGCGATTATGTTCGCACGTTCAATGTTGCTAAGCATGATCATATTTTCAGCACCATCAATAGATAGTGTGATCATATCACTGCTAACTGATACTAAGTCGCCTTTAAAGTTACGACGACCATCTTGTGGAAGCTTAGTACGCACGCGTACTTCCTCTCCTTGCGCCTTCTCGTAGTGATCTTGTTTGAATAATAGACGATCAACACCAGGAGACGATACTTCCAAATCATATTCATTTGTAATCGGGTCTTCGACATCTAAAATTGCGCTTATTTGACGACTAGCATCAGCACAGTTATCAACCGAAATCCCCGCTTCATGGTCAATATAAACCCTAAGCGTAGAATGGCGACCAGCTTGTACAAACTCAAGACCATGTAGTTCAAAGCCTAACATTTCAACAGACGGTGAAAGCATGGTTAATAAATCTTGCTCAAGTTTTGTCACGAAAATCCTCCATACAAACAAAAAAAGGGCTTATAGCCCTAAAATACGTAGCTTATTCCTTGGTACAAACCAAGTGGTGCAGATACAACAACGCCCCGAACCAAGCGGGGCGTCACACCTAAAGCATAAAACTGTGTGGCCATGGGCCAAGCTTGGCTGCGGGTAGCAATGCCACCTAAATAAACTCAATAGCTTAAACGCAAAACGCGCATTACATAGAATGCGCGACTTCATATAGATGATAGACTTAACGGCCATCTATATATTGGCTTTAGAATATAAAGCAATCGCTAATGCAAGTCGCTTCTTTTCTCAATCCAACATAAATTGGTTGCGGGAGCCGGATTTGAACCGACGACCTTCGGGTTATGAGCCCGACGAGCTACCAGGCTGCTCCATCCCGCGCCAACTGTTACTTATTACTAAGCAACTGTTTAACTTTATTACTCTAAGCTAAACAATGCGGCTATTATAAAGGCTCTTGGCATAATTAGCAACCAAAAAACAGATAAAGAATTACATCATTAATATGCAATATTTAGGTATAAACAATGTTAAATATTAGTAGCAGACACTTGCTTGTTGATTTTAAATTTAAGAGCTAACCATAACTCTATAATAGAGAGTGTAGAAGGAAACTAAATTCAAGAAATAGAACCAACGCGTTAGCATGATGATTAGATAAAAACCTTTTAGCTCAATTTGACTATTGCACGCTATGTTTGTGCTAAATATAAGTTACTTTTTACTTACCTATAATGGTTTCTATTGCCTATACTAAAAAAATAAAACGGGCATAATTCGGGGGTGAATTTATGGGAATTAGTACGTTCGAAAAACAACTATTACTGAATAGTCTTCACGTTGTTAAACCAAACTTCCACTGTTTTTCATATACGTTTCAAATGCATGTAAAAAGAGAACCTCTTGATATGCTTTGTTTATCAAACAGTAAAATAAATGAAAAAACCTATATCCTTTATTGTGTCCTTGAACGTATCGTAATGCACTTGGATAATCTAAGAACAGTTACCCCTTTTATAGAACATTATGCTAAAGGTTTAAGTAATATGGGTATGAGTTACCAAGACACACAAATCCTGTGCAACTCATTCTTAGCGACTTTAAAAATTCATCTTAAAGGTAGTTATCCACCTCAGCTAGAAAACGTTTGGCAGCACGCTATCAATATATTCAAAAGTATTGTTACGAGTTATTTATTTAATACTAGCAACGTTTTAGTGCTCAGTGACTTCGTTAATAAACAACAAGTAAATAATGAGTCATAGTCTACAATATACCCAAACCACCTCAAGGTGATTTGGGTATATAAAATACGATCGCATTACTCTGTGTCTTCGTAAAACAGCTATTAATTATAAATGCATGACCAATAAACTCGTCTGGCTTATTTTATGAAATACAAAACTCTTCGATTTATTTTTGGCGATCAACTTAACCCTAACCATAGCTGGTATAAAGAGCGGCAACAAGATGACACCCTTTATGTTATTGCCGAATTAAAGCAAGAAACTGGCTATGTTAAACATCATATTCAAAAAGTAGTTGCTTTTTTTAGCGCTATGGAAAATTTTGCCAAAGCGTTAGAAAGCGCCAAATTAAACGTATTGCACCTAACCTTAGATGATACACAAAATGACAAATCGCTTAGCAATCTTTTAGAGCGATTAGCACAGCATTATCACTGTAGTAAAATTGAATACCAATACCCTGATGAATACCGCTTGCAAAAGCAAATGGATGAGCTTAAACAGTCAAGTGTAATAAAGATAAAAGGCACTGACACAGAACACTTTTTATTACCGTTTAGCGATATATCTAATCATTTTAAAAAAGATAAACATGTTAAAATGGAATTCTTTTACCGGGTGATGCGAAAGCGGTTTGATATTCTAATGGAGGATGGCTCACCACAAGGTGGTAAATGGAATTACGACCAAGCAAATCGTAACAAGCTTAAAAAAGCTGATCTGGAAAAAATCCCCCAAGCGAAGGTATTCAAAAACTCTATCCAGAATATTGTTACACGCATTGAAAACCATGATGTGAGCACATTTGGCCACTGCCAAGACACGTTACTTTGGCCAACGAGTCGTAAACAAGCAAAGCAATTACTTGATTATTTTTGTGCGTACTTACTCCCTCTATTTGGTCAATTCCAAGATTCAATGACCTGTAATAGCCCTGAACAATGGAGCCTTTATCACAGCCGCATTTCATTTGCGCTAAACACCAAAATGCTCCACCCAATGCAAGTCATAAACCAAGTGCTTAACGAATTTGAATCGCGACCTGACGATATCAACCTAGCTCAAGTTGAAGGGTTTATTCGGCAAATTCTGGGGTGGCGTGAGTATGTACGTGGCGTTTACTGGCAAAACATGCCCGACTATGCAGCTAAAAACGAATTAAACGCTAGCCGCTCTTTGCCTGATTATTTTTGGCATGGAAAAACCAATATGAATTGTATGAAACATGCAATAAACCAAAGCCTAGAAACGGCTTATGCACACCACATCCAACGTCTAATGATCACCGGTAATTTTTGCTTGTTAACTGAGATGGACCCTGAACAAGTAGATAGCTGGTATTTGGGCATTTATATTGACGCTATTGAATGGGTTGAAATGCCTAATACCCGAGGTATGAGCCAGTTTGCCGATGGAGGCCTAATTGCAACTAAACCATATGCGGCCAGTGGTAATTATATAAATAAAATGAGCGATTACTGCAAGGACTGTCATTATAACGTAAAAGAAAAAACGGAAGATTCTGCATGTCCATTCAACAGCTTATATTGGCACTTTATGAACAAGCATGAGGAAAGATTATCTCGCAACCCACGTATTGGTATGGTGTATAAAAATTGGCAAAAACAAGACGCAAAACAACGTCAAGCCACCTTAGACAGAGCACAGTGGTGCTTAGATAACATTGAAAGCTTATAGACTATATTTATTACTGAATCTGCAATAAAAAAGCCGCCTCAAATGAGGCGGCTACTAAAAATAACAAGTCAATTAGGGAAATAATGTTTAAGGGTTGGTTATTTCCCTTCTAGCAAGTTACCACTGCCAATTTCAATTTTGCGTGGCTTTAATGCTTCTGGTATTTCACGTTCAAGGTCAATGCTCAGTAAGCCGTTGGCTAAATCTGCGCCAAGTACCTTAACATGGTCGCCTAGCTGAAATTTTCGCTCAAAGTTACGTTCTGCAATACCTTGATGAATAAATTTACGCTCATCAGATTCACCTTTATCGGCTTTTATTCCGGCAACTTTCAAGGTGTTATTTTCTGACTCGATGGTCAGCTCATTGTCACTAAAACCGGCTACAGCCATAGTGATTCGGTATTTATCTTGATCGAGCGCTTCGATATTGTATGGAGGAAAACTCGGCTGCTTGTCTGTGCGAGCCGCTGCATCCATTAAAGATGCTAAATGATCGAAACCAATGAATGAACGATAAAGTGGTGATAAGTCTACTGTACGCATAATAATATCCTCATATTTAAGCGATATATTGCATGTGCTTTTCTGTCGAACAAGCGCAGGCAAAGTTAAATTAATAATATAAATTTCAATTACTTCTGTTTAATTTGGGACCCATCAGGCGTCCTCAATAAACTATATATGGACGGTAAAATTGTTTTCAAGACTATTTTTGCAAAAATTACTTTTTTTCTAAATCTATCTTCTTCGCTGGTTGCTTTTCAAAGCCCAAGCGAGTACTAAAGGAGATGAAATTTAAGGAGTGAAAATGAGTAAAGTAAAAAGTCTACTAATTAACATCGTTGTTATTGCAATCGTTTACTTTGGCGTTACAGCTTATCAACAGCGTAATTTATTAACGGCAGATAACACACCTGCCCCCTATTTTAATTTACCGCTTCTACAAGATTCTCAGCAGCGCATGAGCATTGCTCAACTACAAGAAAAAACTACCGTCGTTTATTTTTTTGCTCCTTGGTGCAGTATTTGTAAGTACAGTATGCCTAACCTCAATGCAGCTTATGAAGAAGGAAGCATCAACGCAATCGCCATTGCGCTCGATTACAAAACCCCAGAACAAGTAAAAAGCTTTGCCAATGAATTACAGTTATCAATGCCCATTTTGATGGGCGACAACCATACTCGTAGTAATTATAAAATATCAGCTTACCCAACCTATTATGTTATCAATGAACAACTTCAAATTAGTGCCCGTTCTATGGGTTACTCAAGCCAATTAGGTATAAAGGTTAGAACTTTGTAGTGTAATCATTTAAATAGAATTAACTAATCGTTTTTTTGCACTGTATATTTTGCTCCAGTTAGATAAGATGAGGTAAACCAAATCGAGGAGAGCGATATGTTAACTGTAATTTTTGGCCGTGAGGGCTGCCCATTTTGTGTTCGTGCAAAAGATGTTGCACAAAAACTAGCTGATGAACGCGATGATTTTAAATTTCGCTACATTGATATCATCAAAGAAGGCATCAGCAAAGAAGATCTGGAGCAGTCCGCTGGTAAGCCATGCCCGACTGTTCCACAAATTTTTGTTGACCAAGCACACATCGGTGGATTCACTGAATTTGAAGCTTACGCTAAAGAAAATCTTGGCTTATACAAATAAGTATTGCGCCATCGCTAATGACCAGTTCAATTTGAATAAATTTTGAACTGGTTGAATTTCAATCAACATCAAGCACATACAAATTAGTTGTAATTTATACAAGCAATTGCCTCGTATTTCCTATACAATGCGCGCCTCTTTAAATTCGTTGAGGCGTATTAATGTCAGAACCAGTCACGTTTGAATCTCTAAATCTTTCTCCTGCAATTTTAAAGGCAGTTGAAGAGTTGGGTTACAAGACACCATCTGAAATCCAAGCTCAATGTATACCGTTATTGCTAGAAAGAAAGGACGTACTGGGACTAGCACAAACGGGTACAGGTAAAACAGCAGCATTTGCACTGCCATTACTAAACAATATTGACCCGTCTGTGAAACAGCCACAGATCCTTGTACTCACACCAACCCGTGAGCTTGCGATCCAAGTTGCTGAGGCATTTGAACAATATGCAAAACACACTCGTGGTGTAGAAGTATTGGCACTTTATGGTGGCCAGAGCTACAGCATCCAATTAAGTGCACTTCGTCGTGGCGCGCAAATTATTGTTGCTACACCGGGTCGCTTAATCGATCACATTAACCGCGGTACTATCAAGTTTGATGCGCTACAAGCGCTAGTACTTGATGAAGCCGATGAAATGTTACGCATGGGCTTTATCGATGATGTTGAAAACATCATGGAAAAAACGCCGCGCGAAAAGCAAACATGTCTTTTCTCAGCGACGATGCCTAAGCAAATTCAAAATATCAGCAGCAAATATATGAATAACCCTGAACAGGTTCATATTTCTGCTCGTAACTCGACTGTATCTTCAGTTGAACAAGTATTTTGGAATGCTCACGTACATAAAAACAAAGCTATCGTTCGCTTCCTAGAAGCTGAACAATACGAAGGTGCTATTGTTTTCGTACGTACACGTAACGACACAGTTCAACTTGCTGAGTTATTAGAGCGCGAAGGTTTCTCTGCAGCTCCTCTTAACGGTGATATGAATCAGCAAGCCCGTGAGCGTACTGTTGATCGCTTAAAAAGCGGCATGCTAAATATTGTTATTGCAACAGACGTAGCAGCCCGTGGTCTAGATGTTGACCGCTTAAGCTTAGTTATCAACTACGATATTCCACAAGACTCTGAAGCCTACGTTCACCGTATCGGCCGTACAGGTCGTGCTGGTCGTACTGGTAAAGCAATATTATTCGTTAAGCATAACGAACGTTATTTACTTAAAAATATCATTCGTCATACTAAATCTGAAATTGCACAAGTTGAATTACCAACAGCTAAAGTTGTTGAAGAGAAACGTATCAATGCATTACAAGAGAAGCTTACCCTTGCTCTTGAAAATAAAGATATCACTTTCTTCAACGAAGTTGCTGCTAACATGGCACAAAAACTTGAGCTTGCTCCTGAAGACTTAGCGGGTGCATTACTGTGTTTAGCACAGCAACAATCACCAATCAAAGTTGAAGAAGTTAAGATTCAACCGCGTGAGCGTAACGAACGTAACCCTCGCAACGACCGTAATGATCGTGGTGACCGTGGTCGTCGTAACGAGCGTGGCGGTGAGCGCGCTGAGCGTAAACCTCGCGAACGTAATAGCCGTGATGCAGGCCCTATGGATACATACCGTATCGAAGTAGGTCGTGAGCATGGTGTTCAGGTTAAGAACATTGTGGGTGCAATTGCTAACGAAGCTGATATCTCAAGCAAGTTTATTGGTGACATTCGTCTACACGACAGTCACAGTACGGTACAATTACCACAAAACATGCCTAAAGATGTACTTGATCACTTCCAAAAGGTGTTTATCTGTAAACGCCCAATGGGTATGACATTGACTCAAGATCAAGGCCCTGCTGAGCCACGTGGCGAGCGTTCTGAACGCCCTGCTGGTGACAAGAAGCGTAGCTTTAACAAAGATAATCAACGCGGTGATAAGCGTGGCGGTCCTCGTAAAGAGCGTCGTCCAGTGAGCTTTACATCTAACTAAGTTACTTAGTTCAGAGAATCGACTAAAAGCCTCTTCATTAATTTGATGAGGCTTTTTTGTTTATACCAACCTACTTTATTTAATTCGTTAAACTGTGCAAGTATTTATGCAGATTGTGCTATTACTTCCCCTCCCCTTAGTACTTCTAACTAAGCAAGAACACACCGCTAAAATATAAAATCAACACTTCAATTATTGCCATTGATTAAATACGCTCAAAAGCGCCCTGGCATACAGTGACACTAGAATAAACATTGTCTAATAGTAGTTGTAAAATGCCTTTAGAAAAGCTTACAGAGTCGTAATAATCCATCACTATGTGTTTGCCTAAACGTAATACTAATCCGCAATAATACTTAATCATTTTGTGGGGCTAAACGTGTCGCTAACTGCGTTAAAAAATTCTCATTCAGAACAACTAAATAGCGAACTTTTTGCCTTGCTATCAACGCGTTTTTTCACCCTCAAAATAGATCACTTAATTAAGCAAATTGGTATAAGAACATGCTTAAATTCATATCAGGTGTACATATTGAATTTTAGATATAAAAAAAGCGCCTTGCGGCGCTTTTTAGTAACTAACTAAATCTTATTCTGCGGCAACTTGTGCCTTTGGTAAGTTTAATTCTGCTTTGGCTTTTAAAGCATCAATGAAAACCATGTAGTTTTTATTTACTTGGCTCATTGTAATATTTTGCTTTTGTTGTGCTTCAATTTCACCTTGAACAGTACCATTCGTCACTGACTTAAGTGCAACAATTGCAGCATCACCATTGTTAAGCTCTACTTTATCAACAACAGGATTCCCTTCAGGGCGTGCCATTTTAAATACTTGCTGAACAATCGCAGGTGACACTGTGAATGCTTGACGAGTAAGTGCAGCTTCATTACGAACCTCTAAACCTTGTTCAGATGCAAGTGCAGTTAAGCTCTTGCCTGATGAGATTTCTGCAAATAGTTCAGATGCTTTCTCTTTAGCAAGCTCAGATGCTTTTTGACTAACTAAACGAGCTTTTATTTGTTCAGAAACATCATTTAATGGCTTAGTCGCAGCTGGCACATACTCGCTAACACGAACAATAACAACACGCTCATCAGCAATTTCTATTGCTTCTGAGTTCATACCGTCTTCAAGCACATCTGGTGAGAAAATAGCACTCATCACCGCTGGTGTATTTAGAGGCTCAGGTAAAGCGTTGCGTGCTAAAAGAGGCGTTGTCGTAACTTCAACATTAACAACTTCTGCTGCATCAACTAAGTTATCAGACATTTCAAATGCAACTTCACTCATTTGAGTCTGCTTCTCATAGAAAGCATTCACTTTTTCATTGCGCTCAAGCTCTGCACGTAAATCCGCTTTCACATCATCGTACGCCTTAGTTTGTTGACGCTGAATATCTGTTAGCTGGATAATATGGTAGCCAAATTCAGATTCAACAACATCAGAAAAGTCACCTTTTGCAGCAAGTTCAAAAGCCGCCTCTTCAAATGCAGGATCCATCATGTCGCGTTCAATCCAGTCTAAATCTCCACCCATTTCAGCGCTGACGATATCATCTGATGACGACTCAGCGAGTGCTGAAAAATCTGCGCCTTGCTGTAATTGTGTTAACAAGTCTTCAGCTTTACTTTTTGCTGCATCATCGTCTTCACTGTTATCGATTAAGATATGTGATACACGACGCTTCTCAGGCTCTAAGTATTGTGCACTGCTTTGCTCATAAAAAGCTTTAACTTGTTCTTCAGTGACATTACTTTGTAAATTTAATTCAGCCGCATTTAAGTCAATATAGTTAACCGCTACTTGTTCTGGGGCCATAAATTGCGAAGTATTAAGGTCGTAGTAATCAGCTATTTCTTGCTCGCTAACTTCTACACCTTCTTGAAGTGACTCTTTACTAATTACAACGTAATCAATCGCACGTGTTTGCTGCTGTAGTGCTACAGCACTCGCTAACTCGTTATCAAGCGCAAAGTCCGTTCCCGCTACAGCAGAAATAAGCTGGCTACGTGTCATGTCTTCACGAAGAAATTCACGAAATGCATCCGGTTGGAAGTTCATTTGACGAATAACTTGCAAGTAACGATCGTTATTAAACTGGCCGCCAATTTGAAAGTATGGCAATTCTAAAATTGCTTTTTTAACACTGTCATCGCTAACACGAAGGCCTAACTCGTAAGCTAGTTGTGTTTGCAACTCTTGTTGTACTAGACGATCTACAACACCTTGGCGAATTTGCGCCATGTAATTTGGATCTGCAGAAATTTGCGCGAAGTATTCACCAAATTGCTGTTCTAAACGGTTACGCTCATTTTGGTACGCACGGCTAAATTCTGTTTGGCTAATTTTAATACCATTTACTTCAGCAACTGGCTGCTCTGTGGTTTGACCTAAGTAACCACCGATCCCTGCTAAAGCAAAAGATAAAATCACTGCACCTAAAATAACTTTGGCTACCGGTCCTTGCGAACCTTCTCTGATTTTCTCAAGCATTTATTTATCTCTATTCTATTCTGAGGCAGAAATCGCCTAGCTCATGTAAAAAAAGCGTATCTTACCAGATACGCTTTTTTTCTTGAAGCTGTTGGCGATAAAGATAGCTGTTTGTGCTAAAAAGCGACGAGCTTCTTTAACTACCAAAACTAACTCATTGAAAACAATAATTAGCTATTACATGCATCTTTAAGCGCTTTACCCGCTTTGAAAGCTGGGATAGTCGCTGCGGCAATTTGAATTGTCTCGCCAGTTTGTGGGTTACGGCCTGAACGCGCTGCACGTTCACGTACAGAAAAAGTACCGAAACCTACTAGTGCTACTGAATCGCCATCTTTAAGAGCGCCAGATACAGACTCGATGAATGAATCTAGTGCACGACCTGCAGCCGCTTTAGAAATGTCAGCGTCAGCTGCGATTTGATCGATTAATTGAGATTTATTCACAATATCATCCTCTTTCATTGTTATTATCAAGAGCGATTGTTTTTTAAACTAACATCACTGTTTTGAAAATTTGGAGCAAACTATTTCATGCTCATACGATTATATTTTTTCTTAAGCCTAGGCTACATAAGGCCTAGGCTTGAAAACCAGTGCTTAACTTATCATACCATCTAGATTTGAAAAGCCCTTTAAAGCACTTTTTTTAGGTTTTTTACTGGTTTTTAGCCGTTTCGACTGAAAAACTTTCAACTGGGTGCACAAGTGCTAATTTTAAAACCTCATCAATCCATGTAACAGGGTGAATATCAAGGCCTGCCAACACATTGTCAGGGATCTCTTTTAAGTCACGTTCGTTAATTTTTGGAATAATAACGGTTTTAATTCCACCACGATGAGCTGCCAATAGTTTTTCTTTAAGGCCACCAATAGGTAATACTTCACCACGCAGTGTAATTTCACCTGTCATGGCTACGTCCGCTTTTACTGGATTACCGGTTAAGCTTGACACTAAACCAGTTACCATAGCAGCACCCGCACTTGGGCCATCTTTTGGTGTAGCACCTTCAGGTACATGCACATGAATGTCGCGCTTCTCGTAAAAATCATCATTAATACGGAAAGTATCAGCACGATTACGTACTACTGTCATCGCCGCTTGAATCGACTCTTGCATTACATCGCCCAGAGAACCTGTGTAGCTTAACTTGCCTTTACCTGGTACAGCTGCGCATTCGATTGTTAATAAATCGCCGCCTACTTCTGTCCACGCTAAACCAGTTACTTGGCCAATACGGTCACCATCTTCTGCTTTGCCGTAATCAAAACGCTGCACACCTAAGAACTCTTCTAGGTTTTGCTCATCGATAGTGACTACTTTTGTTTCTTTCTCAAGCAAGATGTTCTTTACAGCTTTACGACATAACTTTGACACTTCACGTTCTAAGTTACGTACACCGGCTTCACGAGTGTAGTAGCGGATAATACCCACGATAGCACTATCTTCTATTACAACTTCGTTGTTTTTAAGACCATTGCGTTTAATCTGCTTTGGAATTAAGTGCTCTTTAGCAATATTTAGTTTTTCATCTTCGGTGTAACCCGATAAACGAATTACTTCCATTCTGTCTAGTAATGGGCCTGGAATGTTAAAGCTGTTTGATGTGGCAACAAACATAACATCTGATAAGTCGTAATCCACTTCTAGGTAGTGATCCGCAAAATGGCTATTTTGCTCTGGATCAAGTACTTCTAATAATGCTGATGCTGGATCGCCACGCATATCTGATGACATTTTGTCGATTTCATCTAATAAGAATAATGGGTTTTTCACGCCCACTTTACTCATATTTTGAATCAATTTACCTGGCATAGAACCAATATAAGTACGACGATGTCCACGGATTTCAGCTTCATCACGTACGCCACCTAGCGCCATACGAATATATTTACGACCTGTTGAGCGAGCAATCGACTGCCCGAGTGAGGTTTTACCAACACCAGGAGGACCCACTAAACACAAAATTGGGCCTTTAAGCTTATTAGTACGTTGTTGTACTGCGAGGTACTCAATAATACGTTCTTTAACTTTATCAAGACCATGGTGATCGCTATCTAAAATCTTTTGCGCACCGGCAAGGTCTTTTTTCACCTTAGAGCGTTTTTTCCATGGAACATTAATTAGTGTGTCAATATATGAGCGTACAACAGTCGCTTCGGCTGACATTGGCGACATCATTTTTAACTTAGCTAACTCTGAATTGGCTTTTTCTTGAGCATCGCTGCTCATACCTGATTCTTCGATTCGCTTTTTCAGCGCTTCGAATTCATCGGGTACATCGTCAAGTTCACCTAATTCTTTTTGAATAGCCTTCATTTGCTCATTGAGGTAATACTCACGTTGAGATTTTTCCATCTGCTTTTTAACGCGAGTACGAATTTTTTTCTCAACTTGCAATAAGTCTATTTCGCCTTCCATTAATGCCATCAAGTACTCTAGGCGCTCAGTAACATCGGCGATTTCAAGCACTTTTTGTTTTTCAGGTACTTTCAATGGCATATGTGCAGCCATAGTATCAGCAAGGCGTGGCGCTTCATCAATACCACTGACAGAGGTTAATACTTCTGGTGGAATTTTTTTATTAAGCTTTACATAGCCTTCAAATTGACTGATTGCACTGCTAATGAAGATATCTTGTTCTTGCTCTTCTATTTCTTCAGAGCTGATAAACTGAGCATTCGCTACAAAGAAATCATCGTTATCAACGAAATCTTCTAATTTTGCGCGCTGAATACCTTCAACAAGTACTTTTACAGTACCGTCAGGCAATTTAAGCAGCTGTAAAACAGTCGCAATTGTACCAACACGATAAATGTCGTCTTGCTCAGGCTCATCTACTGTTGCGTCTTTTTGCGCAACAAGGAAAATTTGTTTGTCTTTATCCATTGCCGCTTCTAGGCATTTAATGGATTTTTCGCGGCCTACAAAAAGCGGGATCACCATGTGCGGGTAAACCACAACATCGCGCAGTGCCAGCACCGGGATTTCGACTCGATCTGTTCTCTCAAGCGTCATTATATTCTCTTCGCTCTTCATTTATTTTAATGATTACTCAAGTATATGGGGATAACCTAAGTAAAGTTCAACAATTTATGTCATTTGTAAGAAAAAATTATAAAAAAAGGAGCCTTAGGCTCCTTTTTCAATTCTTAGTGATTAAATTTCACTCTGATGCAGCTTTATCTTGGCTGGCACTTTGATAAATCAAAATTGGGTCTGATTCACCTTTGATGACAGTTTCATCAATAACCACTTTGCTGACCTCTTCCATAGACGGAAGTTCATACATGGTATCAAGTAGTACAGCTTCAACAATTGAACGCAAGCCACGTGCACCCGTTTTACGTTCCATTGCTTTATGAGCAATAGCGCGTAAAGCATCTTCACGAAACTCAAGTTCCACGTCTTCCATACCAAATAGTGCGCTATACTGCTTAGTAAGTGCGTTTTTAGGCTCATCTAAGATTTGCACTAATGCAGCTTCATCTAACTCAGTTAGAGTAGCAACAACGGGTAAACGGCCAATAAACTCAGGGATCAAACCATATTTAACTAAATCTTCTGGTTCTACGTCTTTAAATGTTTCACTTAAAGAACGACTAGCAGCCGATTCTTTAACGCTAACACCAAAGCCTATGCCCGTGTTTTTATGGCTGCGTTGCTCAATTACTTTATCAAGCCCTGCAAATGCACCACCACAGATAAACAAGATTTTAGAGGTATCAACCTGCAAAAATTCTTGCTGTGGATGCTTACGACCGCCTTGTGGCGGTACAGATGCAACAGTGCCTTCAATCAGTTTAAGTAAGGCTTGCTGTACGCCTTCGCCTGATACATCACGAGTAATTGATGGGTTATCAGATTTACGTGAGATTTTATCAATTTCATCAATATAAACTATACCACGCTGTGCTTTTTCTACGTCGTAGTCACACTTTTGCAGCAGCTTTTGAATAATGTTTTCAACATCTTCACCCACGTAACCGGCTTCGGTTAGTGTGGTTGCATCTGCCATTGTAAATGGTACATCAAGTAAGCGTGCTAATGTCTCTGCCAGTAATGTTTTACCACTACCTGTTGGACCAATAAGCAAGATGTTACTTTTGCCAAGTTCAATATCAGATGTTGTATTTTGATTACGTAAGCGCTTGTAGTGGTTATATACCGCTACAGACAATACTTTTTTAGCGTGATCCTGACCAATAACGTAGTCATCTAGGTGATTACGAATTTCTTTTGGTGCAGGCAGCTTATCAGACGTATTGTGCTTAGGCGCAATGTCTTTAATTTCTTCCCTGATAATATCGTTACACAGCTCAACACATTCATCACAAATGTATACTGAAGGGCCTGCTATTAGCTTACGAACTTCGTGCTGGCTTTTGCCGCAAAAAGAGCAGTATAACAATTTATTACTTTTGTCGCCGTCTGTAGGAGTGTCAGACATTCAGCTACCTCATCTTATACGTTGGCTGCCAAAATTATTAGCAGCTATTTTAATACGCTTAACTATACCAAAAAATAATGGTTTTCACAGTGTAATCAACCTAAGCTAGTAACTTGAGATACTAGCTTAGTGATTTTCACTTACTGTCGCGATTAGAGAACACTGAATCAACCAGGCCATATTCAACAGCTTGGCTAGCGCTCATAAAGTTATCACGATCTGTATCACGTGAAATAATGTCTAATGGCTGGCCTGTGTGCTCTGACATTAAACGGTTAAGCTTGTCTTTAATAGACAGGATTTCTTTAGCATGTATTTCAAAGTCTGAAGCTTGACCTTGGAAACCACCTAATGGTTGGTGAATCATTACACGTGAGTTAGGCAGGCAGAAACGCTTGCCCTTAGCACCAGCAGTGAGTAAGAAAGCGCCCATGCTAGCCGCTTGGCCAACACAGATAGTACTTACATCTGGTTTAATAAAATTCATTGTATCGTAAATAGCCATACCTGCAGTTACTGAACCGCCCGGTGAATTTATGTATAAAAAGATATCTTTATCAGGGTTTTCAGATTCTAAAAATAGCATTTGCGCTAAGATTAGATTTGCCATGTTGTCTTCAACTTGACCCGTTAAAAAAATGATTCTCTCTTTTAATAGTCTCGAATAAATATCATACGAGCGCTCGCCTTTCGCTGTCTGTTCAACAACCATTGGAACTAATGCATTTAGAGGATCTGTAATACCAGTGTTATTCATACTTATTCTATTCCTTATGCGCTTATACTTGTCTTATTTTATGAAAAGCATAGTTATCTTTTTGGCAAAATTGAAGGCCACAAACTAAAATGGCTCGGGCACGCTGTATAATACAGAGTAACACGAGCCATTTAATCGTTAGCGAGGGCTTAAGTCAATGACTTATTAAGCACCTTGCTGTGGATTCATGATGTCATCAAATGCTTTTTCAACGTCAGACACGGTTGCTTTAGCTAAAATAGCTTCAACTGCTTGCTCTTCCATTGCTACATTACGCATTTGCTGCATAAGTTGATCATTTGCTTTGTAGTATTCTACTACTTCAGTTGGATCTTCGTATGCTGATGCAACATTAGCGATTAACGCTTCAACTTTAGCGTCATCAACTTTGATCTCGTTCGCTTTAATTACTTCGCCTAATAAAAGGCCAGTTTTAACGCGCGTTACTGCTTGCTCATGAAACAATTCAGCTGGAAGCTCAGGCATGTTTTTAGCGTCGCCACCAAAACGTTGTGCTGCTTGCTGACGTAGTGCATCAATTTCTTGATCTACTAGTGCTTTAGGCACATCAATTTCGTTGTTAGCTAAAAGACCTTTGATAGCTTGATCTTTCACGTTAGCTTTAACCGCTTGGTCAAGTTCACGTGTCATATTCTTTTTAACTTCTTCTTTAAGTGCGTCAACGCCACCTTCAGTTACACCGAACTTAGTTGCGAATTCTTCGCTAAGCTCAGGAAGTTCTTGTGCTTCAACTTTCTTCACAGTAATAGTGAATTGAGCTGCTTTACCTTTAAGGTTTTCTGCATGGTAATCTTCAGGGAATGTTACATCAGCAACAACTTCTTCGCCTGCTTTCTTACCTACGATGTTATCTTCAAAACCTGGGATCATACGACCTTGGCCAAGTTCTAGTGGGAAGTCTTCAGCTTTACCGCCTTCAAATACTTCACCATCGATTTTACCTTCGAAGTCAACCGTTACACGGTCATTTTCGCCAGCAGCAGCATCAACATCAGCCCACTCAGCATGTTGCTTACGAAGTGTTTCTAGCATGTTAGCTAAATCTTCGTCAGTTACAGTAACAGCAGGTTTTTCTACAGCAATCTTGTCTAAACCTTGAACTTCAACTTCAGGGTAAACTTCAAATGTTGCAGAGAATTCTAAATCTTTGCCAGCTTCTAACGCTTTAGGAGCGAAAGTAGGCGTACCTGCTGGGTTGATTTTTTCAGCTACGATTGCTTCGTAGAAGTTACGCTGCATTAGTTCACCAGCAACTTCTTGACGCACTGCGCCACCGTAACGTTTGTTGATTACAGACGTTGGTACTTTACCAGGACGGAAACCATCAATACGCTGGGTTTTAGACAGTTGTTGTAAGCGTTTTTTTACTTCGGTCTCAACGTTCTCTGCAGGAACGGTGATGGTCAGACGGCGCTCAAGGCCTTGAGTCGTCTCAACAGAAACTTGCATGATTTACCTCAATCTTCAATTTTGGCGACTGTTCGCCTTCCTTACAAACACGGTTATCACTATGCGTTTGATACGTTAAAAGCCACTAATAGGACGTTTAAACTCCATCTTCACTATAAGATACCAATGCTGCTCTGCCCTTCGGGCACTATGTTAAACAATAGACGCGGCATTATAACCTAATATTTATGATAGTCGAGTCATGGGGGCAATTATTTGGTTAGAACGCGAATTATAGAAGCAAAATGAATAAAAAATGCGCTTTGAATGGGAAGTTTAAGTAGGTTGAGGCTAATTTTTCAGAATAACGTAGCTATAAATAAAGAATTTATCAGCTATTCAGAGTTTAAATATAGTTTGTGGTGAGTTTACTAAAATATTTTATTGAAGAAAGTGGTCGGCTGTACAGGATTTTACCCTGTGACTGAATTGAATATACCCAAACCAATCTTGCGACGCTTTAAATCATAAATAAGTGGTCGGCGATGCAGGATTTGAACCTGCGACCCCTTGGACCCAAACCAAGTGCGCTACCAAACTGCGCTAATCGCCGATATTGAAGTATTAAACTTTTATTTTCTATTGAACACTTAAACTGTGAGTTTAAGACCACTTTAAGAAAGTGGTCGGCGATGCAGGATTTGAACCTGCGACCCCTTGGACCCAAACCAAGTGCGCTACCAAACTGCGCTAATCGCCGATATTCTTTTTTGTAAATTGGGGTGACTGATGGGGCTCGAACCCACGACAACCGGAATCACAATCCGGGGCTCTACCAACTGAGCTACAATCACCACGGTATTTACTTGTTTTCGAAATGGCGCACCCAGAAGGATTCGAACCTTCGACCGACGCCTTAGAAGGGCGTTGCTCTATCCAGCTGAGCTATGGGCGCATCGAAAACTTCATAGCGGACCAATAAGCTACTTTAAAAAAGTGGTCAGCAATTCAAGATTTTAACTTGCGACTGAATTGGAAATACCCAAACCAATCTTGCTACACTTTAGAAAAAGTGGTCGGCGATGCAGGATTTGAACCTGCGACCCCTTGGACCCAAACCAAGTGCGCTACCAAACTGCGCTAATCGCCGATGCTTACTATTGTCTGCGAGTGACCTCGTTGACAACGGGGTGCATAATAGTGATTTGGCTGGATTAGGTCAAACCTTTTTTTAAGAAAATAAATCAATCGGTCATTTTTAGTTCACAATGGCTAAATATTGTAAAAATAAGCTAAAATTTCAACTGTTTTATTTAATTGTGCTGCATATCTAAAAAAAGCAACTTGGCGCTTTGGTGCTTTTCTGCGAAAATAGGCAGACTAAATAGCAAGAAAAACAGCGCTGGTTAAAGCCAGTCTCGTTTACCCCTTAAAAAACGATTGTTTCTTGCTATGTATCGGTTTCAAGTTAACTAACCCTAATTAAAGGTCACCCATGACGGCAAACATCATCGATGGTAAGGCAATAGCTAAACAAGTACGAAGTGCAGTAGCAGAGAAAGTAAGTGAACGAGTAGCGAAAGGTTTACGTGCTCCGGGACTTGCGGTTGTACTTGTAGGACAAGACCCTGCGAGCCAAGTATATGTTGGTTCCAAGCGCAAAGCCTGTGAAGAAGTTGGTTTTGTATCAAAATCATTTGATTTACCTGCTGACACATCAGAGCAAGCACTGTTAGATCTAGTCGATGAGCTAAATAATGATAAAACAGTAGACGGTATTTTAGTTCAATTACCTTTACCTGAAGGCCTTGACGCAGAGAAAATCCTTGAGCGCATTACGCCTTTAAAAGATGTGGATGGTTTTCACCCATACAACATCGGCCGTTTAGCACAGCGTATGCCAGCTCTACGCCCTTGTACACCTAAAGGGATTATCACATTACTTGACTCAACAGGTGTTAAATATAAAGGAATGCATGCTGTTGTTGTTGGTGCATCAAATATTGTTGGTCGCCCGATGGCATTAGAGTTATTACTTGCAGGTTGTACTACAACTGTGTGCCATAAATTTACTCAAGATTTAGAAACCCATGTACGTCGAGCTGATTTGCTGGTTGTTGCGGTAGGTAAGCCTGAGTTTATACCGGGTGACTGGGTTAAAGAAGGTGCGATTGTTATCGATGTAGGTATTAACCGTTTAGATACAGGTAAGTTAGTCGGTGATGTACAGTATGATGTCGCTGAACAAAAAGCACACTTCATTACACCTGTACCTGGAGGTGTTGGGCCAATGACAGTCGCAAGCTTAATAGAAAATACATTAGAAGCGTGTGAGAAATATCACAGTTAAATGCTAATTATCTTTTAAAAGGGTTGCTATTTAAGTAACCCTTTTAACTATTAATTAATACCTTAAGCTTCTTTTACTCTGCGTTTAACTAACTTAATAACTTGCGGTAATACTGAAAAACATATCATTAAAGCCATAATCAAATATTGCCATGCTTGGTATTGCTCATTTAATAAAACGATGGCACAAATAATACCTGCAATTGGGTTAGCAATCGTGCCAAAGGTAAACTCAACTACGCTCATCCGCCCAAGAAGCCAAACATATAACGCATAAGCCAATGCAGTATTGGGTACAACCAACCAAAATAGTACAAACCATTGACTTGGAGTAAACGCCTGAGCCAGTATTTGATAAGCCTGTGGCTCAATGTAAAATGCCTGTACTAACGCGGCAATACCCAACAATGAGCCTCCTAAAATTAACTGCCAAGTCAGCACTGTCCACCAATGGATGTGCGTAGTGATCTTCTGCACTAATGTACTGCCAATAACGATTGTCAATAACGCCCCTACCAGTGCTGCAATGCCTAACAAGTTAAGCGAAACGTGTTGTGGGTCGAATAACAGCCATGCCAAATAAACTAACGTTAACGCACATACAGACTGTAATAGCGCAGGTCGCTGCCCTTTAAACAGCCATGCATACAACAAAGCTACAACAGGCACGGAAACCATACCTACTCCCGCAATGGCAGCAGGTAAATTAATCGCCATAACAAAGATAAAGCTAAAAAATAAAGCGATATTAACCAATGCTAATACAATTAAACCACGCCACTGTCTTAATTGTGGCCAAGTCGGTCTGATCAGTAGTAATAATAAACCCGCAGGTAATGCCCGTATTGCACCAAGTAAAATAGGCGGCCAATCAGGCGTAGCATACTTGGTTACAGCGTAGGTCGTGCCCCATAAAAAAGCAGGGATCATGGCAAGCAGAATATTCATTTCATTCCTTTTTTATATTTAAGAAATGCTAGGGTAAAACCTCAACTTGAGTTAAGGTCAATATACAAAAACAAAAAAGGTTGCCAATTTGGCAACCTTTTAAAACGTGTAATAAAACGAGTTTATGCTTTACGCCAAGTTGTTTTACCGGCAGAGTCTTCTAGCACCACACCTAATGCATTAAGGGCATCACGTGCTTCATCAGCAGCAGCCCAATCTTTATTTGCACGGGCATCGTTACGCTTAACAATTAACGCTTCAATTTGCGCAACTTCATCATCAGCTTGGCCACCTTGTAAAAACGCTTCTGGTGCTTGCTGTGCTACGCCCAGTACTTCTCCAAGACAACGTAAAACATAAGCAAGTTTACCTGCTTGCTTTGCATCTGAATCTTTAACCCGGTTAAGCTCTTTAGCCAGTTCAAATAACACCGGTAATGCTTCAGGTGTATTAAAGTCATCGTTCATAGCTTTTCTGAACTTAACAACATGGTCGTTACTTTCAAGTTCACACGCGATAGGTTCAACACCACGCAGTGCAGTATAAATGCGTTCAAGTGAAGAACGTGCTTGATCTAAATTCTCTTGCGAGTAATTTAGCTGGCTACGGTAATGACCTGAGATCAAAAAGTAACGTACCGATTCAGCGTCATACTCTTTAAGTACATCGCGTACGGTGAAAAAGTTATCTAATGATTTAGACATCTTTTCTTTATTTACTTGCACCATACCAGTGTGGAGCCAAGTATTTACATATTTACCATTATTTGCACAGCACGATTGTGCAATTTCGTTTTCATGATGCGGAAACTGTAAGTCTGAACCGCCACCATGAATATCAAAATGCTCACCTAAATGCTTAGAGCTCATTGCCGAACATTCGATGTGCCAACCAGGGCGACCCTCGCCCCACGGCGAAGACCAAGAAGGCTCACCCGCTTTGGCTTTTTTCCACAATACAAAATCAAGAGGATCATCTTTATCTTGTGCAACTTCAACGCGTGAACCTGCTTGCAGCATAGTTAAATCTTGCTGTGAAAGCGCACCGTATTGCTCAAAAGTCGATACGTCAAACAATACATCGCCATCCGCAGCAACATAAGCATGACCTTTAGCGATTAAACGCTCAACCATTTCAATGATCTCATCCATATGACCAGTTACTGTTGGTTCGATATCAGGGCGTAACATGTTTAAACTATCAAAGTCTTCATGCATAGCGACTGTCATACGGGTGGTTAAGTCATTAATCGATTCACCGTTTTCATTGGCACGCTTAATAATTTTATCATCTACATCTGTGATATTGCGCACATACTTTAAATCATAACCAAGGTGGCGAAGATAGCGCACGATAACGTCAAAACCAACAAATGTACGTGCATGACCAATGTGACAGTAATCATAAATGGTGATACCACACACATACATATCGATTTTTCCATCGACCATAGGTTTAAACTGCTCTTTTTGACGCGTGAGTGTGTTGTATATATTTACCATTTATTTTAAGTCCTTGACTGTTTACTTGATTGGTTATGTTACCACTTGCAAAGCCCCTGCTCTAGCGCTTTATCAAATCAATAAGCACTTTGTTAATCTTAGCTAACTAAGATAAAATAGCGCTAAATAAATCAGCTAATAGGAAACCTCATGGTTGTTCTACATACAAACTTTGGTGATATCACCATAAACATGCACAAAGAAGATGCACCTAACACTGTTAAAAACTTTTTACAGTATGCAAATGCAGGCTTTTACGACGGTACTATCTTTCACCGTGTAATTGATGGCTTTATGGTTCAAGGTGGTGGTTTTGAGCCAGGTATGACGCAAAAAGAAGTACATGATCCTATTCAAAACGAAGCAAACAATGGCCTTTCAAATAAAAAAGGTACACTAGCAATGGCACGTACGCCTGATCCACACTCAGCGACAGCCCAGTTTTTCATTAATGTGAACGACAATGACTTCTTAAACTTTAGCAGCGAAACTTCACAAGGTTGGGGTTACTGCGTATTTGCTGAAGTTGTTGAGGGCATGGATGTAGTTGAGAAAATCAAAGCCGTTGCTACAGGCAGTTCAGGCTTCCATCAAGATGTACCACTTGATGATGTTATTATCAAAAGCGTAACTGTAAACTAAGTTAGCTTTAAACTAAGAGCGGGTTTTTGACCCGCTTTTTTGTCTAATCAGCGTTTAACTTCGAGTTCACATGCGCCAAACCTATTTTATTGCCGATCTACACTTATCTGAAAGCCGCCCAGATATAAGCGCTGCTTTTTTCCAGTTTTTAGATAGCCACATCGTTAATCAAGATGTTGATGCTTTATATATCTTAGGTGACTTTTTTGAGGTATGGGTAGGTGATGATTATGAAACACCTTTGTCCAAAGAGGTTGCAACCCGTTTAAAATATATTAGCGACAATGGTACCCCCGTATTTTTCATCCATGGCAACCGCGATTTTATTATTCGTGATAAATACGCAAAGCAAGCGGGAATGACGTTACTTCCTGAGCAAACCGTCATTGACTTGTATGGCACGCCAACAGTTATTTTGCATGGCGATGAAATGTGTACACAGGATGTTGAATACCAAAAGTTCAGAAAAAAAGCGCGTGGTTGGTGGTGGCCGCGGTTAATGCTGGCACTTCCATTGTGGTATCGTCGAAGTGTGGCAAAAAAAGCCCGTGAAAAATCAAAACAAAACCAGGCGGGAAAATCACTAGAAATACTTGATGTGACTCAAGAAGCCGTTCTGAGTGTTTTTGCACAGCACCAAGTCACTAATATGATCCACGGACATACTCACCGCCCTGATGTACATCACTATAATGAACGTGGCGCAGTCCTTACTCGTACAGTTCTGGGTGACTGGTATACACAAGGGTCTTATCTAGTTGTAACACCTAAATCTCAAAAATTAATATCGACTCCTTTTTAGGAAAGCACTTGCGTCGCTTCACCCTAAATCGGGTATCGTTATAATAAATTGGGTTTTATAAAAGTCATCACTATCTGGGTCTGAGTCTAGTATAAGCTCACCATGCAATACCTCAGTGACCCATTGATGTACCATGTATAAGCCTAAGCCCGTATTCCCTTTTCCTCGCGCAGTTGTATAAAAAGGTTCCAATATATTATTTTTTACTTCATCACTAATACCGCACCCATTGTCAGAAATAGTGAGTATTATTCCTTTATCATCATTTAGCTCAACTTTAATTTCTACTTCTCCAGTTTGAGATTCTTCAAATGCATGACTCAACGCGTTCATAATTAAGTTTTCAATTACTTGTGAAATAATACCAGATCGACTAACTATCTGTTTGTTTGTTAAGAATTGAGTCCTAATTTTAATTGGAGAGTTTTTTAACCGTGAGTTTAATGAAATGAGTAATTCTTTTATTAGTTTTTCTATATCACACAGCACAAGCTCATCAGTGTGACGATCAATAGCCATTTTTTTAAAGCTTTTAACTAAAACTGCCGTTTTATCTAAATTTGTTTTAGCGAGAGTTAAATTCTCATCAATGCTAAGCATCGTTTCATCTAGCATTGACTTGGTTAACCCTTCTTTCACTGCATTATTCAGCTTTTTCAAGGCCATGTCGGCATTAGATACTGAAATTATAGCGCCACCGATAGGCGTATTCATTTCATGTGCAACGCCAGCAACAAGCAGGCCTAGCGATGAAAGTTTACGCGCTTCTATCAAACTTGCTTGTAATCTCTGCTGCTGTTTAATTGTGGCATCAAATTGGCGATTCACAATACCAAGCTCAACCTTTTCAATGTTTAGTTTATGTGACAGAGTTAATAATTTATTTTGGTATTTTTGATCACGATAAATCAAACCAAAACTAATCAGACTTAATAACAAGCCAAGTATTATAGCAAGTTGAGCAGCAAACTCTTTTTCATTAATAATCTGCCCATTTCGGCTGTTTAGTAAAATGATGATTTTTTTGCTTTCATTACTTTTATTTTCTAGAAGGGAAAGCAAAGACAGTCGGTATGTGTACAACGTATCATCCATTAAGACTGAATTACTGTCTATTTCGCTCTGTACTATTGTGCTCCAAAGTTCAGGTGATTGAGATGCTAACGTATTATTTGAATTGTTATACATAAACCCCCACTCTAACGCAGGGTCTTTATGCAAGAGCCAAAAACCACTTTGATTTAAAAGACTTACCTGAGAGGTTTTTTGATTGTACTGCTGTATATCTGAAAAAAGATAATTCAGATTAAAATTCACCACTAATAAGCCATCTATAAGATATTTTTCCCTGTTTGTTCTATAGGTTACGCGGATGGTTGGCTGGTGTGGTTTAACTATTTTCCCGCGTTCTACATTCAGATCAATCGCAGAAGTATACGTATCTGGTGCTGCAACTTGCATACCCTGAATGAAGTAGTATCTATTTTTTTTATTTTGTAAATGGCGTTGTTGAACGATTGTGCTTTGATTGTCATTTATATCAACCCTAAATCGCTCTTGACCCTGAGAGTCTATCCATCTAATTTGTGAAATATTATTCGTAGCCACTGCAAAATTTGATAAGTAATCGTTTATATTAGGCCTTAAAGCATAAAGTGATGAAGCTGAATCTAACGCATCCTTCTTTAAAATAGGACCTTGTGCAAGTATTTTAGTTAGCTTTTCAATACTGCTTACTTCCCTTGTTATTTCGTTATTAATCGTCACCAGCTTTTCATCTTGTTGCGATTTTATTGCGTTAATTTCACGCTGATACACTTGTTCAAAGACCAACCAAACAATTAAAAAGTTGATAAACAAACTAAATATAGACTTTACAACCAAGCCCTTTTTAGAGGCGATCGGAAGAGCATCAAATTTACTCATTTACGTTGTCTCAAATTGCTTAAGCCAAACGAGTAAATCGTCAATAAATTGGGGCTTAGAAAAATAATAACCTTGTGCTGTTTTACACCCTTGCTCTAGCAACCAATTAGCCTCAAACTCATTTTCAACCCCCTCAGCAATAACAGAAAAGTTATATTGTTCTGCCAAAGAAAGAATCATTTTTATCATATATTGATTATTTTCATTTGATTCAAGATCAGTCACAAAATATTGATCTATTTTTATTGACGTGCAGGGTATTTCATTTATGTGTGCCAATGACGAATATCCTGTACCGAAGTCATCAATGCTTACTGCCATACCAAAATCAATAAACTTCTTAAGCGCCTGCCTGATTAAACTATAGTTGCTTATAGCTTGCGTTTCAGTAACTTCCAACTCTAATAAAGCAGGGGAAATACCATACTGTTCGATTTTCGCCTTTATCTGTTCAAAATAATATGGCTCCACTAAATCAAATGAAGAGGCATTAAATGCGATAGGCAGGGAAACACCATAGCTATTTAACAACTCATGAGCCTGTAATACTTTCTCAAAAATTACGCTGTCTAACTCGTTGATGAGCCCAGCAGTTTCTGCAAGCTCGATAAACTCGTCAGGACGTACAAAAGTGCCGTCAGCTAAGCGCCACCTAGCAAGAGCCTCGAAGCCTATGGGCGAAGCACAAGACAGACTCATTTTAGGTTGGCAAGCTACCTCAAGGTTTTTATTACCAATTGCGGTTCTTAATTGCGCCATTAATTCGTAACGCCGAGTTATAGCTTTTGTTTTTTCTTCATTATGTTTTATATATTTTAACTGACTAGCCAGCGTAGAATTTAGGCTCGATTCTGCCAAATTAATTACTTTTTCTGGCGAAAGGCCTATCGCATCATTTAGCCAAAGCTCGAGTACACGCACATCTATAAATTGCTTAACTTCCTTTATCACATACAGCTGCTTGTTATGAAAATTACTTATCGCAGGAGTAATATCAAAGTCAGTGCTAACCAACATACCAAATGCACTGTTACTGATCAGTGCAATCCTGGGTTCAAAATCTGCAAATACTGTTGCGATGCTTTCGTAAACAAGTTTTATTAATTTATTACAAAAATCGTGGCCAAAAGTAAATGACTTCTCATCAAACTGATAGATATCAAAAACAAGTAAACGCGCTTTTAAGCGTTCCCGTGCGTTCATTGTTTTTATTTCACGTATTAACCAGTTCCGATTTTTAAGATTAAGTGACACATCAGTATACGCAAGCTCAGTTAATCGATTTAACAATGAAATGTTAGCAAAGCCACTGCTCACATTCTCACTAAATACTTTAAGTAGGTATTCATGTTGTTCACTAATAGGGTTGTCTGATTTAACAATCGTAATGTAGTCGACACCCCCAGCCGTTACAGAATCAAAAAAGAAAACAGTGTGATGCTTTGCAAAAACATGCTGCTTTTTCTCAATTGCAAGTTTGAAATCGTGCAAAACCTCTTCGCTAAGACTGGCTTCAACTAACTGCCCTTTTTTACCTTTAAAGCAACCCTGCGTAGACAATATTACTGCCTCAGACGTTGCAGTAGAATTGCTCGAACAAAAAATCCCCCCTCCTTGTGTAATTTTTAAAATGTTACTAATTTGCTCAAGCACGGCGTAAGAAAAGGAAGCCATATCATGCTTACTATTAATACTACGGGAAGCATCTAATACCAGTTGTAAACCTTGTTTGGCAGATTTAATCTGCGAAATATATTCCCAAGTCCGCATATTGCTGTTTACAATTGATTGTAGTTTTTCAGCAGAAATGTCTGATTTATTCCAATACTCGTCAATATCGAGCATTTTCATTACTTCAGCTTCAGGCGCAAAGCCAGGTTGTCCAGTCAAAAGGACAATTCTCATCTCTGCATTACCGATTACCTCCCTTATTGTATTAACCAAACGCAGCCCAGAGTCATCATCTTCCATCACTACATCAATAAAAATAAGTGCAATATCTTGGTGCATACTTAAAGCAAGTGCCGCCTCTGATACAGAGTTTGCCCTCAGTAACTCAAACCTATAACCATCTTTAACATTGAGAGCTTTTAAGCTATTGATTAATGCATTTTGATAATCTATATCATCTTCAACACTCAAAATTTTCCATACTTTCAAGTGTGTATCCACCGATTCAGGTTCTTCCGCAAATGTAAATAATCCCTCTGTGTCGCTCATATAATTCACCTAAACTTAAAAACATAAACAGTATATGTAACTGACGTCACTTGAATAAAGTACCTGCGAGCAGTACATAGATCTTTAAGATTAGAAGAGAGATCTAAGCGTGTCTAATTTTTAAAATAAAAGTGAAAGAAAAAAGATAAAAATGTTTTATTTTAATATTTTACAAAGTAGCTATTAACTTCAAAGCACTCTTGCTAACTACAACGTAGCAATGAAATCAAGGGGGAACTAAATAATCTAAAATATTAATAGAAAATGGATGAAATAATTAGTGAGGAAAAATAAAAACAAAGATCGAAAAGAAATAACGTTGATAAAATAAATCGCTAAGCCTTATTTGGCTTAGCGCGGTTCATATTGCTCACTCTTGACTATTCTAGTAAACACTACTTTATTATTAAGCTGGGTTCCCGCTGTGAAATTTAAAATCTTCATCGGGAGTGATAATAAGGTCGGCTTCTAGATTACCAAAAAATTCAACCCGTTCCGTAATATCAAAATCCGCTATCTCTTGTGCGAGTGTTAAGTAATCTTGGTAGTGCCTAGCTTCGGAGCGCAGCAGTGAAATATAAAAGTCACCAAGGCGCTTATCAACATGCGGTGCAAGTTTTGCGAACCGTTCGCATGAGCGAGCCTCTATGTATGCACCTACAATCAGTTTATCCACTAATGCGTCTGGCTCAAATGTTTTGACGTGACGCAGCATACCCTTAGCATAACGACACGGCGTAATACTTTGATACTCAACATCATACTCATCCATAATTTCAAGCACTTGATAAAAATGATGCAGCTCTTCTTTTATCAACATCACCATTTTATCAATTAAATCTTGGCCATAAGGTGAGTTAGATTTAGGAATGATCGATTTAGTCAGTTTGTTTTTGGATGCTAAATCACGCCAATTTCCCTCACGCTTGTAAATGAGCGTTTCAAATGGTTTAAGCCACTCCAGTAATGCATCACTACTTTCCTTGTCTACTGCGTACTTCCTGATTAAAAACATTGCACTTTGCGCGGCTTTTAATTCACAGATCAAGTGGTCAATTAAAATTACAGACAAGTTTTCTTTTTTAGTTGCTTTATCGATCCAACCATTTGGCGTTTCACAGTTTAAAAAATTGTTAATTGGTTGCAAAAGTTCGCTATGTGACACAGTTGGAAGTGCTCTTAAATAGAATAAATGAACCAGTATATTACCACGGAACATCTACTAAAATAAATCGGCTCTGCCTCTACTAATGTCTAATACACCTTCGCAAATAGCACTTTCTTGACAAGGACCAATTACTGAACCATAACTTAATATAAGCTGTATAAAAATAAAACAGTAGACAATACTTTTTAAGGGGCACACACAATGATTTTAAACCATTTATGGGGCATATATGCCCATCCACTCGAAGAGTGGCAAACCATAGACAACCGCCATGAAAGCCTAAGCTATAGTCTTTCTCACATCCTGCTAATTGCATTATTTCCATCTGCAATGGGGTATTATTCCTCAGTGTATTTGGGCTGGAGCATAGGCGCTGGAAACCCTGTATTTTTAACACATGACAGTGCTGTTTTAATTGCAATTGCCATGTATGCGGCACTAATTGTGGGGGTTTTTGCACTTGCCTATTTGTCTCACTGGATGGCTGTTACATTTGGCGCTAAACCCACTTTTACGCAAACGTTGGAGCTTGCAGCCTACACGTCTACACCTGTATTTATGTCTGCACTAGCAGCATTTATACCTGAGTTGTGGTTCGTGGTTTGTGCGGGCATGGTCGCATTAGCATATTCGGTTTATTTGCTGTACACAGGCGT
Source organism: Pseudoalteromonas atlantica (assembly GCF_043641955.1). Lineage (GTDB taxonomy): Bacteria > Pseudomonadota > Gammaproteobacteria > Enterobacterales > Alteromonadaceae > Pseudoalteromonas > Pseudoalteromonas atlantica_A. Next base: position 115,401 of record NZ_JBHZRV010000007.1, read on the forward strand.
ACCAATTTTAATGCACATACCAGAAGAGAGAGGGTTCATTTACGCAAGTTCAGTTGTTACATGCGGCTTAATACTATTGGTAATTATTCTAGCAGTCACGGCCATGTTATGGACGAATGGTATTATTGATCCTACATTTACATAAGTAACCCATACAATCACTAAGAATCTTATGAAGTAGAAAACAGGCGTAAAAAAGTTATAAAATGTGTTTCGTTATTTTCCTTTCCTATGCAAAAAAGGAGCTAAATTAGCTCCTTTTTTTTTGTGGTTTCAATTCAGTTAATCTGAACCGTTTTCTTCTTGATTATGTAATTCTAACCCTGAAGACATTGCGCTTTCTCGCGTTGATTTAGCGGAATCATTACGCAGTCTATCAATACGATTAAGGTAATCTTGATCGATACCACCAGTAATGTATTGACCGTCAAATACTGAAGTTTCAAAACGGCTAATTTCTGGATTTTCTTGGCGAACTGCTGCAATTAAGTCATCAAGTGATTGGAAGATTAAACCATCAGAGCCAATGCTAGCGTTAATGTCTTCTACTTCACGACCATGAGCAATTAGCTCAGCAGCAGATGGCATATCAATACCATACACGTTCGGGAAGCGAATCTCTGGTGCAGCTGAGGCAAAGTATACATTCTTAGCGCCTGACTCACGGGCCATTTCAACGATTTGAGCTGAAGTAGTACCACGCACAATTGAGTCATCAACGAGTAAAACATTCTTACCTTTGAACTCACGATCTATTGCGTTTAGCTTTTGGCGCACTGACTTTTTACGCATTTCTTGACCAGGCATAATGAACGTACGGCCAATATAACGGTTTTTTACAAAACCTTGACGGTAAGGCAGTTCAAGTACTCGGGCTATCTCAAGCGCTACATCACACGATGTTTCAGGAATAGGAATAACCACATCAATGTCTTTGTCAGCCCAGTCACGTGCTATTTTTTCGCCTAACTTGGTACCCATATTTACGCGCGTTGCATAAACTGACATACGGTCAATGTTTGAATCTGGACGCGCAAAATAAACAAACTCAAAAATACATGGTGAATAAGATGCTTTTTCAGCACAAGCTTGAGAATAAAACTCACCAGCTTCGGTTACGTAAATTGCTTCGCCTGGTGCTACATCACGTACAAACTCAAAACCATCAGTTTTTAGTGCCACACTTTCCGAAGCGAACATGTACTCAGTACCGCTTGCAGTTTCTCGCTTACCAAATACCAATGGACGAATACCATTAGGATCGCGAAATGCAAGCACACCATGGCCAATTACCATTGCGATGGCAGCATAGCCACCTTGTACTTTGCTAATAACTTCGGTGACAGCAGTGAACACATCTTCAGGATCAAGCTTTAGCTTGTCTGCTTTACTCAACTCATGAGCCATGATGTTAAGTAAAATTTCAGAATCCGATGTCGTGTTAACGTGACGGCGTGCCTCAGAGAATAACTGCTCTTTAAGCTGCTCTGCATTGGTTAAGTTACCATTATGAGCTAAAGCAATACCAAACGGCGAGTTCACGTAAAAAGGTTGTGCTTCTGACGAGCTAGACGAGCCAGCTGTAGGGTAGCGTACATGGCCGATACCAATAGTCCCTTGTAAGCGTTTCATATGACGGGTGTGAAAAACATCTTTCACTAAGCCATTTGCTTTACGTAAACTAAACGTGTTGTTTTCTATGGTAATGATGCCCGCAGCATCTTGACCACGGTGTTGCAAAACAGTTAAGCCATCATATATCGCCTGATTTACAGGAGATGTTCCGACTATTCCAACGATACCGCACATGCAATTTTTCCTCGGTGATTAACGGTTGACCGAATTTAAAAAGCTTGAATTGTTTTCGAGGTACGAAAAGAACCACTCAACAACAAAGCCAAATTCTGGGATCAAAATAGAATTACCCCACCAATGCGTATTTGGCGCACCGGTAAAAGCATCAAGAAAGAAGAGTAACGCGCTCACGACCAACACGCCACGCAGTGCACCAAACACAATGCCAAAGACACGGTCGGTGCCAGATAAGCCTGTACGTTGTACAAGTTCACCTAAGAGGTAGTTTAACATTCCGCCTAACAATAGCGTCGCAAAGAATAATATGGCAATGGCCGCTGCATTTCTTAAAAGGGGTTCAGAAATACTGGTTAGGAAGGAGGCTAAATATTGGTAAAATAAACTAGAAATGATAAAAGCCCCTGCCCATACGGCTAAAGACATTGCTTCTTTAATGAAGCCACGAATTAAACCTATGATAGTAGACAGTGCAATAATGCCAAGAATGGCGTAATCAACCCAGATCATAATAACCAACTAGTCGTTAATTTGGGGCGCATTCTATAAGACAAACCACCCAATTGCCAGATCATTTTGTTACTTCAAATTGCGTAACCTTACCGTTTAACTTAGTAAGTTCTTTCAATTCAGGTAGTTTGCTTTGAAGTTGTGCTTTATCCAGCGATGGACCAACAAAAACTTTGGTTAAAGTACCGTTTGGAGTTTTAACTGGGCGGGTAAAAGTTTTAAAACCATTAGCCTTGAGTTTAGCTTGTAGAGATTTAACATTCGCTGCATGAGAAAAGCTACCTAACTGAATCACATACGCCATTTTTGTTAGGTTTTCTTCTGGCTGACGAACGGGCTCTGGGGCTTGCTTTACCTGCTTTTGAGTATTCTCCGCTGGTATTGAATTGGTGTTAACTGGTCCATCGCTATCCGTTGTTGCTGCAACGAATTCAGGTTCTGCAGTTATAACCTCAGGCGCCTTGTCTGATTTACTCTCATCAAGTAATTCATCATCACTGGCAATATCTTCAACGACTTGAGCTTTAGGTTGCTCAGCATGGGCAAACGACTCATCTATTGCTTCTTGCAAATCAATGGTTTTGAACTCAGGACGCTCAGGTATGGCCTTAAACCCTTCTTGGTAATGCACTTTCTCACCATCCAAAATATTTGGAATAAAAATGATAGCTGCAATCACTACAATGCTAGTGCCGACTAAACGATTTATAAAGCCTGAGTTCACTGTATATCTCTCTATTTTTTCCAATATTGAATTGCTGCTGCAACCGTAAAAAATGAACCAAAAACAATGAGCACTGAGCGTTCATCCATTTTTGGTAGCAGAGCATTTAGCGCACTCTCAACATTATGGTATTGCGCCAGCGGTGCATGAGATTTTACATTATTCATTGCACTGGCTAAGTTTTCTACTGTATCACCTCTAAAGCAATCAAGGCCTGCTAAGTGCCATTGATCGATTACAGGGCTTACTTCATTTAAAACAGCCACTTTGTCTTTATCTTTAAGCATAGCGACTAACGCATGAACTTTAAAGCCTTGATCTGTTAAGTGCTTTAATTTTTTGGTTAAGTAACGTGCTGATTCAGGGTTATGTGCAACATCAGTATAAACCAAAGGTGATGAACTTAGCTTCTGAAAGCGTCCTTCAACGACTAAATTAGTTAAACACTCATTGATTACTTCTTTCGTAGGCAATAAGTTAAGCACAGCAAGCGTTGTCAATGCAGTAGCTGCATTTTGACAAGGAATACTTGGCTTTACAAACTCATAATCAAATTCATTAAATTGCCAAATAAAGCTATTTTGATTTTCTTTGAAGACAAAATCTTTACCAGAAAGATACATTTTCGCCGCAACTTCAGTGCCGTAATCAGTCACTGTATGAGGTATATTCAAATCTCCAACTATCGCTGGCGTATCAAACCTAAAGATACCCGCTTTATCGTAACCGACTAATTCGCGGGTATCGCCAAGGTATTCTTTATGGTCTAAATCTATTGTAGTAATAACACTTGCATAAGGGGTTACGATATTTGTAGCATCAAAACGGCCACCAAGTCCTACCTCAAGCAGCACGTAGTCAACTTTATGACGTTTAAATATAGCCAGCGCACCCAAAGTGCCGTACTCAAAATACGTTAATGGTGTTTCACCACGGCCTTGCTCTAACAAATCAAAAGCATCAACATGAAATTGATCATCAAGCTCAGCACCATTAATGCGTACGCGTTCATTGTAATGAATTAAATGCGGAGAAGCATAAGTGCCCACACTGTGCCCTTGAGCCAACAATAGTGACTCTAAACAACGCGCAGTAGTGCCTTTACCGTTGGTGCCACTGATAAGGATAATTTTACTTGATGTGTCTAATAAACCAATGTTGTTGGCAACATCGGCTACGCGTTCGAGGCCCATAGCAATATTTGCAGGGTGAACACTTTCTAAATAACAAAGCCAATCATCAAGGCTTGATGATTGGCTAGGAATGTTTTTTGTCATAGCGTGTAATCAGTTAAGCTGAAATTTACGCTACTCTATGCTCTTGTTCGGTAGAAGGCAAGTTCATAAATTTAGCCAGCACACGTGCTAGCGTATCACGCATCTCACGACGGTCTACAATCATGTCAATTGCACCGTGCTCTAATAAGAACTCACTGCGCTGAAAACCATCTGGTAAGGTTTCACGAACTGTTTGCTCGATAACGCGCGGCCCAGCAAAACCAATTAACGCTTTTGGCTCAGCCACATTGATATCACCTAACATTGCCAATGACGCCGATACACCACCCATTGTAGGGTCGGTCATTACAGAAATAAACGGCAAACCTTTTTCGCTCATCTTAGCAAGTGCAGCACTTGTTTTGGCCATTTGCATTAGCGACATAAGCGCTTCTTGCATACGAGCACCGCCTGAGGCAGAAAAACAAATAAGCGGCATGTTATGCTCTAAACATTGGTCAACTGCATCAACAAAACGCGCGCCAACAACCGACGCCATTGAGCCACCCATAAATGAGAACTCAAATGCAACAGCTGCAACAGGAATACCTTTTAAGCGACCTTTCATAGCAACTAAGGCATCTTTTTCGCCACTTGATTTTTGCGCTGCGCTAATGCGGTCTGAATACTTTTTAGAATCTTTAAATTTTAAAACATCTTTTGGCTCGTGCTCGATACCTAGCTCTTGACGATCTGCATCATCAAGAAAATGCTCTAGACGTTTACGTCCACTCACACGCATGTGATGATCACACTTAGGACATACATTTAATGATTTTTCTAATTCTGCTTTATATAAAATCGAATCACAATCTGTACATTTAGCCCAAACCCCTTCAGGGATCTCTTTACGGCCTGAAGATTTCGTCGTTTTAGGTAAGATTTTTTCTAACCAACTCATTTGCAACTCTCTTAATACTGTTCTGTGTCGCTTCCTGCCCGTATATAAAGGCAGACAATTTTTTCAATTAAAACATGAATTACACGCCGACGGTATAAAAAACTGGTCTTAGTAGTGAAATGACCTTGACTTTTAGCGGCTTGGAAATTACTTATTGATCTGAATCAGCTAAAAATAAAGGGCCCAGCGTTGTTGATGGGATCTCAAACTGTTCCGGGTAATCAACATCAACAAGATATAAACCCGCAGCTTTAGCCGTTGCACTGGCTTTTGCGCGCTCTTTTAAATCAAGTAGCTCTTTAAGCCATACTGGCTGGTGCTTATGTAATCCAATATCCATTAAGCAGCCTGTAATATTTCGCACCATGTGGTGTAAAAAAGCATTCGCTTTGATATCAATAATTACATAGTCGCCTTGGCGTTTAACAGATAAATGATGAATAGTTCTATTTGCTGTGTTTGCTTGACAATGCAGCGCACGGAACGAGGTAAAATCATGCTCGCCAATCAAGTATTGACACGCTTGTTGCATTTGCACTTCGTCTAACGGGTGATAAAAATGAGTAACACCTTCATTCATAATCGCCCCACGGTAAGCGTAATTATAAATAACGTAGCGGTAACGCCTCGCTGTTGCGCTAAAGCGAGCGTGAAAATCTTCGCTGACAGGTTTCGCAAATCGGATAGCAATATCTTTTGGTAAGAGTGTGTTCATTCCCATGGTAAAAGCAACCATTTCTCGGTCAGCCTCAGTATCAAAATGCACCACTTGACCCGTACCATGAACGCCCGCATCAGTTCTTCCTGCACAAACAATTTCAACTGGGTGATTACAAATACGCGAAAGCGCTGTTTCTACTTCTTGTTGTACACTGTTAACGTGCGATTGACGCTGCCAACCACTGTATCGGGCGCCGTTGTATTCAACTCCAAGTGCTACTCGCATAATTACTGCTTTACCTACTGTGCTAATGAACGGGGCATTTTATGCTATAAAGCAACCTAATAAAAGCAAAAAGGGCATAAACTCACGTTCATGCCCTTTGCTGCTAACTGTTAGTTTTTTACACCAATTTAGCCTTCAAACTCTGTGCTTCTTGCTGCACTTCTTCAGGGCCATTCGCTATAACATCCTCAATAGCATCAAGCGCTGAGTCCATATCATCTATTTCAATGTATGCGCGCGCTAAATCGAGCTTGGCAGAGTAACCTCCGCTCTCTAAATCAACATCAGTTGGGTTTTCTCCCGCTAATAATGCATCATATTCACTTAACCCTACATCCATATCAATATCGTCATAAGGTTCGTGTTCAGGGCTTGCATCATCGCTTTGTTCTATCAAGGCATCAATATCAACAAATTCGTCATTAACAGGTTCAGGGGTGCTTTGAGGATTTTCTAACTCACCTGAAGGCGTGTCAGATATTCCATTCAACTCTGTTAGGTCTTCATTTAGTAATGCATCAAAATCAACATCAAAATCATCACTGTCTTCGATGTTTAAAGGCTCAGGCTCCCCTAACTCACTGAGTAAAGCATCAAAATCAGTTTGAGTAAGATCGGCCATAAAGTCATCATCAAGTTCATCGTCTGATAAGCTTGTTTCATCAATACTACTTTCTAACTCTGTAGCAACGTCATCGTTAGCTATCTCGCCCAGTCCCTCTTCATTGAGGTCATCAAATTGACTGTCAAACACTGGCTCTTTCTTTTCATCATCAGCCAGTAGTTCATCCCCAATTAAGGGCTCATCATCAAAATCTTGCTCTAATGTGTCAGAGTTTTCATTCGCGGACATAGCCTCAGCTAAGTCTTGCTCAGCTTGACTTAACTGTAATTCAGTATCATCAACAGCGTTATCTTGCGCTGATGTTTCAGGTTCATTACCCTCTATTGGATCATCAATTAAAGCGTCTATTTCACTTTCATCATTGAGATCTATGTCAACTGCTTCATTACCTTCTGGGGCAATTGTTTGCTCAAGCTTTGAGCTAGACTCTGATACATCAAGCTCATCTTCCAATGCTTCGTTGCTAATAAAGTCATCTTCAATTAACTGTTCATCATCAAAATCATGCTCTAAATTATCGATTTCTTGACCACCAGCCATGGCATTTGCAAGATCTTGCTCTGTTTGGCTTAGTGGCAGTTCTGCCTCATCATGAGATGAATCCATATCTTCATAGTCAAGCTCAAGCTCTGGGTACTCTTCAAGCTCTTGACTCGGGGTAACATCTTCAGCTTCAGGTGATTCATCTTCAGCTGCTAAATCAATATCTGATGAAATTTCCTCTTCGTCGAGTGGGTCATCCCCTAAATCTATTTCAACTTCTTCAATATCATCGTTAAGATCATCAATAGCAGACCATTGTGGATCAGCAACATAATCATCCTCTTGTTGCAGCTCATTTAGTAATTCATCAACACTTTTTAAAGCCGGATCATCATATTCATCCAGAAGATCTTCTTCGTCCATAATAACCGTTGAGTCATCATCCTCTGATAATTCGGATAACTCAGGCTCTTCTGCAAGCTCTGGTTCTGCTTCAAGCTCTGGTTCTGCTTCAAGCTCTGGTTCTTCTTCAAGCTCAGGCTCTGTTTCAAGCTCTGGCTCTGCTTCAAGCTCTGGTTCTTCTTCAAGCTCAGGTTCTTCTACAAGCTCTGGCTCTTCTTCAAGCTCTGGCTCTGCTGCAAGCTCTGGTTCTTCTGCAAGTTCTGGTTCTTCTTCAAGCTCTGGTTCTTCTGCAAGTTCTGGTTCTTCTTCAAGCTCTGGTTCTGCTGCAAGCTCAGGCTCAGCTTCAAGCTCAGGCTCAGCTTCAAGCTCAGGCTCAGCTTCAAGCTCAGGTTCTTCTTCAAGCTCTGGTTCTTCTGCAAGCTCTGGTTCTTCTGCAAGCTCTGGTTCTTCTGCAAGCTCTGGTTCTTCTTCAAGTTCAGGCTCTGCTTCAAGTTCAGGCTCTTCTTCAAGCTCTGGTTCTTCTACAAGCGCTGGCTTTTCTGCAAGTGCAGGTTCTTCTTCAAGTTCTGGCTCTGCTGCAAGCTCTGGCTCTGCTTCAAGTTCTGGTTCTGCTTCAAGCTCTGACTCTTCTTCAAGCTCAGGTTCTTCTACAAGCTCTGGCTCTTCTGCAAGCTCAGGCTCTGCTTCAAGCTCTGGCTCTGCTTCAAGTTCTGGTTCTGCTTCAAGCTCTGGCTCTGCTTCAAGTTCAGGCTCTTCTTCAAGCTCTGGCTCTTCTGCAAGCTCTGGCTCTTCTTCAAGCTCTGGCTCTTCTGCAAGCTCAGGCTCTGCTTCAAGCTCTGGTTCTGCTTCAAGTTCTGGTTCTGCTTCAAGCTCTGGCTCTTCTTCAAGCTCTGGCTCTGCTTCAAGCTCTGGCTCTTCTTCAAGTTCAGGCTCTGCTGCAAGCTCAGGTTCTTCTACAAGCTCAGGCTCTGCTTCAAGTTCAGGCTCTGCTGCTAGCTCAGGTTCTTCTACAAGCTCAGGCTCTGCTTCAAGTTCTGGCTCTTCCTCAAGCTCTGGCTCTTCCTCAAGCTCTTCTAAATCTGGTTCGTCAGTGAGAGAAGACGCTATATTTTCTACATCATCAACATTTAATTCATCTTCAACAGCTGACAAGTCCTCCATTGAGTCTGACAACGCTTCATCAAGTTCTGAGTCATGCTCATTCGCTGTATGTTGCTCTTCCTGATCTGATTGAGATTGTTCGTTTGTTGCAACATCATCGATTAAATCTTCGATATCGTCTAAGTCAAATTCGTCCTCTTCTTCAACCAATTCAGTTGGCTGCTCTGCCTCGGCACTCGCTGGCTCAACATCATCAATAAGAGAGTCGATATCGTCTAAATCAAATTCGTCCTCTTCTTCAGCCAATTCAGTTGGCTGCTCTGCCTCGACACTCTCTGGCGCAGCATCATCAATAAGAGAATCTATATCGTCTAAGTCAAATTCGTCCTCTTCTTCAGCCAATTCAGTTGGCTGCTCTGCCTCGGCACTCGCAGGCTCAACATCATCAATAAGAGAGTCTATATCGTCTAAGTCAAATTCGTCCTCTTCTTCAGCCAATTCAGCTGGCTGCTCAGGTTCAGCATTGCTTGGCGCAGCATCATCAATAAGCGAGTCGATATCGTCTAAATCAAATTCGTCCTCTTCTTCAGCCAATTCAGCTGGCTGTTCAGGTTCAGCATTGCTTGGCGCAGCATCATCGATAAGCGAGTCGATATCGTCTAAATCAAATTCGTCCTCTTCTTCAGCCAATTCGGCTGGCTGCTCAGGTTCAGCATTGCTTGGCGCGGCATCATCGATAAGCGAGTCGATATCGTCTAAATCAAATTCGTCCTCTTCTTCAGCCAATTCGGCTGGCTGCTCAGG